>NZ_JBLWYX010000003.1:0-415842 GCF_048266785.1 Marinobacter sp.
TCCTGGTCATCAGACACCTCACTTATGGTGGCGATATTACCACCTACGTTGGTGTCCGGAATCATTGAACCACTACAGAATGCCGACAGCTTGGGATCGACGTGTAAGGCACCGGCCAGTCCTTGTAGTTTTGCTGAATCGTTCTCGACAAACTTGAGTAGGCTCTTGAGTTTGCAGCTGTTTTCCAGCTTTTCTCGGTCTACCCATAGCGCGATATGCGCCGAACAACGCTTGGCCTGAGGCTTATGCTGATATTGGAGAAAGAGCCGAGAGAGCGCCCAGAGCGTTCGTCGAATGTTCTCTTCCAGGCTTTCCAGGAGCGCCTCACTTGGTTTGTCGACAGGCTTGGCTAGATCTACATGGATGATCCTGATTCTCCGGAACGCTTGCGTGAAGATGTCCAAGGCCTGTGGCGGTGGCATGGTAGCCAAAAGTGTCAAGAGGTCCTGCTGGCGAACATGAACTTCTCTATGTGCTCTGGCAATCGCGAGTTGCCTAGCTTGATAGATGAGCCGGGCACAATCGGCTTTGGTTTTTACTTGTTGTTCACGGCCATAGATAAACCTGATCAGCATTATAATCGCTATCACAAAGAAAAGGGACTCTGTAGCCGTCGTCGACGATGGTAACGTTTGATTCCTGAAGGCCTCGATAAGCGCAGTGATCACACCTACACTTAAAATACTTACTATAACCCCAAATATGGCGATGGTTGCGGCGCCAAGTCCACCGGTGAGGTCTCGCTTCTTGGTAAGCGAGTGCAAAAACTTATCCAAAAGCCTGCTTGCTGAATAGTCTTGGTGGCTCGCGGATTCCTGAAGTTCAATCCAATCAGCGATTTGAGCATGTAGGTTACCTGTGCCGAATTTAGACTCGAACTGTTCCCAGGCATCACTAAGCTGCGCATCGGTCTCAAGTTTTGACAGTTCGGAGCGCTTCCAGGATAAACTCTTTTTCTCGCATTCGATGATCAGTCGATATTCGAGAAGAAATGTTTTCGCTTCTTTCGCTGAAAGGCTGCCTATAGGTGAGAAAAACGGCAGTGCGCTAATTCGCCCCTCAAACTCTCTGGAATGAACGGCTGTCCAATCGCTCAAAACCCGATATTTAGGAACGTCATCAATTTTCTCGCAGGTTGCCCCTTCCCCGTAATGCTTAATGACGGCGTACGGCGTGGAGATATCGAGAGCTGGAACGAATTCGAAACGATCTGAGT
This sequence comes from Marinobacter sp., assembly GCF_048266785.1. Lineage (GTDB taxonomy): Bacteria > Pseudomonadota > Gammaproteobacteria > Pseudomonadales > Oleiphilaceae > Marinobacter. The sequence goes on from NZ_JBLWYX010000003.1 coordinate 1,217, forward strand.
CACTCTGTTGAACGTCAGGAAAACCCGCTGATTTTTTGGTAGATTCATGCACTTCTGGGGCGTTCATGATGCATTCCCTGCGTTGGTTTTCTAAGGGCGGAGTAGAAGATATTCTCTGAAGCGCCGCCAAAAAATCTAGCTCTGGGCAGAATAGCCTAGGCACTCCATATTTTAATGGCGGCCCGTATATATTAATAAGGCACAATAAAGCCACCGCGTCCACTTTCTGAAATTGATTGAGCAATCCGATGTTCTGCGATCCAAAATTGTTCGTTGAGAACGTGTTCTACTCCGCACCATCCCAGAAGCACCCAAACAAAAAGAATACCAAGGCAGTACCAGCTAACGACCAAGTCCACCCCAAGTCAGAACGTTTTGCTTTAAATTCCGGTGGATGAAAAAGAAGGGCACCCGGATACGCGTGCTGCCACTACTCCAGAAACAGGTGATGAAGTTTATTGGAAGAGGGGAGGTGTCTCGGCTCTCCCAACACTGCCAGGAACGCCATCAACTGTGGGTTCAATTCTATGGGCGAGTATATAAACAACTCTCCGCTGCCTAAGCGGCAGACCATCCTAGTTGGGAGCTGTGTCGGCGCGGTCTTGCTAAAAAGTCCAAACTCGGTCGAGAGGGCAATGCAGAAACTTTTTCGCGTGGCACGATGCCGCCGAGAATGGAATAATAGTTTCTGGTTTGACCGGAAGAATTGAGAGAAATTCTGTTCGATGGGGTCGGTTAGTTATGCGTAATTTCAGTTTTACTCGAATTCGATAAAATCAGGATTTTGGCCTGGGCCGGCTGGGGCAGATTTGGGGCAAACTGGCGTCCTATACAGTCCACGACGGTCCTGCCGGAGTTTTCTATCTAGCTGATATTACGCCATAATCCGACTCAGCCCACCCCTCCAGGAGGGCTCGAATCCTCCGGATGGTCTGATTACATCTCGATTCATACCCAGGCGCATTTTCAAAGCTGCTAAAACCGAAACGGGGACATTGTTGAAAATGCTGACCAGTTTCTTATCAGAGCGTTCTGGGTTCGTAGTTGGGGTGGCTCGGTGTAGCGGGCATTACGGTACAAGCAGGGCGTGAAGGCCAGCGATAGAGCTGTATTCAGAAGCCAGATTATTGAGTTCTGTGAGATGATTCAATGTCATCTAAAGCCGGAGCTGAGATCAGTGCATTAACATATCGATTCTGTACGTGTGCAGCAGCCGAAGTTTGAGCATTAATGAATGATTCACTCGGATTTTGTGAGCTCGGCACCAGATTCCATCCTGCGGCGTCGGGTTGCCAAAGAAGGTCGGCTGCAAAATCCTTTTTGGTTTGCTCATCTTCTGTTCGAATGTCCGCCACGAAATGATCGAACGACGTAAGGTGGGGGGACTTCAGAACTACTGTATAAGTGTTTCGTTTGGCAAAAATATTGCCAAACAAAAAAAGCCAGTTCTCACCATCTCCGTAAGTAACTGACTTTCTCTGCAGAATTGGTAGGACCACCCAGATTCGAACTGGGGACCTCTACCATGTCAAGGTAGCGCTCTAACCAACTGAGCTATGGTCCTGTATTCTGCAACGGGGCGAAATATACTGATTCTCCCGTATCTGGTCAACCTCTTTTAGCCGGTTTCTCTTTTTCTTAGGGCGGCCCTTAGGGCTTTACTCAATGCGCTCCAGCGGTTAACGATCAGTGCCGCGAAGATCAACCCGCAGCCGGAGAGCTGGGTTGACGTCATGGTTTCACCAAACCATCCAGCGGCGAACAGGGATACCCAAACCGGTTCCAGCACCAGAATAACGGCGCCGTGGCTGTGAGTGGACAGGCTTTGTGCATAGGTTTGTACCAAGAAACGCCCAGCCGTTCCCACGACAGCGCTGGCAAGAACCCACCAGATTAACAGCGGTGGAGGGTTGCCGAACGTCGGCTGCCAGGGCTCTGTAATCAGTGATTCGACAAGGGTTACCATTCCCACGGTAAGCAGCGCTATAGCTGTAAGGGGCAGGGCGGGGATGCGGTGTTTTTCGACAGTTTTACCCTGGCGGTCGACGACCGTGCGCTGATTCGCCGCCCGGGTGTTGAGCGTGAAATACAGCGCAAAGATTGTTGCGGCCACCACAAAGAATATTTGCCCGGCTTCAGGCTGAAAACCGTTGCGAAGGGAGAGAAGAGCCAAACCCCCGACGGCAACGGGAATGGCAAGCCAGGTACTTGCAGGTTGCGCCTCCTTGAACGCAAGGCGGGATATAATGGGAACAATAACCACGCCCAGGCTGGTAATGAAGGCACCTTCACCCATGCTGGAGCCATGGAACAGGCCCATTACCCAGAAGCTCATGGCAATGCCAAATACCAGCCCAACGCCCAGGCCGCGTTTGATCTGATCATTGCTCAGCCGCGATAGTGGCCTCAAGGCGAATGCCGCAAGAAAACTACCTGCAATCAAAAACCGCACTGCCATAAACAACAGTGGTGGCATGAGGAGTATCGCTTCTTTGGAAAAAATCCAGCTTACAGCGGCAAGTAGCGTAACGGCGACGAGAAGCAGGTCGGATTTGTGCGCGTCAGACATGGTGTAGGGGAGCACCAGAGTTAGGATAGATAGCCACCAGAGTTAAGGAAGTGGTGTGTCCCAACAATGTATAGTTTGCGAAGTAAAAAAGAAAGAAGGCTCGTCCTTGAGCCCGATGGAATCCCTGATGCCAATGGCTATTAATTGTTAAGCGTAGAGTACACCAGCGTAGACATATCGGTCTGGTCTGAGCCTGGCACCTCTATATACCGGTCTTTGGAACCCCAGAGCTTCCACCATGGACGCTTGCTATAACTTCTGCTGGCAAAGTCTACCTGCAGGCTGTTCAAGGTTGTGTTGTTCACGACCGGCACCGAGATGTTACCGGTTTCCGAGCCCAGAACGCCGCCATGGGTGACACCCTCATTCATCAAAACCGGGTAGTGGTTGTAGTAAAGGCCGGCGGGGCCATTCTGGCTGGTTACCTTGCCCGCGAGGCTGAGGTTACCGGTGCAGGAATCGATGCCCTGAGCGGAGGTGGCTCCACAGGATGAATGTGCGGGTACAACGCCATCGTCTTTACCGGAGATAAAGGGTTTGGTGATGCCTGCGTAAGGTGAGCCGCCCGCAACGAAGCGGAGCCTTGGAACAGAGTTGGGGCTCAGGGCCAGGTTTCTGGCCGTGTTGGTTTGCAGATCATTCACCACGCCCAGCTTGTCCGGCTTGGGCTCTATGCCAGTGAACGCCTGAACAGCGGCACGAACCGGCCAGTTGTACCAGGTTGGGTTGTACGCAAGGCTCAGCGCCAGGTTCGCCAGTTCGGTGCCGCCACCGGCGCCTGCGTAGTCTATGGATGCGAGGATTTTCAGCGGTGGCAAACCCTCGTTCTGTAACCAGCGAGCCTGGTTTTCCAGAAGGTAGCGGGTGACCAGATCGCCAGTCGAGTGTGAGACCACTATGCAGAAGTCATTGCACAGGCCCTGTTGGCTGATTTCACGCATTTGCTCATAGGCCCTCTGCGCAATGCTGCCTTCAATCCTGCCGTCGCTTGGCCAGTCAACACGGGCTTCTGAGCGGGATAGCCAGAATGTCCGCCAGTAATCCTCGCCGGCGTCTCTGATCGCCTGCAGGTTGGCGGGTGGCGCCTCAAGGTCTTCCATCTGAAAGCCGTGAACCAGAATCACGTTGTGTCCGGCAAGCTGCGCCTGCGCGGTTCCGGCCATTATCATAGTGCTGGTGAGCGCCGTCGCCAGCGCAATTTTACAGGCAGATCGGGTTTTTATTGTTGTCATGATTGCTCCGTTTTGCTTGGTTATTGTTTTGGCACCTCAGAACTTGTCAGCCAGCTGTCTCAGCAGAGCTGCACGCTGTTCCGATTCGGGATTTACCGCCGGTGTATCCTTGAGGTCATCAAGGTCTGGTGGTTCAAAGTCGTAGCCGTCATCCGGGCCGAAAGCGTAGTGGGTGCGGTCACCGGGGTTGGCAGGCAACTGCCTTATCTGCAAGTTGCGCAGCTGGAACTTTCCATTGAACGATTTGTTGGCAAGCACCGTGCCGTGAGCTTTCAGTGACACTGTGCCTGAGGTGCGGTCGAGCCTTTTCTCAGCCTGAAGCTGTGCGACAGGTTGCTGGCCGTTGTAAAGCTGGGCAGACAACGCATAAAAGCCCGATGCCTGTGGCGAAAAGGTGACGGGAATCACCAGATTGTTGTTGCTGAGGTAGGTATCCTCGATCCCCTCAAAGTCTCCCAGATAGGGTTCGATGGTAAGGCTGGAGGCATGTCGCACAGGTTTTCCGTCGACGGTTGCCTCGACGATCAGCCGGTATTCTCCGGGCTCCTGGTCCGTGGTCAGGCTGCCCTGGTAGTAACCTGTCTGGCCATCCTGCTCCAGGGCTGCGCTCTCGGCTGCTTCCCTGGATTCAGGGTGTTCAAGGGTCGCCTGAAGTGAATAACCCATCACTTGAGGCCCTTGTAAGGAGGCAACAACAAGGATGTCTTCACCCCGAGTAAAGCGGAACTTGTCTAGGGTGACGGTAAACTGGCCGCCGTTTTCCAGCGGCAGCACCACAGGCTCGTAGTGGTTGCCGCGGTAACCCGCTGCCTGAGCTTCAGTTAAAGGCACCGACCAGGGCGGATAACGAACGGACTGGGCATACTGGTCCGCTACCTTGGCCAGCATAAACCCAACCGGATTGTCGGAAGGTGGTTTTTGCTGAAGGCCGGCAGTTGCCCAAGTGGCTTTTGGCGTGGTGCCAAGGCTGGGACTTTTCTGTCGGCCTTCATTCGCTTGGGTTTCTGTGTCCCAACTAAAACCGAAGCGGTTGTCCGCTGACAACAGGTACCCAGTACCTACCACCATAGAGGCTAAAACCAAGCTGACTACGAGCGCCTTTTGGGGCATTCGTCTGTCCTTTTCTATTATTGGGTTGTCTGACAAACATACTGCTAATTAGTCCGTACCGGCTAAAATATAGTCAAAAAATGTAATGGCGTGGGTGATTCCTGTGATCGACTTCACAAAAAGGCCTAAAACCAGCCAGAATCCTTAATTGCCTCAAAGCCAAACCGAAGATTAATCTCATCCCCCACCAGCGCCGGGGCGTAACCAGTGTGCATGATGTCGAAAACCATTGAGAAATGCTCATCGTCCACCTCAAACCGGACGGGCGCGGCGGATGCCAAGCTTGCAGTGCCTGAAAAAGATGCCAGCGCTAAAAAAGCGAAAAAATCAGACCGTTTCATGGTGAAACCTCCTCTCATAAAGCCAGTAAACGTCTGTCAGAAACGACCAGGCGAGCAACAATAGGGCCGTTGCCAACGTTAGGCTGGCGAACAGGGGGGGAATCGCCGGCAGAACAGCGACCATCAAGGTGGCGATCTGCCACACGCAGACGGTTTTGCGCCGGAAGCTTTCGGGCAATGGGCGGTTGAGCCAGTTCAGCATGGATGATGCGGCCACAAACAGGTAGCGCATAAGCCCCAGTGCGAGAACCCAGGCACCGGCTTTGCCGCTTACCACCACAGCCAGACATAGCCCAAGAATCAGCAGCGCATCCATTTCCATATCAAAACGAGCACCGAATTCGCTCCCGGTATTGGTCACCCGGGCAATCTTGCCATCAACGCCGTCGAGAATCAGGGCAAGCAGAGCGCCAATGGCATAGAGCCAGAGCGCATAGTCGGAGGAGGGTGCGGAGGTGAACGGCGATACGGCCACCAGCGCGACAATAAGGCTACTTCGAAAAAGGGTAGCCCGGTTTGCCCAGCCAAAATCTTTCCGGGCCGGCCAGTTTGTTAACACGGCAACGCAGATAGAACCGTATATCAGGGTTGCGATTGCAAACATCGACCATGATGATGGAAACAGATTGGCTGCAAAAACTGTCCACAAAGCGGTAAATGCTGCGCCCCAGAGCAGATCGGCCCAGGCTGGTACTGGTATGCTGCTGGGTGTTGTGGCGGCCAGTGAGGGCTGTTTCGGCGGCCTTTCAGAATCCATAACAGGGCTCCAGTGTATAGGCTTCGGTATCGAGCTTTTCGGCGCAAATCTGTGGCGGTGGGTTATTCACAACTATAGTTTCCGGAACAGGTTATTGCATACGACAGCGAATCCGTTTCAGAGTTGTGGGAAGAATTATCTAAAGAATTATCTAAAGAATTATCTAAAGAGTGATCTGAAGGGCCACGGGGTTATCCAATTAACCATAACGACACAGGAAATACAGGATGAGTTCCGGTTTCAGTTTTGCAACAGAGCAATCCACCTCCCGGGCCTTCTGGACAACGGGGCCCGGGGAAGGTCGTATTCTGGAGGCGCCGGTGGCGTCCGGCCAACCGAATAACACCGAACCCTGGGTTGTCGTACAAACGCTATGGTCTGGCGTCAGCAGGGGTACGGAATCCCTGGTGTTCAACGGCCAGGTTCCACAAAGCGAGTTCGATCGCATGCGAGCTCCTTATCAGGAGGGAGCGTTTCCGTGGCCGGTCAAGTACGGGTATGCCAATGTGGGGCAAGTGCTTGAAGGGCCGGATGAACTGGTTGGAAAAACGGTGTTTTGTCTCTTCCCCCATCAGGCGGTTTATTCAGTGCCGGCCAGTGCAGTGACGCCTATCCCGGCTGGAGTCCCACCAAAGCGGGCTATTCTGGCGGCGAATATGGAAACTGCCATCAACGGCCTTTGGGATGCCACGCCGGCAGTGGGTGATCGCATCGCGGTGGTGGGCCTCGGCGTGGTTGGACTTCTTGTGAGCTGGCTCGCCAGCCGTATTCCTGGAACACAGGTTACCGCGATCGATACCAATCCGGCCCGGGCTGCTGTTGCGGAGGCTTTAGGGCTGGAGTTTGCAGCGGAAACATCGGCAGATAGCCACGATCTCGTTATCCACGCCAGCGGGCATGAATCCGGCCTTGTCACCGCGCTTGCGCTGGCAGGGCAGGAGGCAACGGTGCTTGAAATGAGCTGGTATGGCGACACACCTGTTTCCGTCCCGCTTGGCTCAGCATTTCACGCCCGCAGGCTAACTTTGCGGTCAAGCCAGGTTGGTCAGATTCCGCCTGCGCACCAGCCCCGGTGGACCTACCGTAAACGCCTTGAACTGGCGCTGGAATTACTGCAACACGACGTTCTGGATCACCTGATTAGCGGTGAGAGCGGCTTTGAACAGATGCCTGAAACCATGAGCCGGATTCTTGCGAAAAGCAGTGATACGCTGTGTCACCGTATAAAATACTGAGGAGCTTGTTATGTTCAGTCTTACCGTCCGGGATCACATGATGATCGCACACAGCTTCAATGGTGAAATTTTTGGCACGGCACAAAAAACCCATGGGGCCACCTACGTGGTTGATATGACATTCGAACGCCATGAGCTGGATAAAGACGATCTTGTTATCGATATCGGCCTGGCGTCGGAGGTTCTCAAGCAAGTGTTGAGCGAATTCAACATGAAGAACCTCGACGATATCGAGGATTTCCAGGGCCGCAATACCACCACCGAATTCATGGCAAAGAAAGTGTTCGACCGCATGGCAACGGCTATTCGTACAGGGCGCCTGGGTGAAACTGCAAAAGCCGTCTGTGCGTTGAAGGTAACGCTTGCGGAGTCGCACATTGCCTGGGCCAGTTACCATGCCGGAATCTGACACGGCCCTGCACTTTGTGGTGCCTGGAGACCCTGATCAGAACACCGGCGGTTATCGCTATGTACGGAAACTGGTTGAAGCATTGAATCGAGCCGGCACGAAAGCTGTAGTAACAGGGTTGCCCGGCAGGTTTCCCAAGCCGGATGCCGTCGCAGCACATTCAATGGATTGCCTGCTCTCACAGCTTGCAGACGGCTCTCGGGTAATTCTGGACGGGCTTGCCATGAGTGCGATGCCCGACGTACTCGAAAACCATGCTCAGCGGCTGCGCCTCACTGCGCTCATTCATCACCCATTGGCGGACGAGACCGGATTAAGCCAGAGTGAGAGGGATTGGTTTTATGAAAGCGAGAAACAGGCGCTGAAAACCGTCCGGGACGTTTTCACAACCAGCGCATATACGGCCTCCCGGCTCGAAGATTACGGAGTTTCCGCTGGGCGTATTCAAACGGCCGAGCCCGGGGTGGAAAGCCCGGCGGGCAGTGCGTTGCCGGCTGAAACTGAAGTCTCTACCTATAGCCAGAAGTCTCGGGAGTTGACTGCACCTCACATTCTCTGTGTTGCGCATCTGTCTCTGCGCAAAGCTCAGCACCATTTGGTGGAAGCTCTTGCCGGGCTGGACGGTCTGCCCTGGCACTGCACCCTTGCAGGTTCATGCGAACGCGATCCGGCCTATGCGGATGGCGTGCGACAGAAGATTGATGAATCAGACCTCAGTGCTCGAGTTGACCTCGCTGGGGAGGTTGATGGGCAGCACCTCGCGAGCCTGTATCGGAAGGCGGATTTGTTTGTGTTGCCGTCGCTGTATGAAGGTTATGGCATGGTGATTGATGAAGCCCTGGCAGCGGGCCTTCCGATCATTTCATCGGATGGCGGTGCCCTGAAACATACCGGCGCCCGGCCTGGCGTCGTTTTGTACACGGCCGGGGATGCGGGTGCACTACAAGACCGCCTGCGAACATGGCTCGGCGATTCTGAAGCCCTTGAGCTTGCCCGCGCACATGCTGAAGGCGAGTCTGGCAACCTAAGAAGCTGGGCAGATACGGCAAGCCTGTTTCTGGAGGGACTTGGTTATTTTGATCAATGCCATCGTGACACGGTTTTTGCCGGAGAATGGCTGTTAGCGCGCGAAGCCGCAGATCATCGTGCGCGCTCCGTGGGCCTGGCGCAGCGATTGAGCCAATGGATTGAAGATACCGCCAATCATCAGGGCCAGGTCAGGATTGTGGATGTTGGCACCGGCCGCGGCTCAAATGCGGCTTATCTTGCTTCTGCATTATCAACACCACAGGAATGGGTGTTGGTTGATCAGGATGAAAACCTGCTGGCCGAAGCTGCTCGCAGAGTGGATCAGTTCAATACACCCTATGAAATCGTGCAACGTCGTTTAATGCCGGAGGATTTTGAGGGATTTCTCCCTGATGACACATTAGTTGTGACAGCCTCGGCGCTCATCGATCTTGTTTCTGAAGCCTGGCTGGAAGCCTTTGCGGCCGAAGTGATTTCAACGCAGGCGGCCATTCTGGTTGTGCTGAGTTATACCGGCGCTTTTGCGCTGTCGCCGGCCCACGAACATGACTCGTTGTTGCAGGAGCTGGTAAATCAGCACCAGCATGGCGATAAAGGGACCGGCGCCGCGCTGGGGCCGGAGGCTGCCACTGTGCTGGCAGACAAACTGAATTCGCAAGGTTATGAGGTGAAGGTTGTCGAAACCCCCTGGCACCTCAGCAACAAAGACGCAACGTTGATTAGCATGCTCATGGAAGGCTGGGTAACCGCAGCCAAGCAACAAAGCCCGGGTGATGCGGATCAAATGGATGCCTGGTTTGCGGCCAGAAAGCAGCAATTGGCAGCGGGTGAGCTTGAAATCACTGTATGTCATCAGGACGTGCTTGGTCTGCCGCCAGCATGAGTTTTCTAAGCAACACAGGGTTTGGCATCGCCTTGAAGTGGCTGACGACCGCGTTGATCATCGTGGCTGTCTTGTTGTTTGTGGAGGTGGAAAAGCTGCTTGGCGAGCTCACCCGAATTCCACCGGTTGCGTTGATCACGGGGCTCGTTTTAGGGGTTGGTCAGGTATTTTTGTCGGCCTGGCGCTGGCGTTATACCGCAGCCCTTCTGGGAATACCGATACCTTACAGGCAGGCAGTGCGGGAATATTACCTCGCTTCGTTTACCAACCAGGTTTTGCCGGGCGGCGTTCTGGGTGATGTGAATCGTGCGTTTCGCCACGGTGCTGATTCCAAAAACCGGCTGGCAGCGGCTCATGGTGTTGCGATAGAGCGTTTGTCCGGGCAAATTGTACTGGCGGGGGTGGTTGTAACCGGCCTGTCGTGGCTGATTGTTACGGGTAGATTTGAGGGCACTGATTCCATGGGTTCTGATCCTCGTAGCCCACTGTTCTGGCTGCTGTCAGGCGCAGCGGTCTTGGTTCTGTTGGTATGGTTTTTTACACAGAGAAGCCGTCGCATATCCACCTATTTCGCCACGCTACGCGGGGATCTGAAGCGCACCCTTGCGTCATGGCCTGCGCTCCCGTGGCAACTTCTGTCATCTCTTCTTGTGGTAGCAAGTTATCTGGCGGTGTTTCTCGTGCTGGCAAAGGGCGCAGGCTACCTGACAGATCTGACATCAGTTGGCGTGGTTGCGGCACTGTGCAGCCTTCTTCTACTCAGTATGGTGATTCCGTTCACAATGTCTGGCTGGGGTATTCGCGAAGGTGCAGCGGTTATTCTATGGCCAATGGTTGGCTTGCCAGCGGAGCAGGGCGTGGCTCTGAGTGTGGTCTATGGGGCGCTGATATTTGTCTCCAGCTTGCCCGGCGGCCTGTTTTTATTCAGTTCGCGGGCAAGGCAACGCTGAAATCCAGATCAAACAGCATGTCTGTGCCAAGGTTTACGAACTGGGCTTCCGGCCTGAGGGCATCTTCCAGAAAATCGATTTCGGGCAATGAAAACGCCGGTCGGCCGCTGCCTATAATCATTGGCGCAACCATCACATGAAGGCGGTCCAGCAAACCTGCCTGAAGAAACTTCGAAACAGTCAGCCCCCCGCCTTCCACAAAGATTTTTCGCAGATCAAAGTCTGCCAAAACCTTGAGGATCAGTTGCGGATCCGCCGGCGCTGATCCGCAGCCCAGGCAGGGAATCTCTGTCACGGTGCCCGGGCCATCGCAATGTGCGAGGCCGGGTTTGTAGTGGCCAGCCACAAGCCGCAGTGTCGGCGCCTCACCATCCGTGAATAGATGGTGGCTGTCAGGCACCCTGCGGTTGCGGTCTATAACCACTCTTACCGGGTTTGCCCCACTGGCACAGCGCACTGTCAGGCGCGGATTGTCCGTGGTCGCAGTGCCAGCGCCAACAACCACCGCATCCGATAGTGCCCGGATTCGATGCAGGTGAACAATTCCGTCTTTGCCGTTGATAAAGCGGGAGTGGCCCGTAGCTGTCGCAATTCGGCCATCCAGGCTTTGTCCCAGCTGAGCGATAACGTGCTGGGCTGTTCCGGCAGCACGTGGTTGGCACAAGGGTAGAAATGTGTCCAGTAAGGCTTTGGCATTATCTTCGGCGGGTATCAGCAAGCGGCACTCACCGTTGCTGTTTAGCTCCAGCGCAGGCTCATCTGAACCGGGCCAGTTAAGGGTCAGGCCTGTGCGGTTCATTGCCTGCAAAATCAGCTTCCAGGCGGCTTCAGTATCCAATGTGTAAGAAGTCATAGAGTTCCTGTGTGATTTCGTTCAACCCAGTATAGGCAGATTATGCATAGAGCTGTATGTACGCTACATTTTCTGATTAACTCACTTTTCAGGACAATCTTGCAGAGGCGAATACCATGCGGTACCTGCAGACATTCAACCGCCGGTTGCGGCGAATGCGCGAGACAGGCATTTGTCCTGCCAGGATGTTGCGGAGATATGCGGCGTCGACGAGGCTGAGGTTATAAGTTGGGAGGCTGCAGATGCGAGGCAGCGCACCTATCCGGACGTTTCAGCATTGCTGGATTTCTGTATAAAAACGGAAACCCCTCTGGAAGATCTTCTGGACCTGACCGAGCCCGGAGACTGCGGGCAACTTGAGTTGCCGGGGTTGGCTTTTAGCAGCAGCGACGATCTCTCCAAGGCACTGAAAGAACTGGAGCAAGAGATAAACCGGGTTCAGCTCTCGGATGAAGAGAGTGAGCTTCTGCGCCGGTTCCGAAAGACAACTGCGGAAAACCGGCGCATGATTCTTCAGATTCTGGGCGCCTGAGCAGGCGGCCCGGCGGTAGCCCGTTACTTCTGCTTTTTATAGATGTTCTCGTACACGTAGTTGGTGGCTTCTACAAACCCGTCAATACTGCCGCAGTCAAAGCGTTGGCCTTTGAACTGATAGGCCAGTACGCAGCCGTTTTTTGCCTGTTCGAGTAGCGCATCGGTAATCTGAATCTCACCATTTTTACCCGCCGGCGTACGCTCCAGAATATCGAAAATATCCGGTGTGAGAATGTAACGGCCGATGATCGCCAGATTACTCGGCGCATCTTCCGGCGAAGGCTTCTCAACCATGTCAGTGATGCGGTAAAGACCGTCTTTCATGGACTCACCGGCAATCACGCCGTACTTGTGGGTTTCATCCGCCGGCACTTCTTCAATGGCAACAATGGAGCAACGGAACTGGTTGTACAGTTTAACCATTTGTGTCAATACGCCGTCTTCGCCTTCTCCCGGGCCAATACAAAAGTCATCTGCAAGTACCACGGCAAACGGGTTGTCGCCCATCAGGTTCCGGCCGCTCAGAATTGCATGGCCGAGCCCTTTCATCTCAACCTGGCGAGTAAAGGCAAAGGTGTTGTGGTCAATCAGGTCCCGGATGGAGGTCAGCAGTCCTTCTTTGCCGGAACCCGCAATCTGGTGCTCGAGCTCGTAGCTGATGTCAAAATGATCTTCAATTGCTCGCTTGCCACGGCCAGTTACAAAACCGAACTCATGAATACCGGCTTCGGCTGCTTCTTCAACCCCGTACTGCACCAGTGGCTTGTTAACGATGGGCAGAATTTCTTTCGGCATCGCTTTCGTGGCAGGCAGAAAGCGGGTGCCGTAACCGGCAACTGGGAAGAGGCACTTTTTGATCATCTTGTTCATCCTTTGGTCGGGATTCGTAGCGTTTCCATAATTTGACGCGAGTTTACCAAGTTATTTATCTGAAAGGAGAGGGCGCGCAGGATTCATTACGTTTTGTAATTGCAGAGTCAGGTCACACTGTTTGCATAAATTGCCTGTCATATCTAATACTTAACATGCAAACGTCGCTATAACTTACTGTTTTTAAGAATGTTAAAATTGTAATTTTTGGCAACTTCCACTGGATTCTGACGTTGTGTTTTTTTACAGTAGCGAGGCGTTTTTAATAGCACTGTAATTTCGATTTTACACTTCAATGAGGCTTTCTTGTGGGACGTACGCTGCTGGTAGCTCTGGTTTTTGGCATTTTTGCCGGCCAGGTTTCAGCGAACAACGTAAGATCGCCTGCCGAGTCGCCCTTGTGGGATCTGTATCCTGCAGATCTTCTTCAGTCGGTTACCCGTTACGTTGCTTCCCATTTGGAGTTTTCTGGTGATTCCAGCCAGACCAGCGACAAAGCGGATGGTCGCATTAATGTCACGAGCAATAATCTGATCTGGTCCCAGCACGTGATCGGTCTGAATTTCAGCGATTCCGTTGCCCGGCAGGGCAGTGCCGAGTCCACATCACTTGCGTTGCGATACGCCTTCCCGCTGGCAGGCAGCGACTTTCGGATAGATCTTGAAAACAGGGATTATTCCGGCGCGGTAAACGGTTCGGGGCAGCGTTATGACACCAGGGGAGAGCGCCGCAACCTGAAGGTAACGGGTAACCGTTCGCTCTGGTCGTGGCAGGGTGTTGAGATTGGGGGCGTTTTTTCCCACACCCGTGGCAAGAGCAGCGCGTTTGAAGATTCCGTCTGGGTTGAGGATTCCACTCATCAGCTCTCAAGTTTTGGGCTTCAAGGTTCTACTTCCCGGGAGTTATTCGGGGGGCTTTACGTAACCACATCCCTGACAGCCATTGGCGGGCTGGATTCTGAAGAGACCATAAACGCATCGGGTCAAAGCCGTGATGCGGACGGCTTCCACAAGCTGGCCGTGGCGGCCTCTCTCAGCCGGGAAGTACTGAGCTGGAATCTCGGGCTGAACGGGCGCTATCAGTTTGCACCCGAAGACCTGCCATCCTCCGAGTATCTTGGTATTGCGGGCCCGAGCATGATGCGGGGGTTTAATGGCCAGTCGGTGCGTGTGGCCAAAGGTGGGTGGCTGCGGATGAATGCCCGCAGCCCAAGCTACCATTGGCCGTTTGCATCCGAACTTAACTCCGCCATCACGTTTTCCTTACTGCAGGGCTGGGCGCCATATTCGGCGGCCCAACCTGACCGATTTGGCAGCACCAGCACCGGCGAAATCTCTCTGCAGCTCTACTCCCGGGATTTTCATGCCGACATGAGTATTGGCCAGATGCTCAACGCATCCAATGCGGCGCTGCTGATGCCCACCAGCCCGGATCTTTCGTTCTCGATTTCGGTCGGCATCTGAGCACCGATCCCTCTGCCAATCTGTTGTTTTTCTAATCCCTTGTTACCAAGATGTCACTTGAGGCCTGCTGTATAGCAGGTGTTACATTTACAGGTTGGTTTACAAGGGATTTCGCGATGATTGGACCACGGCTGCCCGTATTGTTGTTTCTTTTCGTTCTGATGGCGCTTTCCGGTTACGCTCAGGCGTTCGGCTTCCAAGATGTCACTGAAAAAGCCAAAGCCCTGGCCGGAGAGACCTATGAGAGACCCGCGCAGGCGCCCGATTTTCTCCGAAACCTGAGCTACGCAGATTACCAGTCGATCCGCTTCAATCCCGATCAGAGTCTTTGGCGTTCTGGCGGGTCGCGGTTTCAGGTGATGATGATTCCCCAAGGAAGCTTTTACACCAATGCGGTAAAGCTCAATGTTATCGACAGCGAAGGTGCGCGTCCGATCGGGTTTGATAAAAGCCGGTTTGATTATCCCAGCCCTGAGCTTGCCAAACGCATTCCTGCCGACCTGGGTTACGCTGGCTTCAAGCTAACCTATCCCTTGTCTGGTAAGGGCGTGCAAAAACAGTTTCTGGTGTTCGGCGGCGCAAGTTACTTTCGTGGTGTGGGTGCGAATCAGAACTTCGGGCTTTCAGGCCGTGGAATAGCGGTCGACACCGGCCTGCCATCCGGTGAGGAATTCCCGGCATTCACCGAGTTCTGGATGGAACACCCGAAAGCAGACAGCAACGTCATGGTTGTATACGGCCTGTTGGACGGCCCAAGCCTCGCGGGCGCATACCGCTTCGAAATCCATCCGGGCAAAAACACCAAAATGGATGTGACTGCGGAGCTGTTTTTCCGGGATGACATTGAGCAGTTGGGCCAGGCACCGCTCACATCCATGTTTTACTTCGGCGATAACACACTGCGCCCCCGCGGAGAATGGCGCCCGCAGGTGCACGATTCCAATGGCCTGCTGATCAACGACGGCGAATCCGGTGAATGGCTCTGGCGTCCGCTGGTTAATCCTGCCGAGCTGCAGTTGAATTACCACCATGTACAAAAACTGAGCGGCTTCGGCCTGATTCAGCGCGATCGAAAATTTGACGACTTTCAGGACAGCGAAGCCCGCTATGACCGTCGGCCAAGTATGTGGGTAGAACCTCTTGGCGAAGACAATGAGGGTTGGGGTAAGGGGGAAGTTGTGCTTGTTGAAATCCCTTCCCGCTCGGAAACCAACGATAACATTGTGGCCTTCTTCAAGCCGGATCAGCCGGTAAAAGCCGGTGAAACCCGCCGACTGAAATACTCAGTGGCCTTTGGTGAGCCTGAAATCACCGGCCAGTCCAGTGGCCATGCCGTGAGTACTTTTGTGGGCAAGGATACGGTGAACGATAAATCGGGCGACGCCTTACGACTGATTGTTGATTTTAAAGGCGGTGAGCTTGCCGGGCTTCGTCCGGGTGCAGCGGTTGTCAGCCAGGTTAGTGGTGGTGAAGGGGTTGAAGTGATTGAGCATTTTGTTGAGTACATTGAGGTCGTTGATATATGGCGCCTGTCAATTCTGGCAAAGCCACCAGAAGAGAAACCACTCACTCTGCGGGGTTTGCTGAACAAGGATGGCAAGCCCGTGACGGAGACATGGACGTATCTACTTGGGCCGGCGACAGACCTTCGCGGAAAACCTCAGTAACGAAGCGCTGGTCAGATCAATTGTAGTAGCATGCAGCCATTAACAGGCAGGGAGACGAATATGGAAGAAATTTCCTTCCAGCATGTATTCAGCCGTGTGTATAACTATCTGTGTGAGGCTGGTGTCGAAATGACCAGTGATCGCTGCCGCCAGATGTTGCAGCTCATTGACGATGCCGTAGCCGAGGATGGTGAGATCTCGGGTGACGCAACGGGCGAGCGAGGGTATGGTGCGCGTCTGTTGGAAAGCACCATGAGCAGATTGCCGGACTACTTTACGATTCCATATGCACCAACGCCCACCGTAGCTCCACCTCTTTGCCGTGGCAGCATTGGGTACCGCACCCGTGGATAGCACGAAAACGGGCAACCCCGTGAAGCATCGTTGGCGAATGGTTGCGAACCTGCGCCGCGCTGTGTTGATGCTGTTTGTTTTCGGTCAAACCGCTGTTGCGTCTTATTACCTGCTCTGGGTCCTGCCATATCACGGTGGCACCCCGCTGGAAATCGGTATGCTGGTGCTTTTTGCCATTCTTTATGCCTGGATTGCGGTCGGGTTCTGGACGGCAGTATTCGGGTTTGTGATCCGGCTGATGGGCGGTGATCGTCACTCAATTCTTAAGCGCCATACAGAAGCAGAGTTACTGGAAACGCCGCTGGCGAAAGCCGCCGTTCTGCTGCCAATCTATCACGAGCCTGTGCACTGGACGTTAAGCGGACTTAAAGCCGTGTACCGTGACATCGAACGTACAGGCCAGATCGAACACTTCGAGTTTTACATACTCTCTGACAGCCGGAATCCCGATGTATGGCTGGAAGAGCAGGTTGCCTGGAATCAATTGGTTAAAGATCTTGGTGGTGAGGGCAGGATTTTCTATCGCCGGCGCCCGGTGAACCTCAATTACAAAAGCGGCAACGTAGCCGATTTTCTTCGCCGCTGGGGCAAGCGCTGCAAGTATATGGTGGTGCTGGATGCCGACAGCCTGATGACCGGCAGCACCATAGTGCGCATGGTTCGGCTCATGGAACGTGAGCCCGGCGTGGGAATTCTGCAAACCAACCCGAACATCATCAACGGCCAATCACTGTTCGCCCGGATTCAGCAGTTCACCAACCGGTTCTATTCCACGTTGTTTGCTAATGGGCTGGCGGCAATCCAGATGGGAGATGCCGCATTCTGGGGCCATAATGCCATTCTTCGTATTGAACCCTTCATGAATCACTGCGGGCTGCGCAAGCTACCCGGTATCGGAATCTTTGGCGGGCCAATCATGAGCCACGATTTTGTTGAGGCTGCGTACATGGGGCGAGCTGGCTACGAAGTCTGGCTGGAGCCGGGGCTGGGGGGCAGCTACGAAGAGTCGCCACCTACGTTGGCCGACGAACTGTCGCGGGACAGCCGCTGGGCCAAAGGCAACCTTCAGCACCTGTGGGTTATGTTGCGGGAACCCGGGCTGCGCTTCGCCCACCGCATGGCGTTTCTGAACGGCATCATGGCCTACGTAGCTTCACCGCTGTGGCTGGGCTTTTTGATTCTTACCACGATTGCAGCCGCCCAAATGACTCTGTCGCCCATCGAGTATTTTCCCGATGGTCATCAGGGTCTTTTCCCTCTGTGGCCTGAGTGGCGGCCCGAGTGGGCGCTGGGTCTTGCCCTGAGTACCCTGGCCCTACTGTTTCTGCCAAAATTTCTGGCCATTCTCGACGCGATGATTCACAGATTCACCAAAGAGTTCGGTGGCCTGTTCCGTCTGTTCTGCAGCGTAATACTGGAAATTATAATTTCAGTGTTACTGGCGCCGGTGCGCATGTGGGCACACAGCCGCTACGTGGTCTCGGCTTTGTTGAATGTTTCCCTGCAATGGGCGGGACAGAACCGCACTGAGGAAACAGGTTGGAAGGAAGCCTTCATTACCCAGCTACCCGGGATGTTGCTGGCTGGAGGCTGGTCCGCATTTGCCTGGAGTCTGGATACGATGTTTTTCCTCTGGTCGTTGCCTGTTGCCCTGCCGCTGATTCTGGCGGCGCCGACGGCCGTGTATCTCAGCCGGAATTCACTTGGGCAGGCTATGAAAAAGCGCAGGCTCCTGCTTATACCTGAGGAAAGCATTGCCATGTCGCTTCTTGAAGATGCTGTCTGGTATCGCTCCCGCGAGCTTGCAAATCCAACCCTTACGCCGCTTGAACAAGCCGTGCTGCGGCTTGATCACAATCGCCTGCACCAGGCGTTGGCCTGGGACCACAGGCATGGCTCGCGTAAGGCGGAGCTGGAGGCGTGTGTGGCCCGGTGTCTTAAGGAAGGGCCTGATGCGCTTTCACGTTCCGAAATGAGCCAGATCGTCCGAGACCGGCAATCACTTAAAGCACTGCATGAGGGGGCCTGGCGCGGTACACCTGGCAGCTTCTGGGGCCGGTGCATAGCGCGGCTGAGCGCTCAAGCCAAATAAAGTGAGTAGGAGAAAGGCTATGGATCGACGTACGCTTATGAAAACGCTGATAGCAGGGCTTGGAGCCAGTGCTCTGCCGCTTGCACCCCTCGCTTGGGCGCGTGAATCGGAGATAAGCAGCGATAATAGCGAAAAACCCTTCAGTTACGCCTGGCTGAAAGGCCACGCACGGGAACTGGCTGCTCACCCTTATATATCCCAGGAAGGTGAGTTGCCTCAGAGGTTGAAACAGCTCTCCTGGGACGACTACCAGGCTATCCGGTTCCGCAAGGATCACGCGTTGTGGGCTGATAGCGATTCTGCCTTTCAGGCACAGCTGTTTCATCTGGGGCTGTATTTTCAGTCTCCGGTCACCATTCATGAGGTGATTGACGGCAAGGCAACCACGCTTCGCTACAACCCCGAATTTTTTGATTACGAAGGCGAACAACCCCTTGGCAATCTGCCGGGCGACCTCGGCTATGCCGGCTTTCGCCTGCATTATCAAACCAACTTCTCCCTGGATCTTGCGGCTTTTCTCGGTGCCAGCTATTTCCGCGCGGTGGGTTCGGAAATGCAGTACGGGATGTCTGCACGGGGGCTTGCTATTGATACTGCTGTAAACGGAGAGGAGGAGTTTCCACGGTTCAGTGCCTTCTGGCTCGAAAAACCGCAGCCGGGGAGCCAGGTAATGCGGGTATGGGCGTTGCTTGATTCGCCCAGCACTGCCGGTGCCTACGCCTTTGTTCTTGACCCGGGCAGCAATATGGTGATGGATGTCGATGTTGCGCTGTATCCACGTACTGAAATGAAACGGGCCGGCATTGCACCCCTCACTAGCATGTATCAGGTAGGTGAAAACAACCGGCGTATGGATTACGACTGGCGCCCGGAGATCCACGACTCTGACGGCCTGGCTATGCTTTCGGGCAGTGGTGAGTGGCTTTGGCGACCACTGGACAACCCGGCACACCTGCGTTTCAACAGTTTCAGTGATAACAATCCCCAAGGTTTCGGTTTGCTGCAGCGTGACCGTAACTTTGATCACTACCAGGACGATGGCGTGTTCTATGAACGCCGCCCCAGCGTATGGGTGCAGCCAAGAGGCGAGTGGGGTAAGGGCAGTATTGATCTGGTGGAAATCCCCACCGTTGATGAGACTTTCGACAACATCGTTGCGTTCTGGCATCCAGAAACGCCGCTGAAACCGGAACAGGAATATCTGTTTTCTTACCGGCTGCATTGGGGTGAGCGGGCGCCAGTGAATCCGCGAGATCTTGCGATCGTGCGGGCAACGCGTACCGGGCTGGGCGGCGTGGTTGGTCAAAAACGGGAATATTTCTCCTGGCGCTTTGCAGTGGACTTTGCCGGGGGCGTGTTGGATATGCTGGGCGGTGATGCGGAGGTAGAGGCTGTCATCAGTGCAAGCCGGGGCGAAGTGGAAATAACCTCAGCAAGGCCATTGTCTGCAATCAACGGGTATCGGGCCATGTTTGATCTGGTTCCGGGGGACTCTGAAGAGCCCATTAATATTCGGCTGTTTCTGCGCCTGGGCGATGAGCCGCTCACAGAAACCTGGGTGTACCAGTATTCACCGCCACCTATGTCTGAACGCAAGCTCTATTGAGACGTGCCTGATTAGGGTGCCAGCTCTTGCGGATTGTTGACAATGTGCCTGCCGCATTGTTGACAAAGTGGGCTTTACGGGATATTTTTGTCGATATTGCATCCAGATTGTCGACAAACTATGCCGGATATCACATCTCAAACCTACACCCGTGCCGATGAGGCTTTCGATTGTCTGCAAACGGCAATCGTCAAAGGGGATCTTGCGCCGGGTGACAAAATCGGTGAGCTGGATCTCTGTTCACGCTTTGAGTTGACGCGCGGCCCGCTCCGAGAGGCTCTTGGCCGCCTTGAGTCTCGCGGGCTTCTGGTTCGTCGTCCCCATGCGGGCGTAAAAGTTGTCTCAGTGAGCGCGTCGGAGCTGGTTGAGCTATACCGTATTCGTGAAGTCATGGAAGGTCTGGCTGCGCGCCAGGCCGCCGAACGCATGACCGACCAGGAAATTGCCGACCTCCAGGCCACTCTGGATGCCCACGAAACCATGATCGACGAAGCTCGTGGGCAGGCCTATTATCAGGCTGAAGGGGATTACGACTTTCACCACCGCATTGCCACCGGTAGCCGGAATACAAAACTGGCTCAGATGCTCTTGGGTGATCTCTATTATATGGTGCGAATGTACCGCTACCGGTTAAGCACCTCCGCCGGTCGCCCCCACCGTGCGCTTGGCGAGCACCGCCGAATTGTAGAAGCCATTGCCCAGCGTGATGGTGAACTCGCAGAATTTCTGATGAAAAGGCATATCAACGCCGCTCGTAAAAATATTGAGAAGCAAATTCAGGAAGGCACTTTAACCATCTGACAAGAGAGGAATAAACATGTCCAATAAGCTCTCCCCGGGCGCGCGTTTCCGCAAAGCCCTGAACGACAACAAGCCCCTACAGATTGTAGGCACGATTAACGCATACGCTGCCATGATGGCGGAAAAAACAGGGCACCAGGCTATCTATCTTTCCGGTGGCGGCGTGGCGAACGCCTCTTATGGCCTGCCCGACCTGGGGATGACCAGCCTGAACGATGTGGTAGAAGACGTACGCCGCATTACCGCAGCAACCGACCTGCCGTTGCTTGTAGATATCGATACTGGCTGGGGTGGGGCGTTCAACATCGCCCGCACTATCCAGCAGATGGAACGTGCCGGCGCAGCGGCTGTGCACATTGAAGACCAGGTAGCCCAGAAGCGCTGCGGACACCGCCCGAACAAGGAAATTGTTTCCAAAGAGGAAATGGTCGATCGCATCAAAGCGGCTGCAGACGCCAGGGTAGACAAAGACTTCTTCATCATGGCCCGCACCGATGCCTTCCAGAAAGAAGGTCTGGAAGCAGCCATTGATCGCGCCAAAGCGTGCATCGAAGCCGGTGCCGATGGCATTTTCGCTGAAGCGGTTACCGAACTGGAACACTACAAGGCATTCTCCAAAGCCCTGGGTGACGTTCCACTGCTGGCCAACATCACCGAATTTGGCGCCACGCCGCTTTATAATCGTAAAGAGCTTGGCGAATCCGGTGCTGCCATGGTGCTGTACCCATTAAGCGCCTTCCGCGCCATGAATAAAGCCGCGGTAACGGTTTACCAAAGCATTCTGGAGAAGGGCGATCAGAAAGACGTGGTGGATCTGATGCAGACCCGTATGGAACTCTACGATTACCTGAACTATCACGATTTCGAGCAGAAGCTGGACCAGTTGTTCCAGCAGTCCAAGGGCTGATCAAGGCCTGATAACGCATTGATTTGACCACCGGGTTTCTCGAACGAGACCCGATCAATCATAAATATAAAGGGAGAGCACCTATGGCTGAAGCAAAAAAATCAGGTG
The DNA here is from genome assembly GCF_048266785.1 of Marinobacter sp. Classification (GTDB taxonomy): domain Bacteria; phylum Pseudomonadota; class Gammaproteobacteria; order Pseudomonadales; family Oleiphilaceae; genus Marinobacter. The sequence continues at coordinate 22,987 of NZ_JBLWYX010000003.1, forward strand.
GCGCAGGTCTGCGCGGTCAGGTCGCTGGTGAAACGGCACTGTGCACTGTTGGTCAAACCGGAACCGGCCTGACCTATCGCGGTTACGACGTGAGCGATCTGGCGGACAACGCCCAGTTTGAAGAAGTAGCCTACCTGCTGCTGCGCGGCAAATTGCCGAACCAGCAAGAGCTGGATGCCTACAAGAAAAAACTTCAGAAGCTGCGTGGATTGCCCGCCGCCCTGAAGACCGTTCTGGAAAACATCCCCAAGGATGCCCATCCCATGGACGTAATGCGCACTGGCGCTTCCATGCTGGGTACCCTGGAAACCGAGCAGGACTTCTGCGAACAGGACGACAGGATCGACCGCTTGCTGGCGCTGTTCCCGTCTATCATCACCTACTGGTACCGCTTCGTCCACGAAGGCGTGCGCATTGAAACTGACAGTGATGTGGATTCCATCGGTGGCCATTTCCTCGAGCTGCTGCACGGCAAAAAGCCAAGTGAGCTGCATGAGCGGGTGATGAATGTATCCCTGATTCTCTATGCCGAGCACGAATTCAACGCCTCCACCTTCTCCGCGCGTGTATGTGCCTCGACGCTGTCTGATATCCACAGCTGCGTAACCGGCGCGATTGGTACCCTGCGTGGTCCGCTGCACGGCGGTGCCAATGAAGCGGCCATGGAGCTGATCCAGAGTTTCCAGAGCGCCGACGAAGCCGAAGAAGGCCTGATGGGCATGCTGGCCCGCAAGGAAAAAATCATGGGCTTCGGCCACGCGGTCTACACCGAGTCGGATCCCCGTAACGTGATCATCAAGAAGTGGTCTGAAAAACTGGCCAAGGAAGTAGGCGACACGGTTCTTTACCCAGTATCCGTGCGTTGCGAAGAAGTCATGTGGCGTGAGAAGAAGCTGTTCTGTAACGCCGACTTCTTCCATGCGTCGACTTACCACTTCATGGGCATCCCGACTGAACTGTTCACGCCGATTTTTGTAATGTCCCGGGTATCCGGCTGGACTGCCCACGTGAAGGAACAGCGGGCCAATAACCGGATTATCCGCCCGAGTGCTGATTACACTGGCCCCGATCATGCTGAATGGCTACCGATTGATAATCGGCCATAAACGAAACTTCCCCCTCTCCCTAACCCTCTCCCGCGAGGGGAGAGGGGATAAAGATTGAACTCCCGTCCCCCGCGAGGGAGGAGGGGATAATTATTACTCTCCACTCTCCCTTCCGGGATAGCGATCTTGTCTCCCCTCTCCCCTTGCGGGAGAGGGGCCGGGGGAGAGGGGATAACTGAACATAGAGTACCGCCCATGAACACAAACTACCGTAAGCCCCTACCAGGCACCGACCTGGATTATTTCGACACTCGCCAGGCCGTGGAAGACATCCAGTCCGGCGCCTACGACAAACTTCCGTACACCTCCAGAATCCTGGCCGAGCAGCTTGTTCGCCGCTGCAATCCGAATGCACTGACGGATTCCCTGAAACAGCTCATCGAACGCAAACGCGATCTCGATTTTCCCTGGTACCCGGCTCGTGTGGTCTGCCACGACATTCTGGGCCAGACCGCCCTGGTGGATCTCGCAGGCCTGCGCGACGCCATTGCCGAGAAGGGCGGTGACCCCGCCAAAGTGAACCCGGTGGTTCCCACGCAGCTAATCGTGGATCATTCCCTGGCCGTTGAACACGCCGGCTTCGAGGAAGATGCGTTCGAGAAAAACCGCGCCATCGAAGACCGCCGTAACGACGACCGCTTCCACTTCATCAACTGGACCAAAACCGCGTTCAAGAACGTGGATGTGATCCCGCCCGGCAACGGCATCATGCACCAGATCAACCTGGAGAAAATGTCTCCGGTAATTCAGGCGCGTGCCGATGGCGAAGGTAAGCGCGTCGCCTTCCCGGACACCTGTGTAGGCACAGACAGCCACACCCCCATGGTGGATGCCTTGGGCGTTATCTCCGTGGGTGTTGGCGGCCTGGAAGCCGAGAGCGTGATGCTTGGCCGTGCCTCCATGATGCGACTGCCGGATATCGTGGGTGTTGAGCTCACAGGCAAGCTGCAGCCGGGCATCACCAGCACAGACATGGTACTGGCCCTGACCGAGTTCCTGCGCAAGGAGCGCGTGGTGGGTGCCTATCTGGAATTCTACGGCGAAGGCGCAGACAGCCTGACCATAGGTGACCGCGCCACCATCTCCAATATGACACCGGAATACGGTGCGACGGCTGCGATGTTCTACATTGACGGCCAGACCATCGACTATCTGAAGCTGACCGGCCGTGAAGATGAGCAGGTGGCCCTGGTAGAGAAGTACGCCAAGCACACTGGTTTGTGGGCAGACGCTCTGAAAACCGCCGAATACGAGCGCGTTCTGACGTTTGATCTCTCCACCGTCACCCGCACCCTGGCAGGCCCCTCCAACCCGCACGCGCACTTGCCGACCTCCGAATTGAAAGAGCGTGGCATCGCTGGCGAGTGGGAGTTGGAAGAAGGCAAAATGCCCGATGGCGCCGTTATCATCGCGGCCATCACCAGTTGCACCAACACCAGCAACCCGCGCAACATGGTGGCTGCCGGCCTGATTGCCCGCAACGCCAACAAACTGGGCCTGACCCGCAAGCCGTGGGTGAAGTCCTCTCTGGCGCCGGGCTCCAAAACCGTCAAAATGTACCTGGAAGATGCCAAGCTGCTGTCCGAACTGGAAAATCTCGGCTTCGGCGTGGTGGCGTTCGCCTGTACAACCTGTAACGGCATGAGCGGTGCGCTGGATCCTGTCATTCAGAAAGAAGTCGTTGATCGCGATCTATACGCGACGGCGGTGCTTTCCGGTAACCGTAACTTCGATGGCCGGATTCACCCCTACGCCAAGCAGGCGTTTCTTGCGTCACCGCCTTTGGTAGTGGCCTACGCGATTGCAGGAACCATCCGCTTCGATATTGAAAAAGATGCGTTGGGCCACGACAAAGACGGAAACCCCGTCACCCTGAAGGACATCTGGCCGGATGACGCCGAAATCGACGCCATCGTGAAACAGTCGGTGAAGCCGGAGCAGTTCCGCAGCACCTACATTCCCATGTTCGACATCACCCGCGATGCGCAGGCCAACACCAATCCCCTGTATGACTGGCGCGAAATGAGCACCTACATTCGCCGCCCGCCATACTGGGAAGGCGGCATGGTCGGAGAGAAAATGCTCAAGGGCATGCGCCCGCTGGCGGTTTTGCCAGACAACATCACAACGGATCATCTGTCGCCGTCCAACGCCATCATGATGGACAGCGCCGCCGGTGAATATCTGCACAAAATGGGTGTGCCGGAGGTCGACTTCAACTCCTACGCAACCCACCGTGGCGACCACCTGACCGCACAGCGAGCCACCTTCGCCAACCCGAAACTGTTCAACGAAATGGTGTTGGATGAAAACGGCAAAGCGAAGCAGGGCTCCCTGGCGCGCATCGAGCCGGAAGGCAAGATCACTCGCATGTGGGAAGCCATCGAAACCTACATGGAGCGCAAACAGCCGCTGATCATCATCGCCGGCGCTGACTACGGTCAGGGCTCGTCCCGTGATTGGGCAGCGAAAGGTGTCGCTTTGGCCGGTGTTGAAGCCATTGCCGCTGAAGGATTTGAACGCATTCACCGTACTAACCTGGTGGGAATGGGCGTTATGCCCCTGCAGTTCGAGGAAGGCACCACGCGCAAGACCCTCAATATCGACGGTACTGAAACCTTTGATGTCGAAGGTACGGCTGCGCCCGGTGCCAAGCTGACTCTGGTCATGCATCGTAAAGATGGAAGCTCTGAGCGAGTGCCGGTGATCTGCCGGTTGGATACTGCAGAGGAGTTGTCTATTTACTCCGCTGGCGGCGTCCTGCAGCGGTTTGCTGAGGACTTCCTTCAGTCGGAAGGCGCGGCTTAAAGGAACTGCCCCTCTCCCCAACCCCTCTCCCGCCAGGGGCGAGGGGCTTACTGCATTACCCTCAAGCTTGGGAGTAAAGCTCCCAATACTCTCAGGGTATCGCTATGTATCCCCTCTCCCCCTGCGGGAGAGGGTTAGGGAGAGGGGGCGCGGCCCAACTCCATAACCCGACAAAACCAAAAGGTACCCCATGCCCAACACCCCCCAAATCAAAATCCCCGCCACCTACATGCGTGGCGGCACCAGCAAAGGCGTGTTCTTCCGCCTGAACGATCTCCCGGAAAAGGCCCAAACACCAGGCCAAGCCCGGGACAAGCTACTGCTGCGAGTAATCGGCAGCCCCGACCCCTACCAAAAGCAAACCGACGGCATGGGCGGTGCCACATCCAGCACCAGCAAAACCGTCATCCTGAGCAAAAGCACCCAGCCGGATCACGATGTGGACTACCTGTTCGGGCAAGTCAGCATCGATAAGCCCTTCGTAGACTGGAGCGGCAACTGCGGCAACCTCACTGCAGCGGTGGGCGCCTTTGCGATCAACAGCGGCTTTGTCGCAAAAGATCGAATCCCCGAAAACGGCACGGCAGTCGTGCGCATCTGGCAAGCCAATATCCGCAAAACCATCATTGCCAATGTCCCCGTCACTAACGGTGAAGTGCAGGAAACCGGCGATTTTGAGCTGGACGGCGTAACTTTTCCTGCTGCAGAAGTGCAGGTTGAATTCATGGATCCGGCAGACGGCGAGGGCTCCATGTTTCCCACCGGCAGCCTGGTGGATGAACTGGAGGTGCCGGGCGTTGGTATTTTGAAAGCCACTATGATCAATGCCGGCATTCCAACGGTCTTCATCAACGCGGATGCGGTTGGATATACAGGCACTGAGCTGCAAGACGACATCAACGGCGACCCCGAAGCCCTGGCGATGTTCGAAAGCATTCGCGCTCACGGCGCCTTGAAAATGGGGCTGATCCAGAACATTGAAGAAGCCGCCGCCAGGCAGCACACACCAAAAGTTGCTTTCGTAGCTCCACCGGCGGACTACACTGCATCCAGTGGCAAGAGGATTGGCGCAGGTGATATCGATGTCCTGGTGCGTGCGCTCTCAATGGGCAAGCTGCACCACGCCATGATGGGTACAGCAGCGGTGGCTATCGCAACCGCAGCAGCCATTCCGGGAACACTGGTAAACCTGGCAGCAGGCGGCGGTGAGCGCACCTCAGTCACCTTCGGTCATCCGTCAGGCACTCTGCAGGTCGGCGCAGAAGCAAAAGAGGTGAACGGCCAGTGGACAGCCACCAAAGCCATCATGAGCCGCAGCGCCCGCATTCTGATGGAAGGATGGGTGAGGGTGCCGGGAGATAGCTTCTAGCATTCGGCGCCGCGTCAGGCAGTAAGCGAAAAAAGAAAAGGGTTATAGGCTCCTTTAGATCTTTGGGCGTTAAGTTTGCTAGGCTGTATTAAGCAGACATTCAAATCGAAGGAGCCGGTATCATGTCAGCAACATTCGATCTTAACGAACGCCCTGATTACGACGAAGCCCTCCAGAAGATCGCCGATTACGTCCTCACCTATAAAGTAAAAAACAAAGAAGCCTGGAACACGGCGCGCCTTTGCCTCATGGACACGCTCGGCTGCGGCCTGCTGGCGTTGCGCTTTCCGGAATGCACCAAGCATCTCGGGCCGATTGTAGAGGGCACGGTTGTGCCCCACGGCTCCCGGGTTCCAGGTACGTCATTCCGCCTTGACCCCGTGAAGGCCGCCTGGGATATCGGCTGCATCGTGCGTTGGCTGGATTATAACGACACCTGGCTGGCGGCCGAATGGGGGCACCCTTCGGATAACCTGGGCGGAATTCTGGCGGTGGCGGATCACCTGTCCCAGAAGCGCGTTGCAGGGGGCAAAGAGCCGCTTACCATGCGCGAAGTTCTGGAAGCCATGATCATGGCTCACGAGATTCAGGGCGTGCTGGCGCTGGAGAACTCCTTCAATCGGGTAGGGCTGGATCACGTCGTGCTGGTAAAAGTCGCCTCCACGGCGGTTTCCGCCAAGCTCATGGGTGCCACCCGCGAGCAGTTGTTGTCAGCGCTCTCTCACGCCTGGGTCGACGGGCAGGCTCTGCGAACTTATCGTCACGCTCCGAACGCAGGTTCCCGTAAATCCTGGGCCGCTGGTGATGCCACATCCCGGGCCGTTCGCCTTGCGGACATTGCCATGCGCGGCGAAATGGGCATCCCCAGCGCTCTGACAGCCCCGCAGTGGGGCTTTTACGATGTTCTCTTCAGCAAAACCAATAAGGATCAGGCTCTGAAGCCGGAAGACAAGCGCGAATTTTCATTGCCGCAGGACTTCGGTTCCTACGTAATGGAAAACATTCTGTTCAAGATTTCCTTCCCTGCAGAATTTCACGCCCAAACGGCCGCCGAGGCGGCTGTAACGCTTCATCCACAGGTGAAAGATCGGCTCGACGAGATCGATCGAATCGTTATCACCACCCACGAATCCGCCATTCGTATTATTTCGAAGAAAGGCAAGCTGGCAAACGCGGCTGACCGTGACCACTGCCTGCAGTATATGACTGCTGTGCCGCTGATTTTTGGCAACCTCAACGCAGAGCACTACGAAGACAGCTTTCACGAGGCCAACCCGTTAATAGACACGCTGCGGGAAAAGATGGAAATTATTGAAGACGAGCGCTATACCCGGGAATACCTGGAGGCAGATAAACGCTCTATCGCTAACGCCATCCAGGTGTTCTTCACGGACGGCTCCAGCACCGAGAAGGCTGCGGTTGAATATCCCATCGGCCACCGCAGGCGCAGGAAAGAGGGTATTCCGTTGCTGGAGGACAAGTTCCGGGCCAATCTGTCTACTCGTTTCCCGACGCAAAGGTGCGAGCTGATTAATGAAACCTGTAAAGACCAGAAGAACCTGGAAAAGACCCCGGTTCAGGAATTCGTGGGCCTTTTCGTTATCTGAGAGCGCTCAATAGATTAGCTGAGGGCTGTTAGTTGAATAGCTGAGAGCTCTCCACCCGGACCTACTGGCGGCTTGGCGATAGTGGCTTCACGTTGTCAGGCGCCCCGATATTTTCCCTGCGGGCAGACTGTTCATCCGGGAAAACTGCGGCCAGTCGGTTGTCAATACGCTCGAGTGCTTCCGCCATGCGCAGGAGGGCGTTCGTTGCGTTCACCATATCGCCTGTATTGAACGCACCTTGCTCGGGACCTGGATGTTCCCGCTTCTTCAGGCCGGTCAGTTTGGGCGTATTCTTCGGTAGTTCGTCTCCCAGCAAATCCTTGCGAATGGATTTGAGGTCGTGGGGATCGATGAACGGTCGGTCTTCGGAGTATGCGCACATCATCATGCCGTCACACAACTTGTTGATAAGCCGCGGAATGCCTTTGCTCAGCTTGTGGATTTCGCGAACGGTGTCGCCATCAAAAAGCTTGTTATCACCGTGGCCGGAAACCAAAAGCCGGTAGTCAATATACTCAGCCGTTTCAGCAAACGTCAGGCCCTCCAGATGGAAGAACAGTTTTACTCGCTGAGCAAGCTGGGGAATGTCCAGAACCGCCTGTTTCAGCTCTGGCTGGCCAAGCAGAATAACCCGCATCGAAGGCCCACCCATGCTTTCCATGCCAGCCAGCATACGGACGTCTTCAAGGTTCTCTCGGGTGAGATTCTGCGCTTCATCAATGGTTAACACCACCGGGGTGCCTGCCGTAGCCATTTTTTCCAGGTAATCGGAAATCTGGAACAGCATGGCAACCTTGCTCTCATTCTCCACCTGCATTCCAGCCTTGCGAAGAATCAGGCCAAACAGATCCCTCGATTCCAGATTGGTGTAGGCAATATTAAGTAGCTTCAGGTTGCCTTCAAGGTTGCGGATCGTCTTTTTAAGCAGAGTTGTCTTGCCCGAACCGATCTCACCGCTGATAACCACAAAGCCTTCAGAGCTCCAGATCGCCGAAGACATGTACACATAGGCCCGCGAATGTTGCTGGCTCATGTAAATAAAGTCGTCTTCCGGTGTAATGCGGAAGGGGTGTCTGTGGAGACCAAAAAATTCCAGATACATATTCAGTTCCTGTTCAGCTCTATTGCCCTGAATCAGGCGAGGCGGATCATCTGATCGCTACGCAGCAGGGTTTTGTCTGGTTCATAGGCATTATAGCTTTCGCTCACCGTCCCAAACCGAAAATCGCCGAGTAATCGATCAAGGCGATCGTGGCACTGGTCCAGATTGGTATAGTGGCGGAAACGCGAAAACCAGCTTGCGTTGTCATAACGTGGCTGCTCCGGGTCTATTTCCCAGGGGTGCAGATAAAACATCTGGGGCCGCGAACCAAAGCCCGATGCGTTGCGGAACAGATGGCGAAACACCGGGTATGGGAACTGGCGAAAATAACCTCCCCCGGCTGCCGGAATGGAAAACCCCATTATATGGGCGGTTGTCAGGGGAAACTCGCGGATAACGGCACCGCTGGCGGTTTCGATAGAGTAGGGCGTAGATGGAGAGCCCGGTATGCCGTACCGGTCGTGCCGTATAGGAAAAATACTCGAATCCCAGGTAAAGCCTGCATCGCTCAGGATATCCAGGGCCCAAAGAGATTCCCGGGTAATGGAGTAGCTTGCAGCACGGTAACCCTCTACCGCTTTGCCAGTGATGTCTTCCAGCAGGCATTTGGAGCGCACTGTTTCCTCGCGGAACACGTCCTGAGTCTGATTATAAATCAACTGGTGGCTATATCCGTGGGAGGCAATCTCGTGGCCATGGTCAGACAGTTTGCGGATGAGCGCCGGAAATCTCTCGGCTACCCAACCTAGCACAAAGAACGTTGCCTTTACCTGATGCTTGTCAAACAGGCATAGCAGGCGCTCCGTGTTCTGTTCCACACGAGAGGGCAGGGAGTCCCACTGTTCCGGTCGGATCACGCCAGAAAGTGCAGCAACGTGGAAGTAGTCTTCAACGTCTATGCTCATGGCATGTAAGGGTGAGGGTGTTTCCGTTCCGGGCATAGGCTCTCCTTTCCAGTGGTACGCTTAATCAACAGTACCGATGGCTTGATTTTCACCTAGTGATCGTGCAAATACAATTCATGATGCGAGTAATTCCTCTTTGCCAAGAAAAACAATGTAAAACTATGTTACCAAAAGATACAATGAGTTGAGATTACAACTTGGTCAGCGCAGAATGGCCCAAATGATAAAAAGGAACCGGTGGTAAGGGGTCGCTCAGTGTTCGGCTGAGTGTTCGCCGCCGGAGAATCAGATGTTGGTCTGTCGCACGGTGTTGTAATGTGTTGAGCAGACGACAAGGAAGTTTGGCGTGTCTTATATACGGTTTCGAAAACATTACCTTCATGTTCCCTATCTGGTGCTTGCTGCGCTGGAATTTGTTGTGCTGTATGCGATTTTTTCCTTTCTTGGATTTCTGCTTTCGGTTGCGGGCGTCGGTTATCCGTCGGTTGAAACAAATATCCTGTCAGCGAGCCTCTTCGCACTGATTCTGAGCTGTGGAACGCTTGCCATGGGCGGCTATCTCGCCATGGTTCATGAAAGCGTTTCAGCGCTGTTTTTCCGCACTTTGGTTGCCTACTGCTTTGTTGGCGGGATAGGGCTGAAGTTGCTCTACCTGGTGCTTCCATCGACAAACCCGGGCAGCACGAACCTGTTCTGGGCCGTGATCCTCGCGTCTCTGGTTGTGATTCTCATGCGGCTTTTGTTTCTCTGGGTTGTGGATCTGAAGCAGTTGGTACGCCGTGTGGTGATTTTCGGGGCGGGCGATTTCGCAGCTAACCTGCTGGACGAGTACGAGCGCAACATGCGCGCACTGGGCGTGCAAATCATTGGCTGTATCGCAGATAACCCGGGTGGCGCGGTTGCTGCCGATAAACTGCTTCCCACGCCCTACGACTTTTATCAGTTTTGCCGGCAAAACCGTGTTTCGGAAATTGTCATCGCGCAGCAGGAACGCCGCAGAAACGAAGGTGGGTGGCTGCCGGTGCCGGAGCTGATGGAATGCAAATTGCGTGGTATTGCCATAACCAATGGCATCGATTTCTATGAGCGAGAACTGAAAAAAGCCAAGCTGGATATGGTGCGCCCGTCCTGGATTGTGTTTTCCGAGGGGTTTAAAGCGTCAAAAACCCGTGATTTCACCAAACGATTCCTGGATCTGCTTATCAGCCTCACGCTCCTGGCAGTGATGCTGCCGTTTATTATTCTTACGGCAATTGCGGTGTTCCTGGAAACCGGGCGTCCCATACTGTACAGCCAGACCCGAGTCGGAATGTTTGGTAAAGAGTTTCGGATCTACAAGTTTCGCAGCATGCGGCAAGATGCAGAGAAAGATGGCAAAGCACGCTGGGCCTCTGCCAACGACAACCGGGTTACCCGAGTGGGGGCATTCATACGTAACACGCGCCTGGATGAGCTGCCGCAGATCTATAATGTGATTAAAGGCGAAATGAGCATCGTCGGGCCGCGCCCGGAAAGGCCGGAGTTTGTTTTGGAACTGAAAGAAAAAATTCCGTTTTATGATACCCGGCATTATGTAAAGCCTGGCTTAATGGGCTGGGCGCAGCTTAAATATCCCTATGGCGCGTCGGTTGAAGACGCCCAGGGCAAGCTGGAGTACGATCTTTACTACTCTAAAAATCACAGCCTTTTGATGGATTTTCTGATCATGATCCAGACCGTGGAAGTGATTCTCCTCGGTAAAGGCGTTCGATAACAAACAGGTTTATAAAACAAGGGCTTGGAGAGTTTTATGGATATTTCTACGTTAGTGCGGGCGGGCTTGATTGCGGTTCTGGGCCTGTTTATCACGGCCTGCTCGGGCCTGCCGTCATCCGCCGAAATGCCGCCGGCATCCGAGCTGGAGGCCGAGCCTTACGAGATTGGTGTAGGGGATACTGTTGCTGTTCACGTGTGGCGCAACCCGGAACTGGGCCAATCCATCGTGGTTCGCCCGGATGGGTTTATCTCCTTGCCGCTGATGGGCGATGTGAAAGCCGAAGGTAAAAAACCGGAAGACCTGGCTTCTGAAATCAGCGACACCCTGGGTGAGTTTATCCGTACCCCGGAAGTCACAGTGATGGTTACCAGCCCGCTCAGTAAAGAGTTCCGCAACCGTATCCGTATTACTGGTCAGGTCGCTTCGCCACAATCCGTCGCCTTCCAGCCCGGCATGACCGTACTGGACCTTGTACTCATGGCCGGTGGCGTTACTGATTTTGCCGCCGATAGCCGCGCAGTTCTGCACCGCCAGATCAACGGCGAATACCAGAGCTTTGGCCTGGATCTTGAAGCCATTCTTACCGACGGAGACATGCGTACGAACCACGGTCTGCAGCCGGGAGACGTCATCAGTGTGCCTCGTAAACAGTTGTTCCGGGGCGAGCTCTGATGGATATACAGTTCATTCTCGATACCCTTCGTGCGGTAAAGCTTGAGCTTTACCGACACAGGTTGGCAGCGGTCATCATATTCATAACGGTGACCGCAGGGGTTTTGACACTGGGCTATGTAATACCCAAAAGCTATACCTCCCGGGCGGTTCTGTACGCCGACCAGTCCAATATTCTCCAGCCGCTGCTTCGAGGCAAAGCTGAGATAACGCAACTGGATCGCATCAACGAAGCCCGGGAAATGATGCAAAGTCGCTCATTCCTCGAACAGATCGCTCTGGATACTGGGCTGATTAGAGGCGGGGAAACGGATGTTCTCCGTAACGGAAAGATCAGCAGCCTGCGCCAGCAGGTAGGTATTCGGGTATCAAACCGGAATTTTCTTGAGCTGAGCTACACGAGTGGAAGCCCGGACGAGTCCTTTCAGGTTCTGAGCGCGGTATTGAACCGCTTTGTTGAGCGCACCGTGCGTAAAAAGCGCTCCGAGAGTCAGGGCGCGTACGAGTTCATTGATTCCCAGGTTAAAACCTACCAGCGCCAGCTTGAAGAGGCCGAACAGCGCTTGAAGGAATTCAAATCCGCCAATCAGGATGGCACTGAAAGCAGTGTGCTCGCCAGAATTGAAGGCCTGCGTAGGGATATTGAAAACCTGAAACTGGAAATCCAGCAAACCCAATCCGAAGTTCAGCTTACCCGTCGCCAGCTTGAAGACGAGCAGCCGGTTCGCCGTATCACTGTCGACCCCGGCAAGTCATCTGCGGAGCGCAGGTTGGCCGCCATGCGCCAGGAGATGGACTCCCTGCTGTTGCGCTACCATGAACGTCACCCGGATGTGATTAGCGTTCAGGATCAGATTGCCGACCTCAAAAAACGTGTTTCCACGCAGACCGACGAAGACCGGGACGGCGGTGTGACCGAGGTGATGGAAAACCCGGTTTACGAAAACCTTAAAATCCAGCTGTCAGACATGACGACACGATTAGCCGTACAAAAAAACCGTCTGGCGTCGTTGGAGCGGCTTCTTGAGGAATCGTTCGAACGCTCCCAGCGGGTTGCGGAGAATCAGGCGCAGCTTTCGGAGCTTACGCGGGACTATGATGTTACCCGGGGAGTCTATGAAGACATGCTGCAACGCCGGGAAAAGGCACGGCTGTCGATGACTCTGGATGTACAGGGTGAGGGCGTAAGTTACAAAATCCAGGAGCCGGCAACGTATCCGACTCAGTGGGATGGCCTTCAGCTGTATCAGGTAGGCCTTGCGGGTCCATTTCTGGGTAGCGCCATGGTACTGGGTTTGCTGGTTATGCTGGTGATGTTTGATCAGCGCATTCGCTCACCCCGCACGCTGCAACTGGCCTTGCCGGAATCCATTCCTGTGCTGACCACCATTCCCCATTACCGTAGCACCTGGAAGGACCGCTTGCTGCGCAAAGATGTGTTGTCGATCCTGCTGGTGCTGGCAGTTTTCATGACAGCCTATCTCGCCGTTCTGGTCTTCAGCGTGATGGGCATTACCCCAGAGCAACTGATTAACAAACTCAGTGAATTAACCGGGCTTGGGCTTGGGGAAGGGAGCAATTGATGGACGACAACAAGCTCTATAATGCGCTTCTGAAAAGCCAGGATGAACGCCGCCAACTCGAACGAGACCGCGGTGAAGCCAAGGCCGACGATAACTTTCGTAAAGAGCGCCCCTACGCGGGCTCCGACAGGGACAAGCCGAACTGGAACCGGGTGGATACAAACCACCAGGAAAACCCACCGATGCTTTATGATTCGTCGATGTCGCTGGCGCTCATTGGCAATCCGTACCCGTGGAGCCGTGAACAGTTACGGGAGCGGAAAATAATCTATTCCGGCATGCCCGATAAAGAAGTGATGGATGCTTACCGGGAACTGCGTATACAGCTGCGCAACCGGACTGGTGAAGGCAACTTCACGGTGATGTTCAGCAGCCTTGGTAGCGGCCCTGGTGGCCTTCTGACGGCCTATAACCTGGCAGCTGCTTTCGCAATGGATTCCCATACCTCCGCGTTAATGGTCGATTGCGACCCTTACAGCAATGAGCTGAAAGGCCTGGTTTCCAGCCCCATGGAGGCTGGCGTGACAGACTTTGTGAGTGACCGTTCGATAGCCATCCAGTCAATTCTCTACCCGAGCGGGGTTGAGCGTCTTACAGTGATTCCTGCAGGCACTCACGCGTCCTCGGCCGTTGAACTTTTTGCTGCTGTGCGCATGCGAGAACTGATGGCCGAACTGAAGGACCGTTACCCGGATCGTTGCATTGTGCTGAACGCCCCACCGTTTCGGGAAAATACCGAAGCGAGGATTATTGAGCGCTTTGCAGATCAGATAGTCTTCGGCGTTCCATTTGGAGAAGTCACCGGAGAAATCATTGCAGATTCTGTAGATGCACTTGGGTCAGATAAATTCTCCGGCCTGATTTTTCAGGAGTAGCCTCATGGAACCTAGAGCAGGGAAAGCGAGTAAATACAGCCTCATTAATCGCTATATCGGTATCGGGTATATTGGCACCTGCTTTATTGCTGCCATCGGCGTAGCCTGGCCTTTTGCAGCCGCCGCGCAGGGCCTCAGCGACAGTGTTGAAACAGTCTCCGGTTCGGCCTCGGTGTTTACCGGCATTACGCACACCCGAACAGACCGGGGCACCTCAACCGACACCAACACAGAACCCAGTCTTGGACTGTCCGGGCAAGTGGGTGGCAGCCTGGAAAACGGTGCCAACGCGCTTGTGTTGCGATACGGCGGAACTTTGGAAACGAGCCGGGACACAGCCGACGGCGATCAAACGGACAACAGCTCCATCACCGGCGCCTCCCGCTATACACACTTTGATCCAGGCAGCCGCTTCGATTTCAATCTCGGCCACACGGTCAGTTCCGTGCGCAACGATACCGGGTTTGTGGTCAATCCCTCCAGTTACGATACCCGGAATACCCTGAGTGCGGGTGCGGGGCTGCGCTTTTATCCGGGTGAGCTTTCGACGCTGCGGTTTTTTGGCCAGGCAGGTCGTAGCTTTGGCGAGGATAGCCTCGATGATCAGGAATCCTATACCGTTGGCAGTGAATTTTCACGAAGGCTGAGTGAGCGTTCCACGGGAGGTCTTAACGTCAGCCGGAGCTGGTCTGACGAAGATGATACGGACATCACCATTGATTCCGCACAGCTGGTATACAGCCTGCAGATGGAAAGCGGGTACTTCAGTATTGGGGCAGGCGGCAGCAAAGCTGAAACCGAATTCACCGGCGGCACCACCAGTGAATATGATGCGGTGACCGGTTTCCTGGAGCGCAGTTGGGTCACCACCGACTGGCGTACTTCGGTGAAATACGACCGCAGCATGTCCGACAGCGCTACCGACCTTTCCCTGAATCTGCCACCTGATTTCTCATTCCTGCCGGATACCGTTCGGCTGCGAGATCTCGTCGTGAGCGATTCGCTGTCGATTACCCACAACAACCAACAGGTATGCGATGCCTGCAACCTTGGGGTATACGCAGCAGGCTCCCTCCTCGAATCGCAGGTTTCCGGAGTCACTTCCCATGAATACCGCGCCGGAATTAATCTTGGCTATCAGTTAAACGCGCTTCAGCGGCTGAACTTCGGATATGGCTGGGAAGGCGATGCAGATGAAGACGCTAGCGTTATTGTTGACCAGATCCATCGGATTACAACAGGTTGGACGCGGCAGCTTGCTGAAAATACCAGCTTTGGGGTACAGCTGATCCAGTCTTACCTGCGTTCAAAGTCAGTCCGAGATGATCAGGATCAGTTCGAGCTACGCTTTGTGCTGAGTCGCGGCTTTGTAATGAGCGGGCAACGTTGATCACAACTATGTTTGAACAAAAAAGGGACATACGACTTCCTCCGGAGACACCGCCACAGCTGATTGTGGTGATCGACACCGAAGAGGAGTTTGACTGGAACGCAGAGCCAGACGCCAACGCCAACCGGGTTTCTGCCATGGCGCACATTGATCGCGCTCAGGAGATTTTCAACGAGTATGGCATCTGCCCCTGTTACGTGATTGATTATCCGGTGGCCAGTCAGCCCCGGGGCTATGGACTACTGCGGCAGTTTGCAGAGAAAGGCCAGTGCGAAATCGGAGCGCACCTGCATCCTTGGGTGAATCCACCTCAGGAAGAAGCTGTGACCCGGTCGAACATGTATCCCGGAAATCTTCCCGAAGCCCTTGAGCGGGAAAAGCTCCGGGTTCTGAGTGAAACCATTCAGCAGAATTTCGGTAAGCCCCCGGTGGCCTACAAAGCCGGGCGATATGGTTTTGGGCCAAATACGACAGGTATTCTTCAAGAGCTGGGGTTTGATATTGACCTGTCTGTCTGCCCGCCTCTCGATTCCCGGGCGGATGGAGGCCCCGACTACCGTAGGTTCAATGCGCACCCCTTCTGGTTTGGCGGTTCGGATAGTCCCCTCCTGGAAATTCCCTGTAGCGGAGGGTTTATCGGCTGGGCGAGCCCGGTTGCAGTGCCACTGTACGAGGCCGCGCAACGGCTGCGTAAATTCAAGGCGCCGGGCATTCTGGCCCGGGTTGGCGCGGTAGACCGGCTTATGCTGTCCCCGGAAGGATTCACGCCAGCGGAGCACATCAAGCTCACAAAAGCGCTCTACAAACAGGGCGTGCGCACATTTACCTGGAGCTTCCACAGCCCCAGCGTAGTGCCAGGCAACACCACTTACGTTCAGAATGAAGCCCAGCTAAAGGCATTTCTGGACAGTTTTCGACGGTTTTTCGATTTCTTTTTCAATGAACTGGGCGGACAGGCGTCATCGCCCATCCGCATTCGCAAGTATATGGAGAGCAAGGCATGAAGGTGCTCGGGATATCCCCGCTAGATAAGGACTCAACGGTCTCAATCGTTGAAGATGGCAACATCCTCTTTGCCGCCGGTGAAGAACGTTTTTCAAGAAACAAGCAGCAAGCAGGCTTTCCGCGCCTGGCTCTGGAAAAAGCGCTTTCATACACCGGGCTCTCCATGAGCGATTTTGACCAGGTGTGCTATCCGTTTCTCACCTGGGAAAACGAGCAGAAGCTGTTCACAAAAAACCTGGAAGACGAAAAAGCGTTTATCAAAACATTCCAGCCCAAGGACCTGAGCCCACAGATCAAAGAAGCGCTGAGCCGTGTGCCTGATCGCAATCAACCGATTCATGGCCTTGAGCACCCGAACGCTATTATGGAAAAGGGGTTTCTTCATAACTCCTACTACAACATGGCGGGTGTACAGAAGCTGGCGTCCAACAACGCCGCCCTGAAATCCTCCCGACACTGGGGTGAAGGCGCCACAGAGTCTTTCCAGCAGTGGCAAAACGAGCTCACCCAAGGCCTGAACGAGATGGGCTGGACGAAACCGGTGAAACGCATGGATCACCACCTGTCCCACGCTGCCAACAGCTTTCTGTGCAGCGGCTATGAACGGGCACTGTGTGTGACCCTGGATGGCTATGGTTCGGGGCTTGCCGGTTCCGTAAGTGAAGCCCGCGATGGAAAGATTCATCGCCTGCATGGGCTGCCATTCCCGAACTCACTCGGTACGCTTTATGAGCACGTTACCTCCAGCCTCGGGTTTAAACCCAGCCGACACGAAGGCAAGATTGTAGGCTTGGCCTCGTACGGCGACGCTGAGATCCTGGGGGAAATTCTTCTCTCCCGTATCGAACAGACGCCGGGCGATTTCCGTATTTACGAAGCCAACAACGTATTTTTCTCGCGTTATCTGGCATCAAAGTTTCCGAAGATCGACGTGGCTGCCGCCTACCAATACGTACTCGAGAAAGTGGCGACTAACTATATCCGGTACTGGGTCGAAAAAACCGGGATAGACACCATCGTACTCTCGGGCGGCGTAACCGCGAATGTAAAACTGAACCAGCGTATTTTTGAAATTGAAGGCGTTAACCATATTTTTGTGTATCCCAATATGGGCGATGGTGGCTGTGGCACCGGAGCAGCGCTCTATCACAGCTGGCCCGGCGGTGTGAAACCTTCTATCACCAATGCCTACATGGGGCCGGACTATTCCGAAGCGGAACTGGAAAAGGCACTGAAGGCGGAAAACCTTCAATACCGCCGCCCCGAAAACCTCGCCGCAGAGGTTGCCGCGCTGATTCACGGCGGCGAAGTGGTCGCGCGGTTCGACGGACGCATGGAATACGGCCCCAGGGCTTTGGGCAACCGTTCCATTCTTTATCATGCCCGTGAGCCTGAGGTAAACCAGTGGCTGAACAAGCGCCTTGGCCGCACCGAATTCATGCCATTTGCCCCGGTTACCCTCTACGAAGCCCGGGAGAAGTGCTACCACAACATAAAAGGCGCGGAGCACGCTGCGGAATTCATGACCGTTACCTTTGACTGTACCGACTTCATGCGCGAAAACTGCCCGGCTGCCGTTCATGTGGATGGTACAGCACGGCCTCAGCTAATCCGTCGGGAAGCCAACCCCGGCTACTACGACATCCTGTGTGAGTATGAAAAGCTGAGCGGGATCCCCAGTCTGATCAACACCAGTTTCAACATGCACGAAGAGCCCATTGTCAACTCTCCGGAGGACGGCGTGAGAGCCTTCATTCAGGGCGCGCTGGATTATCTCGCGATAGGGCCATTCCTGGTAAAACACCCGAACCCGGGGCATTGATCTGGTAACGGACGTAAGGCCATGACAGCAGGACTGCTGACCGTGACAACAGAGCCAGCCGCCGCGTGCGCAACCTTGCGTAACGACTGGCTGGATCTGGAGCGCCGTGCACAAACCACGGTGTTTCTTTCCTGGCAATGGCTCGGGCACTGGCTGCACGTGTACAAGCCAGATGCGCTGGTACTCCGTGTAACGGAAGGGGAGCGGCTGGTTGGCTTGGGGTTGGTGGTAGAATCCGATGAGCGCCGCCACGGTGTTCTGAAATCCCGCTGCCTGCGTTTGCACCAGACCGGTTACAAACTGCTGGATCAGATCTGGATTGAGTACAATGGCTTTCTGGCGGAGCGCGGGAAAGAAGATGCTGTTGCCAAAGCCTGCCTGGAACACCTGTGCCATGAAATGCCGGACTGGGACGAGTTTATTCTCGGCGCCATTGATGCCGACGAAGCAGACCGATATGCCCGGATTACCGAGCTCTACAAATACCTGCGCTGGGAAGCACCTTGCTTTGGCGTGAATCTTGATGGCCTGCGCCGAAACGGTGAGCATTATCTTGATACGCTTTCACGCAATACCCGTTACCAGATCAACCGGGCTCACCGGCTTTACGGTGAGCGTGGCGAAGTAAAGTTGGTACGCCCGGACTCCACCGAGAGAGCGCTGGCGGTATTTGACCGCATCGGGCCAAGGCACCTCAAGCGTTGGGGTGACGGCCCAGACCAGAGCGGGTTCGCCAATCCGGATTTTGTGCGCTTCCACCGGGAACTGATCCGCGCGCAATGGGCCGAAGGGGGCGTGGATCTGGTTTCGGTGATGGCGGGCGACGAAGAGATTGCCTGCTTTTATAACCTCCTGCACAACCAGGTAGTCTACTTCTACCTGGCTGGCATGGCCGTTGAAACCGACAATCGCCTCAAACCGGGTTTACTGGGCCACAGCCTGTGTATTGAAGACTATCGCCACCACGGCTTCCATTATTACGATTTCATGGGCGGGGATGAGCGGTACAAATCCAATCTCGGCCATTTTCATCGCAACCTGGTGCAGATCGCCTTACAACGCCCTCGCTTCAAACTGAAGCTTGAAGATGTTGCAAGGCGGGCAAAAAACCGTTGGCTTGGGGAGGCGAGTGCTGGCTATGAGCGCTGAACTGCAAACCCGGGCCTCCAGATTCAACGTTTTTCCCGCAGGCGAATACAACCGGTACGTAACAGGACACCCTGAAGCAACGCCATATCACAGCAGCGCCTGGCTGCAGGCCGCAGAGAGCGCCTATGGCCATACAGGCTGGCTGATCAGCGTACACCACAACGAAAAGCTCTGTGGTGTATTGCCTCTGGTGGAAGTAAAGCCGCCAATTGGTTCAGGGAGCTTGGTTTCTCTGCCATTCTGCGATCTGGGCGGTGTACTGGCGGACGACACGGAAATCCGGGGGCGGCTGATTACCGAAGCCCGAAAGCTGGCCGAGACGAATCGCATCAAAACCCTGGAAATCCGTGATGGCGGAGTGGCACTGAACGCTGCAAAAGATGCCACAGGCGAACAAAACCAGCAGAGAATCGAAGCGCTGCCTGGCAATACAAAAGTACGAATGCTCTGCGACTTACCAGAAAACAGCGAAGCCCTGTTCAAAAGCTATAAACCCAAGCTACGCAGCCAGATTCGCAAGGCTGAGAAAAACGGGCTAAGGGCTGAATTACGCACAGAAGCGGATGCTGTGAATCTGTTTTACGACGTATTCGCCCAGAATATGCGCAGGCTTGGCTCGCCGGTACACAGCTTACATTGGTTTCAGGATCTGAAGGCCGCCTACGGCGATGACATGCTAATTGGCCTGGTATTCCAAAACCATAAGCCCGTGGGCGCTGGCATTGTACTGCTAGGCGGCAAAGAAGCGTGCATTCCCTGGGCATCGACGCTGGAAGAGTTCAACCGGCTTGCACCCAACATGCTGCTGTATTGGACGTTGCTCAGCCACGTATGTGATCTGGGCTGCACCCGGTTCGACTTTGGCCGCTCCACCTTGGATGAAGGCACTTATCGCTTCAAAAAACAGTGGGGCGCGCAACCCTATGAGCTGATCTGGTCAGAATACCGCAACGGTGAGCAAAACCCGCCGAGGGTGGATGCAGGCGGTACCGGGATATCCACTGCCTCCCGGCTCCGCCCCCTTATTGAAAATATCTGGCGACAACTGCCGCTGCCGTTTGCCAACTGGCTGGGCCCAAAATTGAGACGATACATCACCTTATGACGTTTGTACTGCTGTTAACACTCTTTTGTCTTGCCGTTCCCGTGTACGTGTACGTCGGGTACCCGACACTACTGTGGCTGCTGACCCGGGGCCTGCCAGATATTACTCACCGTCGCGGCAATCAGAAGCCTTCAGTCGCTCTTGTTGTCTCCTGCTACAACGAAGCAGACGTGATCCGTGAGAAGCTGCAAAACGCCCTGGAGCTGGATTACCCGCAGGAACTGCTTAAGATCATCGTGGTGTCAGACGGCTCAGACGATGGCACAGACGAGGCGGTAAAAGAGTTTGAGAACGAGCGTATAGTGCTGATCCGCCAGGAAGGTCGGCTGGGCAAAACCATGGGCATTAACTTGGCCATGGAGCAGATTAGCGCTGATATCACTGTGTTCAGCGACGCCAACGCCCTGTACGCCAGCGATGCGATCAGCAAACTGGTACGCAACTTCGCCGATCTGGATGTGGGCTACGCAGTGGGCGCAGCCCTCTATACTGATGGCAACCAGGGCGCCAGCGCCCGTAATGAAAACCTTTACTGGCGCTATGAGCTGGCGATCAAAGCCATGGAGTCCCGGCTGCATTCCGTAGTGGGCGGAGACGGCGCTATTTACGCCATTCGCACCAGGCTCTGGGAGCCATTACAGCAGCAGGACATAAACGATTTTGTGAACCCCCTGCAGATCATCGCCAAAGGCTACCGGGGTGTGTTCGATGCAGAGGCACGATGCTTTGAAGAAACCGCCGGCGATTTCGACCGGGAAGTGGCTCGCAAGGAACGCATCGTAAACCGCAGCATTCGCGGCCTGATGCGAGCCGGGCAGGTAATGAACCCCGCGAAAACCGGCGTGTTTGCCTTTGAGGTTATCTCCCACAAACTGCTGCGTTGGCTGATTCCGCTGTTCCTGCTCGCCGGCGTTGCAGGCAGTGTGATCCTGGCTTTTGCCGGCATCGGTCTGTTCAAGCTTATTACTGCAGGCACAATACTGATATTAGTGCTCACGCTTGTGGGGCACCTGTCTGAAAATCGCAACCAATTACCCACCTGGATTGCCACACCTTATTACTTTGTGATGGTAAACGGCTATGCAGTTCGCGGCATTGTGAAAGCGCTGCAGGGGCGAACCCAGGTAACCTGGAACAGCGCCAGAAACACCGAAACAAGGAATTCCGGAGTGTCAGACCAGTGAGTAAGCTACGAGTGCTTCAGTTCATTACTCCAGCGGGTTTTTACGGGGCAGAACGTTGGGTTCTTGCGCTGGCCAACAACATTAACCGTGACGAAGTTATCTGCGATCTCGCGGTGACCCGGGAATCTCCTGATCAAGACCTTTCGGTGGCCGAATACTATCCCCGCAATGATGATCAGCAAGTCCATTATCTTGATATGAACGGGCGATTTGATCTCCGAGTGGTCGCGAGGTTGTGCGAAGTAATTCGTAACCGCCAGATTGATGTTATTCATACTCATGGATACAAATCCGACATACTGGGGCTCCTCGCTGCCAAGCGGACGGGTATTGCCTGCGTGAGTACACCTCATGGATTTTCGGGTAACGTGGGTTTCAAGCTTGCGACGTTTATTCGTATTGGCACCCACATGCTGCGCTACTTTGACCAGGTAGTTCCTCTTTCCGAGGAGCTGATGGACGACATGAAGCGGTTTAAGGTGCCTGAAGCCAAAACTTCCTTTATCCGGAACGGCGTGGATCTCACGGAAATTGATGCAGCCCTGGCAAGCCTGCCTGAAGATAAGAATCTCGAAACAGATTCACGAATTATCGGTTTTATCGGTCAGATGATCCCTCGTAAAGGTATACCCGATCTTATTGAGGTTTTTGACCAGCTCTATCAACAGGAACCAAACCTCCGGTTGCAGCTCCTTGGCGATGGCAGCCAACGATCAGAACTGGAACGCCAGGCGGCAGAACTGAGCAGCGTTAATGCTGTTGAGTTTCTGGGGTTTCGCAGCGATCGGCTCGAGTTGCTCTCAAAATTCAACCTGTTTGTAATGACCTCCTCGCTGGAAGGGATCCCCCGATGCATGATGGAGGCCATGGCGGTGGGTGTTCCAGTGGTCGCCTATGATATCCCCGGTGTCGATCAGCTTGTGGAACATGGCAAAACCGGGTTGCTTGCGCCGTTTGGCGACAAGGCCGCGCTGGCCGCATGCTGCAAACAGGTTCTCGGTGATCCCGAGTTGGCGGCTACCCTCAGCCGCAATGCACGGGAAATGGTCAATGAACGTTACTCAGCTGCCCGCATGGCAAACGAGTATGAGGTTCTGTTCCGTAAGCTGACTGGCAAAATCAAAGAAATACCATCGCCTCAAAGGGAGGCCAGCTAATGTGTGGACTGGCCGGCTTCCTGCGTACCGCTTCAACTCCTGAGAGAGATGCCCACCAGCGCTGGCTTGAGAACATGGGGCAGGCGATCATTCATCGTGGGCCGGATGCCGGTTCAACCTGGCTTGATGACTCAGTAGGGATGGTACATCGCAGGCTGAGTATTATTGACCTCAGCGATGCGGGAACCCAGCCCATGGTGTCTGCCTCCGAGCGCTACGTAATTGCCTACAACGGTGAAATCTACAACTTTCAGGAACTGCGTGACGACCTTATCAGCCAGGGTCACAGTTTCCGCACACGAACCGATACAGAGGTTCTGCTCGCGCTCTACGAAATTCATGGCCCTGAATGCCTCCAATTACTGAATGGCATGTTTGCTCTGGCCATATGGGATCGCTCTGCCCGCAAACTGTTTTTGGCAAGAGATCGCCTTGGAAAAAAGCCGTTGTACTTTTACGAAGCCAACGGACAGTTTGCGTTTGCCTCTGAGTTGAAAGCCTTAACGCCCGCACCCTTTGTTAAAAAAGAGTTGCGCCACGACGCGATTAAAGACTTTTTTGCTTATCAGTACATACCGGATCCGAAAACCATCTACAAAAACGTCCACAAACTGGCCCCAGGCCATTGGCTAACGACAGATGGAACACACACACACCAGGAACAGTATTGGGATGTGTCTTTCGGGTCACCCTCAAGTGCAAGCCTGGATGAACTGGAGGACGGTCTCTATAATCTGATTGACGATGCAGTTCGCCTGCGCATGGTCAGCGATGTGCCCCTTGGGGCATTCCTGAGCGGCGGAATTGATTCGAGTGCAGTCGTCGGACTAATGGCCGGCCACACCAACAAGCCTGTTACAACCTGCGCTATCGGGTTTGATTCAAAACGGTTTGATGAAGTGCACTGGGCTAAAACAGTTGCTGAGCAGTTCAAGACAGATCATCACGAATTCACCGTAAAAGACAACGTCGCGGAGAGCCTTGGGAGCATTGCGCACTTCTTTGATGAGCCCTTTGCGGATCCGTCGTTCATTCCCACGTATTTTGTATCACAGTTGGCGCGCCAGAAAGTCACTGTGGCACTGGCTGGTGACGGTGGAGATGAGAACTTTGCCGGTTATAGCAAATATTACACAGATCAAGTGGAAAACAGACTTCGAGGTTTTATCCCGACCGCACTCCGGCAAAATCTGTTCCCTGGTCTCGCGCAACTGGCAGGGCTTATAAATACTGGCCCAACTCGGAAAGCCAAATCACTTCTGGGAACATTGGCACTGGAGCCGGACGAGGCCTTTTTCATCACCAACAGCTTCTTCCGCAGAGATGTGTGGAACGATCTTGTAACGGGCGAGCTCAAGCAAGAAACCCGAGATTACGATCCTGCGGATATTACCCGCGCCCATTACAAGAATGCGGATACCGACGATCACCTTTCCAGCATTCTTTATACAGACATAAAAACCTATCTTCCCGGGGATATTCTGGTGAAGGTAGACCGCATGAGCATGGCGAACTCACTTGAAACCCGTGCCCCGCTTCTTGATTACCGGGTGGTGGAGTATGCGGCGCAGATACCTGCAGCACTGAAAATTCACGGAAAAGAAAAGAAATTCATTCTGAAAAAAGCATTTGAACGCATGCTGCCGGACGACATTCTGTACCGAAAGAAAATGGGCTTCTCTGTGCCATTGGCTGAGTGGCTTAGGGGAGAAATCAGGCCGTTGGCTGATGGTATCTTCCACTCCAACCAGGGGGGGCTCGCTGATCTATTCAATATGACGAAAGTACGGGATCTCTGGCGGCTTCATCTCAACGGGGATAATCGATATACCCAGGAACTATGGTCTATGATCGTATTCGAACTTTGGTGGAGAGCCTATTCCGTATGAAGATAACTACCGCCTCCGTTCAGAAAAATGTCACTCTCAGCTCCTTCTGGTGGCGCGCAACGGGCGCCTTGGCCTTGGCGCTCCAGGTAGGGTGGTAATGGCTAAGTTCGCGCTGTTGTTTATCTTACTCTTCCTGTGGGGTATCTGGGCCGCCATCTGGCAGCATAGTGCTTTTGCCTTTGTATTGTATGAGTTGCTGTATTTTCTCAATCCGGTGGACCGCTGGTGGGGCAGTCAATTACCAGGCATCAGCTATTCGTTTGTGGCTTCGGTGCTGATGCTCGGCATTCTCGCCTTGCGTTACAGAGCCTTATCTCCCAAGAGCCCTTGGGCAGCGCATCCGGCGCTCAGGTGGATGGCTCTGGTTCTTGCATCCTATTATCTGACTCACCTCTGGGCCAGGCTCCCCGAGGCTCACGATACTTTCACTTTCATTTTAGCTAAGTTGGTGATCATCATCTTCGTTGCTTACAAGCTGCTGGATAGCGAGAAAGCCCTCGACTACGCAATCTGGGGATACGTTGTTGGCTGTGCCTATATTGGTTATCTGGCGACAATTACGGGGCGCAATTCCGGTGACCGCCTGGAGGGAATAGATCTCCCTCAAAGCGGCGACGCCAACGCGGTTGCGGCGGCATTGGTGCCCGCTTGTAGCATTCTGCTTTACATGGTTTGGGTAAGCGGTCGAAAAGTCAAAATACTCTGCGTTGTTTTCGGTGCCCTTATTGCCAATGCGCTAGTGCTCCTCAATAGCCGGGGTGCCTTTCTTGGCACTTTGAGCAGTGCGGGTCTGTTCGCAGTTTTCATGATCTTTTCCCGCTACCGACAAAAAGGCCAGCGGGCCCTTGCGGTAGTTGTGGTTATTATGGCGATGGGAGGAGGGCTGTACGTCGCGGATGATACTTTCTGGGAGAGAATGGGAACCCTGGAAAACCTGGAAAGCGAAAAGAGTGGCTCGGGGCGGATTAAATACTGGCTTGCGGCGGTGGAAATGACCGTAGAACACCCACTGGGCATGGGTGTTAGTGGTTTTAATTCCCTGGCGTCTCTTTACCTGACTGACGAAGAGCGTTTAGGCACCGAGTTCCGGTCTGTTCACTCGCTCTGGTTTCAGGGGCTCACGGAAATTGGCTGGCACGGCCTTGCGTTCTTCCTGTTTATGTTATGGGGGGTGTACCGGATATCCAGGCTGGCGCGCAAGCGATTACTTGAAGTCGGAGAAAGGACAACCTATTTCAAGCTGCTGGCACTGGAGTGTGCACTCTTTGGCTTTCTGGTGGCCGGTACGTTTATCAACCAGTTTCGAGCCGAGATACTTTACTGGATGATTCTGTTAGTGGCAGTGGCAGGTAAATTGTACTACCTGCAACCACTTGCTGCGGAACAGCCAAAGAAAACGAAAGCCAGCTCGAAACTCTCACCGCGCGGATGACCATGAGCAACCAGCCCATTGATAACAAGCAGGCCCAGCGCATACTCCATATCACCTTCAACATGGGGTTCGGCGGCACTGAGCAGGTCATACGCCAGTTGGTGCTGCACCTGCCGAAAGACCAGTTCCATAACGAAGTCCTCTGTATCGATGGCGATGTAGGCGAGATCGGCCAGCGGCTTGAGGCAGAACAGGGTATTACCATCCACACGCTCACGCGCCAGCCGGGGCTGGACTGGCGCCTGGCGCTGAACATCCGCCGCCATATCAAACAAGGTGGTTTCACCATCGTCCACTGCCACCAGTACACCCCCTGGTTCTATGGCTGGCTGGGTAGCCTCGGTAGTGACGCAAAGCTAGTTTTTACCGAACACGGGCGATTTCATCCCGACAGGCACCGCCGCAAGGCATGGCTGGTCAATAAATTGATGGCCAGAACGACTGACGCAATCGTTGCCATCTCCAAGGCCACGCGGGATGCGTTGATCGAGTATGAATTTTTACCGGCCAACAAAATCCAAGTCATCTATAACGGGATAGAGCCGTTATCATCTGGTACGGAGGCAGGTCAGGCTGTAAGAAAATCACTAGGGATACCAGTTGAGGGATTTGTAGCTGGAACGGTGGCAAGGCTGGACCCAGTCAAAAACCAGGCCATGATGATACATGCCCTGCACGATATGGGCGAAAAACGACCGACAGTATTTCTGCTCCTGGTGGGAGATGGCCCGGCCAGAAATGATCTGGAAGAACTGGTGAAGCAGCTTGGGTTAGAGGGTCGTGTCCTTTTTACGGGCTTTCAGAAGCAACCCGACCTCTATTTGGCTGCGATGGACGTTTTTCTTCTAACCTCCGATACCGAAGGCACCTCTATGACATTACTTGAGAGCATGAGCCTTGCGAAACCCTGCGTTGCTACAGCCGTAGGGGGAAATCCGGAAATTGTGACGCAGAATGAGACCGGGTTTCTGGTCGAGGCGGGAGACAGTCAAGGGCTCGTAGAAAAACTTGAGCTTCTGAGAACTCAGCCACTGGTAAGACAGGCGATGGCAGAAGCCGCGCATCAGCGTTTCCTATCCTCTTTTTCGATAGAAAAGATGGTGACAGCTTATCAGGCTCTTTACGAGCCGATGGGCAGGGGCTGAAATATGGGCTCAATCCGTACGGCTATTATATTCTCGACCCTGACCCGATTTTCCATGCGTTTCATCGGTATGGCTTCCACCATCGCCATCGCCAGATTGCTTACACCTGAAGAGATAGGTATCTACGCGATTGCCAGCGCTCTCGTCATGTTACTGATGGAAATCAGGCTGTTGGGCGCAGGTAATTTTCTTGTGAGGGAGTCTGAAGTTGATGACGATTGCGTTCGTTCGGCACTGGGCCTTACCGTTCTCATTTGCGGCACGCTGGGGCTGGCGATTCTGGCCGCCAGCATACCCGTGGCGGATTTTTACGGGATAAGCGATCTGGCACCGATCTTCGCGATACTCTCCATCAGTTTTTTTGTTGCCCCGTATATCAGCATACCCATTGCTTTGCTGTCGCGTGAATTGGCCTTTGGTGTTCAGTTTTATGTCCGCGTTGCCGCTTCAATCGTCAACGCCGTAGCAGGGATAAGCCTTATTCTGCTCGGCTATAGCTATTTTTCCCTTGCTATAGCGCAAACACTGAGTGCATTAACCCAGTTTGTTATCCTACTCTGGATAAGGCCCGAGGGAATGCGGTATGTCCCTCGATTCAAAGGCATGAAACCAATTGCTCGGTTCGGCATTTTTACTTCACTGGCTCATTTGGTAAAGAAAGCGCAGGTGGCGTTGCCAGATATGATTATCGGTAAAATGGGTACGACCGCCCAAGTTGGGATGTTTTCCCGGGGCCTTGGATTTGTCCAATTTCTGTCTCAAACCGTGTTTAGCAGTATTCAGCCCGTCGTTCTGCCATACATGGCCAAAAGCCGCCGCGAAGCCGGAAGGGTACGAGAAGCCTATTTGAAAGCCAGTGTGCTGACCGGTGCCATACTGATTCCGGTACTAGGTGTTGCAAGCCTGTCTAGCTTACCTGCGATAAGATTCATGTTTGGCGACCAGTGGGATGCGGCTGCTCCAGTGGCAGCCTGGCTCGCGATATGGGCCATGTTGCGCAGCGTGCACTGGTTTGCGAGTGACATGCTGATGGCGATTGGGCGAGAGGGCCTGATGCTGGTGCGGGAGAGCCTGACGTTTGTTTTGTTGATTCCCACCATCATATTCCTTTACCCCGGCGGACTGGAATCGATCGCAAAAGGCTTTGTCCTCGTTGGGGTGGTCGACTTGCTGATAACTACGCTTGTAGTCAATCAGATACTCCGTATTGGGCTCCGGGATTTTGTGCGAGCCTGGCTAAGCACTCTGGTGGTGCTGGCTTGTTGTTTGGGCGTGACGCTGATGGTTCTGGCGGTCTTTCCTGCAGCGACAAACCCGGCCTGGCTAGTGATCGGCGTGGAGGCTCTGGTGCTACCGCCGGTGTGGCTGGGTATGTTGATGCTGACCCGGAACCCTCTCTATTTTGAAATACGCCTCGGCTATCAAAAAATCAGAAGAAAAAAATAGGACGCCGGTTAATCGTCGAACCAGTGCTCGGTCCGAATTGAAAAGGTATTCGCAAGCTGCTGGCTATCTTCCCGGTAGAAATCCATCAACTGCTGGCGTTGCTCAGGCTTCAGTACTGGTTTCTGTATAGGTGCAGCCCCCCAATTGGCAACAGCGGTAAAAAGCTTCTTGAATCGAAATGGGAGATTTCTCTGTTCGATGTAAGCATGGTAAAAACGCAGCACCATCAGACCAAACGCGTTTTTACGATAAATCATACCTGCTGCATTGTGTGTCTTTCCAGTCACTTCCTCTGTCGAAAACTCCGGTACGCCGAGGAAGCGATATAAATCCTGAACGACCTGATTGGTATCTGATTTGATGTGATCAAATGAAATAACCATGAGTTGCTCTTTCGGAAATACGCGCAGATATTCACTGAGCTGGTAATAGTAACGCCCTTGCCAGGCAAAGGTTTCTTTTTCAAGGTCCTGGAATGTTTCATCAAATTGGCGGGTTTCGTGGCCCGCTTTTGTGCGCTGGAGGAAGTGTGATACGTAACGCTCCAGTGGGTTTCTCACAACATAAACCAGGCGCATCTCCGGATTGTATGCTGCAATTCTAGCCGCAACATCAGGCGAATAGGGGTAGGTGGTGTAGGAGGTAGAGGCCTCGCCAATAGCTATAAGATTTTCTCTTTTTGGAAATCTATTGCTATACCAACTCACACCCTTTTTCTCATAAGCAGGACGAGAAAAAAAATTAAGTTCCTTGACGGGCGACATGCCTATCTGTGGATGAGCATCCAAGTACTGAAACAAGCTTGTAGTGCCAGATCTTGCGGCACCAATCACAATAAAGTTCGGTATTTTTTTCATTTAAATGCAATTCCAAATACTGTGTCTTTTTAGAGACTTAGAAATCCTACATTGCTAAATGTAGGATAATATAATGATGTTATTTAATCGAGATAACGATTAATAAGGTCTAATTCAGCAGGTTTCAGCTTATCTCTTACGTGCGTTTTTAGGTGGTCAAGTTCTTCCATGCTGATCTTCGATTGATGAAACTTGAAATCATCTGGATTCTTCTTAGTCATCGCTCCACCTCCAGCAGCTTGATTAACTGAATACTTCTCCACACTAGCCGAGGCATTACTATCCCAAGCGCTTGCAACACCTTCTGCGTCAAAATTATTTCCATTAATTCTGGATAGCTGCAAAAAACTAAGGAGGTTATACATTTCCGAGGGTTTTTTTACAAAATCTTCGTAATAGAAAACTGCCTTATTTTCCGAGTATGATTGAACGAAAAAGCGTATATTTGAAAGATAAACATCAAACTTGGAGTAGTCCTTATCTGCTGTTCTTACAAAGCTCTCCCGATAATCCCGCAATAACAGTACAATAATATCGTTTTTAGTAGATTTAGGGTTTATCCTCTCCCAGGCAACTCCTTTTTTCTTGCCCCTTAACGGCAGGAATTTCTGTAAACCGTTACCTTTTAGATCGCTGGAGCCCAGTGGGTCGTGTGAGCGTATAAAGCACGCTTGCTCTTGGGTTTCTGGCGAGATCAGAAGTTCCTTTCCTGGAGTGCGTAAGCCTGCGTGATATTCAATGTTATATCGTAACCAGTTCAGGCCGCTTCTTTGAGTTGAAACAATTATTCTCTTCATTGTGTTACACCCTTGTCAAATACATCCCGTCAAAAAAATGATGCTCTGAGAATGCTTGAATAATATGGTGTGGCAGACTGGCCGTCGCGTTCAGCCTAGGATAACTTTTCGCTTGGCTCGTAAAAGAGTGAAGAAAGCGCGTAAGAACGGGCTTGACGGCCACTCCATACAGATCATCAGTTCGTGTTGATGGGTCAGAGCACTCAAGAACGTGAGCGGGCGTGCGGCCCGATTGAGTATGGTGATCCGGTCGGGGATTTCCTCCATGATGGTTTCAAGCGGGCCGATCACGAGCACCCGACCAGTAAACTCGCCTCTCATCAGCTGCGATAGGGTTTCGTTCGTTGATATCAGTTCCTGCATCTTACCGGTCATGGGGGTGACAGGTTTTGCATTCGTGCCGAGGAGTGTCTCACAGAGACGAGGCTTTACGTCTGTCAGTCCGGGTTGCTCATCATAAAAAAATGTGTGGTTGCTGATCAGGGTTTTCAAAAACCACCAGAAATCCGGATTGTCATGAGGCTGCCATAAGGCATCCAGTGCCCGGTGAATCAGTGCATCAAGGCTAGTTTTGTTATCCAGGTCCAGCGTGAATCCTTTTCGGTCATAAATTGATTGGCCCAGCGCTACTACAGGCTTGTTCTGAAGCAGGGCTTCCAGCCCCACTGTGGAGTTAATAACCACAACCAGGTCCGTCACTGGCAAGAGGGATTGTAGTGACAGATCCCAACAGCATCGCACATCAGACGCGCTGCATAGTGCTTCGATCCTGTCCCGTCGGGATCGATCTTCCGGGTGGGGCTTCACAACCAACTGAGCGCCCGTGCCACCCAGCACGGAGGTGACCGAGCGGATAAGTTCTTCCATCGACTTGAAGTAGGGCGAATTGTTCTGGATGTTGCTATCACTTTCAATTTGTAAAGGTAGCAGGATCACTGGCTTCTCAGGTGAAAGGCCGAGCTGCGCCAAGACAGCCTCCCTATTTTTTTTCTGGCCGGTATTCACTATGGAGGCACCAGAGCTCCCAAGCTGCTGACAATAGGTCTTGAGGGCTTTAACCTCCGCCAGGGTAGGTTCTGTCGAGGCGTTTATTCGCCAATCAGTGCCGGCGATGGAGCTATCGTTATTCACACCGCTGTTATCAATGACCAGAGAGCCTGGAAGTAAGCCCCTTTCCATGTAAAAGGTTGGTATACCGAGCAAATCAGCCGACTCAGCCAGGGCCCCGGTTACAAGTAAGGATCCGTTCCAGGTAATTACAGAGTCTGCGTTGGCATCCCTCAGGAAGCCGCAGTAAGCCGAGATTAACTGCTGACGCTTCCAATCGTAGTAATGTCTGGTCGCCGTTCTCGTTGGGTGGGCAAGCGAAACGGGATCTTTTGGGGTATAGAGCCAGTTCAAATGAAGATCGATGGGGGGCTCATCAGATAATGGTGGAGCCGAATACGAGGCTGTTTTATCGATCGTATAAGTCATTAAAATTTCGTTGACGGTCAGGCTCTCATATCGATTTTCTAGCAGCCTGAGCTTGCCCGTCGCATCGGTAGTAACGACGAAAACGTTAGCCCTACACACGTTCTGGAGAAAGCACAACAATTGAGTTAGTAGGCTGATGTTTTTCTCGGAATGCCAAGTGAAAATTACAATATTTTTTCTAGGAGCCCGGTTCATTGTGACTTAACCTTTTATATGATGGTCAGAGTTTACTCATTAAAGGGTTCTTTTCCAAGAAAACGTATCTTAAACCCATCGATCAAGTTTGTATTAACCAAGAACAGCCATTTTTTAACAAGGTTATGTAATTTTGCCAAGGAATGTTCAAATGGGTATAACTTAGGATGGATATTAACGACACTATAGCCTAAGCGACTAAGAGTTGGTTTCGCAAGGGCCTCAAACTGCCTTACCTGACTTTTTGTCATCGAATCACGCCATTTATTATAGTTACTGGCTTTTGCCGATTTGGCGAGCTGGTCACGCTGTTCGATTGAGCACTCTTCATCCAGGAATTTGTAGATATTTTCTATTATTTCCTCTGGATTATTTAGTAGATCTTCATAATAAATTTTTAGTAGCTGCTCTTTGTTTTCAAGAATTTCGATAGTATTGGATTGGCGGTTAAGCTCGCTCCAGTATTCAGCGCAGGCGATTGTGTTAGATGGCCCCCAAGGCTTTTTAAGTAATGATAGAGCAACATCTCGACCGTCACGAATAATATAAATAAACTTTGCATCGGGGAAGAGTTTTGAAATTGTATCAACGCTCCCTAAGTAATGTGGAGTTTTATCACCCCACGAATTAGGAGTGGGTAAATTGGAGCGCTTTAATAGTAACTTGTCTACAATATTGCTATATGTGAAATCTGGTTGAATTTCGCGGTAAAACTCATCAATATCGAGTTTCAGCTTCCATTGCTGAACAGGTCTCTCGGAAAGAATATCATTCAATAACTTATTAAAATTGTGCCTTTTAGATAGGTCGCCATAATTTTCTATTATTAGATAATACTTCGTTATGAAGTGTGATTCTACTGGCCGTCCATAGCGAGTAAATCGTAGCAAGCCACTTAAAAATGTAGTTCCAGATCTTGGTGCACCTAGAATAAATATTTGATTCGTATCCATTGATTTCGTAAACTCATTTTTGTGGTCTCAATCGGCTCTCGCCAATATTGAGCGACTACCAGGGCAGCGCTAAAATTCCGTTAATTCTACAAGATAACTTTGCTCATTTACAGACTATTTTTTGACCTCGAAAACTACTGAATTCACGGTTAGAAATATTGTGGCTCGCTTCTTTCCTGCCTGGAAGTCGTACTCTTCATCAAACCATGGGCAGAGGAATACGGAATGGAAAATCACAGTTTTATAAAATTTGTCCCGGGAGTTTATGTCATTTATCTCTCGGTTCCGAAAGTGGCCAGCAGCTCGATCAGCTACGCGATGCTCAATACCCAGCCAACAGTCCAACCTGGAATGAGTGAACACAGTCCAGAGGGAAAAGCACTAACAAGTTGGAGGCCCGAAAAATCCCCGCATCCAGAACTACCGATCTTTACCTTTACGCGCCATCCTATTGAAAAATTTATTTCTTATTACAAAGATAAGTTTGTCCGAGCCAGGGGGCAAGGATTTGAACTGGATCATCTGAAAAAACTGAAATTTGATCCGGATATGTCCCTGGAGGAAGTTGTCCGTCATATGATGACGATACCGGTTGAAAAAATGGAGCATCATGGGCAGCCCCAACATCGAATACTGATCAAAAACGGGCGTTTGATTCCAGATTTCGTGGGGAAGGTCGAGGATATATCCAGCGAATGGCCGCTGGTCAGCGAAGTCTCTCTATGTAATTTCTCGATTGATCAGAAAAAAAATACCACGGATGGGCAAAGGGAACCCCTGGATTTGGCTGAGCCAGTAGTTTCTGCATTGGCCGAATATTACGCCCATGACTTCGAGATTTTTGGCTATGAGAAGCCAGTTAGCAAAGACAGATCAATAAAGGTTGTTCGGCCCAGACTCCGTTTGTCGGACGATCAAATCAGGGAAATTAAAGGTGAGATTGCAAAGCGTAGTGCAAGGTTTATCAGATTGGCGGACAGGTTGAAGAAAGATCCAGATTTCCGAGAGGAGTATCTTAGCTCCATGAAAACCGCATTCAACCGTTTTCAGGTTCATACAAATAGTACGAGTTCAAAAGCCGATCCTTACGTAATTGGTCTGATGAGGCGGATGAAACGAACGCTTATTAGATAGCTCCGTTGACCCCAAGTTTTCGTTCAAGAAAAAAATCACGTTGATCTAACAATATAGGGGCTTCGGTAGGCTCGCGAGCTGACAAAAAGCCCCTACGTTCTAACATTATTTCACGTTAGAGTTAGATACGCTTCACAGGATATCTTGAGGCATATGGGCTATTGTGGCAGCAGGTCACCTACATTGACAGATCTGAGGAAAGAAGTATGAGCGTCCAAATGAAACTTGGATCACGGAGACTGCTGAAAGCCGCATCTATTTGTGTCTTAATGGTCCCACCCCTCGCAAGCGGCGAATTGCTGTTTGAGGAAAACTTTGACAAGCAGTCAGATTGGCACAGCGGCATGGAAATTAACGATAGGGGAGGCTGGCCCCGGGGCGAAGGTCCTGATCAGGTGCAGTGCGTAGCGGATGGTCATATTTTACCGGAAGGCTGGGATTGTGCGCGGCAAGATCCCGCTTGGGCTCCTTCAGTCGGACATCCAGATCGTCACGAGAATATAGAGATTATCGCTCGCAATGCGGGTAGGGCTCGGGGAGGTTCTGGAAAGTCGTTGGTGATCTGGCGCGACTCCACCACAGGTCCAGAGCATAGGTGGAATTCGGATGGAATGTTTTCAAAGGTTTTAGGTAGTGGATATAACTCTTTGTATGTGAGGTTTTGGATCCGACTAAGTCCTGACTGGACACCATTTGGCGAAACTGGGATGACAAAACTTTTCCGTATGTCTAGCTATGATGGGGCGGGATCGCTTTATAAAGGTTTTGGTGATGGGAATAACTCTGCTATTTTTTTATGGGACTATGAGACCAGTAAGAATTACGGTGCAAGAAACAAGCTCGCATTTCGGGGCGACCCACAAGAGACTAATTATAAAATAAAGTATCCGGCTCCGATTGATCTCCCTCGTGGCTTCACTGGTAGTATGTCCTTAAACTTCACAGGGAATGTTATTGACCTTGACGGTGATGGTCAGCCCGATCAACAGATTACTGACTTGATTAATCTGCAAAGCGGCCGATCCATTGACCCAGAAGGTAAAGTGGTAACGCATGATGAATTGTGGGGCAATGAATGGCACAAAGTAGAGTTTTTCATTCAGATGAACTCCGAACCTGGAGCAATGGATGGTGTTGTTAAACAGTGGTTCGATGACCAATTGGTATTCTCGAATGAATCCTTCCCGTGGATGGGCTATGAGAGTAAAGGGGATATTTTGTGGAACGTTGTACATTTTGGCGGAAATAGTCATTTTCACGCTTATCCCGATTCGGTAAGGCGTGAGGAGTGGTACTCAATTGACGATATCGTTATTCGAACCGATCTTCCCGAGGCTCGGAAGAATGATTCTGTTAACTTTCTACCAAAACCGCCATCTGATATTGCTATAGAGTAAGCGCCACTAAATCAGAACTTGTATTCCAGCACCCTGATTTGAAGCACAGATTCTCTTATTCAATCAGGAGAGATATCAATATATAGTGCTCAACAAATTTCGGACAGACGCAAAATCGGCTGGCTGAACTTACCAATGGGTGTCTATATCCAATAGAAACAATGGGGTTGATCTGTCTCAGGGCTGGCCCAATTTTTTCCTTATACCTTTTAATAGACCGATACTGCGGCCTACCAGATAAAAGTTATCAATTAATAGTATCTTTGTTATTTCATCTAACGAGCTCATATGCCAAGCAGACCTTGTTATACGTTTCAAACTGAGGATGATTGCAGGCACTTGGCTGAAAGCTATCAGAAGAGCGGTAAAAAAATAGTTGGCTGTAAATATAGAAAATAGTGCGCTAGCCAAGCATCCAAGGAAGATCAAGGTTAGCCAGAATACTTTATCCTTCAGCGAATTTCTCAAATCAGGGATGTAGTTTTCAGAATGCCAAATCTGCCTTGTGACGAAGTCTCTCGGCGTTTCCGGACACCCTAAATGTGCTACAGAAAGCTCTGGAGAAATGATGACCTGCAGCCCGTTTGCAAGGGCTCGTTCGTATAAATCAGAGTCCTCTCCAGATGTCACGGTCTCGTTGAAAGCACCCAGTCGCACAACATCCACCTTCCACATGAAGATGGAGCTGCCTGCAAGCGAACGTTGCTGAGTCGTATCTCCTGCTTCGTTCAGTATCCAGTATTTCTCAACCCACTTAGCGTTTTTTCGAGGCCTTAATCCTCCACCAAAGGCGTGTTTCGGATTTTGTTCCAGAAGAGACACGCCTGTTTCTATCCAGTTCGGAGGCACCACGCAATCAGCGTCCGTGCATATGATGACCTCGCCCGAGGCGTATGCAATACCAAAGTTTCTCACGGTCCCAACGTTGCCATTTGGCTTGCTGAGGATCAGATCGGCGTACGCTGAGGCTATTTCTGACGTTCTGTCGGTTGATCCGTTGTCTACCAGAATAATCTCATAGCGATCCCGAGGATACGACTGATTTGCAAGAGAGGACAGGCTTGCTTCGATGTCCTGCTCTTCGTTAAAGGCAGGGATTATCACTGAACAGAACGGCCGATCACTCATTCGCTGTTACCTGGTAACGTGTTGTGAGTTGGGGCGCTAGATTTTGGACTATAGACTTTGTTTTCAAGTGATAAATGCTCCATTCAGAAGAGAATCCATTAATTTACTGGTAGACATTCTGAACGACCATTTTATATTTCCCGTTGGGTTCGGGTGGGATGTCATTGACGTATTCAACGTTGATTTTGAGCGATTCCCCTAACATCTTTCTAAGCTCCCAAATCATAAATTCCTCAGATTTTGGATTGAAATCTGACTTTTTTACGAGCTTTACAATGACAGCGTTAGGTTCATTCTGAATGATTTGAGCGTTTTTTATTCCTTCCAAATATTCGAACGCAATCGCTATTGCTGCAGTAGGAGCTTGGCGCCCTTCGTTTATGACGACGGCGCCGACCTTTCCATGAAGTTCCTTTAAAACGGAAGTTCCACGACCGCAGAGGCATGACTCTTCGGTTATCACTCCGAGGTCTCCAATTCTGTATCGAATTAGTGGCATTGCATCGTTTAGTAAGGTCGTTGCGATAAGTTCGCCTTTGCCGGTTGGAGTGATTTCTCCGGTCTCGGTTAATACTTCGAGTATTCCATATTCCGGTTCTATATGCATCGTGCCGTGTGCGCACTCTGATGCGAAGACGACCGACTCTGCCGATCCATACTGGTCGAAAACTCTGCACTGAAAGGCACTTTCTATAACTTTGCGATGGTGTTTGGAAAAATTCTCGGAACTTGTGCTGATGCCAGCGGGCGTGAATGAAAGAGTTAGCGAGTTATTAAGAATGTGCTCAGCGATGCGATAGACGCTAAACGGATAACCTTCAACAACCTTAGGTTTGAACTCGTTCAGCTTATCTACATAGAGTGGAAGATTAGCCTCTTCCATATGGTAAGAAGAAAAAAGAAGCTGTTTATCAGCAATATTGTACCGCCAAAAAGGGGGCAGGTTATTGTCGGGCTCCTGTAGTTTTCTCCCAACGAATGAAGCCTTACGGTCTCCAATATTGAAACCCATGTTGTCATAGAATAATTGCCAGAAAGAGTAGGTTTTCTGCCGTGTCATTTTCGAAATGTAGACTTTTAGAGGGCTTGCGGAGCTACCCCCCGTGTAGAGTGCTATCAAGTTGCTAACATCGAACTTACTCGATATAAATTGCTTAGTATTGTTAGCGACTTGTTGCCTGTCAAGTAGAGGGAAGAGAGAGAGGTCTGGCTGGTCTGAGCGTAAGTGCTGATAGGCAGGTACATTTCTGGTCGCGTTATCGAGGGTGGCTGTTAGAAGTTTTTTCTGAAGGGTATTGTTTTCCTGAAGCGTAAGGAATTTGTTGCCTCTGAGGTGTTTCAGAAAAACGCTATGTTCCCCTCCGTATCGTCTTTCACGCTCAATGTTTCCATAGATGCTCACCAGAACATTTTGGAGCCATACGGGAGAATATAGGTAGAGTTGCTCGGGTAGGTGGCTTTTCATCCTATGGTTCCTTGATGCTTTTGGATACCATCCGAAAAGCGGTTTCGGATGGTTCTTGAGGGGTTACCGGCGAGTATGTCGCCTTCCTTATCCGCAGCTTTACTTAATACGCTACCTGCGGCGACAATGCTGCCATCGGCCACCGCCGCCATAATTACTGCACTATTACCAATCCAGCAGTCAGCACCTATCCGGACTTTTTCAAAGGCGCCGCCCTGGTCCTGGATGAGCTTTTGATTGTCCTGGAATCCATGCTGACGACTTCCACTCAGAATATGAACGCCGCTGCCGATCAGAGTGTTTTCTCCGATGGAGCACATTCCGACATTACACTGGGGGCCGATATACACCCCTTTCGCGATACTGGTGTCACGGTGGGAAAGAATGGTCAAAAAACCCACTGAGATTTCGTCAGAGGTGGCCGGGCAGGCCAGATGGTAGAACGCCGCCCGAAGGTAGACTCCGCATTTACCGGGTATCAGGCTTAGACCCTGTGAGAACGACGTGAACACCCCGTCGGCATTGCCCAGCTGACTGAACAGCAGGCACAGCAAATACAGGGGGGTTGCGAGCGCCAGAAATACCGATTTTACGAGGCGTTTGAATACTCGCATGTTAAGTACGATCCAGTCGTGAGTGAATCCAGGCCCGTTCCCTGGCAGGCCGAAATGTAAGTATTCCTCGGACTAGGCGGCCAACTATCCTGGCTGCAAGCTCACCCCAGGTAAGGCTGGGGGGCTGGCTGTTATTCACTGGGGCCGGATCCTCGGTAAGTTGTGCCAAGCCTTCGCATGAACTGATCTGCTGTGGTCCATAGTTCTGCATTAATATAATGAGGATTCGGGCGTAGTGCTTTTGCTCACTCTGGACGAAAGTTTCGCAGATACCTGCCAACCACTGGTTTCCTTTATTTTGGTATTCTTCCGCGCGCGCCGGATGCAGTTCTGCAGCTTGAAACATCAGCATGGCTTTGCGTACATCCTGGGCTACCCAGGTGTCGTTGGGGAACTCGAGTTGCGCCGGATCGGACAGGAAAGGCCGCTCATTCTCCACCATCCAATTGGCGTAATGCATAAATGCAGCCCGGGCGTAGCTGTAGTGGATATCAGTGTTTCCTGCTTCTCTCTTGAGGAAAAGGTAGCGGGCGATACTGGCCATCAGTATCAGGTACGACCAGCCGGTTTCTACCTCCAGCAAATTTCGCTTTTTGATATTATCTGCCGGATGGATGGTTTTGCGAATGACCACTTCCGCATGTTCCAGCCAGTCGGCACCGGGTTCCAGCAGCGATGCGTCTAGCAGGGTATTGAGGTAATTGCCGGTACCCCTGGTAAACGGATATTGATGCGAGGAAGGGCGCTCGCCTTTCAGCAACGCCTTCAGCTTTGGCAAATCGTGTTTCTTCAGCGCCAGCAGTTGCTCCAGCAGGCCGCCTTGGCCCTCGTGGGAGGCCCGTATCCAATTGGCTAGTTGTAGAACTGCATCCCGCGACGCTGGCGCGCCGGTTATATAGTGGTGGTAAAGCAAACCAGTTGTATAGCAGTGTTCGGACGCTGGCCCGCCTCCTGTCTGACCAGGCGTTGAGCTGGTCTCGTTGTGGCGGGTGAAGGTCCGGTGTGCAGCCGTATGGGCATCCAGATAGTGATCGGTGTGCCAGAACAGTCCGTTGTTGTATTCGACTCGATCTTCATCGGTATGATAGATGTCGATGTCTACAACGTGCCGAGCCAAATCGTCCATTAACTGAAACCAGCGTTTATCCCCGGTCAGGGCGTACTGTCTTGCGAAGCCATATATTGGATCATACTGGTTATTGTAGTGGGAGATGAACGGTGGTTCCCCTTCGTTTTGGTAAAGGGTTTCATGATCCGCGAAAATATCGCCAAAGTTACGCCAGCCAAATTCGTCAATCACTTCTCTTTTGGCAAAGAAGTTAGATTTCCCATCCAGGCCTTCAGCTATGAGTTTGTCGAGAGCGTCGGGTTGAGTATTTGCCTTGAACCACGGAAAAGCATCAGCTCGCTCGTAGCAATCTGGAGCAAGCACTGGCACTAGAGGTGTGTAAGCTGTTGCAGATATGCTGTTATTGAAGTGATGGGCCATTAAGCAGCGCAGAGTCTTCCGTTCGCCACCCTGTAGCTCATAAGCATTCCTTGCATCTTTTGGGAACAGACCGATCGTTACCTTATTGTCTTGCTTATGTAGGCTGGTTGGGAAGTTCGGCCAGAAGTTGGGTATTGCCAAGTCGAGCTGTTCGCAATCGTGTTCAATGCTGGCGCGTGGATTAGCACGCTTACCTCCATTCCGCCTCTGGCTTTGGTTAGTGAGCTTGTAACCACAGAATTGAGTGCTGATTTCGACTTTAAAGCCTACGTGATTCCGGCTTTGCCAATTTTCGCCTCCACTTGAGTCTTGGTAAAGGTTGAAATCAGAAAGATCAAACACACTTGGGTTTTCATCTATAGCCTGCGGCGTGACCCTGGTATTGCTCGTGGCAAGCAGTGTTGTTTCTACCGCAAGTTCGCAGAAATAAACTGAGCCTGGGCCCCCTAAATTCCACAAAGCGCCAAGATGGCGGGCACGTTTGGGGTTGTGAGTTACGAGCTCCACTTGTATTAGCCCAGTTTCCAGAAAGACGCGGAGCTCACATTGAAACCGCGCCAGAGAGTCGTTGTTTTGCTTTAGCCATTCGCCTTTTAAAGTCGCGGCGATAAAAACGGGACCTTTTTGAGAGGTTTCCCAATTGGATTCCGCTTTAACGGCACAGGGCGCGTTTGCTTCATCACTCAGACTTACCATGGATGGAACGCTGGCGTCGCTATGATTAAAGACCTGCCAAGCCAGGTTGCCGGGCT
This sequence comes from Marinobacter sp., assembly GCF_048266785.1. Classification (GTDB taxonomy): domain Bacteria; phylum Pseudomonadota; class Gammaproteobacteria; order Pseudomonadales; family Oleiphilaceae; genus Marinobacter. The sequence goes on from NZ_JBLWYX010000003.1 coordinate 63,751, forward strand.
GCAGAGCAATTCTGCCCGTTGAGGTATGGATCGCGAGGCTTTCAGTCGACTGGTTAGTTACAGACTCAGGAGTACAGGGGGAGGGTGCTGGTTGTTGGGCCAGTATCAGGCCTTCCTTGCTGTTTAGCTCCGGACTGACCAGAAAACTTACGTGAACCCAACAGATGCTGCCGTCTGGCCAGTGTGTGAGGGGTTCAAGCTGCAGGCTTAGAGGCTTCCGGTCATCCATCAGTGTGAGATTATGGACAGTCTGAACGGTGCCTTTGGGTAGTGGAATGCCAAGGCCAACGGGCTCATTAATGCGAGCTATGCCGTTTACTTTCTCTAGCTGAATGGCTATTTTTTCCATAACTTTACCTACTGCCTAACTTCCTGTGTGGTGCATAGGATAATCTGCCGGCTTGGTAACTTAAAGCTGCAATTTGGCGGCGTTGTAATCCCAAGTTTTTCACCTATCAGCAGGTTGCTGAACGCTGCCAGCAAGTGCGGCCGGTTGTTGTTCTTGGCCAATCCGCGATAGCGAACCTTGCCATAACCAAAGACCTGCTTAATGTACCGAAAGGGATGCTCCACTTTGGCGCGAACACTGGCTTTGATCTTTTCGGCTTTCAGTTTGTCGGCATCCAGTTTCTTCCGGGTGCCGGGCCATTTGGCAATGAACCAAGATACGTTCTTGCGGTGCTTATGCTCGTTCCGTTTTTGAACTCCGAGATAACCGGCATCGCCGAACACCCGTTGCTCGTCACCATGCAACAGGTTGCCGGTGGATACGATGTCGTGGACGTTGGCTGCTCATGACAATTCCTCCTATGCTCTAATCATAGGCTAGGGGTGTATAATGCACTGGGTAAGTCCAATCATAGGCTAGGAGTGTCTACTGCACCAGGGTAAGTCCAGTCTACTATTCATGGGTAACTCGGATTGGAAACGCCGCTTGTTGTTACTCTACAAATCTTCGAGGATTAGTTGCTAAAGATATTAACATTTACGGGTGAAAATTATGAATAGATGTAATTCAAATAAATCGTTAAGGCAGGTGATATTTATTCGATCTGCAACAATAATTATGTTAAGTGTTGGGTCTGTAACACTAGCCGATAATGAATTAATTTTCGACGCAGACTTCGACAATCAAGCTGATTGGCGGAATACTGAGTCTCGTCAAAAATTGCCTTATCCTAGTTATTCAACCAAAGCCGAAGCTAATTTACCGGGCAATTTTGATTCCTATTACACAAGCGAAAAGTGGTACCCAAATGGATCGTATACGGCTGGGTCAATTACCGGTCCGCATCCAGTTGGTCAAATTTCGGGGGTTCAGTCCCGCCGACCGGGCGGGAAATCTCTTCTAGTGTACGACGAGTCCTACGGTGGCAACAGTCGATGGGGGTCGGAAGCCCAGTTAGGTAAGGATTTTCAAGAAAACTACCAAGTGCTTTGGGTGGAATTTTACATCAAATTTCAACGCGATTATGTCTTACATGACCAACTTCGAAAAGGATCCAGCCAGAGCATTATGAAAGTGTTTAGGGCCCGTCATGTTCCAGAGAATTATAAAGGCAAAAACCGATACGATTTTTTCGGTACCGGCGGTAGAGCGAAGTCACCAGTATACATGTTAGATTTCAAGTCGTGGACAGTTCGAAGTAACAATTTTTCGGTAGCTCGCCTAACGCCCTTTATCCGCGGATACACTCCGCAAGAATTAATTGGCAGTGATGAAAATTATTTTTTAAAAAATTATGAAAAAGAAACTTCAATTAAGCAGGGTGGGGGTGACAGCCTCTCCTTTGCAGAGGTTTTCCAAACCGGTGAATGGGTAAAAATTAACATCTTAATTAAAATGGACTCCGCACCGGGGGCAGGAGATGGTGTTGAAGAAGTTTGGATCAATGACATTCTCGAAAAGGCCCGTTATGATATTCCGTTTCGTAGAGCTGGAGAGGGCGAGGGCGTTGGTTTTAACTGGTTTAGCATCGGTGGAAACTCGCATAATATTCCCTACCCTGAAGAGGATCACTATGAACAATGGTTCGCAATAACGGATCTGAAAATATACGGCGGCAAGCCGGATATAAGTAAGCGATTAAATGTAGAATGACTACGAATTATAAAGGCGTTATTACTTCATAAAAATAGCGTCGGTCGCCGCAAAAGTTTTCTCCCAAGTGTTTTCCATTAAAGGGAGTTGGTCGACGATCTCACGTTCTCTTATGGCTAACTCAGATTTTATAAATCTGATGCCGGTGCGAATACTTTCCAAAGAGTTTAATTTTGTGTAATTGGCACCAAAGGTAAAATACGATCGAATGGTTTTAGTATCGGAAAGTAACATTGGTTTTCTCGCTGCAAGGGACTCGTAGGCTCCACAATTCAATGTGAATTCCTGGTTGGTTAATATTACCGTGAAATCACAATTGAAAAGATGGTCTATGTAGCTTTGGTTGCTTACAAAGCCCAGAAGTTTTACATTTGATGGAAGACCTTCGATTTCTGATTTATTCAACGCACGATCATAATCTCCCGTCACCTCTAGACATATTTCCGGAAAATACCTGAAGGCGGCGAATACCTTTCGGAAAGGCTCGTCATCGGCAAAAGTGCAGATGAAGAAGGCTGTAAGGTTGGATTTAAGAGACTTAATTACCAACTTACTGGAAGGCATTAGATTTGGTATTTTGTCCGGAAGTACGGCTGAATTTTTGGAGTGATTTCTAATAAGGAGTTTCAGGTATTTATTGGTTACGATGGTATGGTCAGCATTTTCTAAACTATAATTACTTAAGCACCTGAAAAGCACCCATTTCAACTTATAGGATTTTCTCTGGTTTAGCTTAAAGTTTGTGTGACGGTCAATAATCGCTATAAATTGACAAGGTTTTTTTAGAAAACAAATCAAGGCTGCAAGAACGACGGAGGGATTTTGGGCGAAGACGTATTTCGGCCTTTCTCGAAAAATTATTTGAACGGTTTTAACAACTAGTTCAGGGTAGCGGAGCAGTCCGTTTCTTTTATTTCTTACGATAAAAAGTTTCGCATTGAATTCATGGCTCAGTATGATGGTTCGCCTTTGTCGCTCCCACGAGATCCATATACGATCATTAAACTGAGTGAACTGTTTTAGTTTCATATTTTCCTGCACTTCGGAGATTGGCGTCACCCGCTTTAACTGGTTTTGTTAGTTTTGATTACCGACCTGAATTTTCCATTATCGCCCCGGACAATTGAGTCTTGATAACGAATTTCGATTCCAAATTCTTGCCCGGCTCTTTCTCGAAGATTCTCCTTGAGACGATCTTCGTTTATTGCCACAAGCCCAGTTTTTACAATCACAATAGTGGCTTCTCCAGGGGAGATTTGTTGGATCTGAGCCTCTTTGATCCCGGCTATGCCTTTAAAAATGTGATCAATGCGTCCGATGAGGCGTCCGTCACTCGTTTCGATGTAGTCGTCGATCCTCCCATTGATGAACTTTAGCTCTGGTGTGCCAATCGTTTCTCCCGGTGCATTCGCTAAGGTTGCCGTATCGCCAAGATTGTAACGAAGAAGTGGCATTTGTTTGTTGGTTAGAGAGGTGGCCAGTAATCTGCCTGTATCAATTGAGCCTGAATCTAATTCAACCTCTGTAATACCAATTATAGGATTCGGTTGATAAATTCCTGTCTTATCCTGCCCGGCGAACATCACATATTCGGCTGTTCCATAGTAGTCGTAAACCGGGCATCCAAACACGGATTCAATTTTTTCACGTTGCCAAAGAAGGAGTGTTTCGGAGTTTGTAATCACCACTTTTGGTTGGAAATTCGGTCTGGAATCAGACTTTAGGTAGTGAACGGCAACATCATAAATCGCGGATGGGTAGCCAATCAGTTCTTCAGGCTGAAATCTGTCCAGCTCTTCTTTATAGTGGGGAAACGTCTTTTCATTAATGTGGTAACTGGAAAAAAATCGTTGGTTTTCAGAGTGGTTAAAGCGCGAAAAAGGAGGTTTCATGTCATCAACCGATTTTAGCATCCTCCCGGCAAAGGTCGCTCGTCTTGAGCCAAAAGGAACGCCGTGGCTTTCTTCATGATCGACCACTAGCGCCATAGCCAATTTATAAGTACGTTCATCGATCTGGAGCGCTAGCGGTGTACCGGTGCTGCCGCTAGTATGCTGGGTCATGAAAGGTTTTAGGGCATCTTTCGACCGAAAATTATGATTCTGTTCCAGTATCGTCTGCTTATTCAGGATAGGTATTTTTTGGAGGTCTTGAACCTTTGTAATATCACTTGGGCATAGCCCATGCTCAGCAAAAACCTTCTGGTAGTATGGAATTCGGTTTGCGCAGTAAGTCACCATCTGATGCAAGCGTTCTTCCTGGAGTGCTTTTATCTCGGTAGCGTTAAATCCCTTAGTCTTCTCAAGCTCTTTGCGAATTTCGTAATACAGACCTTTGTATCGCTTCTGATAAAGCCGATAACCATAACCTGATATCATCAGGTTCTGAAACAGTGGTGGAGAGAGAAAATATATTTTTTCAGCGATTTTCATCGTGAACGGCGCCTCCAATTTTTATCGATTTATTGTTAGCGGATAAATAATAATCTATGGTCTTTATTTTACAGACCATGTCCATAGTAGCGCCGGCTTCTATACCATTTTTTTGATTTGAAGCGATAGTTTTTAACATCCGATTTTTAGACCAGATGTCGGATATTAGCGAGTGTATAGTGGTTTCGAAAAAATCGCCTGAATAAAGGTGTTCGTAGTTAAACCATCCTAAATTAGGGCGATTTTTCTTCAACTTGAAAAAGATATTTTCAAAAAGTATTCGCAAGATTCTTGACAGTTCTTGAATAAAAATCGGTTGCTTCGCTTTCGCCAAAGTAGCTGCCATAGGGAATTCTAATAAATCGGCGTTGAGTTCAGAAATGACTCTTTTGGTTAACCGATTTTGAACTCTTTGTTTGAAGGGGAAATTGTACACCAGTTTGAGTAGATCTGGGTGGCTAAGAGGGGAGTAATACCCTTGAAACGGTTTTGCCATGCTGGGCTGTTTCATCATGTATTGGCGACTGACGTGGTCATAGTTAAATTTCTCAATCGCAAAAGAAAAATCGTCAGTCTCTTTTAAGTAGTCATCTAAGGTGTCATGAATTTTTTTAGTTGTACTGGCAGCGGTTTTGCTAAATATTTTACTGCCTTTTTCGCTTGTAAACCAAAAATTGTGAGGGGCCGTCGCATGTTTCTTAAAGTCGTTTATGATCTTTTCTTCCGAAACTATTTTTGAGCTTATCAGATGTAAAGCATTAAAGGCTTTCTGGAACCGGGTTCCTACGCTTGGAAAGCCATTGTGCCCTCCTAGCCTGGCGCCTATCACACCGCTGGTGATGGGTAGGCAAAACCTTTCTGAGATAAACTTGCTGGATAAATGCCAAATCGGCCATAGACAGTGGCCGTGAAGCTCCAGCATTTCGTCGAGCAAGCCTGTATCTATCACCATTCCTTTCACATCTTTAAAATAGTGGTCCGTCCGCAGAGTACCTGATAGTTTTTTTGCAATGGTGCATTCGCGGCTGGAGGTGTCACCATGGGTATAGGCTACCGTTATGGGGGAGTTTTGCGGTGCGAGCAGAGTTCTGGAGTCCCAACCTGCTGACATCATTAAAGCCATTGGGCCGTATGTCAGCATTACGTCGCTAAGCAGTTTTGCGAACGTTCTGCCATTGCTCGATGGCGTTTCAGCATTTAGTGTTCGTGGCGCGGCATCAGCAATCTGTTTTGTTACATCCAGAGATCCGGTGTTGATCTCTAACCTTTGATTAGGCAGTGTCTGCTGAATGTTCTCAAAAAAGGTACTTTCGCCTAATGTGTAGCCAAACGAAAGGTAGCAGTGAATCGCGTCCCAGTCGGGGCGATCACTGTTTTCAATGAGGTTGTCCAGTCGGTTTGATAACAAAATTCTGGAGTTAACATGCCGATAGTAGAGAGGTTCGGCGCCAGCCAAATCGGATCTTACCCTTAGCTTTTTATTTACGACAGAGTAGGTTATTGAAGTCCCGTTTACTGGAGCCTTGAAATCGATAGTTTTGCTGTCCTTTCTTTCGCCGAAGAACAGATTAAAGTCGCCAGAGTCCTGGACTTCGTGACGAATATAGAAAGGGTTAATGTCGCTTACCTGGAGTAAAACTTGGGATCTGGGGTACTGTATTTCAGTACTGTAGTTGTCCTCTGATCCAATGATCACTAGAAATGAGTTCGGCTTCAACATTTGCTGCTTCTCTTAATTCCGTAACCTGATCTTGACGGCTGGATTTCCGCCCCAAATAGCCCCCGGTTCCTCGATGGGCCGAGTCAACACTGAGCCTGCAGCGACTATAGATTTGTCGCTGACATCTGCCATCAGAACAGCGCTATTTCCAATCCAGCAGTCTTTGCCGATTTTAACTTTTGTATATTTTCCACCTTGATCCTGAATGGGTATTTGAGGATCACTAAAATTATGCTGTTGGTTGCCGCTCAGTATATGTACCCCACTCCCCAGTAGTGTGTTTTCGCCGATCGTACATTTCCCAATGTTACACTGCGGGCCGATATATACGCCTTTGTGAATAGACGTATCCCGGTGTGAAAATACCGTTAGAAAACCGACGAGGATCTCGTCAGAGGTGTCTTGGCAGGCAAGACGATAGAAAGCCGCACGGAAATAGATCCCAATTTTCCCCGGGATCAGGCTAAGTGCTTGAGAGAAAGACTGGAACGTGCCATCCGAAGTGCCGAAGAAGCTCAAGAGCAAATATGCGGCGTAGAGAGGGAAAATTAGTAAAAGAAAAATATTCTTGATAGATCTCTTTAATGTGTGGCGCATGTTCATGATCGATCCAGTCGCGTATTCAACCAGTTTATTTCGCGAAGAGGCCGAAAAGTCAAGATGGCGCGCAGCATTCGCTTTTCAATACGCGAGATAAGTAATCTCCATGTCATAACCGGTGGAGCCCAGTGGCTATGCAGGGAAGTGACGCGATTAGCTGGTAAAGGACTAGAGGTGGTCAATGACTGGGGCCCATGATTTTGCATTAGAATCACGAGTATCCTCGTAAGATGAGCTTCCTGACTGTATTGAAGTGTTCTCGTGACATCTTGCAGCCACTTTTGCCCCGTTTTCTGATATCGAGCGGAGTTCTCATGGTCAAGTTCGGATGCCTGGAACATGATCATCGCTTTCCGTATATCTTGGGCTACCCAAGTATCGTTCGGAAATTCAAGCTGAGTCTTATTGGCCAGATAAGGGCGCTCATTTTCAAGCATCCAGTGTGTGTAACGCAGCAGTGAGTCTTTGGTGTACTCATATTGTTCATCTTCGCTGTCTATCTGGCGCTTCAGGTGAAGATAACGGAAAAGACTTGCGAGCAGAACGAGATAGGACCATCCGGTCTCGACGTTCAGCAGGTCCCGTTGCTCGATATTGTCCGCAGGATGAATCGTATTCCTGATTAACGCTTCGGCCTGATTGAGCCAAGATCCGTGTTCATCCAGTACCCAGGCATCCAAAAGTGTGTTCAGGTAGTTCCCGGTCCCACGGGTAAAAGGGTATTTGTGGGTGGTTACGTGTTCTCCTCGGATCATTTTCTTTAAGGTTCGGATTTCTCTCTTTTTTAGGGCAAGTAGTTGTTCAAGTAATCCGCCTTGGCCTTCATGAAGTGCAGTCGTCCACCGTGCAAGATCAAGAACGGCTCGTCGTGATTTTTCATTACCGGTAAGGTAATGATGATAGAGGAGGCCCGTTGAGTAGCAATGCTCATCAGCCGGCCCGCCCCCTGTCTGGCCAGGAGTAGAGCTTGTGTCGTTGTGTCGGGAAAAGGTTCTATGGGTTGCTGTATGGGCGTCCAGGTAGTGGTCTGTGTGCCAGAATAAGCCGTTGTTGTATTCTGCTCGATCTTCATCGGTATGATAAATGTCTATGTCCGTGACATGCTGAGCCAAATCGTCCATCAACTGAAACCAACGTTTGTCCCCAGTGAGGGCGAATTGCCTCGCAAAGCCATAAATTGGGTCGTATTGATTGTTGTAGTGAGAGATGAACGGCAGCTCACCGTCGTCCTGATAGAGGGTTTCATGGTCCGCGAAGATGTCGCCAAAATTGCGCCAGCCAAATTCGTCAATAACCTCTCTTTTTGCAAAGAAGTTAGAGCTTCCGTTTAGCCCCTCAGCAATAAGTTGGTCGAGAGCGTTCGGTTGAGTTTTGGCTTTGAACCAAGGGAAGGCGTCACCTTGCTCATAACACTCCGGAGTGAGCAATGGTACGAGAGGTGAATAGGCTGTGGCAGGGATGCTGTTATTGGAGCTATGTGCCATCAAGAATCGTAGAGTTTTCTGTTCTCCACCCTGTAGTTCATAGGCACTCTTTGCATCTTTCGGGAACAGACCAATCGTTAGGGTGTTTTCTTCTTTGCGGACACTCGTTGGAAAGTTTTGCCAGAAGTCGGGTACTGCAACGTCGAGTTGTCCGCAGTCATGTTCAATACTGACTAGCGGATTAGCGCGTTTACCTTTCTGAACTAGCTCGCTCGGATTAGAGAGTTTGTAACCACAGAATTGAGTGCTGACTTCACCGGTGCAGTCTATATGGTTGCGGCTTTGCCAATTCTTGCCTCCGCTGGAGTCCTGGTAAAGATTGAAATCGGGCAGATGAAAAATATCAGACGTCTTATCGGTCGCCTGCGGGGTGACTTGGACTATGCTTGTGGCTGGCAGTGTTGTTTCTACGGCCAGTTCCTGAAAGTATACTGAGCCTGGATCTCCTAAATCCCATAAACCGCCGGGATGACGGGCACGTTTTGGATTGTGAGTTGTCAGTTCCAGCTGAACGAGGCCGGTTTCCAGAAAAATACGCAGTTCACAGTCAAAGCGCGCCAGCAGATCGCTGTTTTGTTTTAGCCATTGGCCTTTTAAAGTTGCCGCGACAAAAACGGGGCCTTTAAAAGTAACTTCCCAGCTGGTTTCCGCTTCGGCTTTGCAGGGTGCGCCAGTGTCATCGCTCAGAGTCACTGTCGATGGAATACCCGCACCGTTGTGATTATAGACTTGCCAGGCCAGACGCCCAAGGTGTAATGCCACGCTGCCGGTTGAGGTATAGACCACAAGACCGCTCGTAGTTTGATTAAAAACAGGTTCGGGGCTAGAGGGGGAGGGGGTTTGTAGTTTGGCCAGCTCTAAAACTTTTTCGCTGCTGGCATCCAGACTGATCAAAAAGCTGGTGTGGACCCAGCGAATGCTGCCGTCAGGCCAGTGACCGAGGGATTCGAGCTGCACGCTGATAGATCGCTGGCCATCCATAAGTGCAAGCTGATGAACTGATTGCACTGCGCCTTTAGGCAGCGGAATGCCAAGGCCTACTGGCTCTTTGATGCGAGCAACACCATTTTGTTCTTCTAACCGAATGGCTATCTTTTCCATAAATCTGCCCACTGCTCAACTACCTGTGTGAAGCATAGGATAGTCTGCCAGTCTGCTAACATAAAGCCATGTTTTAGCAGTGTCATCCTAGCCACTAAAAACTCCAAACCATGGGAATAAGCGTCACGCTCACAGCACCGGCAATCAAGCTCAAAGGCAACCCGATTTTCACATAGTCTGAGAACTTATACCGACCCGGCCCATAAACCATGAGATTGGTCTGGTAACCAAGCGGGGTAATAAAAGATGCGGATGCAGCGAACATGACCGCAACCGCAAAAGGCAATACGCTTACGTCCAGCTTCTGTGCCAGAGCCAGCGCGATAGGGAACATCAGCACGGCGGCGGCATTATTGGTGATCAGCTCGGTAAACATTACTGTCAATAAATACACCAGAATCAGCACTTGCCACGGGGATAAGTCCCCAATGCTCAATAGCCCACCTACTATCCAGTCTGCGGCCCCGGTAACCGTCATGGCATTGCCCAGTGCAAAGGATGCGGCGATAATGACCAATACTGGCAAGTCCAAACTGCGCCGGGCACGGCTGGCCGTCAAACAACCGGAAACAATCATGCCGCCCGCTGCCATAAAGGCTGCCTCCATAATGGGAAACAAACCACTGGCGCTGGCCAACACCATCAAAGCCAGAATGCCTAAAGCCGTGGGAGCTTTGCGAAAGTCCGGCGGCGTTGAATCGTTCAATGCACTAACCAACAAGAAGTCGCGCCGAAAGCGATACTGCTCGACAAACTGGTGGCTGGTTTCAAGCAACAGGGTGTCGCCAACGCGGAAGGTAATATCACCCAGTTTACCGGGGACGCGTTTTCCTTCGCGGGCGAGGGAGAAAATCACGGCATTAAACCGGGTGCGAAACTGGCTGTCGCGAACGGTTTTCCCGAGAGCTGGGAACTCCGGCCCAAGTACAACTTCTACCAGGCAACGCTGATGGTTCGCGACATCCAGCTTGTGCACATTGCCACTGGCGGGCCTTAACCCTTGAATCCTGCGCAACTCACTGGCACATTCTGGAGCGCCAATAAAATACAGCCTGTCGCCGGCTTGAAGCACGCGGTCGGGCTCAACCGCAGTAATAAGCCGGTCATCACGTTCAATTTCCGCGAGGTAGCCATAGTTCAGGGCGCGCAAGCCGGCCTCAGCAATCGATTTACCCACCAGCGGTCCAGAATCTACCACCTCAACCTCAACACCGTATTCCCTTACCTGGTTCAACTCTTCGCGTACACCGCCACGATCTGGAAGTAGCTTCGAACCAAACAGAACAAGGAAAGCCCCGCCGATCAGTAACAGCGGCACACCCACCCAGGCCAGCTCAAACAACCCCAAGTGGATATCGAGCTCGGATTGCAAAAGGCCGTCGACCACCAGGTTGGTACTGGTGCCAATTAAGGTGCAGGTTCCGCCCAGAATGGCCGCATAACTGAGGGGCAAAAGCAGTTTCGATGGAGAAATACCCAGCCTCTGGGCCCAGTCCTGAATCGCGGGGATGAACATGGCGACAACGGCCGTGTTGTTCATAAATGCGCTAAGAACACCCGTTGGCGCAATCATCCGTAACTGCGCGCCTTTAGCGGTTTTCGGGTGGCCTAGCAGGCGCCTGGCAATCCACTGCACCGCACCCGTTTCTTTCAAACCTGCCGCGACCACATACAAGGTGGCGATGGTTATAACGCCTGGGTTGCCAAAGCCAACCAGGGCTTCTGAAGGCGTCAGGACGCCCACAATCAGCAAAAGAGCCAGTGCTGCCATCAGCACCAGGTCTGCTGAAAAGCGAGTCAGCATAAGAGTGGACAACACCGAGAACAGCGTTGCCAAGGTGAGAATGCCTTGCCATTCCATTGAATGCGGAGTCTCTTGTTTCGGATTGTGGCGCGGTGGTCAGCCTACGATCAATTTTCGATCGAGAAGATAATTAATCAACGATTCCACACAATCATCCACCGAGGAGCCGGATGTATCCAGGCTGATTTCCGGGTGAGCCGGTGCTTCGTAGGGTGAGTCAACACCCGTAAAGTCACTGATCTCGCCGGCGCGCGCTTTCTGATAGAGCCCCTTGGGATCACGCTCTTCGCACGTTGCCAGAGGTGTATCCATATACACCTCTATAAACTCGCCCGCCGGGAAAAGTTTCCGCACCATACGTCGATCACTGTTGAAGGGTGAAATAAACGCACTCAGCACGATCAAGCCTGCATCTGCAAAGAGCTTGCTCACCTCACCAATGCGGCGAATGTTTTCAACCCGGTCTTCATTGGAGAAGCCCAGATCTTTGCACAAACCATGGCGGACGTTATCGCCATCCAGCAGGAACGTGTGGTAGCCCCGATTATGTAGAGCTACATCCAACGCATTGGCGATGGTGGATTTTCCGGATCCGCTCAGGCCTGTGAACCAAAGCAGGCAAGGCTTCTGGTTTTTGTTCTCCGCGCGTTGAGAGCGGACAACTTTGTGATCGTGCCAAACGATATTGTCTTCCAAAACAGCATCCTTCTGGTACTAAACAGGTTTGCAGGCCCACTCGGGGTAATTTTCTCGGACGAACCGGTTGAGATTCCGCTCGGCCTCTGTGTACTCCCGCTTCGGCGATTCATCGGAGCCGTTCAGTGCACGCTCTACCATGCCGGCGGCGACGGTTACGTTGGTGAGCCGGTCAATGAGGATGAACGCCCCAGTACCGGGATGGTTCTGGTAGTTTTCCATCACTACTGGCTCGGTCACTTGCAGGTCACACAAGCCGATGGCGTTCAGTTCCAAGCCTCCAGCAATCTGCTTATGGCGTTCGAGCGTGTTTATGTCGACTTCTTCCAGCACTTCATTCACATAGCAACTGGTCACCTTTGTGCCGATTTTAATGCCGTATTCGCGCCCGGGCACCAAGGTTTTCTCATTCATCCACACAAGGTGAGCGGCGAAGCGCTCGCCCATGGCGGGTTGCTGGCTGGCATGCACCAGTAGATCTCCCCGGGAGATATCAACTTCATCTTCCAGAGTGATGGTTATCGCATCCCCCGGCCATGCCAGTTCAATCTCGCCTTCGTAGGTATGAATGCCTTTTACCCGGGAACTCATGCCCGAGGGCAAGACGGCTAAAGTGTCACCCTTGTGCACCACACCACTGGCAACCGTGCCGCAGTAGCCACGAAAGTCCAGGTTAGGGCGGTTCACATACTGCACCGGGAACCGGAAGTCTGTGACATTCTGATCTTCACGCAGCTCTACCTGCTCCAGAATGTTCATTAGAGTCTCGCCGTGATACCAGGGCATGCTTTCGCTGCGATTCACCACGTTATCGCCGTTCAGGGCAGATATGGGCACGTAGTAAACGTCCTTCAGGCCCAGCTGTGCTGCGAGCTTCTGGTACTCGATACGGATCTTGTTGAAGACTTCCTCGGAGTAATCCACCAGATCCATCTTGTTGATGGCGACAACAATGTGTTTAAGGCCTAGCAAACTCACAATGAAACTGTGCCGGCGGGATTGGGTCAGCACGCCTTTACGGGCATCGACCATCACCACGGCCAAATCACACGTAGACGCGCCTGTGGCCATGTTTCGAGTGTACTGCTCATGCCCCGGGCAATCAGCAATGATGAACTTGCGCTTGTCGGTGGAAAAATAGCGATAAGCCACATCAATGGTGATGCCTTGCTCTCGCTCGGAAGCAAGGCCGTCCACCAGCAACGCCAAATCCAATGCTTCACCGGCATTGCCCTGGCGCTCATTGTCTTTGTGAAGCGAGGCGAGGTGGTCTTCAAAAATCAGTTTGGAGTCGAACAACAGGCGACCTATGAGCGTCGATTTGCCATCATCCACACTGCCGCAGGTCAGAAAGCGCAGCAGGTCTTTATTCTCGTGCTGGTCCAGGTACGCGAGGATGTCGGATTCAATCAATTCAGATGCGTGTGACATAACAATTCCTTAGAAGTACCCTTCGCGTTTTTTCTGTTCCATGGAGGCCGCGCCATCATGGTCGATTACCCGGCCTTGGCGCTCAGACGTTTTGGTGAGCAGCATTTCCTGAATAATCTCCGGCAAACTCGCTGCCTCGGACTCAACCGCGCCTGTCAGCGGGTAGCAGCCCAGCGTACGGAACCGCACCATCTTCATCTCCGGTTTCTCACCGGGCTCCATGGGCATGCGGTCATCATCCACCATAATCAGCGTGCCATCCCGCTCCACCACCGGGCGTTCAGCGGCCAGATATAACGGCACAATATCGATGTTTTCCAGGTAAATGTATTGCCAGATATCCAGCTCAGTCCAGTTGGACAAGGGAAAGACCCGAATGCTCTCGCCTTTGTTTACCTTGCCGTTATACAGACTCCAGAGCTCAGGGCGCTGATTTTTCGGATCCCAACGATGGAACTTGTCCCGGAACGAATAGACGCGCTCTTTGGCACGGGATTTTTCTTCATCACGACGTGCACCGCCAAACGCCGCGTCAAAGCCGTATTTCTCCAATGCCTGCTTGAGAGCCTGGGTTTTCATTACATCTGTGTGTTTAGCACTGCCATGGGTAAAAGGCCCGATACCCTGCGCTACGCCTTCCTGATTGGTGTGAACAATCAGCTTCATGCCGACCTTTTTGGCCATTTTATCCCTGAAGGCGATCATCTCCCGGAACTTCCAGGTAGTGTCCACGTGCATCAGTGGGAATGGTGGCTTGCCCGGCGCGAAGGCCTTCATCGCAAGATGTAGCATGACAGCCGAGTCCTTGCCCACCGAATACAGCATCACCGGGTTATCAAACTCGGCGGCCACTTCACGGATGATGTGAATGGACTCTGCCTCAAGCTGTTTGAGGTGGGTTTTCTTGGGAGGGGTTAGTGTCATGGTGATCCGTTAGCTCCAGAATTCGGCAATTGCATTCAGAAATTCGTCCAGTTGGTTTCCTGGCAGTACATTGATGCCAGCGGCGGCTTTTCGGCCGCCCCCCGTTGGAAATTGGCGAGCCAGTTCGTCTGCGCCGGTGCGGTTATTAATGGGCGCACGAATACTCACCAGATAGCTACCATCAGCTTTCTCGGTAACGATACCACAGGCTTTATCCGGATTTCGGTTGGCCAGCTCATTGCCCAACACGCCACTTACTCGACGGGCCCAGGGTTCGTCTGGGAGTTTAACAACAATAGAGGACGCATTCTCAGCCATTATGGGGGCTGCTAGTCCACTGGCCATATCGGCCTCATAGCCTTTTCGCAGTTTCTTCCATGCCAGCGGTTTGGAGGCAATCAGTTCAAGTGGATCCTCAAACTTTACAAACTCGCGGTATAGATCTGCCGGATGGAAATGCAGGTCGTCCACCGTGGCGCCATAACCGTTGTAGTTAATGCATACACCAAGGGCTTTAAGCGATGTCGCTTGTTCCGCAGACAACCCAGCTGCTCTCGCGAGACCTTCAGCGACGGCATTGAGGTTGTCACCAAAGGCTGCAGCAATCGCCCAGTTGTGAAAACGACCACCCAAATGCTGGTCTATGAGCAAACTGGTGCAGGTGGTGGGCTGGGTATCAATCAATGCTGTAAAGCCGGGCGCATCCGGCAACGACTCGCCTGGGAAATGGTGATCCACATAAAATACCTCACTGCCTAGTGCCAAAAGTGCATCTACAGCTTCTCGGTTCTTATCAAGGCTGATATCCAGAATTGTCGCCTTCACAGGCTTTATAGTTGGAACTTGTCGCACAAGGGCAATGTCACGCTTAACTCCAGTAATCAGGGTGGTCTCGGCAGGCTCCGCAAGTCGCAGCTGTATCAGGGCGCAAATTCCATCGGCATCGCCGTTAAACACATCGTACACATTCATATCGATTCACAATTCAGTAGGTAGCAGTGATGGGCAAGGGCATCGTGAAAAGCCAAAGTTTCTACTTCGAGAACTTTAGCGGGTACCCCAGTGTGCTAATCATCCGTTATGCAATGAAGGTAGATTATCTAATGTTTTCCTTAACATTGGTTGTTTGCCGGACTGGGTATCAAGCGACAGGATACTGCGTATTTCGTTTACATAAAACTCAAATTCTGACCGAAAAGCCACCCATGCTTTCCTGGTGTCAGAATAATTTACGCATATTGAGGTCGGTTTGTTGTTCAAATTCGTTTCTAATCCTCGAATAACTACAAAACGATCTCTTTAGAACTTTTTGTTCTTATCGGGCGTGTTAAATGCTTCGCTAAAAAGCACATGACGTCTCAGGAGGTGCGTTTGCGCTCCTTCAATGTCGAAGACGTTTACACCTGCATCTCCACATCAGTTAAGTTCTGATTTTACGTTATTTCACGTTGTTGAAAAATAACAATTTTAAACACGTGGCATGGATGATGCTGACTAGCAGGAAGCGCTGGCGTGCTGACTCGAATTCCGGTTGCCAGTGTCCACCTTCAAGGAGAAACAACATGAACAAGGTCCTTAAAAGAACGCTTTTATCATCTCTTGTCGTGCCCTTTGCATTGGGAGCGCAATTGGCCAGCGCGGGGACGCTGGTTACCACGTGGGACTATGCGGTCGACAGCACGCTTTTCGTTACGGGCGAGACTGGCGGAACCGGCACTGTTGACGGTTCCGGCAGCAATCTCCTGTCATGGGGCGTGGGTGATGGAGACCAGTCGTCTGTCGGGATTACTGATGTAGCTAAGACAGGTCCCCTTGTAACCGGCGGTGGCTTCGTAGACGGTGGTGTATTCACCCATACCAACAACATTCTCCCTGCTGAAGGTCGTGCGCTGTCCAGCTTCGATCTAATGTCCGATCTGACGCTGAGCCCGACGAGCCCGGTCGGCCCCGACCAGGGTCCGTTCACAACCACTTTTGAAAGCTTCTTCATAGAAACGGGAAATAGTGCACCTTGTGTCACCGGCGCGGGCAGCATCTGTGATGATATTTTCACCATTGCCAACTTCGGCGATCTGGGTGCGGTGGATAATGGCGACGGTACCTTCGACTTCAAATCGTCGTTCGTGTATGACGCCTACAAGTATACGATCTTCCTTCAGGTGGCGGGTGTGACAACCCTGCTCGACGATGCCTGTACGGAAGCGGGTGCTGATCCCGGATGCGTGGGTCTTCTGACTTTAGAGGACAATGAAAACGAGTTCCAGACCCGGTTCCGTATCGAGGGT
Organism: Marinobacter sp.; assembly: GCF_048266785.1. Lineage (GTDB taxonomy): Bacteria > Pseudomonadota > Gammaproteobacteria > Pseudomonadales > Oleiphilaceae > Marinobacter. Next base: position 80,329 of record NZ_JBLWYX010000003.1, read on the forward strand.
GTAGCAGTACCCGAGCCAGGCACCCTGGCACTGCTGGGCATGGGCTTGGCCGGGCTTGGTCTGTCACGCAGGAAAAAAGCTGCAAAGTCCTAACTTTCGAGCATTTATAGCGCCTGGATGACAGTGCTGAAACAAGAAGCCCCTGCTGAGAAGCGGGGGCTTCTTACATTGGCGTTGGGTCAGGCAACCTGTTTGTTGTTATGCTTATAGGTTATATCGGGTTTGGCTGGCAAGTATCGCCCACCGTCAGTAATCAGCGCCCAGACATCTGGGCGGCGCTTCCTTATGCCTTCAATCAGTGACGCGGCTTCGGTGAAAGCAGGGCGGCGGCGACCGTGATACTCCAGCACGGGGCCCACATGATCAAATTCAACTCCAAATCGCTTTAACAGGCGCAGCTGTGCCGGCTCCATGACCGCCATCCAGTGGGTTATGCCATGTTTGACCGACATCTGGAGAATAGCGGCGAAAAGCCCAAGGCTGATATAGGGCATGGCGCGTTTGCCGTTTTCCGAATCGCTGTAGCAGACGAAATCGCTGATGCCAACGTCCGATTTGTCCTCATTGAGACGCCGCCGAAACTCTCGGCTGACCGCCATCCGGGATATTTCTGCGATCTGCTCGCGACGTGCGCCTGCGAATGCTTCCCTTGCATACCGGTCCATCCGGGGGAGGCAGTGGCCTTCCATGGGAAAATCGGCCTGTCCCGGGTTATCGCCCGCCATAACGAGACGAACGGTGGCAACGTTGTCTCTCGTCAGTCGGTGTCGGATCAGAGCGTGCGCGGATCGTGGGTCGTATGCATCGTGTTCGCGTTTATCGGCGAAGCAATCGGGGTCCTCGAAAGGCCGGTCAACACAATAAACCTGATACCGAACTTCAAAGACCTCGTTAATCGCCTCTGGGGACGTTGCCAACTCGACATTGAATACCGAGTTGAAAATGGTGCTGACGTCTTCCTGAATTTGATGGTTTTTTGTGTTTTTTGTTTCGTGCTGAAATGCAAACCCTGTGTGCATTGCTAAATCCTCATTCTGTCCCGTTCAGGGAGCTGTTGTGGCGATAGTCGCAGTGATAAAAAGGCGCCGCCTGAACTCCATTTGACGGCGTACTACGGGTGTATCGAGGTGACAGCTCATCAGACCTCGGAACGCTTGATCCTGGGCACGTAACGTCCGGGCGCCAGGATAAAATTGGGGTCGACTGCCGCTTTCAGTTGGCTGGCAAGTCTGGAGAAAGCAGAGCCACCGGTATGAAGGATGTCCATCGCGTCGATGTTGAGGCGGTAGGGCAGGAAGCCTTCCTTTTGACCCGCGTCGTACAGTGCACGATAACAGTCGTTGGCCCGTGCTGTTGCGTCGGCGTTCCTGCGATCAAAGAGCAGGGGAACGGTCGAGTCAAAACAGCGATCGTTTACTGTCGTCAATGTAATGAGCGGATTGACGCCGTACTGCGGGCAAATTCTTTCAACCATATTGATATAACGGCGAACGTCTTTGCCCCGTATCGGAACCAGCGGTGCGAACCAGATGAGCCCACAGCCATCGCGTGCGGGGTTTTTTGGTTGCCCGGGCCCGGGCAGGGCGCCTGAGCGCCAGTACGCCAGTGCCAGCGCGACATCATTGGGAGTGCCGTGCATGATTTCCAGCGCGCCCGAGAGCGTGTCCGCCATACCCTTAACCCGAGTAGCCAGCCTGCCGGGTAGTACGCGGGCAATCTTCCGGACGGCATCAACTTTCCGCCGGTTGATAAAGATGAGGCGGTCGGTCACTGGGCCGAGAAGTCGCCGTAGCGTGCGTCGGGCCGCTCGGGCTACCTCTTTTGAGGCATAAATCGCTCCAACCCCACTCCACGCCGGCACGCCATGACTGTTGGCGAGACTTTCAACTTCGTGAGCAGGCAGAACACCGTCAAGGGCCTTGTCTTCAGGGAAGGGCGTCATCATCGAGAGCATGCGTTGGCTGTTGAGCAGGTTAATCGCCACAACCGAACCGCCGAGCGTTCGCAACACAGCCCTGACGGTGGGCACAAGCGCTTCCAATTTGGCATCGTCTTTTGTGGAAAAGAAAAACGCAGTGACGGTATCGGGCGCTGGTGCAAGGGCGATGGTCATATTCACAACCACGCCGAAATTCCCCTGGCTGAAAAGCCCGTCGAGATAGGGGCCCAAGCCCCATTTGAAAAGACCGTCTACTTCCGCGCCGCCAAGTTCGCTGAGCGGTGTCCGGTAAAGGGTGCCGTCGGGCAAGATCGCTTCTATCTTTGTCACCGCCGCAAAATGATCAGTAATCGGCGTGATGCCATAGCCCCGCTCGAGCGCATTACCAAGTATGCTGCAGGTGGGCCCCGCGCCCGTCACCGGAACAAGGTAATTGCCTTCTTGTTGATCAAGGAAGTCCCTCAGGGCGCCTTGGGTGACACCGGGTTCAACGGTGACAACGCCCATTTCGGGATCAAAACCGGAGATACGGTCAAGCCCGCTAAGATCAAGGATGGCGCAGCCGTCTTCAACCGGGTTGGCGCTACCGTAGCCCCAGTTATTACCTGTGCTCACGGGATAGACGGCTACGCACCAACGTTGCGCGACCTTTAGAACCGCTGCGACCTGCTCTTGATTCTCTGGGCGGAGCACAGCGGGAATAGAGCGCTTGGTTCCGATTGTGGAGGCGCCGAAATCTGCTGCTTTAGACGCGACGACTCCAGATTCACCCAGAATAGTAATCCATTCGGCAATTGCAGACTCGGTAGAGATCCTATCCACTGGTGTTTCCACGGTTATCTGTGACTTTTATGAACACTTAATTAAAGTTTTGTACCGAGGTGTTCATCATTGGCGACAATTTTAGTCGAGAAAGGGTTGACAAAACATGTAGTATCAGTAATGGCTTTAAAGCAGTATGTGCTAAAGAATAGACGTGCAAACAAATAGTTGGAGTGAAATCAGAGAAATTCGGTGAGGAGTATTTTTGTTAAATAATGTTAAACTGGTTAGTTATTAGGCAGTGATGAAAGGGAAACCTAATGCCTTTCGGGCTTGTGATTAAGTTTGTTTATCAATTGAAGACACCGCAGTTTGCATTTGGGCAAGCACGTTTGCGCAGTCTCGAGGGCCGCAGAATGTTTGTATAGTAATCAATGCAAATCGCGTTTCGCCTGTAAATGCGGCCGGTATCTGCAGTAGTTTGGCGTTGCGGTAGCTCCAGCTTGTGTGCGAACCCACCTTATACAATTGGGCCACCAGAACCTTATTTCTGGTCAGGATGTTGCGATAAATTCGGAGGCCAGGCTCCAGTTGCTTTTCAATGTGCCAAATCGATTTGTCAAATAATTGAGGCAGATAGGGCACGAGTTTTTCATCAGCGCTTTTTTTCTGGCTCTGTGCGAACGATATCCAGGTATCGCCTGAATGCCAGACTTGCTCTTTTAGGCCATCTGGAAGAGAGATTGGCAATGGCAGTCTGCCGGATTGGAGCTGCCGGAATTCCGGAAGGTCAATGACCCATTCCGGTTTTTGGCTGGCCGTATTTTGAGCAAGTACGAGTGCAATCGGGCCAAGAACAATTGCAGTTGCAATCGCAGCAAAACCTTTTTTGTAGTTGATGCCTTCGCCAGCATTCAGGTTTGGCTTTGTGGTGCGTCTGCGAACGGGCGAAAAGTACAGTGCTGGTAGGATAAAGGCGGCAAAGACAACCCAGCCCATGGTTTCATGATCGGAAAGCATTTCGCTTTGCATATTGGTTTCGTAGGCAACGACGACCAAGATGGTTATGCGCACCCAGTTAGCGATGAGGCCGAGTGTGGCGGCGACGAGTAACGTTATCAGCCAACCGCGCCAACGGTAGTCGTTGAGGATGGATGTCATCATGGCCAGCAAAATGGCAATCGCGAAATAGCGTATTCCCGAGCAGCCGTCGGCGATGAGAAGGCGACCATAGGGAAGGGTGATGCTGTTGCCTTCAATAAGGGCTGTCATCCCGAACCAGCCTACCCAGGTTCCGACAACGACACTTGCGAGCTCCACAAGGGCCGGGACCACGTCTGCCCAGATAGGCAGTGAAAGTGAGAGAAGCAGAACGTAAGGGAGGAACTTCAGTGTTCGAGCCAATCCCAACAGTACCCAGGCCGTTGTGATTAGGCCAGCAGGAAGCAGCAGGTAGGCCAGGGTGTCGATACGAACCAGTTCCAGCAGCCCCCAAATCAGCGTTGTCGCAATTAATAGAACTGCGCCGGCAAGATGGTAGGGTTTGAGCTTTGCTTGAGGCTCGACGTGGCCTGGTGGATGAATCAACAAAAGGCCAAGAAATATTACGGCAGTTACAAGACCGTGTGCCAGAACCTGCTCAAATTCAAGCCAGGCTTCCGCCAGCCTGATCCAGGTGGGGTAAAAAATCAGGACGGCAATCGCTGTAACGACCAGATAAGGCCTGGAGAGGGGTAGGTTGTCTAATGTCTTCCTTAACATCGCTTGTCCGCCAGCCTGTTTATCAATCGACAGGATACTGTGTATGTCGTTTACATAAAACTCAAATTCAGAACAAAAAAAACCAGCCGAAGCTGGCTTTCTTATTACTCAACCGAAATCAAGCTTTTTGCTGACGGCGAGCCGCAGCAAGGCCTGCAAGACCAAGGCCAAGGAGGGCAAGAGTGCCAGGCTCGGGTACTGCTATTACGTCACTGACTGCAACAACCATGTCAGTAAAGTCCTCATCACCACCATTGGGCAGGTCTTCCCAGGCAAGAATAAGATCGAACGCATTGGTTAATCCGCCTTGGCCTGCAGTGCTATATGCCGCTAGATGGTCAAAGCCGTCGTTGTTCAAATTAACGTGGGAGTAATACGTCTGGCCTGTGTTTACAACGTCCAGATAGAAACCGAATGTGCCTCCGATAAGCGCTTGAGTATCGCCGGCTGTTAAACCTGTGTTGCCATCATCGTCCAGGTAGGCAATGCCGCTCAGCAAGTCAAAGTAAACGGATTGGCTGGAGGCGAAGCCGGGTTCTTGGCTCGCAGAGAAGACCTGAAGCGCATTTCCGAGTATGGCATTACCGTTGATATCGGTTTCAAACGAGTAAATGCCCATGTTGCTTTCATATGAGGCTTGTTCAAGCACAATTTGCGCAAAGAAATCGTCTTTTGTGTTGTCCATATCAATAAGCTGAAAGGACTGGGCACCATTATCGGAAAGGTTAGGTGCGCCTGCGAGAATCTGATCCAGTGTGGGCGTAGCAAAAGCTGCTATAGGAAAAGAGAGCATCGCTGCCATCGTAAAGGCTGTTTTGTACTGCATGTGTATTCTCCGGTTGACTGCTTCGAATTCCGTTTACGTGCAACCAGGCTGTCTCATTGTTTTATTAGAGATCCTTGGCTTTCCGTCCCACCCTCTCGAATGGTTTGGCATACGACCGGGACTGCCGATCTTGCATTTAGGCAATAAGCGATTATCGCGCCAACATTTTAACTAATTGAATTTAAACAATATTTTTGGTTTTCATTAGTTGAACTGTAAAGAAAGTCGACGCAAAAATAAAAAAGACCCAAGATTGTTACATCTCAGGTCTCTGCTTATTAAACGTTCTAGCGTTAACGTCGATTTTCTTTACAGTGCTTTATTTACCGTCTCAAGATGCCCCGCTATGTCCTCATTGCCCGGCGCAAGGGTAAGAGCTTTTTCTATGGCAGTTTTGGCTTCTGCGTGCTTCCCGTTCAGGTGGAGCACCCAGCCATAAGTATCCAGGACCGCAGGGCTGTTGGGCGCGAGCTCACTTGCCTGCTGGGCGAGTTTCAGTGCGCGGTCGGAGCTTTGCTCGCGCAACACCCAGGCCAGATTGTTCAGCGCGGCAACGTTATTCGGCTGCTGTGCAAGAACTTGTTCGTAGTGGTTTGCTGCTGCCGTTTCCTGGTTGTCGGTCATCAGCCAATCGGCTCTCGCCAAATGTGCTACAAGGTTTTGCGGGGCTTCGTTAAGCCAGCTTTCTGTCAGGCCGTCTAGTGAGCCGGGAGCTTCTTTTTTTGCCAACCCAAGGAGGGTGGGCATCAGTTGTATATCTTTGGTGGCTTGCCATCTTTCCGAAAGGTATTCGTAGACAGCTTCTGAGCCCTGCTGTTGCTGGATTAACTTAGCACGGGCAAGTCTGGTCGCTGTCACTTCTCCGTAGGTTTTCTCCACTGCGTCCAGCGCTGAGAGGGCGTCTTCAATCTTGCCTTCCACTTGGGCAATTCCCACTGGCAACAGTGCGAGCCGGAGACTCTCGGGCGCAAGAGCAATGGCTTCGGCAGCTTTGGCCCGAGCTTCAGCCCATTCCTTGTTGTTCGCTGCGGCCTGAGCCTCAGCAACCAACAATTGGGTATAAACGCGTTTTATCGTTGCGGAGTCGGAATCTTTCAATGCTGACAGAATTGCTCTGGCTTCTGACAGTTCGCCCTGGTTTATATTAATTAGCGCGGTGAGTGTATCAGTATTCTGTTTCAGTTCAGGGTGGGCTTTCGCCACACCAGCCAGCCAGGTCTTGGCTTCAGCTACAGTATGATCCAGCGTATAAATTTGGCCGGCCTGCTGAAGTGGACGGATAATATCCGGAGTAAGGGTAGCCGCGTCTACCAGCAAGGTAACTGCGCTTTCACGTTTGTCAGATTGGGCATAAAGGCTCGCGAGTGCAACTTTTGGCGCCTGTAGTTCGGGGCTTTCCTTGACCAGTTTTTCAAGCCGCGTTGCGGCCTTATCCGGGCTCCCCAGCTTTGCATCTGCAAGGCTTGCCAGTAAAACGGCCCGGGGCTGGTCGCCGTAACCGTTAATCAGAGAGTCGCGGATCTCACCGGCTTCTTGCTTTTCACCTTGCAGGATTAGCAGGTTCAAGTAGGTGCTGGTGGTGACCCAGTCCCCAGGGTTGGCAGTGAAGGCCATCCGCAATTGGCCGAGTGCCTGCTCGGCCTGGTCGTTCTGCAGGTAGTGCCTTGCCAGCGCGAGCCTCAGGCGCACGCGCTCGGGTTCATTGCTGATGGCTTTGCTAAGGCTGGCAATGCCGTCGTTCTCGCGGCCAGGAAGGCTGAGTGCAAGAATGCCGTGCATGGCCAGGAGTTCGTTGTCGTTAGGGCGAGCTTTTATGGCTCTGTCCAGGGTTGCGATAGCGGCTTCGCGGTCTCCGGTATCAATTTGGGCCATGGTGGCAGCCCTGATGAACTGAGTAGGTGTCGTTTCCGGGTCCAGGTTTTCCGTGAGCAACTGAGCGCCTTCCTCCAACTCGCCGGTGCCTGCAGAAATTGCTCCGAGCAGCATGGCTACATCTTCGTTTTCAGGGTCCAACTTGAGGCTGTCACGCAGGATCGTTTTCGCCCCTTCAAAATTGCGTTCTTTAAGTGCTGCAATAACCGCTTCGCCTTGTTCCCGTGCGCCAGTGTTAACATTTTCTGCCAATATCCGGTTATAGATCTGGGCTTCGGTAATCTTGCCCTGTTCAGTTAGTACTCGGGAGAGAGTGGCAAGCACATTACGGCGTATGGGCAGGAAGAGATCGGATGTGGGGAGCATACCTACGGCATCCGTCAGGGTTCCAACGGACTGTTCCAGTTGATTCTGCCGATACTGAGCCACGCCTTTCCAGTAAAGAACTTCTGGCGACTGTTCATTTGCGGCAAGCCATCCATCTGCGGTTTCTAAAGCCCGTTCGTTGTTGCCCAGGTTAATCTGGGTTTGAATAAGACCGGTGACTGCCTCTGTGTTGGATGAGTTACTGGTAACGAGATTATTGTACAGTGCCAGCGCTTCGGCCAATTCTCCTGATTTGCGCAGGGCTTCAGCTCGGATAAGGGATGTTTCCAGTTGATCTGCCGCGGAGTTGGGTGTCTGCTGGGCGAGGGTTTCTGTTGCTGAAAGGTGTTTACCCTGTTCCACATAAGCGCGGGCGAGTATAAGAGCTACAGCTTCAGGTTGTTCGTTCATCCAGGGTGCCAGGAGTTCGGAGGCTTCTTTCGCGGCGCCTAGCTGCAGATACAGATCTGCCAAGCGCACAACGTGTTCCACGTTGTTTGGATCCTTCTGGATGGCATTTTTAACTTCAAGCAGGGCCGAGCGGAATTGCCCCTGATCCGCGTATGTTTCTGCCCGAGCAACGTGTGACAAAGCCTCTGACGAGTCTGTGTTGTTGCAGCCAGTGAGCAGAGAGAGTGCAAGTAGGAGGCTGCCCGCCAGCGACAGGCTTGAAAGTGATTTCAGTGTTGTTTGCTTTATGATCATGTACATCTGCTCCTTGATCCGTTCGCTGCTATCGGGTGCCTGGAAAGTAACTCAGACTTCCGGGGCTACTGCCGATGTGTCGATTTTGTATTTGTCGGTAAGGTTGTACAGGGTTGGGCGGGTTACGCCGAGAAGCCGGGAGGCTTGTGCCATGTTGAAGCCGCTCGTCTGCAGCGCTTGCATTATGGCCTTGCGTTCGGCCTGTTCGCGCACCTGGCGAAGGTTCAGGTGGCATGCGCCTGGCTCCTCGCTACCCCGTAATTCCAGGTCTTCACTGGTAATCCGCTTGCCATCGGCCATTATGATGGCTCGTTTCACCTTGTTGATCATTTCCCGCACGTTGCCGGGCCATGCGTAGCTACTGATTGCATTAATGGCGCCTTCGGAGAAGGTGAGATTTTGCCGGTCCATTGCCTTACCGAGGGATTTGAGCAGGGATTGGGCGATAACCAGCGCGTCGCCGTCTCGTTCTCTTACAGCCGGCACGTCGAGGGTTATTTCGCTGATCCGGTAGTAAAGATCCTCGCGGAACGCACCGTTTTCGATCAACTGCTGTACGTTGCGGTGTGTTGCGCATACTACGCGCACGTCCACGGTTATTGGCTTTACCGAGCCCACTCTGTCTACAACCCGCTCTTGCAGAAAGCGTAACAGTTTGGCCTGAAGCGGCATCGGCATATCGCCAATTTCATCAAGGAAGAGGGTGCCGCCGTTGGCACTTTCAATCTTGCCTTTCTTGGACTGAGTGGCACCGGTGAAGGAGCCTTTTTCAAAGCCGAACAGTTCGCTTTCCAGTAGATTTTCAGGGATGGCTGCGCAGTTGATGGCTGCAAATACGTTTCCGGCACGAGGGCTCAGGTCGTGGAGTGCGCGGGCGAGAAGTTCTTTGCCTGTGCCGGTTTCACCGGTGATAAGTGTTGTTACATCGGTGGGCGCGACTTTTTCCAGCGTGCGGCATACAGTCATCATTTGCGGGCTTGCTGCGATAATTCCTTTGATGTTTGTACCATTGCCCGGATGCGCCAGAGCCTGGTTTTCCCGCTCCAGCTCCGCAAGCCGGAAGCCTCTGTTAACCACAAAATTCAGGATATCGGCATCCAGAGGCTTCTGGTAAAAATCGGACGCACCTATTCCGATCGCTTTAACAGCGTTTTCCTTGTCCTCGCGACCGGTCACCACAATCACCTTGGTCATGGGTGCAAGTCGAAGAATCTCTTCCAACAACGCGAAGCCTTCTGTCGCGCCGCCCGGGTCTGGCGGGAGGCCCAGATCCAGTGTTACGACATCAGGCTCTTCGCGCCTGATTGCCGTCAGAGCAGCTTCTCTGTCTGAGGCGACAGTCACTTCCAGATCTTCGCTGAGACACCAGCGCATCTGGCTTTGCAGCCCCGGATCATCCTCTACAATGAGCAGTCGTCTAGTCACAACAGCAACAATTCCTTTGTTTGAGTGTTCCACTACTTCTGATTCTTAACTGAACATTGACACTTTGCAATGGTCGATTGAGTTATTGCGAGTTTTTGCCATTTAATTGACGAACTCTTGAGGGTTGGGATTGTCGGAAATTGATCGATTCTCTTCAATTTCACCTCCCCCGCCACTTTCTCCATCCGCATCATTTGTATGGCTGTGTATCGGCTCATCCATCAGCGGAATTCGAATGGAGAAGCAGGAGCCAATGCCGGGTTCACTTGTGGCATCAATGGTGCCGCCGAGTCGCTGAATGTACTCCCGTGCCTGGTAGGCGCCAATGCCCATACCGGTGAGGCCCTTGGTGCTTTCGAACGGTTTGAACAGTCGGCTGCCGATAAAGTCCTCTGTCATGCCGCAACCGGTGTCCTGAATAAAGAGTACGACGTTCCCTTTGGCAATTTTAAGAGACAGTGTGACTTCTCCATCAGGTGGGGTTGCATCCTGCGCGTTCTGGATAAGGTGCCCAAGAACGCTCCGCAATTGTTCCGAATCCGCTTTAATCATGATCCTTTGCGGATTTCCCTCCAGTTTGGGTAAGGGAAGCTGTCGGTTGTAGTGCTCCAACAGGCTGGATACCAGACTGGTGAGGTCGAGTGATTTGGAGTCGTTATCTGCTTCTTCACCCGGTTTTCGGATGTGCTCAACAAGATTGGTCATCTTGCTGACCGCATGGTCGGTGGTTTTGATCATGTCCTCAATAAAGGCGGGGTTGTTCCGGTGTTTCTGGGCGTTGTTCACCAGCAGTGACAGCTGGGCAATCACGGTTTTCAGGTCGTGCACCATGAAGGCGGATGCTTTGCTTACGGCTTCGAACTGCATCGCCCGTGATAAACGGTTCTGTGAATCCGCCTGCGCCAGCAAATTACAGGTCTGGCGGGCAACTACTTTGATCAGATCGAAGTTTTCCCAGTTCAGGTCCACTCGCGCATAGGGGTGGCCGATCATCGCAATTCCGTATAACTCGTTACCCAGATACAACGGGATAACCAGCCAGGCATCCGGGGTTCTGGAGATGGCGTCGGGGATTTCCAGCAGGTTGTAGCGCACCGGGTCCGCCTTGTATTCATCGAGATTAATAATCCATTCTTTATCGACGAAAAAACGCACCAGATCAGAATCTTCATCAATGATGGTGTATCTGGGGGTGGCGAGATTGGCGGATTCTTTGAGGGCATAAGAGCCCTGTTCGCTCTTCAGCCAGATCGCGCCAGCGTTGCTTTCTACCAGGCCTGCAAGAATCCGGATTGCGCGCAGGGGAAGGGGAGGCTCATCGCTGAGGTCCGACAGCACTTTGGTCATGTTCAGCCATTCTTCCCGGTAATCGTACTTGTAGTCAAAAAAGTTCTGGCTGATCAGCACCATCAATTTTGCTCTCAGGCGCCTCGAAAGCACCAGCATGACGAGAAAAACCACAGCGACAACGGATAAAAGTACCTGCAAGGCTTCGCCCCAGTTACCGCCTAGCGTACGGACGTAGTAACCGCTTATCGAAAGCAAAAGCAGGTAAACGCCGGCCAGAATCAGTGTGCCAGCGTGAAACACAGCAGAACGGGAGAGCTGAAAGTCGATGGGTTGCTTGCGGGTGTTGACGACGTTTATGGCAAACAGCGGCACCAATGCAGCGTTTACGAAGCCCCGGGCGTTCCAGAAGGAATCGGCGATCGAACCGAACAGCAGCGCGTCGGCGTACATGAAAAAATCAAACGCAAAAATAGTGGCTGTGCCGATGCACAGATACTTCATGCTGGAGCGGCCGAATGCTGGAGCGTTGCGCCAGATCTGCTCAACCAGAGACAGGCCAAGAATCGACAGTGCAATTTGCCCGATGAGCTTGGTCTTGCCGTCTACCAATGCCAGGCTAAAGATGAATTCGAGGCTGCCGAGGGCAAGCAAGGTGGCGAGCAGGACGACCGTTGCGATTCCGAGGAACTTTTTGATTTGCCCGCTCAGGCGACCTTGCCGGAAGATGTCTCGCAGCATGGCGAACAGAAGAAGAATCCAGGCGGTATCGCGGAGCAGTTCCAGCAGGTAACGAATAAAAAAGCTGGGTTGCCCCCAGATGCTTTGAGTAACGAGGGCAGAAGCCCAGAGTATTGTAACGATGATTGCCAGAAACAACGCCCGGTCTATGTCACGCCTTAAATAGCGCGTGCCCACGAGCAACGCGAGTATTGTAAAAACTGCGGCTGCTGCGCCGTGACTTATCACGCTCAGATCTGGAAGCATGTAATCTGCCTGGTTCTTGGATAGCTGTAGTTTGCGATGGGCGGCGGTTCTGTGCAACTCCGGATAGAACCGAAGCTGCGGTCGCGGTTACAACGGCCTTTTGTTGTCCCGGTAAAACCGGAAGATTTCCTTCAGTGGCCGCTTGGGCTGGAATCCGAACTCTTTCGCAAACGCCTGGCCATCGATCACCACCGGGTATTTGAAAAACTCCATGAGATAGGCGGGAAAGCTTTGCAGGCGCAGTGTTCGCAGAATCAGCCGTGGCAAGACGGGCGGAATAGATGGCACCGGAATTCGCGTGCAGCCGGACAGCTCCAACGCTCGTTGGTAGGCTACCCAGTCATCCGATGCCACGTTGAATATTCCCCTTACTGGCTTGTTGTAAGCCAGCACTATGGCATCGGCCATGTCGTCGATATGCATAAACTGCATCATGGGGGAGAAGCCTGCGAGAACCGGTGCCCAGTGGCTGGCCAGTAATCGACTCATGGTGTTCTGGACGCTCGGGCCCACGATGTTGCAGGGGCGTAAAATGGTAATGTTCAGTTCCGGGAAGCGCCAAAGATAGAGGTTTGCCAGGTTCTCCAGTTCGAGTGAATCGATCAGATCTGCGCTCAGGCCAGCGCTTTTCATGGGCGCCGACTCGTCTATGAGGGCGGGGTTGTAGGCCATGGCTCCGTATACGTGGAAAGTGGATAGCACCACGATGCGCTTGATGCCGTATTTGTGGCTCAGGTCCAGCAGCTTTTGTGTGCCCAGAACGTTGGCGTTATAGCGCCGCAGCCGGGTGAGCTGGCTGGAGCGGATACGTCCTAGATGAATAACGCCGTCAAACTGGTACCGCCGAAACAGATCCTCAAAGCTGCGATGATTGAAATCGATACAGTAGCTGGGAATGTCATCACCGAGCGGAACCTGTATACGGGCATCCACGGCCACGAGATCGCAGGTTGCCTTCAGCCGTTCGATTACCCGTTGCGCAGTTGCACCGGCGGCGCCCGTGATCAGGATTTGAGGCTTGCGGTGCATGTTTTTCGGAACATTCATCGGAACAGCCCTTTTCTTTCAGCCAGCCCTTTGCTGATCAGCCGGTTTATTTCAGCCTTTACCTGTTCAACGCGTTCATTGACCTGTTCTTCGGAAATGTCCCCTCCCTCAAAGTACATGGGAGGGCCAAAATTCAGGTGAACCTTGGCGGGCAATATGACGGGCATCGCCACCGGGGCATAGGGTACGCCCAAGGCTTTGGCCAGAGGTTTGATGTTGGCGATGGCCGGAATGGTTTCTTCACAGCCCACGATGCCGACCGGCACGATTGCAGCGTTGTATTTCATGGCAAGGTGCATGAAGCCGTTGCCAAAGCGCTGAAGCTTGTAGCGATCGCGGTAGAGTTTGCCGGAGCCGCGCACGCCTTCGGGAAACACAATGATGGCTTCATTGTTGGCGAGCATTCTGGCGCAATTTACCGGATCGCCCAATGCGGCTCCCACCTCATTCAACAGGTTGCCGAGCCAGGGTACGGTTGGGAAAAAGCGTTCAATCATCGCCCGGGGAATGCGCGGATTTTTTTCTCGGGACGCCAGTGCATAGCCCACCAAAATGCCGTCAATCGGGAGTTGCCCGCTGTGATTTCCCACAATCAATACCGGCCCGTCGGCGGGCATGTGGTCAACGCCGTGGGCTTCCGTGCGGAAGTACTTCTCGTAGATCGGTTTCGTCAGAGAAAAACCGTACTTGAAGGTCTCGTTATTGAAACCCCAGGGGTCGTATCCCAGTGACCCTATGGGTTTGCGGATGCGGTTGATTTGTTCGTCCAGCTTCGCTGGAATCAACCGGGATTTCAAAAACGATGCCAGGCTCATGCATACTTCCTTATTAGCATTGTTCAGCCACGTCCGATCGACACTCCGAGGGTGTGGTTTTGGCCTTCATTAAGCACGCGATAATCGCTTGCCGCATTGGCAGTTTCGACACAGAGCATTGTCTTCCAGGCAGCTCCCGGAAAGTCGCTTAGCGCAACCGCTTTATCAGGGCCGGGATTCCATATAACAGTAGAATCACTCCCGACCGCGGTCAGCTTTCGGCTGGCACCGGGCGTTGCGATGGTGAGTGGCTCGCCGCTTTCGTATATTCGGTCTGTTTCGCCATCGAAATACACAGGGCCATCCTGGGTGCAGTATTCCCAGTTTTTGAGCGTATCAATGTAATTGCTGAAGCCCAGCCCCAATACCCTCGACCGCGTTATGTCGGTTGTTGGCAGGTAAGTGTGCAGCGCCTGGCTGAACGCCAAGGGATCACTGCTGAGGTTTGTGGTTGTGAGGGCAAGCTGGCAGCCGCGTACCGAGAAGCTGAACGTAAGGAGGGCCAGGGCATGGCCATTCCATACGTCGGCAAAGTCGTCGTTGGCATCAAGAGACAGGCTTATTTCGACCTCATGGGCGTTTTCTCGCACATCTTCCAGCTTCCAGAGTGCCGTGCGGGCAAACCCGTGTGGGCTCGGCGTTTTTACCCGTTTGCGCACTTCCGGCGCGTTGCGGGCAGGATCGCCGAACCAGGGCCAGCATATGGGAATCCCCCCCCGAATGGCTCGTCCGGGCTCAAAGCGTGCAGTGGGGCTGAGCCATAGCCAGTCGGGTTCGTTCTTCGGGATAAATCGGGTGAGATGCGCGCCTTGCAGAAACACTGTTGCCTCGAAGAGGGGGTGATGAACCTCCAGTGCTTCCAGTTGTCCGATTGTATTCCAGCGGGTAAAAGACCATTGTCCCGGTGTCAGGGATAAAGGTGGCTTGTTGCTGCTCTCGGACATAGGGCTCGGTTCCGGACTTAAGTGCATCTGCTTACTCAAAGAGTAAATCAAATCTGTGTCGCGGGCGACAACTGGCCATAAAATAGCCTCGAACGTACTGAAAATACCGTCAGATCATAAGGAATGTCATTGGATAAAGCGAAGTGGTTGGATGAGCTTGCTCAGGGCCTTTGTGAAAGCGGCTGGATAAGTTTTGACATTACGCCCTGGCTGGGCCCGGAGCTGTTGCAAGCGTTGCAGCAGGAAATCATCGTGCTTGACCAGCGCGATGCCCTGAAGATTGCCGGGATCGGGCGGGGTAGCGCACCGGTTCAGGATCGATCCGTGCGTCGCGACAAGATTGCCTGGCTGCAGGGGTCAACTCCCTCTCAGGTGGCTTTGTTTGATTTTCTTGATGATCTGCGAACGGGATTGAATCAGCGGCTGTTTCTGGGCCTGAAACGTTTCGAAGCGCATTACGCAACCTACCATCGCGGTGATTTCTACAAGCCTCACGTGGACAGCTTTCAAGGCAGGGCGTCGCGTATTGTCAGCCTTGTTCTGTATCTGAATGATGCTTGGAAGCCCACAGATGGAGGCGCACTTCAGATCTATAACCGGGAAAACCAAAATGACGCCTGCGGGCTGGTGTTGCCCGAAGCGGGCAGGGTGGCGCTGTTTATGAGTGAAGAAATCCGCCATGAAGTTCTTGAGGCCCACCGCACGCGTTACAGCCTGGCATGCTGGTTCCGGCAGGATGTGATTCCATTGCCGTTATCCGTGCTTATATAACGCCAATTCTGTGGGCAGTTGGATTTGCCGTTGTAGTCCGCAAACCCTTTTGTTAATATTCGCGCCGCTTTCAGGGAGTTTGTCCTGAAACGCCGTTATGGTGGCTCCGCTGGTGCCTCCGCAACATGAAACCGTGAACCCGGTCAGGCCCGGAAGGGAGCAGCCGCAGCGGTGGAATTGTGTGCCGGAGTGTCGCTGGTGGGGCCACCCCCAGATTTTCCCCTTATCCCACACTTTATAACGCTCCTTGCCTTATCTCAGAGCCCTCTGATCTTCGCTTCTTATAACTTCTTATAAATTCGTGTCCGTGCTAAAGTTGCAGGCGTTTTTCTCAGCATTTGGCGGATCATGAGCTACCAGGTACTTGCCCGTAAATGGCGCCCCCGCACGTTTGAAGACATGGTGGGGCAGGAACACGTTCTTCAGGCGTTAATTCACGCTCTGGAAAACCAGCGCCTGCACCATGCTTATCTGTTTACCGGCACCCGGGGCGTGGGTAAAACCACCATCGGGCGTTTGTTGGCGCGCTGCCTTAACTGTGAAACCGGTATTACGCCGCGACCCTGCGGCACCTGTTCCAGTTGCCGGGAGATTCAGGAGGGCCGGTTTGTTGATCTGATCGAGATTGATGCCGCATCCCGCACCGGTGTGGATGACATGCGGGAACTCACAGACAACGTTCAGTACGCGCCCAGCCGTGGCCGCTACAAGGTGTACCTCATCGACGAGGTGCACATGCTCACCAATCAGTCGTTTAATGCGTTTCTCAAAACCCTGGAGGAACCGCCGGAGCATGTGAAGTTCCTGCTCGCGACGACCGATCCCCAGAAGCTGCCCGTAACTGTTCTCTCGCGTTGCCTGCAATTCAATCTCAAACGCATGACGCCGGAGCATATTGCCGGTCACCTGACAAAGGTGCTGACGGCGGAACAGATTCCCTTTGAAGAGCCGGCGCTCTGGCTGCTGGCCCGCGCTGCCGATGGCAGTATGCGCGATGCTCTGAGCCTGACCGACCAGGCTATTGCTTTCGGCAATCAGAACCTTGCCGCCAGCGACGTCAGCAGCATGCTGGGCACGATTGACCAGCGGGATATCGAGCGAATCGTGAACGCGCTGGTCGGCCGTGATGGGCCGGGTTTGTTGGCGGAAATCAGCCGGGTATCGGATTTTGCGCCGGACTACAGCGTGATACTGGCGGACCTCTTATCCCTGTTCCACCGAGTGACCATGGAACAAGTGATTCCGGGCAGTGCTGACAACACGCTCGGCGATGCCGCGCAAGTGCAATCGCTGGCCCGCAAACTCAGCGCAGAAGATGCTCAACTCTTCTACCAGGCCGCGCTTTTGGGCCGTAAAGACTTGGCGATTACTCCCGATGCCCGCATGGGCTTCGAGATGACACTGCTCCGCATGCTGGCGTTTCGTCCCGGCTCTGACCGGCGAGCGCCCCCTGCGGTGAGTAACACGACTTCCGGCGTTGAGGGTGAGTCTCGCGACGAACCTGAGCCAGCATCAGCTCCGGCCGCACCAGAGCCAAAAATACCGGAACCTGCAGGCCAGCAACCTGAGCCGTCTCAAGCTCCCGAGCCTGCAAGGGCTGAACCTGATTCAGCACCTGTTCAGAAAGGTGAACCGCAAGATTACGGCAATGCACCTGCGGACGATGCCTGGCTCGCGAGCCTGGATGCACAGGCCGAATCGGCCCCTGATGATCCAGAACCGGAGCTTACTGCGAATACGGACCCGGAACCGGTTTTTGAGGCTCCCTTTGAAGGAGATGAGGTCGCTGATGGAGAATTCGTTTGGGAACGTGATTTCCGTAGCCTCGGCATTGTGGGTATGCCGGGCAATCTGGCCAGCCACGGGGCCATGTCCCGCGACGGCGACACCATCACGCTATTGATCGATGCAGGTCACGCGCGGCTGCTGAATGCCCGGCATGAAGAAAAAATTCTGGCCGCCTTGAGAAATCACTTCGGCGACGCCATTCAGTTAAAGATAGAGCAGGGCGATTCAGGGCCCAATACGCCAGCGGCTTTTGAGGAGCGGCTGCGTGTGGCGCGTCAAAGTGCGGCAGAAGAGTCTATCCGCAATGATCCCTTGGTAAAGTCCATTGTTGAACGGTTTGAGGCGCGGGTGGTCGAAGAGAGCATCCGACCGACAGAGAATAAGCAGGAGATGAAAACATGATGAACGATATGGGCGGCCTGATGAAAAAGGCCCAGAAAATGCAGGAAGAAATGCAGAAGGCCCAGGAAGAAGCGGCAAAAGCTGAAATTACCGGCGAAGCTGGCGCGGGCCTGGTGAAAGTCACAATGAACGGTCGCCACGATGTGCGCAAAGTGGAAATTGACCCATCCCTGATGTCTGAGGAGAAGGATGTCCTGGAAGATCTGCTGGCAGCGGCTGTTAACGATGCAGTGCGTCGTGTTGAAGCGAATCAGAAAGATAAAATGTCGGGCATGATGTCCGGTATGGGGTTGCCGCCTGGTTTCAAGATGCCGTTTTAAGGCGTGTTTCTGATTAGCAGTCTGAGGATGATTCATGGCGTTCAGCCCACTGGTCGATGAACTTGTCGAATCTCTCCGGTGTTTGCCGGGGGTAGGTCAGAAAACCGCGCAGCGCATGGCCTTTCATCTGCTTGAGCGGGCGCGCTCCGGTGGTACCCGGCTTTCTGATGCGTTGAGTAAAGCCATGGAGGGTGTCCGCCGCTGCGAAAGCTGCCAGAACTTTTCCGATACCGAAGTGTGTGGGATTTGTGAGAATTCGGCTCGACGTACCGGCATACTCTGCGTGGTGGAAAGCCCGTCAGACCTCCTCGCAATTGAACAGGCGGGAGACTATAAGGGCAGCTATTTTGTGCTGATGGGGCACCTGTCACCCATTGATGGCGTGGGGCCAGAGGAAATCGGCATCGAACGGCTACTGCGCCGCGTGCGCTCTGATGGTGTAACCGAGCTCATTCTTGCGACCAACCCGACCGTAGAGGGTGAGGCAACCGCGCACTACATTTCCGACCGGCTTGACGGGTCAGAGATTCTCATCACCCGGCTTGCTCACGGTATACCCGTAGGTGGCGAACTGGGCTACGTCGATGGTTTTACGCTCACCCATGCGTTTCGCGGCAGAAAACCTCTGCTGGACTGATCCCGCGCCAAAGTCTTCACGGCGCTTTTAACTGGCTTTTTCTATGACCTTTTCTTTACCGGCTATTGATGTTCCCCCGGCACCTGAAACCATTGACTGGATTCCATTACCGGAGGAACTGGATACGTGGCTGGACAGCGCGCCGGGACGCCCCCTGGTTCTGGACACAGAATTTGAACGCGTAAACACCTTTTACCCCATTCCCGGCTTGGTTCAGCTCGGTCTTGGCAACCAGTTTTGCCTTGTTGATCCGGACGTTGCAGAGCAGTCTTCGCGCTTTCGGGAAGTCATCGCTGACCCTGGGGTTACCAAGCTACTCTATGCCATGAGTGAGGATCTTGAGCTTTTTCGCGACTGGCTCAATATAAAACCGAAAGGCGTTGTGGACTTGCAGATTGGCGCGGCTATGGCCGGCGCCGGCTTTTCTCTTGGGTATGCGCGGCTTGTTGAGCAGCTCTTTGGCGAGACACTGGATAAATCAGTGACGCGGTCTGACTGGATTTCCCGGCCCCTGAGTGAGGCTCAGCAGCGTTATGCTATAGAAGACATACGTTTTCTTGCGCCCATGCACCAGTGGGTGAGCGCGCACCTTCGTGAGCGCGGGCTTGAGGCGGCGTTGGTGGAGGAGTCCACGCGCTTTGCGGACGAACTGGCAGGGCAAGATGATCTCGACAAGCATTACCTTCGCCTGCGCGGCGGCTGGATGCTAACGGCCCAGCAGCAGGTTGTGCTTCAGAAGCTGGTAGTTTGGCGGGAGCTGGAAAGCAGAGAGCGCGATCGTCCGCGGGGGCGGGTGTTAGCGGACCCACTTTTGATTGCCATTGCCGACCAGTTGCCCAAGTCTTTGAACGATTTTTCCAATATTCAGGGTGTTCCAGGGGGGGTGGTTCGACGATATGGCGAGGCGTTGCTCAAGCTTGTTGCTGAGGGGCGTAACGCTGACATTTCCGGTATCGAGCTCATTGCGCCACCGCTGACCCGGGATCAACAAGCTTACTTTAAAGACTTGAAGCGCTTTTTCAAGGATGCAGCAGACGTATCTGACATTCCTATTGAATTGCTCGCGCCAAGAAAGCGCCTTGAAAAAGTTGTTCAGGGTGGGACCTTGGCTACGAGCCCGTTTTTCCATGGCTGGCGCGCTCAGATTCTGGAACCGGTAATGAAAGATATTGAGGATTTTCTGACATCATGAAAGATCGGCAGTTCGTGTCTGTTTTTCGAAGCAGCAAAAAAAGCGACACCTACCTTTACGTTCGTCGCGGACAGAAGTGGGATGAGTTGCCCGAAAGCCTGAGAGCTATTTTTGGCACGCCTGTACACTCGATGGATCTGATTATGACGCCGGAACGCAAACTCGCCAGAGCAACCGGTGAACAGGTGCTGAGCGCTATCGCTGAAAAAGACTTTTTCTTACAGATGCCGGAAGAGCGCGATGCTTACGTTGTTGATTTTCGCACGAAACCGGGGCTAAGAGATTCATGATTGCGCAAATCCCGTTCTGGCAGCGCAAGCGGCTGAACGAGATGACGCCAGAGGAATGGGAATCCCTGTGCGACGGATGCGGAAAATGCTGCCTTAACAAGCTTGAAGACGCAGACACCGGCGAGGTGTATCACACCGATCTGGTGTGTCGCTATATGGATGACGACACCTGCCAGTGCACGGTTTATCCGGACCGTCTCAGCAAAGTCCCGGGCTGCACGGTGCTGACACCGGGTACGGTGAACGATTACTATTGGTTGCCCTATACCTGTGCCTATCGCACGCTTGCAGAGGGCAGGCCTCTGGCCGATTGGCATCCGCTGCGCAGCGGGAGCCCGGATTCGGTGCACGAGGCCGGTGTTTCCATACGCCACAAGGTGATTCATGAGAATCAGGTGGCCGAGGAAGACTGGGAAGAACACATTATTCACTGGGTTCTGTAATGATCGATACTGACGCACAAATTGCTTACGGCATTTTCTGGGCCGCTTACGTCATCGCTTTCGTCGTGTTTTATTACATGATGAAAAAACTGTTCCGGTTTTTGCCGCTATACGGCTTGCGCACCCTGTTGCTTGCGGCACTGGTGGCTTTTCTGCTGACACCGGTAGAGTCTCCTGAGCTTGCGGGCTGGTGGATGCCTGCGTGGCTTTTCGGAGGTTACGAACTGATTCTCGGTGATGCCGCCAACGCAGGCCGGGCATGGCTCAACCTTGGCATTGGGGGGCTTGTGATGCTCCTTGTCTGGATTCTGGAACTGGTCCGTTTTCGATTATCCCGCCGGTGAGCTAACCCATACACTTTTTGAGAGCGACAATGCCGAGATTCTTTGCGCTGGTTTTTTTGACTGCTTTATGGCTGCCCGCAACGTTGTGGGCCCAGGAAACCACAAAGCTGACACTACCGGAAAGCCCGGATGTCCGGATCATTGTTGACATATCAGGGTCCATGAAGGAAACCGACCCGAATAACCTGCGGCAACCAGCCGTAAGGTTGTTGGCCCGGGTATTACCCGAAGGCAGCACGGCGGGTGTCTGGACCTTCGGCCAGTACGTAAATATGCTCGTGCCCCATGGCGAGGTTGCCGACCCCTGGCGCGAAACGGCGATTGACCGCTCCCGGCAAATCAACTCTGTGGCATTGCGTACCAATCTAGGCAAGGCCATTGAAGTCGCCAGTGACGACTTCGTGACCGGCGGTACTCTTGAGAATACCCACTTCATCCTGCTGACAGACGGCAAGGTGGACATCTCAGACAGCGCAGACGTGAACCAGGCTGAAGAGAAACGGATCCTGGGCAAATTGCTGGAAGGCCTGGTGGCTAAAGGTGCCAGCTTCCACCCGGTTGCGTTGTCACACCAAGCAGACGCCGGTTTTCTGAAGACTCTTGCGGAGAAATCAAACGGCAGCTTCAGAATCGCCGATACGGCGGAATCCCTCAATCTGGCCTTTTTGGACGCCCTGAATACTGCAGCACCGCAAGAGCAGATTCCGATTGAAGGCAATGCGTTCACTGTGGATGGCGGCGTGAAAGAATTCACTGTACTGATCTTCCGTGAACAGGCGAACAAGGATGAAGCAGAGCAGCCCGTCAGCCTGGAGCTGATCCGGCCTGATGGTGAAACAATTCTGTATTCCGCACAGCCTGAGAACGTTCGCTGGGTGCGGGAAGCGGCCTACGATCTGGTTACGATTTCTGAGCCTGCAGCGGGCGAATGGCGCGTAACGGGTGAGCTGGGCGAGGGCAGTCGCGTTACGGTTGTCAGTGATTTGAGAATGGTGGTCGGCCCGGTTCCAGCGACGTTTACCCCGGAAACTCCGGTCGATGTACGCGTTGCTTTTTTCGACAAAACGAAAAAGATGGTCGACCCGGAATTTCTGAGCGTAATAAGCGTTACGCTCAGCATGACCTCTGCCGACGGTCGCAGCGGCAGCAGGTCGCTCTCAGCCGATCAGCCGCCGGTGGATGGCGAATACACGGATACCATCAGCAAGCTTCCGGCAGAAGGTTTGTTCAGAATGGATATCGTGGCGGACGGCAAAACCTTTGCCCGCAAATTTTCCGCAACGACCCAGTTTGTGGTTCCTGTTGGTATGGTTGAACCAACCATCAAGTCACCCATTGATATCAGCCTTGCTGAGCGGACAGAGCAAACGCCCGTGCCTTCGGAACCTGATCCGGTGGCAGAACCTGAGTCTCAACCGGAGCCTGCTGAGCCGACAGAACCGGTGCCTGTATCGGAAGAAGAGCCTTTAGCTGTAGAAGAGCCCTCAGCGGAAGAAAAGCCCTCAGCGGAAGAAGAGCCGGAAGCAGTATCAGCGCTGCCCGTGCAACTGTGGATGATCGGAGCCGGCGCTCTGGTGGTTCTCGCACTGATCATTATTTTGGTGATGCGCAAGCGTCATGCCGCAGCGACGGGTGATGACAGGGCGAACGAAGATACTGAAAACCTGGAGGATCTGAAGCAGGAAATGGCTGATCTTGAGGTCGAGACTCCTGTCGTGATGGCAGAGCCCGAGCCAGAGCCAGAGCCCGAGCCAGAGCCAGAGCCAGAATCTGTGCTGCAGCCGGAGCCTGTATTGCAGCGCCACCCGGAAGAGGAACTGGCGGAAGAGGACATACCGGTTGCCAACGCCATTGTGGAGCCGGAAGAAGAAATTCCGGAACTGGTTGAGTCGATAGAAGAAAGCGATGAAGAAGAATTTGGCCTGGATGATTTTGATCTGTCAGAATTCGATGATTTACCCGACTACGATTTACCTGATGACCCGGACGATGAACGGAAAAAGTAACCAACAGGAACGATTCAGATGAAGTTTACCGGTACCGATAATTATGTAGCCACCGATGACCTGCAAATGGCCGTAAACGCGGCCATTACGCTGCAACGCCCACTGCTGATCAAAGGCGAGCCCGGCACCGGCAAAACCTTGCTGGCGGAGGAAATGGCGAGCGCGCTCGGTATGCGCCTGATTCCCTGGCACATCAAATCCACCACCAAGGCTCAGCAGGGCCTGTATGAGTACGATGCGGTTTCCCGTTTGCGGGATTCCCAGTTGGGTGATGAGAAAGTTAAGGACATCAGTAACTACATCGTAAAGGGCAAGCTGTGGGAAGCGTTTGAGGCCGACGACCAGGTTGTGCTGCTGATCGATGAAATTGACAAGGCCGACATCGAATTCCCGAACGATCTGCTGCTTGAACTGGATCGCATGGAGTTCTACGTATACGAAACCCGGGAGTTCGTAAAAGCCAAAAAACGCCCCATCATAGTGATCACAAGTAACAACGAAAAAGAATTGCCAGACGCTTTCCTGCGCCGCTGCTTCTTCCATTACATCAGCTTCCCGGATCACGCCACCATGCAAAGCATTGTCGATGTGCACTTCCCGGGTATTCAGCAGCAGGTGGTAAAGGACGCTCTGGAGGTATTTTTTGATGTGCGCAAGGTGCCGGGTCTCAAGAAAAAGCCCTCAACCTCCGAGTTGATTGACTGGCTTAAACTGCTGATGGCAGATGAACTGACAGCAAAAATGCTGCAGGACAAAGATAGCAGCTCGGCACTGCCGCCGTTGTACGGTGCTCTGGTGAAAAATGAGCAGGACGTGCACCTGTTGCAAAAGCTGGCGTTCATGGCACGTCGTCGCGGCTGAAATTCGGCAAGAGTGCGGTTTTATGTTGATTGATTTTTTTCTCGAAGTGCGGCGGGCCAAAGTGCCTGCCAGCCTGCGTGAATTCCTCGATCTGCTGGAAGCGCTGCAACAGCGGCTCGCCTTTGCAGATATGGAAGAGTTTTATTACCTGGCGCGGTTGTGCCTGGTAAAGGATGAGCGCCACTTCGACAAGTTTGATCTGGCCTTCAAGGCATATTTTGAAGGCATTGAGCACCTGGACCAGATGCTGGAAGCACTGATTCCCGATGAATGGCTGCGTTCAGAGTTTGAGAAAAACCTGAGTGAGGAAGAAAAAGCCAAGATTGATTCGCTGGGTGGCCTGGAAGAACTGATCGAAACCTTCAAGAAACGCATGGAGGAGCAGAAAGAGCGCCATGCTGGTGGTAACAAATGGATTGGCACAGGCGGCACGTCGCCCTTTGGTGCAGACGGCTACAATCCGGAAGGGTACCGAATTGGGCAGAAGAAAGGCCGCCACGGGCGCGCCATCAAGGTTTGGGAAAAACGCGAGTTCAAGGATCTGGACGACAGCGTGACCCTGGGTATCCGCAACATCAAGGTAGCGCTCCGCCGGTTGCGCAAGTTCGCGCGCCAGGGTGCGGCAGACAAGCTGGATCTGGACGACACTATCCGGTCCACCGCCCGCAACGCGGGTTATCTGGATCTAAAGATGGTGCCGGAGCGCCACAACGCGGTTAAAGTGCTGATCTTTTTCGATGTGGGCGGTTCCATGGACCCTCACGTGCGGGTTTGCGAGGAACTTTTTTCCGCCGCCCGTCTTGAGTTCAAGCACATGGAGTACTTCTACTTTCATAACTTCGTGTACGAGAGCTTGTGGAAGAACAACATACGGCGCATGAATGAAACCACAAGTACCTGGGACATTCTTCACAAGTACTCGCCAGACTACAAAGTGATTTTTGTAGGCGACGCCACCATGGCGCCCTATGAGATTTCTCACGCGGGCGGCTCCATTGAACACTGGAATGAAGAATCCGGTGCGGTCTGGTTTCAGCGCATCAGCGAGCATTTTCGCAAGGTGGTCTGGATCAATCCGCTACCTGAGAGCTACTGGGGAACGGGTGGCTCCCTGGGCATGACCAGGCAGCTTGTGAACAATCATATGTACCCGCTCACGGTGGAAGGCCTCGAATCGGCCATGAAGCAACTGAGCAAATAAAAAAGCCGATGCGGTTGAGACATCGGCAAAGCTCGACATATCAAGCGGGGTGTGTGGAACATATCCCCCGCCTTTTCATATCAGCAAATACAGGGCCAGAACAGAATAGTCCCTGAGATACAGCTGAGTAGGGGTTCTTTGCAACAGGTTTGTGCTTTCATTCTCGCGCTTTGCATTCACTTTCTGTCAAATAAATCGACGCTTTTCCCATTGATTTCCTGCCGGGCTACAACTGCCACCCCGATTGTCAGTCGTGTCCTTCGATCGTGATGTTCGGGAGTGGCGGCCTGTAAACGGAAATTTTTTCCGTGGGCGCAATCACCCTGGCCTCCCCCGTAACAACCTTCTGATTGTTCTGGTTAGTTACCTCGCAACGGAAAACAACCCTGTTTTTCGGGCCTTTGCGCGAGACTGTCAGCTTTACGGTTACTGTATCGTTGAGTTTGACGGGGCGCTTGAACGAAAGGCTTTGCTCCAGATACACAGTGCCGGGGCCGGGCATAACCGTGGCCAAAGCAGCAGAGATCAGTGCTCCGCTCCACATACCGTGGGCGACCCGCTCCCCGAATATTGAGCCGGCAGCATACTCTGGATCCAGGTGCACCGGGTTTGCGTCTCCCGAAACAGCGGCGAACAACACCAGCTCATCTTCTGACAGCGTTCGGACGAATGTCGCGGTGTCGCCCTCATTTAGCTCGTCATAAGTAATGTTTTCAAGGATATCAAGGGTGTCGCTCATCAAGTACTCCGTGCGCGAGGCTTAGTGGTTGAGGTGTTTCAAGTTGGGACCTGAAACTACCTCATCGTTACCAAAACTGCTATTCTCTCCCCACTTTTTCGAGGCTGATACTTATGTCGAGTTGATTTTTGAACTTCACGACATTCGTAAATACTATAAATAAAAGCGCCAGACAGGAGATGGTGATGGATTTTGAGAAGTTCTATCAAGACAAATACCCTGCCAGCGTTCCCCGTGCAGTTGATCTGAAAAAATATAGCAGCATGGTGGACGTGTTTAATCGGGCGGTGAAGACATACGCAGACCGTCCTGCATTCAGCGCTGTCGGTGTGACTCTCAGCTATCGCGACCTGGACACTCAAAGCCGGAACTTCGCAGCCTGGCTACAAAACAAGACCGACCTGAAACCCGGTGACCGTATTGCGGTGCAAATGCCTAACCTCACCCAGTATCCGGTTGTGGTTTTTGGCGCCATGCGTGCCGGCCTGATTGTGGTCAATACCAACCCGCTGTATACCACTCGCGAGATGGAACACCAGTTTAACGATTCGGGTGCCAAGGCACTGGTCGTTCTGGCAAACATGGCTGAAAGCGCTGAAAAGGTTCTGCCTCATACCAGCATTGAGCATGTCATTGTGACTGAAATTGCCGACATGCATTCTCCCATCAAGCGCACACTGATGAACGCTGTCGTCAAGCATGTGAAAAAGATGGTGCCGCCCTTCAGCATTCCGCATGCCCACAAGTTGCCGGCCGTGCTCAGCGCAGGTGCCCGCGAAAAGTTTACGCCGGTTGAATGTAAGCAAGACGACATCGCTGTACTGCAGTACACGGGTGGGACAACCGGTGTCGCCAAGGGCGCGATGCTCACCCACGGCAACCTGGTTGCGAACCTGCTGCAGGTTCGGCCAATGATGGAAGACACGATTATTGAAGGGCAGGAAGTGGTGATTGCACCTTTGCCGCTCTATCACATTTATTCCTTCACTCTGAACTGCGGCATCATGCTGGAAGCCGGCGGCCACAACGTATTGATCCCCAACCCAAGGGATATCCCGGGCTTTGTCAAGGAGCTGAAGAACCACAAGTTCACCGCGTTCCTGGGTCTCAACACGCTGTTTGTTGCCCTGTGCAACAACGAAGAGTTTCAGGATCTCGATTTCGGCCACCTCAAGCTGACATCTTCCGGTGGCATGGCATTGACCACGGATACGGCGAAGATGTGGGAGCGTGTGACCGGCTGTGCAATTTCTGAAGGCTATGGCATGACCGAAACCTCTCCGGTGGTTACCTTTAACCCCCGAAGTGCTATCCAGTTAGGCACCATCGGCTTGCCGGTTCCTTCCACACAGGTCAAAACCATTGATGACGATGGCAATGAGACCGCGTTGGGAGAGCCGGGCGAACTGTGTGTGAAAGGCCCTCAGGTTATGCGCGGTTACTGGCAGCGCCCGGAAGATACGCAGAAATCCTTCACTGAAGATGGCTACATCCAGACCGGTGATGTAGCGGTGATTCAGGAAGACGGTTACATCCGCATTGTTGATCGCAAGAAGGACATGATCATCGTATCCGGGTTTAACGTTTACCCGAACGAGATTGAGGATGTCGTGAGCAGCCACCCGAAGGTGGTTGAGTGCGCAGCAGTGGGTATCCCGGATGCCAAGAGTGGCGAAGCTGTAAAGGTTTACCTGGTCGCGACAACCGAAGGTGTCACCGAGAATGAACTGAAAGAGTTCTGTCGTGAGCGCCTGACAGCATACAAAGTGCCGCGCTTCTTTGAGTTCCGCGATGATCTGCCAAAGACTAACGTGGGTAAGATTCTGCGCCGTGAACTGCGTGACGAGCCGGGGAACAAGTAAATACGGTGACCTTGCACTCTGATATTCGGTCAGCCCTGCACAAACCCGTCAGTTTTCCGGCAGGGCTGCCGGTTTCTGATCGTGTAGATGATATCCGCGAAGCGATTGAAAACCATCAGGTTGTCATTGTTGCCGGCGAAACCGGATCGGGTAAAACAACCCAGATACCCAAGATCTGCATGAATATGGGCCGCGGAATTCGCGGCCTTATCGGTCATACCCAGCCAAGACGTATTGCGGCCCGCAGTGTTGCTGCCCGTATTGCAGATGAGCTTGGCGAGCAGACCGGGCAGCAGATCGGCTATCAGGTGCGGTTTGCCGACAATACTTCCGAACAGACCCGGGTCAAAGTAATGACTGATGGGATTCTGTTGGCGGAGGTCCAGCACGACCGCTTTCTCAACCGTTACGACACGCTGATTATTGATGAAGCCCACGAACGCAGCCTGAACATCGACTTCCTGCTGGGCTATCTGAAACAACTTCTCCCCAAACGTCCTGATCTCAAAGTCATCATCACCTCTGCTACCATCGAAGTGGATCGCTTCAGCAATTTCTTCGACAAGGCTCCGGTGCTGGAAGTCAGTGGCCGTACCTTTCCTGTAGACGTGCGGTACCGACCACTGGCCGGCGATGAAGATGATCGCGACCAGGGCTGGAATGATGGCGTTCTCGCTGCGCTTGATGAAATTGAGCAGCATGAGCGTAGCGACAAGTTGCCACCGGGCGATGTGCTGATCTTTCTGCCGGGTGAGCGTGAGATCCGCAACCTGAGTAAAGTGCTGCGCCACGCAGAACTCCGGCACACGGAAGTCCTTCCGCTGTACTCCCGGCTGAGCAATCAGGAACAGAACCGGGTGTTTCAGAACCATCGCGGGCGCCGGATTGTGCTTTCTACCAACGTAGCGGAAACCTCTCTGACGGTACCTGGCATCCGCTACGTGATTGACACCGGTGTTGCGCGAATCAGCCGTTACAGCGTTCGTTCAAAAATACAGCGCCTACCTATTGAGCCGGTATCGCAAGCCAGCGCCAATCAGCGGGCAGGGCGTTGTGGCCGGGTTGCTCCGGGCATCTGTTTTCGTTTGTACGATGAAACAGACTTTCTCAACCGCCCCGAATACACCGACCCGGAAATACTGCGAACCAATCTTGCTTCCGTGATCCTGCAGATGGCCACTTCCGGTCTGGGTGAAATCCGCCATTTCCCGTTTCTTGAAGCGCCCGACAAACGCCTGATCAATGATGGCTACAAACTGCTGGAAGAACTGAGTGCGGTCGATAATTCGCGGCGCGTTACAAAGCTCGGGCGGACCATGGCAAAATTGCCCCTGGATCCGCGCCTGGCGCGAATGCTGGTCACCTCCGCAGATCAGGGCAGCCTGGCGGAAACGCTGATCATTATTGCCGGTTTGAGTGTCCAGGACCCCAGAGAACGGCCGCAGGATAAACAGCAGGCGGCAGACCAGGCCCACGCGCCGTTCAATGATAAAGAATCCGACTTTATCACTCTGCTGAATATCTGGAACTTTTACGAAGAGCAGCGTCAGGAACTGTCCCAGAATCAGCTCAAAAAGGTGTGTCAGAAGAGCTTTCTCAGCTGGATGCGTATGCGGGAGTGGCGCGACATTCACCGGCAACTTACGCTGATTTGTCGTGATCAAAAACTGTCGTTCAACCGGGACGTCGCCACCTACGACACGATACACAAAGCGATTCTGGCCGGTTTGCTGGGGCAGGTAGCGACCAAGGTTGATAAAAAGGAATACCTGGCCACTCGCAATCGCAAGGTCCTGATTTTTCCCGGCTCAAAAGTATCGAAAACCGGGCCGAAGTGGATTGTCGCCACGGAAATTGTAGAAACCAGCCGGGTGTTTGCCCGCATGGTGGCCGCCATTCAGCCCGAATGGATAGAGCCCTTGGCCGGGCATGTGGTGAAGCACCACTATTTCGAACCGCACTGGGAGCAGAAGAGAGCTCAGGTGATGGGGTATGAAAAGATTACCCTTTACGGCCTTGATGTGGTGGCCAAACGCAGCATAGCCTTCAGCAAAATAGACCCGGTTGAATGCCGCAATTTGTTTATCCGTCATGCACTGGTGGAGGGTGACTATCGTTCGAAAGCGCCTTTTATCAGCCGCAATCGCGAGATGCTGGCCAGTGTTGAGGATCTGGAGAAGAAAACCCGTCGCCGGGATCTTCTGGTGGATGATGAAGTACTTGTCAGTTTTTACGATGAACGCTTGCCCGCCGGGATCGTCAGCGGTCGTCACTTTGAACGCTGGTGGAAAAATCTTACGGCTGAACAGCTTCGCAATCTGGAATTGACCGAAGAAGACGTTCTGCAACGGCCAGTTGATGCTTTGGCGGGCGACCTGTACCCGGATTTTCTGGAGTGGGAGGGGGTTCGTTACCCGCTCAGCTACGAGTTTGAGCCGACCAGCGAGCGTGATGGCGTTACGCTTCAGGTGCCATTGATGGCGCTGCGGCAAATTCCCTCCCGGCGCCTTGAATGGCTGGTGCCGGGCCTGCTTCGCGAGAAATGTATTGCGCTGGTTAAAGGCTTGCCAAAATCCCTGCGTCGCAACTTTGTGCCGGTGCCAGACTTTGTCGACGCTGCTGTTGCCAATCTTCAGCCTTCCAATGAGCCATTGGCTTTCCAGTTGGGGGAGCAGTTGCGCCGCATGACTGGTGTACGCATTGATCCGGAAGCCTGGCCTCGGGATGAGCTGCCACGCCACCTGAGAATGAACCTCAGAGTTCTTGGGGACGGCGGTAAAGTGATCGCCGAAAGTCGCGAAACGGGCGAGCTTCAGGATCAGCTTGAAGGGCGGGCTGAAGAAGCACTCGCGTCAGCCACAAGCGATAGCCGAAATCAGGAGCCTGCGGGCGAATTCACGGATTGGGAATTTGGTGACCTGCCCAGGCAGGTGCAGACTGAAAAGGGCGGCATGCAAATCACGGTTTACCCGGCTCTTGACGATCTGGGAAAGCGCGTGCGTGAGATTCGTTGCCTGGATCGCCTTACCGCAGAAGACACAACCCGCAAGGGTATTGCTCGTCTGATCCTTAACCGGTTTGGAAACACCCTGGACGATCTGGAGAGAAAGCTCCCCCGCTTCAAACAGTCAGCTCTGATGTTTTCAACCGTCGGGCAGGCAAAGGTTCTTCTGGACGATCTGCTTCTTTCCACTGCCATGGAGCATTTTTTACACGACCGGATACCCGGTACCCGTGAAGAATTCGATGCTCTGTTTGATCAGCATCGGGGTGACTTTATTCCTGCTCTGGAGCAGGCCGACGAGCGTCTTTACGAAGCCATGACCGGCTACCAGAAGGTGGCAAAGCAACTGAAAGGTAAGATCAATCTGGCCCTCGCAAACAGCATGGCGGATTTGAAGTTTCAGATGCAGAACCTTGTTTATCCGGGATTTTTGGTGGCAACTCCGCCTCAATGGCTGGCCGAGTTCGGGCGCTATTTTGAAGCGGCGCTGGTCAGGCTGGAGAAAATGACAAGGGAAATGGGGCGTGAACGCGAGTTTCTCCATACACGGGATGCGCTGTGGAACCGGTACGCAAGCAAGCGCGATGAGCAGCAAAAGCAGGGCGTTCGTGATCCAGAGCTGGCGCTCTACCGATGGATGCTGGAGGAATACCGCGTGTCGTTTTTTGCTCAACAACTGGGCACGATCATGACCGTATCTTTAAAGCGCCTGGATAAGCAGTGGGAACTCACCCGGGTGTGATCGCATAAGACCTGCCCGTCGTAGTGGCTTCTGCGGGGCGAGCAAAAGCCCGGGACTGTGTTAGTATTTCCGAAAGTAGATATACCTGTCTTCCTGTTTCCATATTCATGACGTGGGGTTAGCGTGATTAAAGCCGTTATTAGCGGAACCGGCCTGTACACACCGCCGGCGACCATCGAGAACGATGAGCTGGTTGAGGCTTTTAACCAGTTTGTCTTGATGTACAACTCGGAACATGCAGACGCGATTGAGCGTGGCGAAGCTGAGGCACTTGAACCGTCCTCTTCGGCATTTATAGAAAAAGCTTCAGGTATCAAGCGCCGGCATGTTATTGACAAGACCGGCATTATTGATCCGAAACGCATGGCGCCGTATATCCCTGAGCGCGGCAACGATGAGCCGTCCGTTCAGTGTGATATGGCGGTTGCTGCCTGCAATGAAGCATTGGCTCAGGCCGGCAAGAAAGCCAGCGATGTGGATGCGGTGATCGTAGCCTGCTCCAACTTGCAGCGAGCTTATCCTGCGGTTTCTATCGAAGTTCAGGCTGCTCTGGGTATTGAAGGCTTTGCCTACGACATGAACGTGGCTTGCAGTTCTGCCACCTTTGGCCTGCAAGCTGCCGTTAACTCCGTAGAGAACGGAACTGCGCGCGCGGTATTGGTTGTCAGCCCTGAAATCTGTTCCGGCCATCTGAATTTTCGCGACCGTGACAGCCATTTTATTTTTGGTGATGCCTGCACGGCCATTTTCGTCGAGCGTGAAGAAGATACGCAGCCAGGGCAAGGTTTCGAGATTCTTGGCACCCGCCTGAAAACGACCTTCTCGAACAACATTCGTAATAATTTTGGCTTCCTGAATCGGGCGGATGAATCCGGTGTTGGCCAGCCGGATAAACTGTTTATCCAGCAGGGGCGCAAGGTATTCAAGGAAGTTTCGCCTTTGGTTGCAGAAACCATTCAGGGCCACCTTGATAGCTTGTCGCTTTCGCCGGAAGATCTTCGCAGAATGTGGTTGCATCAGGCGAACTTGAACATGAATCACCTGATTGCCCGCAGGGTGCTTGGTCGGGACGCGAGCGAGGATGAAGCGCCTGTGATTCTTGACGAATATGCCAATACCAGTTCTGCCGGCTCGATCATTGCGTTTCATAAACACAAAGATGACCTGAAAACCGGTGATACCGGCGTGATCTGCTCCTTTGGCGCCGGTTATTCCATAGGCAGTATTGTGGTGCGTCGTCGCTGATGACCTATTATTCAAGCCGGAGCCGGCTGTTCGCCACGCCGTTGATGGCTATTTTGGCATTTGTGATGTTTGTAGGGCCGGCTGCGGCCCAGCAAGCGCAGGAGCCAGCACCTGAAGCCCAGGTCGCTGTCAACCCGCAGGACCCCTATGAGAACTGGAACCGCAAGGTTTACCGGTTTAACGATACCATTGACCGCTGGGCTCTGAAGCCGGTCGCCCAAACCTATCGTACATTCACGCCGGATTTTATTGATCGAGCGATTACCAACTTCTTTAATAACCTGTCGGAAGTTCGCAACTTCACTAACAGCATTTTGCAGTTGAAAGGTGAGTCTGCTGTTGTTGCGGCAGGTCGGTTCACCTACAACACGGTGTTCGGTCTGGGTGGTCTGATCGATGTTGCGACAGCGTTTGACCTGCCGGAAAGGCCGGAAGATTTCGGGCAGACTCTGGGATACTGGGGGGCTGGTTCTGGTCCGTATCTGATGTTGCCGTTTCTGGGCCCATCAAGCCCTCGACATCTTAGTGGGCTGGGCGCCGACGGTTTTGTGTTTCCGTCACTCTGGGACGAGATCGACAGCCCGGAAAACTATTACGCCAGGGCGCTTCAGATTGTCGATAAACGCGCGGATCTTATCCCCGCTGAGGGCTTCATATCCGGCGATATCTATATCTTCGTTCGCAATGCCTTCCTGCAACGAAGGGAATTCCTGATCAACGATGGCAAGGTAACCCGGGACCCATTCGCCAGTGATAATGACGAAGATCTGATGCTGGATGATTTTTGATCCGGGCCTCCGGTTGAGGGAGACTCAGCGTGCTTAAAGATCCGCGGATTCAAAAGTTTCGCAAGATGCTTGCCGAGGCGCCCAACTACGAGGTGTGGAAGGCCGCTGCGCTGGAGCTGGACTTTCTGGAAGGTAATGCCGAATGGAAAGAGGATTTCGCGTCTGAGTTCTACAATTATGAGCTGCTTTACGATCGCTTGAGCAGCATCAAACAGTATCGTCAGCAGAACGATTTTGAACGCCTGAAGCGCGCTTTGCGCGAGGGGCTGCATCACGATCTTGGCAACATGGGTAATCCGGCGCTGTATACCCATTCCCGGGTTGGCACCAAACACCTGATTGAAGAGTATATTGCTCAGGCCTGCGAAGCGCTGGACTTCCTGTGCGACCACCCGGTGCCGGGGTTTCCGGTAGCTGACAAACTTCAGTTTTTCCGCGATACCCTGACCAGTTATGGGCGACCTACGCTTCTGCTGAGCGGCGGCGCCAGCCTTGGAATGTTTCACTTCGGGGTTATCAAAGCGCTCTGGGATAAAGGGCTGCTTCCCCAGGTTGTTACCGGCTCAAGCATTGGCGCGATCATTGCCGGAATGTTGGGTGTTCACACAGACGCCGAGATTCCCGAAATGCTGGTTCCGGAAAATCACAATCTGAAAGCCTGGAAGTGGCGAGGACTGCTCAGCGCCATGCGAGGCGAAGGCTTGATGGATCAGGATCAGCTTCGCACATGCCTGAGAACCAACATCGGTGAATACACGTTTGAAGAAGCCTATCTGCGCACCGGCCGCTCTATAAACATGAGTGTATCGCCGGTCCAGGCGCATCAGAAGGCCCGACTGTTATCCGGCTATACCTCACCCTATTTGATGGTTTGGAGCGCCGCGCTTGCGAGTGCAGCCGTGCCGGGAATCTTCCCGCCGGTCACTCTGATGAAAAAGGATATCCATGGCCAGGCTCTGCCGTACATGCCGAGGCTCAAGTTTGTTGATGGTTCGGTTGTCAGTGATCTGCCCATTGAGCGGTTGATGCATCTTTACGATGTAAATTTCACCATCGTCAGCCAGACCAACCCGCACGTGGTGCCATTTCTGAACGCACGTGGACAGGACGAAAAACTTTCTCTGGCCAGTCTGCCTTGGCACCTGATGAAATCCGAGATGCAATTTCACTGGCAAGGGGTGTTTGATTACCTCCGTAAGCGGGCCAGGCCCGAACTGCTCAGGCAGGTGTCTGGTCAGATGTACGCCATCATGGCTCAGAGGTATTCCGGAGACGTAACCATTGCGCCCAACTACCGGTTCAAGGATTACCGGCGAATGCTCGCCGATCCGAAACCCGAGTTTGTGCGTGAAATGATTCTGGCGGGGGAGCGCGCGACCTGGCCAAAAATATCAATGATTCGTTCTCACGCCCGCATATCCAAGACTCTGGAACGCTGCGTGCGCCGCCTGAAACAGCAAAATCGCCGCAGCGCTGCGGATCTCAAGCTGGTAGACAGTGCGAATTCCGGCCCACTCTGAGATGACAGGCCTGCGAAGCGGGCGGTATGATACGCTGTTATAGAGCCTGGCTCGGTGAATGGCCGATCAGCCCGGCGCCTGAGCATTTGACTGGACGCCCATGTACTACGACTTCTTCGGCTTCAGAGAGCCGCCGTTCTCTATCGCGCCTGATCCCCGCTACCTGTATTTGAGCGAACGTCACAAAGAGGCGCTTGCGCATCTCATGTATGGCGTGCAGGGGCAGGGTGGGTTCATTGTGATTACCGGAGAAGTGGGTACCGGTAAAACGACCGTGAGCCGGTGTTTTATCGAAAGCGCTCCGGCCCACGTAGACATAGCCCTGATTCTGAACCCCCGGCTTTCTGCCCGGGAATTGCTCTCTGCTATCTGCGACGAGCTCGAGATCGTCCACCCGGCCGGGGCGACCATCAAACAGCTGGTGGATCTGATCAACCGGGATTTGCTAAAGGCCCACGCAGCGGGGCGGCACAAGGTTTTGATGATTGATGAGGCGCAGAATCTCTCAGCCGACGTACTCGAGCAACTTCGCCTGTTAACCAATCTGGAGACCGCCGAGAAGAAGCTGCTGCAGATTATCTTGTTGGGCCAGCCAGAGTTGCAGCAGATTCTTGCACTTCCCAAACTCCGGCAACTGAGTCAGCGGGTAACCGCCCGTTACCACCTGGATGCTATCAATAGCAACGAATTGCCTGCCTATCTCAGTTACCGGCTGGGTGTGGCTGGCATGCGGGGCGATGTATTTTCGCCTGCAGCTATCCGGAAACTGTACCGTCTGAGCAATGGCATACCCCGATTGATCAACCTGATCAGCGACCGTGCACTGTTGGGCGCCTATTCCGAAGGCGAGCATGAAGTGACACCTGCCCACATCCGCCAGGCCGCAAAGGAAGTCGGAGGCAACAATCTCGGGCCGAAACCGGCCGGAGCGCGGCGCAAGCCGGATCTTCCGGGTTATATGTTGCTTGCCGCATCGCTGTTACTGGCCATCATCAGCACCTACTGGCTCTACCAGCAATGGTCACGGCCAGCAGAGGTAGCAGAGGCGGAAACGGGTGAGGCGACTGTGGAGCAGGCGGGGACTGTTTTGCGTGAAAACGAGCCCGAAGGTCTGGTCGAGAACGAGCCTGACGAGCAGGATTCCGAAGGTTTGCAGCTACCAACACTTATGGGGATGAGTTCTACGAACCCCACACCGGAAATTGCGCCTTTCAGTTTTCCGGAGCAAGCATTGAGCCTGCAAGAAGCTTTCCAGGGGCTATTTGGTGTTTGGGGTGTTGAATACAGTCCCCGGGAATTTCCGATTGCCTGTGATTTCGCGCGCGCATCTGGCCTTGGCTGCCTTGAGCGGCAAGGTAGCCGTCGAAGCCTGACGTTTCTTGACAGACCCGTCATGCTGATGCTCCAAAACGATGTCGGCAATTCTGGATACGTCGTTTTGCGTCAACTCGATGGAGATGTTGCAGAAATTGTCCTGCCCACGGGGCCGATTGAAGTATCGTTCAGGAGCCTTGAGACCCTCTGGTTCGGGGAGTATCGGGTGTTGTGGCAGCTCCCGGAGTATATTGCCGACCGTACGGCCTCTGACAATGCTGCGGGTGAAGAATTGTGGCTTGGCGTACACATGATGGAACTGGCAGATGCCCATGGCGAATCGCCCGCCGACAAGGCGAGAATCAAGCGTCTGTCTGCACAAGAACAGGTGCGTTGGTATCAATCGTTGCGGGGCCTTACAGTAGACGGTATTGCAGGCGCCATGACGGTTATCCAGATTAACAACGACCTTAAAGCGGATGTTCCGAGGCTGGTAAGCCCAAGGCCCGGAGGGATGGGATAGGTTATGTCCTACATTCTCGATGCCCTCAGAAAGTCTGAAACGGAACGCCGCCAGGGCAAGGTTCCGGACCTCGGGCAGCAGGTACAGCTGATTCACCGGCCCAAAAAACGACGAGCGTCTCCGGTGGTATGGGTGGCGTTGGCTTTGTTGGTGAACGCAGGGGTTCTGGCGGTTGTATTCTGGCCGGACCGCCCAAGCGACCTGATAGCCCAGCCGGGCACACTACCGGTTGAGCCCGCGATGGAAGCGCCTGCGAAACAAGAGGGGAAGCCGGCAGCCGCGCAAACTCCTGGCAATGATCCGGATGTGGCTGCGGTTTCTCAGCCAGAGGCAAAGCAGGAGCTAGTGGCAGAGCCGATAGCCGAACCTGCCCGTGAGCGCCCAACGATTATCACTCCATCTTTACCCCGGGAGCGTCAGGTACCTGCATTACGCCAGGATGAGACTGGAACACGAGTTGGAGGCGGAGCAGTAAAAAGGGTGCCGCACCTGGTTGAGTTACCCCTTTCATTTCAGAAGAGTATTCCGGACCTGATGTTTAATAGCCATATCTACTCCACCGACCCTAATGCCAGCCGGGTGATGATTAACGGCCACTACCTTCGCCAGGGTGACTCGTTCTCCGGAATAACCGTGGAAGAAGTGACTGAAGACGGCGTTGTGCTTGGCAAGCAGGGCAGAACCTTCCGTGTCGGCATTGTCCGGGACTGGATGAGCCCGCGCTGATGGCCTTGACCGACGACATCAAACAGCAGATTCAGCAGGGATACCGGGACGTATTGGCGGGTAAGGGGGTTCGCGCCCGCTACGGTCAACGCCTTATGATTGCTGAAATAGCGAAGTACATGGGCGAGATCACGGAGAATGACGGCCAGCGCACCTCGCCACCGGCTGCCTGTGTGGTTGAAGCCGGCACCGGTACCGGCAAAACTCTGGCCTACCTGATTGCCGCTATTCCTGTAGCCCGGGCCCTGGGAAAAACCCTGGTGATCTCGACCGCCACAGTGGCACTGCAGGATCAGATTGTCCTGAAAGACCTGCCGGATCTGAAAAAACACAGCAAGATGAACTTCACCTGGACGCTCGCAAAAGGCCGCGGTCGGTATCTGTGTATGTCTCGTCTGGAATCCCGGCTGCACGATGAAGGCAACGGCGACAGTGACACCATGCCGCTGTTCCTTCTGGACAGTCCCGGCACCGAAGAGCCGGGCACCCGGGCATTCTTTGAGGAAATGCTGGCAAGCTACGGATCCCGGAAGTGGGACGGCGATCGGGATCATTGGCCGGAGCAGATACCCGACGATGTCTGGCGCCAAGTCACCACCGATCACCGCCAGTGCACGAATCGCCACTGCAGCTATTTTGATAGCTGTGCTTTTTTTGATGCCCGCAAAGACCTGGATGAAGTGGACATCGTCGTGGCCAATCACGATCTCGTTCTCGCCGACCTCGCTTTGGGCGGTGGTGCGATTCTCCCGGAACCGGAGAACGCGCTGTTCATTTTTGATGAGGCCCATCACCTGCCAGACAAAGCGCTGAATCACTTTGCGGCGTCCGTGCCGCTGAATTCGACCCGGCAATGGCTCAAGCAGTTATCCCAGGCACTGGCCAAAATGCAGCCCTATCTTGCACCCGCCACACAGGCGGCCAAGAGCATTGATCGCATAAGCACGGCCTCGCGTGATGTCGACCTGATATTGGCCCGCGTTTATGAGGAAGCTGAGCAGAACACCGGATGGGAGTTCAACGAAGAGCGCCGTTCAGCGCAGTGGCGTTATCCGGAAGGTGAGCTGCCGGAAACCTTGGCAGAGCTGGCCTCTGAAAGCCGGATTGCCACAGCTAATCTGGTGCGCCATCTGGGCGCGTTGGCGGATGAACTTCAGGGTGCGTTTGATGAGCGCAAACAGCATGAGATTGATCGCGACACCGCCGAAGCCTGGTACCCGGTTATTGGTGCCTTTCACAGCCGCTCTGAAGATCAGTTGCGGCTCTGGACAGCCTGGACAGAGCAGGTCGGTGGCCAAAAAGCGCCGCAAGAGAACGAGCAGGGCGCCTCTGATCAACTGGGTGCTCAGGAGCACCCACCGAAGGGCCGGATTAACAGGAGCCCACCCCCGGCGCGCTGGAGCGTGCGGCAGCGTTGGGATCATGCCGAAGACATCACTTTGTTCAGTTCACCGGTGCTGGCAGATAACCTGCTGTACTCAAGGCTCTGGTCTCGGGCTTATGGTGCCGTGCTGACCAGTGCAACATTGACCGCGCTTGGCCGTTTTGACCGGCTCCAGGCCAGAGCCGGACTGCCGGAAGCCAGCCGGTTGCTGGTGGTTCCCAGTTCCTTCCGTTACGGAGAGATGGCCACCGTTGAAGTGCCGGCGATGGCCTGCATGCCCACCGATGACGGCTTTGCGGATGAGCTGATCAAGCGCCTGCCGGGGGTATGGGCGGGTGAAACGGCGACTCTCGTGCTGTTCACCTCCCGCCGGCAAATGCACCAGGTGCGAGATGCGCTGGCGCCGGACCATCCAGACCTGATCATTACTCAGGACGACATGTCCCGGGGCGAGGTTTTACGCCAGCACAGGAGCAAGATAGATGAGGGAGCGCCCAGCGTACTGTTTGGTGTAGCCAGCTTTGCAGAAGGCATCGATTTGCCCGGTAAGTACCTCCACCACGTGGTGATTACCAGGTTACCTTTCTCGGTTCCGGACGATCCCATCGAAGCCGGTCTTGCGGAATGGATAAGCCAGCGCGGGGGTAATCCGTTTATGGAGATTACGGTGCCGGATGCC
This sequence comes from Marinobacter sp., assembly GCF_048266785.1. GTDB lineage: Bacteria > Pseudomonadota > Gammaproteobacteria > Pseudomonadales > Oleiphilaceae > Marinobacter. The sequence goes on from NZ_JBLWYX010000003.1 coordinate 119,846, forward strand.
TCCATCAAGCTGGTGCAGGCGGTTGGCCGGTTGCTGCGCACCGAGGAAGACACGGGTCGGGTTACGATCCTTGATCGTCGAATTGTCGCCAGACGCTATGGTCAGTTACTGCTGGATTCATTGCCGCCATTCCGGCGGATTATTGAACGTTAGAAAAAAAGAGCCAGCCCGAAGGCTGGCTTGGTTCGAAGGGGTCCTCTAAGAACCCAATTGTAGAAACAACGCTTTACAAGAAGTCTGAAGGCCTGAAGTTCCAGAATTCATAGCGAGGGGCTGCCTCACCGTGGAAACAATAATAAGCGAGCCAGCAAGAATGCGACTGTGTCGTCCGCCTGTTTATCCAGTACTTCGCTGAGCGCATAGTCACTGATATGCCGTTCATCGATGTCTCAGGCAAATCAAGGGCCGGAGAAACAAACATGGGCGTCAAAAGCGGCACGGCTCAGGTTTTGGTCTAAACTGAGTCAGAGACCTCTTCTATACTAAAAAAGAATGAATAATAAGCGTGTTATGCGTATTCTTGGCGCTGTTTGCAAGTCCACCTATCTATACAGCCCGCCACAGGCCAGAAACTCAGGGAGCGACCGAGTCAATGAAATTACAACAGTTGCGCTATATCTGGGAAGTTGCGCACCATGATCTCAACGTGTCGGCAACCGCCCAGAGTCTTTTTACTTCTCAACCGGGTATTTCCAAGCAGATCCGCCTTCTTGAAGATGAGCTGGGCCTGGAGATATTTGCCCGGAGTGGCAAACACCTGACTCGCATCACCCCGGGCGGGGAAATCATTGTGCGTGAAGCAGGTGAGATTTTGCGCCGTGCGGAAGGCATTAAAAAGATTGCGCAGGAATTCAGCAACCAGCGCAAGGGCGATCTGAGTATTGCCACAACCCACACCCAGGCGCGTTACGCACTGCCACCCATTATCAGTGGTTTTATCGAGTCTTACCCGGATGTGTCGCTGCACATGCACCAGGGCACGCCCATGCAAATTTCCGAAATGGCGGCCAGCGGAGCCGTTGATTTCGCCATAGCCACAGAGGCCATGGAGCTTTTTAACGATCTGATTATGATGCCGTGTTACCGCTGGAATCGCACGGTGATTGTGCCCAAGGATCATCCACTTGCCCAATTGTCTGAGCTAACGCTGGAAAAACTGGCGGAATACCCGCTGGTAACCTATGTGTTTGGTTTTACGGGCCGGTCGAAGCTTGATGAGGCGTTCCAGTCCCGAGGTCTGACGCCGAAAGTTGTATTCACTGCCGCCGACGCCGACGTTATCAAAACCTACGTGCGCCTGGGTCTTGGTGTCGGAATCATCGCCAGTATGGCATTTGATCCTAAAACCGACCCGGACCTGGTCGCGTTGGATGCTAGAAAGCTGTTCCGTTCCAGCGTCACGCGTATCGGTTTCCGCAAAGGTACCTTCCTGCGTGGATACATGTACGACTTCATGCAACGCTTCGCGCCTCATTTGACGAAAGAGGCGGTCGACGAAGCCGTCGCTCGCCAGAGCAGTCGCAGTGAGATAGAAGCCTTGTTCAAAGATGTAGAGCTGCCAACCTATTGAATAGCTGCAACCCTCGCCAGTTTGCTTACTGGCGGGCGATCAGGTTATCTGCATGCAGGCCGCATTCTTTTTGTGTGGCTTCTTCCCACCACCAACGGCCTTCCCGCTCATGCTGTCCGGGTAGAACCGGGCGTGTGCAGGGCTGGCAGCCAATGCTGACAAAGCCTTTTTCGTGGAGTTTGTTGTAAGGCGCTTCCGACATCCGGATGTAGTCCCACACTTCTTTTGATGTCCAGTTGGCCAAGGGGTTGAACTTGACCAGTGTCTTACCGGGGCCAGAGAAGGTTGTGTCTTCCTGCACGACCGGAACCTCGTTGCGGGTGCCCGGGCTCTGATCCTTGCGCTGACCTGTAATCCAGGCATCAACATCTGCGAGTTTGCGTTTGAGCGGATTTACTTTGCGAACGCCACAGCACTCGCTGTGGCCGTCTTCGTAAAAGCTGAATAATCCCTTGCGGTTCACCAGGTCCTGAACTTCGTTGGTGTCTGGAAACAAAACCTCGATGTTGATGCCGTAATGTTTGCGGACACGCTCGATAAATTCGTAGGTTTCCGGGTGCAGGCGGCCGGTATCCAGCGTGAACACCTTCAGATTATCCGTCAGCTTGTGGGCCATTTCGATAAGCACCACATCTTCAGCACCACTGAAGGAAATAGCGATGTTGTCATAGCGTTTGAAAGCAGCCTTCAGAATCGCTCTCGGGCTTTCGTTGCCAAGTTCGTCCTGTAGCTCGCGGATATTGCTCATAAAATGTCAGCACCTGATGCGGATTTTAGTAAAGGTTAGCATTAAATGGCTAATTCCATGAAGGAATGACAATCTATATGGTTATAGCCCTCTGTGAAGGTGCGGGCAGAAAACCTCAAGGATTTGTTGCAATGTACGATGCAATCTTTGCCGGTTTTTCTTATGATACCGCGTCAATAAAGGGGGAGCAGGCCTTGCTCTCCGTTGGCATTCTCATTTGGACCTGAATCAGGAGATCACTGTGGAACTGGCATGTCTTGACCTTGAAGGCGTATTGATCCCGGAAATCTGGATCGCATTTGCGGAAAAAACCGGTATTGATGAACTCAAGGCGACAACCCGCGATATTCCTGATTACGATGTGCTGATGAAGCAGCGGTTAAGGCTGCTGGATCAGCACGGATATGGCCTGCCGCAGATCCAGGAAGTGATCAGTGAGCTTGACCCGCTACCGGGCGCCCGGGAGTTTCTGGATTGGCTGCGCGAGCGGTTCCAGGTGGTGATTCTTTCAGACACCTTCTATGAGTTCGCCATGCCACTGATGAAGAAGCTGGGTTACCCCGCGCTGCTTTGTCACAAGCTGGAAGTTGCTGAGAACGGCCAGATTACCAATTATCTGCTGCGCCAAAGAGACCCCAAGCGCCAGTCAGTGCGTGCGTTTCAGCTGCTTAATTATCGCGTGATTGCGGCGGGGGATTCTTACAACGACACCACCATGCTGGGGCAGGCGGAAGCAGGCATTCTGTTCCATGCGCCTCAGAATGTGATTGACGAGTTTCCACAGTACCCGGCTGTGCACGAGTTTGAGGATCTGAAGCAGGAATTTATGAAGGCGAGCGCTGTACACAACGTCTGAAAGTAAGCCTGTATAACCGGGGCGGCTAGCGGCCTCGGTTCAGGTTTTCCAGGAAATCCATCAGCGGTTTCACTTTAGTGAGTGTTTCCTGATATTCGCTCTCCGGATCCGAGTCGGCAATAATGCCTCCGCCGCCACAACACCGGATCGTTCCTTGTTCTACCGCCAGCCCTGCAGATCGCCCTCCATCACACAGCATGGTGCGGATAGCGATGTTGCTGTCCAGAGTGCCATCGAGCCCGCGATAAAATACAGAGCCGCAGTAGGGACCACGCCAGTGTGGTTCCAGTTCCCGAATGATTTCCATAGCGCGTATTTTCGGTGCACCGGTAATGGAGCCGCCGGGGAAGGCATCGAACAGCACCTGCATCGGTGAAGCGCCCTCCGCAAGCTCAGCACGAATATGACTGACCAGGTGGTGCACATTCCGATACGACTCGAGTGCAAACAGACTGTCTACAGTAACGGACCCCGGCGTAGCATGAACGCTCAGGTCGTTGCGCAACAAGTCCACAATCATCAGATTTTCCGCACGGTCTTTCTCTGATGCTTCCAGTTCTGCCGCATAGGCTGCATCTTCGAGAGGGGTTTCTCCCCTGGGACGGGTGCCTTTGATCGGGCTGGTCTTTACGGTGCGCCCGCGGATTTCAAGAAAACGCTCGGGGGAAATGGATAACACTGATCCTGGACCGGTTTTAAGAAACGCGCTGTAAGGTGTTGGGTTAGCTTCAGCCAGCGCCTGAAACGCCAGCCAGGGATCCCCTGAATAGTTGCCCTGGAACTCCTGGGAAAGGTTGGCCTGATAGCAATCACCTGCGTTGATGTAGCGCTGAACCGTTTGAACACCGGCCATAAACTCTTCGGCAGGCTGGCGGGCCTTGAAGGGCGAAACCATCTTCCATTTTTCTGTGTTGTTGACTGGCGTGGAGGAGAGCCAGGATTGAAGAAGACCCCGGATCTGTTCCGGACACTCAGGGTGAACCCATAGGTGATAAGTACCGGATGCCCGATTGTGGCTTGCGGCCCAAAGGTAAAAGCCCGCAGAAAGCAGGGGAGTAGCAGGCGCCGGGCAGAGAGGGGAAAGACGCTTTTCTTTGACGTATCCGAATTCATAACTCAGGAAGCCAAGCCACCCGCCTGTGAGAACCTGCTGCGCATCCTGCATGGGCATTTCATGGCGTTGAACCAGGCTCTCCATTTCCGCGGCCAGCTTGTTGGTGTCCAGAGCATCCTCATCCCCGGGCGCCACACACTTTGTTGCAATTGCGCTCGCCGTAAACCCGCTGAAAAAACCTCGACCGTCACCTGTTCCGACACTGCCGAGATAGGCAAAGTCTGGCTGATGGGCAGCGTGGGCGAGAAGTTGGTCGTACTCCTGCCGGCTGAGCAGAGAGGAAACAGGAAGTGGCAAATTAACTCCGGTTAATTGGAAGAATGATACTCAGGCCACAAAACGGGCATTGTCGGCTCCGGATGGCCGCTGGTCTAATGAAAACACTCAAAACAACCACTGCCATCCCGGAATCGGAAAACGGCATTCTAGCGGAGTTGGCCAGTCTTGGCGTGGAAATTTAACCTGACTGAAACAGGAATAATAGTGATTCTCACCCAACAGGCGACAGATGAGTATTCGGAAATATTGACGGACTCAGACCCAAATATGCCCGCGGCGATTCGAGTAGTATGGCTGGTCACGAGGGCCGCACCGCAAATTGGGTGAGCACCCGGGCTTCAAGGTGTGATCAGAATCCTCGATTTGCCGTATCTTTCAGCATTGTTCTCGAGATTGCTCTCAAGTTGCATGGGCAAAGATGCAAAACCTAACGGTGAACTTTTGATGAATATTCCGGCCTCAGGGGCATCATGAGCAGACTTACTCGTAGCCGCTGGCAGACCTGGGTCAAGAACTGGATAAACCGTCGTATCCCTCGTTCTGATGTCCAGTTACTCACCCAGAGAAATCTTTTCATTTTGCCAACAGCCGCTGGCGTGGTGTTTGGCATGCTGTTGCTGATCATGCTGATTACCGGAATCAACTACCAGAACAGTCTGATTTACCTTGTAACGTTTCTGCTGGGTGCAGTGTTTGTGGGTGCCATGCATCAGACCCACCGGAATTTGTCTGATCTTGAACTGACGCTGGTTCAGGCCGGTGAGGGGTTTGCCGGCGATGACATTCTCTTCCGCCTGCGAGCAGCGGCCGGGAAAGATGACGCTGTAGCCCTTACCCTCTCAGACGACGATTTTTCAGTGCGTGTGGGCCATGTGCCGGCTGGACAGTCGATCGACATTGCCTTGCCGGTGCCGTCTGCATTTCGGGGTTATTTGCGACCGGATCAGATCAGGATCGAAACGCGCTTCCCCTTTGGTTTGCTCAAAGCCTGGTCGTGGATGAGGCCGGTTTCTGCCGGCTTGGTGTTTCCCCGGCCAATCGCCGCCCCGGACGTTATCAGTGCAGTAGATAACGGTGACCAAACGGCCAGCTCTCGTTCCCCGAAAGGCAATGACCATGCAGAGCTCCGGCCCTGGCGTGAGGGTGATATGAGCCAACGAGTGATGTGGAAGCGTTATGTCCGCAGTGGTCAGATGGTTGTAGCGGATTGGGAAGCGGATAAAGGAAGCCCGCACTGGCTGGATTTCGACGCTTTTCCTGGTACGGATCACGAGCTGCGCCTCAGCTATCTCTCATGGCTTGTGCTTGAACGTGGCGAAAATAACGCAAGGTTCGGTCTGAACCTGCCCGGCCAGGTAATAGAACCGGAGAGCGGCCCGGCTCACACAACCCGCTGCCTGAGAGCGCTGGCGACCTGGGGCGTGAAAAAACCAAGAGAAACCGTCGCACAGCCCCATGGAACACGCCGTTATTCGCCCTCGGATAAACCCTCAGACGCGGCTCCGGGAGCCCAGGTATGAGGTTGTTGCGTCGCGCGAAGAATGAGCCTGACAAGCAAGGTGACAGCCTGCCATCTCTGGCCTTGCTCTGGTTGATTGCGAGTTTCGCCTTGCTCTTGACGCCCCAGCTTGATCGTCTTCCGGTATGGCTGATTCTTGTCTGCGTCGCTTTGGCGGGCTGGCGCTGGCTTGCTCAGCAAGGTCGTGTCCGTTTACCGGGCCGTTGGCTCCGCACCGGGATCATGCTGGCCCTGGTTGCAGTCTATCTGGTTCAAGTGCAAGGAAGTTTTACCGTGGATACTGCCGCCTCCTTCTTTGTGTTGGCGGTCGGCCTGAAGTGGCTTGAAACCCGCACTGCGCGGGATTTCTATGTGCTGTTTTATATTCTGGTGTATCTGGCAACGGTGAACTTTCTGTTTCATCAGGAGATTCACTGGGCGCTGATCAACATAGGGGCAATTGCTTTATTGCTGATCGGGCTGCAGGTACTGAACGCGCCAGAACTTCCGGGAGGAATGAAGGCGGGCTGGCGCAGATTAGGCATTATGTTGCTGAAAGTCCTGCCGCTGGTTGTGCTTCTGTTTGTATTCTTCCCGCGCATGGCCCCGCTGTGGAGTGTGCCCCTGGTATCAGGCCAGGCGCGCACCGGAATCAGTGACACTATGCGGCCCGGGGATATATCCAGCCTGGCACAGAGCAGCGAACGGGCCTTTCGTGTGACCTTCGGCGGTGCCGTGCCGGAATATCGGGACCGGTATTGGCGAGGGCTGCTTCTGGACACCCTTGATGATGGAACCTGGCGCCAGAGCGGCTACGATCGCTATCAAGCGCTCGGCCGGGTCAATGTCGATGGCGGCGTGGGTGAACTGAAGCCCAGAGAATACGATGTGTTGATGGAGCCGACGGATCAGCGTTGGGCTTTTGCACTTGAAGGCTCGGTGGCTGTTTCGAATAACGTGATAAAAAAACCCGGTGACCTTTTCCGTTTCCGCCGCCCGGCCGACAGCGCAGTGCGTTATCGGCTGGCGCTTGAAAACGCGGCTGAACCCGCAGTTGAATCTCTTCTGCCGGACGACGCCCGTCGCTATCTCCAGCTTCCGCCAGAGGGAAACCCAAGAGCCAGAGCCCTCGCAGATGAGCTGCGGCACTCCTCGGATGAGATTTCCGCAGGTGACAGTTCTGTAGGTGATATAGAGGTTATTCGCACGCTGCTGACACGCTTCCGGGAGCAGCCTTATTTTTACACCCTGCGACCGCCAAAAATGCCGGACGATGGCATCGACAGCCTACTTTTTGATGAAAAACGCGGGTTTTGTGCTCACTATGCGGGTGCAACCACCTTTGTGCTGCGCTCGGCCGGCATTCCTGCGCGAGTTGTGGTCGGGTACCAGGGGGGCGAGAGCGGCGCTGGTAACGAATATCTCATCGTGCGGCAGTACGATGCTCACGCCTGGGTTGAGGCCTGGGTTGAAGGACAGGGCTGGATTCGTATTGATCCCACCGCTGCGATTGCGCCTGACCGGATCGAGACAGGCTTGCGGGATGCGGTGGCTGATGAGGGCTCATTCCTTGAGAATAACTGGACGTCCGCCCAGCGCTACGCGGATGTGGCGATCATTCAGTGGGCCAGTCTGCATCTTGATCGGATTAACTATCAATGGCAGCGTTGGGTTGTCGGTTACCAGGGCCAAAGCCAGATGGACTTGATGTCCCGCTTGCCCGGTGGGTTCGGCATGCGGGAACTGGGTTATCTTACCGCCGGTATTGTAGGCGCGGGGCTGCTGATTGCCGGCCTGATATCGGCGCTGCAAATGCGCAAAGGTGAGCGACGAAATGGCTATCAGCGGGTGCTTGGTGCCTGGTACAAGTTGTGTGGGCGAGCAGGGGTCCCAGTAAGACACGGCGAAACGCCAACGGCACTGGCGTCAAGGCTGGCTGTTGCGGAGCCGGCGGTGGCGGATTCAGCCAGGCTTTTTGCCCGAATGGTGAACAGCCATTACTATAGACCTCCATCTGCCCGGGATGACGCCGGTGATCTGACGCGTTTGCGCAGATTATTGGCTACCATGAAGCGGCAGCTGCGCAGAACGGAAAAACAACGGCCCGGAATTCTCCGCTCCGAACCTCACTCAGGAAAGCACAGTGACTGATATTGCCCTTGAAATGCCTTGGCTTCAGAACGCCTGGCAGGTCGTCCAAAAGCGCTTTGATGAGGGCCGGCTTCCCCATGCGCTGCTGCTGACAGGGGAGTGTGGAGTTGGCAAGAGGGCTTGGGCGGACGCCGTTGCAGGCCTTCTGCTGTGTGCAAGCCCCGGTAGCAGGAACACCGGTGAACCCTTTGCTTGTGGCCAGTGTCGTCAGTGCCAGTTGTATGCCGCTTCCAGCCATCCGGATGTTCGGGTGTATTCGCCCGAAAAGTCCCGGATGATAAAAATTGATCAGATAAGGTCGCTTTCAGCCTTTGCAGTCTCGTCGCCGCAGGTTGCAGCCCGCAAAATTGCCATTATTGACCGGGCAGACCAACTCAATATCAATTCCGCCAATGCGCTGCTCAAAACCCTTGAAGAGCCGGTATCAGATTTTGTGCTTCTGTTGTTGCAGGAAAGTGGCCGACCAGTATTGCCGACTATACGTTCGCGGTGCCAGGCGTTGTCGATACCGGTTCCTTCCGCAGATCAGGCTGGACAATGGCTTGCCAGCAAAGTAGCGGAGCTCGAGGGCGAAAAACAGCCCTCAGCAGAGTTGATGGCTAAATCTCTGATGCTGGCGGGGAATGCGCCTCGCCTGGCCTTGGAATATGCCATGGGTGAGTTCCCCGCGCTACGGGATGAGGCGTTCGAGAAGTTTCGTCAATTCATGAAAGGTCAGGTTGCGGTAGCGGAAGCCGCCAAAGCTTTCAAGGCCCTGGGGTTGGAAGACATGCTTTGGCTGTTTGAAGGTTGGGCTGCCGATCTGGCCCGGCTGTGTGCCGGGGGCCAGGCAAACGACCCTGAAGCAGCAGAAATGCTCGGGTTTCTGGCCGGTGTTAACCCTGCGTGGCGCGCCCATGAATTGCTGGAGGGCGTTCGGGAGGCCCGGGCTGCCGGTGTGTACAACGCCAACCCGGAATTGGAAGCCAGTCGGCTGTTAATCGCGTGGCGCGAGCTGATGCCGACGAAGCGCCACGCATCCTGATTGCGCTTTTGGCGGGAACAACTGCTATCATTTCGGATTATCAGGGATTTTCCCACAGGTTCCGTTTAACGATAAAACGAATCAATTTTCACTTAAACTGTTCATATTTTAAAAGGTGTCAGATATGGGGCCCGGATTTGGTGCACGCAGCGGCATTCTTACCCTGACGATTAAAGACAAAGCGGTTCTATATGCCGCTTATATGCCTTACATCCGTGAGGGTGGTTTGTTCATTCCAACCCAGAAGCAGTACCGGCTAGGTGATGAGGTATTTCTGTTGCTGAACCTCATGGATGAGCCGGAAAAGATACCCGTTGCAGGCAAGGTTATCTGGATCACGCCCAAGGGTGCCCAGGGCAACCGTGCGGCAGGCATTGGTGTGCAATTCAACAGCGATGATCCAGGTGCCAGAACCAAGATTGAATCCTATCTCGCCGGTTCTCTGAGCTCTGATCGCCCGACGCATACGATGTGAGGCGCGTTTAAGTGATGGATGACATAGCGATATCTCCCGACCTTCGCGCAAACAGGTCGGGTTTACGCGAGACGGAATGGCCACTGCAGCACATTACGTTGGCGGGCCTGAGCTGGCCTGCTGAGAGCGCCTCATCTGTATCCCGGCCGCCGATTATCATGCTTCATGGCTGGCTGGATAACAGTCTCACGTTCACCAGAATAGCGCCGGAACTGGCGCAGCTTGCCACTTTGCACGCGGTGGATATGGCCGGCCACGGGCATTCCGGACACCGCCCGCCAGGTCAGGGCTATTTGCTGATGGACTACGTGGCAGATGTTGCCGAACTGATCGAGGAGCATTTTGGAGAGAAGGTGGATATTGTTGGCCATTCGTTGGGCGGCATTGTCGGAGCCCTGTATGCAGCAGCCTTTCCGGAGAGAGTGAGGAGGCTGGTGATGATTGACAGTCTCGGCGCGCTGAGCCGCCCGGTGAGTGAGACCGTTCCGCAGCTTCGCAAGTCCATCAGGAAGCGAATTGCAGGTTCCGGTAAGCCTGCCGTTTACCCGGATATCGTCACTGCGGCAAAAGTTCGCGAAGGCGGGCTTAGCCCGCTCAGTCACGAAGCCGCACTGACATTGATCCCGCGCAACCTGAAGCAGGAAAGTGGTGGTTACAGCTGGTGTACAGACTCCCGATTACGCCATCCATCGCAGTTGATGATGACGGAGGAGCAGGTTGTTGCATCGTTGACGGCGGTGCAGGCCCCTACGCTGTTTGTGCGGGCGAAGGAGGGCTTGCTGGTAAACCGGAAAGGGCTGGAGAGCCGGGCAGACGCGATGTCGAACCTGAAAATAGTGGATGTCCCTGGCGGGCACCATTGTCACCTGGACGGAGACACCGGCCCTGTTGCCGATGCTGTCAGAAACTTTCTTGCGAATGAGTGATATCTTGCCAAAGTCTGTTGTGTTGAATGTAATTTTTGTTGCGGTGCTGTCGATGAGTTCGGGCCTTGCGAGCGCGGCATTGCCAGAGTCGATGCCGCAGGCGTTCGCTCAGTCAACCCTGGAGATAACAGCGCCGATTGAATCGTCGGGGCATCTGGTTCTTTTCAGCCCCGTTCGTGAGATCAACAACGAAATTCGCTCTGAATCCATGGCGCGCCTTCCGGTGAGTGGAGAGGGGCGGTTGTATCAGATCGCCCGGGATGCAAACCGGCGGGAAGCCCGTGAGCACTATCAAGGATTGCTGCAGGATCGTGGTGCGAGAATTTTGTTTGAGTGTTCGGGCATCCGCTGCGGGCGAAGCAACGTTTGGGCGAACCAGATTTTCAGTCAGCAGATCCTTTACGGACGCGACGCAACCCAGGATTATCTGGTGGCAGGCACTGTTGCAGAAGACGGTAGTCGTTGGCTGACCTCTATCTACACCGTAACCCGGGGTAATCTGAGAGAATATGTCTGGATTGAGCATCTGAAGGTAGCTCCGGGTGTTGCTATCCCGGGTCTTGGTGCAGTGAATAACAGGGTTTTCGGACCAGTGATTGTGCCTTGGCAAGGGGGAGTCACCTATCGGTTCGACTGGCAGGCCACGGATCGCCGTAAGATTAATGATCTTGCCCGGAGTGAGAATGCCCGGGTTGTGCTTGTGGGCTACTCCGGGTTGAACGCAGATGAGTCATTCAGTGATTCAATGGATCGTGCCCGCAAAGCTGCGGAGTCACTTTCTGAAGTGCTGGCCAAAACCGGTGTTTCCAGACAGCAGCAAGAACTGCTGATCGTTGGACCGTCGGTGGTTGTTAACGACCCTGGCCGACAAGGCGATCGGGTTGAAGTGATGGTTATAACGAGGTAACTAAGTGCCCGAAAATAACGTGTCGAAGGTTCTGGAGGGCTCAGACGTATCAGCCACAGAGGCTCCTGCCAGTACCGAAGCCAAAAGTGGCGAAAGAAAACGCCAGACCGTTGCACTTACCCTCGGCAGTGGCGGAGCCCGTGGCTATGCGCACATCGGCGCCATCGAGGTGTTGGCTGAACGTGGCTATAACATTGTGGCTATTTCCGGGTGCTCCATGGGGGCGCTTGTGGGTGGAATGTACGCCGCCGGCAAGATGCAAGACTACAAAGACTGGGTAACCGGGCTTGGCCAGTTTGATGTACTCAAACTGCTGGATCTTACCTTCAATTCCGTGGGCGCAATCCGGGGCGAAAAAATCTTTTCTGTGGTGCGTGAGATGTTGGGAGATACCCGCATCGAAAATCTTCCTCTGCACTACACGGCGGTGGCCACAGACTTGCTGGCACACAAGGAAATCTGGTTTCAGGAAGGTCCGCTGGACAGGGCTATACGCGCATCTGTGGCCATTCCGAGTGTTGTAACACCACTTGTTCTTGATGGTCGTGTGCTGGTAGACGGAGCATTACTGAACCCGCTCCCTATCATTCCGACCATTTCGTCCCACGCTGATATTATCGTTGCGGTGAACCTCAGTGGTGAGGATGACCGGCGGCAGAGAATTCCGGATGCAGCGTTTAAAAGTCATCAGGACTCCGTCAGTGGTGATACCGATGAGTGGATGGATACGTTCCGCGATAAAGCTTCCCGCTGGTTCGATTGGGACGCAATAAAGTCCATGGGCGTAGGACGGTCGGATTCAGACGAGAGCCCGGAGCAAAAAATTTCGAAGGCAGTGCAAAAGAAAGAGCGCAGTAAACCAGGTGAGAATAAGCACCAGGAAGAGCATGAAACGATCCATTGGGATAAATTGGGTCTTGGTAAATTCGATGTGATGAACCTCACCATCGAAACCATGCAGAGTGCCCTGGTGCAGTACAAGATTGCCGGCTATCCGCCTGACCTGCTCGTTAACATTCCCAAGAACGCATCGCGCAGTTATGACTACCATAAGGCGCCCGAGCTGATCCAGCTCGGGCGTGAGCGTATGGCCGCAGCTCTGGACCGCTTCGAAGAAAACCGCAGCAGCTCCGGGCCGCTGGCAATCTGATTTTATTCCAACTTGCGATAGGAAACAGTGTTTGTGACCAGCCCGATTGAGGATCTTCATACCGTTCGCGATTATCTTCGCTACGCATCTTCCCGGTTTTCTGCTTCGACGGTTTTTTTCGGCCATGGCACGGATAACGTTTGGGATGAGGCGGTTCAGCTTGTCATGCGCACCCTGCATCTTCCTCTGGACAACAATACGCTGTTTCTGGACGCACGCCTTACCCGCGAAGAGCGCCACCTCATTCTTGAGCGCATCCAGCGTCGTATCGATGATCGTGTGCCTCTGGCCTATCTTCTTGGTGAAGCCTGGTTTATGGGCATGCCGTTCCATGTGGATGAGCGTGTATTGGTGCCGCGTTCTCCCATCGGTGAGCTCATTGAAAATGGCTTCCAGCCCTGGCTGGGAGATAAACCGGTTGAGCGGATGCTTGATTTGTGCTCGGGAAGCGGCTGTATTGGCATAGGCGCGGCCACGGTGTTTGAGGATGCGATTGTGGACCTCTCCGATATTTCACCGGATGCGTTGGCAGTTGCGGAATCAAATATAGATTTACACGAACTCCGCGATCGGGTTCGCACGGTGCAATCGGATGTGTTCGCGAACATCAGCGGGCAATACGATATCATTGTGAGCAACCCGCCTTATGTCGACGCGGAAGATCTGGCGGGTATGCCGCAAGAATTTCACCACGAACCGGCGCTTGGCCTGGCTGCCGGGAATGACGGGCTGGATATTGCGCACAGAATTATTGCCGGTGCGGCAGAGCATTTGACGCCGGGTGGCTTGCTGGTGGTTGAAGTGGGTAATAGCTGGGTGGCTCTTGATGAGGCATACCCGGGCCTCCCATTTATCTGGCTGGACTTCAGCAATGGCGGCGATGGTGTTTTTGCGATAGCTGAACAGGATCTCCGCCAATGGCAGGAAAATAATTAATCCACTTTCTCACAATACCTTAACAAGATATTGAATTATGTCAGGAAACTCTTTCGGAAAACTGTTTACCGTTACCACCTTTGGTGAAAGCCATGGGGCAGCATTGGGCTGTATTATTGACGGCTGCCCGCCGGGCCTCGAGCTCTCGGAAGCGGATATGCAGGCTGATCTGGATCGACGTAAGCCGGGGACTTCGCGCCACACTACCCAGCGTCGTGAAGCGGATGAGGTGCGTATTTTATCGGGTGTGTTTGAGGGCAAAACGACTGGCACGCCGATTGGGCTGATTATTGAGAACACAGACCAACGCTCCAAGGATTATTCAAAAATCTCGGAGCAGTTCCGCCCGGCCCACGCTGATTACACTTATATGCACAAATATGGCGTGCGCGACTACCGTGGTGGCGGCCGTTCGTCAGCCCGTGAAACGGCTATGCGGGTGGCGGCTGGCGCCGTGGCCCGGAAGTTTCTGGAGCAGCGCCTGGGTATCCGTATCCGTGGGTACCTGTCTGAGCTCGGACCGATTCGCGCGGAGAAGCTGGACTGGGATCAGGTGCATCAGAATCCGTTTTTCTGTCCGGATGCGGATAAGGTGCCGGAGATGGAGGCGTACATGGATGCCCTTCGTAAGGAGGGGGATTCTATCGGAGCGCGGATTAATGTGGTGGCTGAGGGCGTTCCACCGGGGCTGGGCGAGCCGGTTTTTGATCGGCTGGATGCGGATCTTGCTCATGCGTTGATGAGTATCAATGCGGTGAAGGGCGTTGAGATTGGAGCTGGCTTTGGTTGTATTGCCCAGAAAGGCACGGCGCACCGGGATGAGATGACGCCGGAAGGCTTTCTGTCGAATCATGCTGGTGGCGTTCTGGGGGGTATTTCTTCGGGGCAGCCGATTCTTGCCAGTATTGCGCTGAAGCCGACTTCCAGCCTGCGCTTGCCGGGCCGTAGCATTGATGTGAATGGCAATCCGGTGGAAGTTATTACCACTGGGCGGCACGATCCCTGTGTGGGTATCCGGGCTACGCCGATTGCTGAGGCAATGATGGCTATTGTGTTGATGGATCATTATTTGCGCCATCGTGGTCAGAATGGGGATGTTACTGTTTCTACGCCTGTTATTGGGCAGCTCTGATCTGCATGACCTCGGTTTCGGAGTAGTAGCTTGGGCTGGCCCGGTCATTCAAAAAGCGCCCGTGAGTACGTCCGTGTAGGGCTCGGTCGCGCCATACTTGGCGCTCCACGTTTTTGAATGGCCGGGCCAGCCCAAGCTATCAGACTCTGAACGCCTATCCGCCGCGTCTGCCTCTCAACTATCTGGATATGTAGGGAGAACGGGTATTTACTGGCGCCTTTCCAACCTCTACTTCTGGTTTTTCGCCCTTCTGGGCGGGCTTTTGCCTTATTGGTCTTTGTACCTTCAGGGGCGGGGGTTTTCCTATCTGCAAATAGCCACTTTGATGGCGACCATTCAGCTCACAAAAATTGTGGCACCAAGTCTTTGGGGACATCTGGGCGATAAAACCGGCCAGAGGGTCCGGCTTGTTCGGTTTGGGGCGATTACCGGTTCGTTGTTATTTGCCGGGGTATTTCTTGAGCCAGGTTTTTACGGGCTGCTTCTGGTGATGCTGTCGTTTACGTTTTTCTGGAACGCTATTCTTCCGTTGTATGAGGTGATTACACTGCGCTCGCTCGGCGAGCATCGGGAGAAGTATGGCAGGGTTCGGCTTTGGGGCTCGGTTGGGTTTATTGGCGCTGTGGCGGGGGTTGGCCTGATCCTGGAGTGGGTGTCGATTGGGTGGTTGCCCTGGTTGCTTTTGCCGGTTTTTGTGGGGATTTGTGTTTCGGCTTTTCTCTTACCGGCTGAGCGAGGTAAGCGGAAGCTGCCGGCGCCAAAGGGCAGTTTGCGGGCGATTTTGACGCACCCTGCGGTGGTTGCGTTTTTTCTGATGAATTTTTTGCTGCAGGTTTCTCACGGCGCTTACTACACGTTTTTCAGTATTCATCTGGAGCAGCACGGTTACGGCAATCTTGCGATCGGGTTGCTTTGGTCACTTGGGGTGATTTCGGAGATCGGATTGTTTCTGGTGATGCATCGGTTAACGCGGCGCTTCACGGTACGCCAGATTGCGATTGGTGCTCTGGTCTTGACGATGATCCGGTGGGTGCTGATCGCGGAGTTAACGGATTTTCTCCCGGTGTTGCTGTTTGCCCAGATGTTGCACGCCGCTTCTTACGCGGCGCTTCATGCGGTTTCGGTGCAGTATGTTCAGGGCTTTTTTGGTCAGCACCATCATGGCCAGGGGCAGGCGTTGTACAGCGGGCTGACGTTTGGTGCCGGTGGTGCGGTGGGAGCCTGGATGTCGGGTTTTCTGGTGGAGGGGTTCAGTACGCCTGCGGCTTTCTGGGGTGGGGCAATTGCAATGGCAATCGCCATCGTTATCACAGTCCGGGGACTGCAGGCTCCACCTGAGGCTTACTTTGGACGCTCTTCCTCTTCCTGAACAATGGATAAGAGCGCTTTTGCGGCGTTGCCGGGTTGTCGGTCGGTTAGTCCTATAGCGCCCAGCATACGGGTAACCCTGTGCTCGGGCTCTGTCCCGCTTGCCGGCACGCCTTCCAATACCTTCAAACTCCGATCCACCATTCGCAATGGAAGTACGCTCCAGCCCAGGCCAACGCTGGTCATCATTTTCAGGGTTTCGAGGTAGTTTGTCGGCATTTGCGAGTGCAGAGACAGGTTTGCCTCCAGAAAAAGGCGACTCACCACCCGGTAGGTCGAGGTTGAGGTGTCTGGCAGCAGAGCCGGGTGTTCGGCCAGATCAGGCAGCCCGGGTTTCTTCAGGCTGGCCAGGGGATGATCGGCGCTGACAACGAAGGCCATGGGGTCTGGCCAGTGGGCAAGCACGTTGAAGCTCGGGGCCATGCTGTCGCTCAGCGTGACGAATGCGAGTTCGGCGTTGCGTTTGCGCATTTGCGCGTAGGCGGCATCCGATTCCATGAACTGCAGGTTGATGGAAACCTGGGGATATTCCCGCTTGAACCGACGCAGCCAGTTGGGTAAGTGGTGAAGCCCTATGTGGTGGCTGGCAATAATTTGCAGCTCACCTTCGATCAGTCCGGAATCTGGCGAAAGCGCAATGCGGGCATTGTGGATTTCATCGAGTATCTTGCGAGCGTGGGGTAACAGGCGAGCACCTGAGTCGGTCAGTCGTATTTGCCGGTGGCTGCGGTCAATCAATGTTGTGTCCAGTTGGCTTTCCAATGCGGCGAGGCGTTTGCTGATGGCGGGCTGAGTCAGGTGAAGCTGCTCCGCAGCCTCCGAAAAGGAACCTTGGTCGACAATGGCAAGGAAGGCTTTCAGGGCATTTGAGTCCACGATTCGTTTTCCTGTTGTGCTTTTTCAGGAAAAGACTAATGCATAACTATTTGGAATGCGATGAATAAAAAACATGAATTGCGGTTATTTGTTCGCGAGCGGTATGATGGTTTACAGAATGTTAAAAGCATCACATAACTGCACCTCCAGAGAGCGAGAGAGAATCATGGCGGGTAAGACCTTATACGACAAGTTGTGGGACGATCACTTGGTCAAGCAGCGGGACGATGGCTCTGCGCTGATTTACATTGATCGGCAATTATTGCACGAAGTTACGTCGCCCCAGGCTTTCGAAGGGCTGCGCCTTGCAAAGCGCAAGCCTTGGCGCATCGATGCCAACCTGGCCACGCCTGACCACAACGTTCCGACAACTGATCGCGAAAAAGGCATTGACGGCATAGTCGATCCGGTTTCCCGCATTCAGGTGGAAACGCTGGGCAAGAACTGCGATGAGTTCGGGATTCTTGAGTTCAAGATCATGGATCAGCGTCAGGGTATTGTGCATGTGATCGGGCCAGAGCAGGGCGCTACGCTACCGGGTATGACCATTGTTTGCGGTGATTCCCACACGTCTACCCACGGTGCTTTTGGCTGCCTTGCTCACGGTATAGGTACGTCCGAAGTTGAACATGTGCTGGCCACTCAGTGTCTGGTACAGCAGAAAATGAAGAATATGCTGGTCAAGGTGAACGGCGAGCTTGGCAAAGGTGTTACCGGTAAAGATGTCGTGTTGGCGATCATCGGTAAAATCGGTACCGCTGGCGGTACCGGCCATGCTATCGAGTTTGGAGGTCAGGCGATTCAGAATCTGAGCATGGAGGGCCGGATGACCATCTGCAATATGGCCATTGAAGCCGGTGCCCGGGTTGGCATGGTTGCCGTTGACGGTACCACTATCGAATATGTAAAAGGCCGGCCATTCGCTCCCAAAGATGAATCCTGGGATGCCGCCGTTAACTACTGGCGCACGCTGCACAGCGACGTGGATGCCGTATTTGACAAGGTTGTTGAACTCGACGGCGCAGACATTTTGCCGCAGGTCAGTTGGGGCACGTCTCCGGAAATGGTTGCGGACGTAACCGGCAACGTGCCTGATCCCGCGAAGGAAGAAGATCCGATCAAGCGTGAAGGCATCGAGCGGGCTTTGAAATATATGGGTCTGCAGCCAAACCAGGCGATTACCGATATCAAGCTCGACAGGGTGTTCATCGGGTCCTGCACCAACAGTCGTATTGAAGACCTGCGGGAAGCTGCCGCCGTGGTCAAAGGGCGCAAAGTTTCCGGTAGCCTCAAACAGGCGATGGTTGTTCCGGGTTCCGGCCTGGTGAAAGCGCAGGCGGAAGCCGAAGGTCTGGATCAGATTTTCATCGAAGCAGGCCTGGAATGGCGTGACCCTGGGTGCTCCATGTGTCTGGCGATGAACGCGGATAAACTCGGGGAGGGTGAGCACTGTGCTTCTACCTCGAACCGTAACTTTGAAGGCCGGCAGGGCTTTGGTGGTCGCACTCATCTGGTGAGCCCTTCCATGGCCGCTGCTGCTGCCATATCCGGCCACTTTGTTGATGTTCGCGAACTGCTGAACTGAGCCACAGGAGAGAACTGAACCATGCGCGCATTTACGCAACACAAGGGCCTTGTGGCCCCGATGGACCGGTCCAATGTGGATACGGACATGATTATTCCCAAGCAGTTTCTGAAGTCCATCAAACGCACTGGCTTCGGCCCGAACCTGTTCGATGCCCTGCGGTATCTGGATGAAGGCAAGCCTGATCAGGACAGCTCACAGCGCCCCCTGAATCCGGATTTTGTGCTCAATCAGCCTCGTTATAAAAATGCGAGTGTGCTCTTGGCCCGTAGTAATTTCGGCTGCGGTTCCAGCCGTGAGCATGCGCCCTGGGCTCTTGATGATTACGGTTTCCGGGTTATTATTGCGCCGAGCTTTGCTGATATTTTCTATAACAACTGCTTTAAGAATGGCTTGTTACCGATTGTTATTGAAGAAAAAATTGTAGATCAATTATTTCGTGAAGCTGAAGAGTCGGAAGGGTATCAGCTGACCGTGGACCTCGAGGCAAAAACCGTGATCACTCCGACCGGTGAATCCTTTGGTTTTGATGTGGATGACTTCCGTCGCCACTGTTTGCTCAACGGTCTCGATGATATCGGCGTAACGCTGGAAGATGCAGAGCTGATCAAAACTTATGAAGATCAGCGTCGTCAGACCGCACCCTGGCTGTTTAATGCGGGCCAGTAACGCGTAATCTGGCTATAACTCATAACTTGCCGGGTCTGCCCGACCCGGCTCACAAGGATTTGGAAGCTCATCATG
Source organism: Marinobacter sp. (assembly GCF_048266785.1). GTDB lineage: Bacteria > Pseudomonadota > Gammaproteobacteria > Pseudomonadales > Oleiphilaceae > Marinobacter. The sequence goes on from NZ_JBLWYX010000003.1 coordinate 139,185, forward strand.
TCCAGAACGGTACTTCTTCTGCCGGGAGACGGCATTGGCCCGGAAATTGTTGCAGAGGCTGAGAAAGTCCTGCGCACTGTTAACGAAACATTTTGTCTGAAACTCAGTTTCGAATCGGGTCTCGTCGGAGGCGCTGCGTTGGATGAAACCGACAACCCATTGCCCGACGATACTCTTGAGAAAGCCCGCAAGGCCGATGCAATCTTGCTGGGGGCGGTAGGTGGTCCAAAATGGGATAGCTTGCCCATGGCGCAGCGGCCGGAAAAAGGCTTGCTTGGTTTGCGTTCTACCCTGGAGCTCTTTGCCAACCTGCGTCCGGCTATTCTCTACCCGCAGCTGGCGTCTGCATCGTCGCTCAAGCCTGAGGTGGTTTCAGGTCTGGATATCATGATTGTTCGGGAACTGACCGGTGGCATCTACTTTGGCCAGCCTCGGGGCGTGCGTGTACTCGAGAGTGGCGAGCGCCAGGGTTACAACACTTACGCGTATACAGAAGCTGAAATCCGTCGTATTGGCCGGGTTGCGTTCCAGGCCGCGCAGCAGCGCAGCAAGAAGTTGTGTTCGGTCGACAAGGCCAATGTGCTGGAAGTGACTGTGCTTTGGCGCGAAATCATGAACGACCTGAAACGCGAATATCCGGATGTGGAGCTCTCCCACATGTACGTGGATAACGCCGCGATGCAACTGGTTCGCGCGCCCAAACAGTTCGACGTGATTGTGACTGGTAACATGTTTGGTGATATTCTTTCAGACGAAGCAGCCATGCTTACTGGCTCTATTGGTATGTTGCCATCGGCGTCGCTGAACTCTGAAAAACAGGGCATGTATGAGCCTTGCCATGGTTCAGCGCCGGATATTGCCGGCAAAGGCGTTGCCAATCCGCTGGCCACGATTCTCAGTGTAGCCATGATGTTGCGCTACAGTCTTGATGAAGAAAAGGCCGCTGCAGCCATCGAAACGGCTGTCAGTAAGGTACTGGATCAGGGTCTGCGTACTGCAGATATAATGTCTGAAGGCAGTACTCGGGTGTCTACCGGCGAAATGGGCGAAGCGGTGCTGGCTGCGCTGTAAATTACGATAATCCCCGACAGCAATACGATGCGGTTGCTGCGGGATCATTCACCCTGTCCCTGCCGGCGATAAAGGTTGGGGTGGGCACAAGAGAGGTTCAAAGGTCGCACATGAAGCGAGTTGGACTTGTAGGTTGGCGCGGTATGGTGGGTTCTGTCCTCATGCAGCGCATGCGCGAAGAAAATGATTTCGCTGATATCGATCCGGTATTTTTTTCTACCTCCCAGACTGGTCAGCCAGCTCCGGACGTAGGGAAGGAAGGCGTGCCGCCGTTGCAGGACGCGTTCGATATCGAATCCCTCAAAACCCTGGATGTGGTGCTGACCTGTCAGGGCGGTGACTACACCAATGCGGTCTATCAGAAACTGCGTGATGCAGGCTGGAAAGGTTACTGGATTGATGCTGCATCCACACTGCGGATGGTGGATCACTCTGTCATTGTTCTGGATCCGGTGAATCGCAATGTGATTGATGCCGCGCTGAGCAGCGGTGTTAAGGATTATATTGGCGGCAACTGCACCGTCAGCCTGATGATGCTCGCCCTCGGAGGGCTACTGGAGCAGGACCTGATTGAATGGGTTTCTCCCATGACCTATCAGGCGGCATCGGGATCCGGTGCACAAAACATGCGTGAGTTGCTCAACCAGATGGGTGAGCTTAACCGCAGTGTTGGGGATGAGTTGGCAAGCCCGTCTTCGGCGATTCTGGAAATTGACCGGAAGATTACCGAAACCATGCGTTCCGACGGCTTTCCTACAGAGCACTTTCAGGTGCCTCTGGCCGGGAGCCTTATTCCGTTTATCGACAAGCAGCTTGATAACGGAATGAGTAAGGAAGAGTGGAAAGCGGGCGTTGAGACCAACAAGATTCTTGGTCGCTCGGAAAACCCTATCCCCATTGACGGTCTCTGTGTTCGGATTGGAGCCATGCGCTCCCACAGTCAGGCGCTGACCATCAAACTGAAGAAGGATCTTCCGGTCGCAGAAATCGAATCCATCCTGGCCAAGGCCAATGATTGGGTTAAAGTCATTCCGAATGACCGCGAGGTGACCATTGAGGAACTGACCCCTGCCAAGGTGACCGGCACTCTGAGTGTGCCCATCGGGCGTATTCGTAAGCTGGCCATGGGGCCGGAGTATATTTCTGCGTTTACCGTTGGTGACCAACTCCTTTGGGGAGCTGCGGAGCCGCTGCGCCGTATGTTGCGAATCCTGCAGGAACGTTAAGAATTGTTACACAGAGGCAATAAATGCCAACTGTGTCCGGTTTCAGGAAGCCGGTTCGGGGGCGGAGGCTGATTTCAGGCTCCGCCCCTGTTATTTTCAGGAACACTAGGGAGTTCCGCGCAACTGGTAAATAAATGGTGCAAGGATTGCGTCTGATTGATTGATAAAAGAGGTTTTATCAACAATACTTGCCGGACTTAAATTTTAAAACACTTCATCTCAAACCAGAATTATCCAGACGAAACTCGTCCTGCTTCGTCCGATTCTGTTTGAAAAAAGCAGTCACGAATAACGGGACTGGAAAGGAAAACGCATGAAGGTACGCAAGCTTGCTGTTGCTCTGGCTCTGGCTGGGGGACTCGGATCCGGTGTCGCTCAAGCTCTCGGATTAGGTGAAATTGAACTTCAGTCATATCTGAATGAGCCGATGGATGCAGAGATTGTTCTGCCGCAAAGTCAGGGAGTAGATCCCGGCGATGTGTTTGTGAACATCGCTTCCGAAAGGGCTTATCAGAGGCTTGGCCTGCAACGGAATCTGTTTCTCGGAAAACTTCGTTTCGAGGTGGCGACTCGCTCGGATGGCAATCTGGTGGTGAATGTCTCATCCCGGGAACCATTGAAAGAGCCGTACCTTAACTTTCTGCTGGAGTTGACCTGGCCGAACGGTCGGCTGATGCGTGAATATGCTGTTCTGGTAGACCCTCCGGTTTATGCTGAAGAGTCTGGTGTTTCTGAGCAGGTGCGGGCGCCTTCAATCGCATCTTCTGCCCAGTCCCGACCAGCATCGTCTGCGCGCAATGCTGAATCGGCTCGGCGCCAGGCTAGAGTTGAGCAGTCCCGAAGCCCCGGTTATCAGGCGGGCACGTTTGGGCCAACAGGTGCGTCTGACACACTGTGGACTATTGCGGCGACTGTTCGTCCGGACAACAGTTTGTCCATGCAGCAGGTTATGCTGGCTCTTCAGGACCTGAATCCGAACGCATTTATTGACAACAATATCAACAGGCTTAAGCGTGGTGAGGTGTTGCGTGTTCCGTCTGCAGAGCAGATCCGCAGCCGCACTCGTGCTGAGGCGGTTCGTGTTGTTGCTCAGCAGAATCAGGAATTTCAGAAGCCCAGGCGCCCCCTTGATGCCACAATTGCTCAACAGCCCAATACTGGCGCCGCCAACGAAGCACCGGCGGGTGGTGACGAGCTCAAGCTTCTGGTTGCCGATAATGAAGGCGGCCGGAACGAGGCTGAGGGCGGCTCCGCCGGCGGAGATGGTCAGCTTGCCGGTGGTGTAGATGCCGGCGCCGCTGTGGCCATGGAAGAGCTTGAAAGTGCCCGCAGGGAGAACAGCGAACTCAATACCCGCGTTGATGATCTTCAGGACCAGGTGCAAACTCTGCAGCGCTTGCTTGAACTGAAAAACACTCAGCTTGCGGAAATTCAGCAAGGTGCTGCTAACGATACTGGGGCCACAACGGTTCCGGTTACCGGTGAAGACAACGCAACCGATCAAACTGAAGGGGTTGCCCACGCGGCGCCCACCGAGGAGTCTGGCCAACAGGCGGCCGACTCTGCCACTACTGCCGGGGAGCCAGGCGCCGCTGACGTTGCTGCAATGGGCGACGATCAGGGAGCTGCGAGCTCAACTGAAGCTGCGGATGCCGAAGCGCAACCTGTTGCCGGCGCTGATGCCACGGAGCAGGCAGGCGATGCAACTCTCGCGTCAAGCGAGCAATCTGAGCCCTCCCCTCAGCCCGAGTCGGCAGCTATTACAGAGCCAACTGCCCAAACAGAGCCAACTGAGCAGCCGGAAGCCAAGCCCCAACCGAAGCCCCAGCCTGTTGCGGACAAAGGTTTTCCGGGCAATGTAATTGATGCAATTACCGGCAACATTTTCTATCAGATTGCCCTGGGGGGCGGACTGGTTATCCTGTTGCTGCTTCTTTTGCTTCTTGCGCGCCGCAATGCAAACCGCGAGAAAGCATTTTATGAGCAGCTCAATAGCGAATCGGACGCGTCTGACGACACCTTCGATCTGAGCCTCGAAGAAGACGAGCCGGAGCAGAGTGGCATCAGCAATGCTCTTGAAGAAGCAGACCGGTATGTTGCTTATGGTCGTTATGATCAGGCCGTGCAGGCTCTCGAAACCGCTATCTCTCGCGAGCCAAGCCGCACCGATCTGCGTCTCAAGCTACTTGGGGTTTACGCAGATAATCAGGATCGCGAATCGTTCGAGAAACAGTTCGGCGAGATTCAGGCTCTGAACGACGACGAAGCAATTGCCCAGGCAAACGACCTGCGGTCGCGCCTTGAAGAAGCCGAGTCAATGCCGAGCATTGACGATCTCGAATCGCAGCTGCGTTCCGGGTCGTTCGGTGGAGAATCCGATGCTTCGGACTCCTTTGATGTTGATGGAAGCTCCGGTACCGCAAAAGACTATGAGAATGCAGAGACGTCAGATCCGTCTGACAGTGATGTTTCATTGTCTGATGAGCTCTTGGCTGATCAATATGACGCAAGCCGCGAAGACCAGGTTGAAAACGAATTTGGTGATTTTGATTCCGACTTGTCTGATTTCGATCTTGATACCCTCGAAGAGGCTGAGAAATCCGCCGATGCGGAAGTTGATGAGGTGGACGAGAAGGACAGTGACGATCTGATTGAGTACGATCTTTCGGGTATTGGGCTTCCGGACACCAAAGAAGAAGCGGACGCCGACAAGACTGAAGACGAAAGTGATTTCTCTTCTTTGGAGATTGATCTGGATGAGACCGAGGATTCACTGGACGAACTCGAAGAGCCGTCTGACCTGTCTTCTGGCGATGCATTAAAGTCTGCGCCGGAAACCGGTAGTACTGGCATTGATACTCTGGACGAATCTTTCCTGGACGAGCTGGATGCAGAACTGGACAAGGTCGCCGACGAGGACGACGAGTTTGGCGGTTCCGAATCGGAAGAGTCAACGCTTGATGATCTCGAGTTGGACGTGTCTGATGAGGATCTTGCGCTTATGGAAGAGTTCTCCGATTCTGCCGATTTAGCCGAGGCGAGTCTCGAAGACGAAGAGCTGTCTCTGGATGACGAGCTGGATCTTGAGGATGCCTTTGCAGAAGATGATTTGGCAGATGATGAGCTGCCGCTTGCTTCCGATGAGGTACGGGATGACACTGCGAAATCACTCGCCGCTGATATCGATGAAAGTGATCTCGGTGACGATGATGATTTTGACTTCCTCGCCGGTACAGATGAGGCGGCGACGAAGCTGGACCTCGCGAGAGCCTATATCGAGATGGGAGACAGCGACGGAGCTCGGGATATTCTTGAAGAGGTAGCTCTTGAGGGAGATGATGAGCAGAAGACTGAAGCTCAAGACCTGCTTAAAAATATGTCCTGATCCGTTATAATCGGATTACAGAGGCAGCAAGCGCCGGCCGTCGGGGTTATTCCCGGCACTCAGCTGGCGCTTTGTTTTTACAGCAACATACTTTCCGGATTCACACGTGTTTCTCAACCCTCAGGAACTCACAGCGGATAATGCCATCGGTGGCGGACGGGTTGCCCTGGCGTTCGAATACGATGGCCGCGATTTTCATGGTTGGCAGCTTCAGAAGTCGGGAGTTCGCTCAGTAGAGGCAGAGCTGGCTAAAGCTGTTGCAAAAGTCGCTGATCACCCCGTCGATCTTGTATGTGCGGGCCGCACCGATGCCCGGGTTCATGCAAGCTATCAGGTAGCGCATTTCGAAACGCCTTCCATCCGCAATCTTCGCTCATGGGTAATGGGTATCAATACTGCGCTTCCTTTCGATATCGCGGTACATTGGGCTGGCAATGGAAGTGATGATTTCCATGCCCGCTTTTCCGCAATTTACAGGCGTTATCGCTACGTAATCTACAACAGTCCTGTAAGGCCGGGAATCCAGCGAGGGCAGGTAAGCTGGGTGTTTCGGGAGCTTGATGCTGAGCGCATGCATTGCGCAGCTCAGGCGCTCGTGGGCGAGCATGACTTTTCTTCGTTTCGTGCTGCCGGGTGCCAATCTCGAACCCCTGTGCGCTTTCTTGAGCAGATAAAGGTAACCCGGAAAGGAAACTTCGTCGTAATTGATGTGCAGGCTAACGCTTTTTTGCACCACATGGTTCGCAACATTGCGGGGGCGCTTATGGATGTAGGTACCGGAAAGCAGAAGCAGTCCTGGATTCGTGACATACTGCTTGTAAAAGATCGCACGCATGCCGGAGTAACCGCGCCGCCCCATGGCTTGTATCTGGTTGATGTCGGGTACCCTGAAGGCTTTAATCTACCTGCTGCAGACTGCGGTCCGGGATTTATGAGGCCATGGTTCAGCCAGGCAGAGAATCGCCCGGTCTATCCAACGCATATTCACCCCAAACAGCGGGTAACAACTTCATGAATACACGCGTCAAAATTTGCGGTCTGACTCGTGTTGAGGATGTGAAAGCGGCTGTTGCAAGCGGTGCGGATGCTCTGGGGTTCGTGTTTTACGAGCCCAGCCCTCGTGCGGTTAGCATTGAACAGGTTAAATTGCTGGCCCGGCATGTACCCGCATTTGTGTCGGTTGTCGGGTTGTTTGTGAACCCATCGGTAGAGCAGGTCAGGGACGTCCTTGATCACATACCACTGGATTTGCTTCAGTTCCATGGTGACGAGACGGCAGATTTTTGCGAGCAATTTGGTCGACGGTGGATAAAGGCCGTGCGCGTTCAGGATGCAGGGCAGATTGAGCGGGCGTTTGCCGAATATCATTCAGCCGCCGGGCTGTTGGTGGATGCATGGGACCCTGCGCGATATGGAGGTACCGGGCATTCATTCAATTGGGACCTGATCCCGTTGGAGCGGCCCTTGCCACTTATATTGGCCGGTGGCCTGTCATCTGATAACGTATTCCGCGCTGTAGAGCAGGTGAAGCCGTGGGCTGTTGATGTCAGCGGAGGCGTAGAAAAAAGCAAGGGCATCAAAGACATCGAAAAAATTTCTGAATTTATCAAAGAGGTTCACCGTGTCTGTAAAATTGACTGAAGAAATGCTGACGGCACTACCGGATGCGCGGGGGCACTTCGGTGCCTTTGGCGGACGCTTTGTTTCCGAGACGCTGATGGACTCCCTGATGACTCTGGAAAGAGAGTATCTCAGGCTGAAAAAAGATCCTGAGTTTCAGGCTACCTTCGACAAGGATCTTGCAGATTATGTCGGCCGCCCCAGCCCTTTGTACTTTGCCGAGAGGCTGACCCGGGAGACCGGCGGAGCGCAGATCTGGCTCAAGCGTGAAGACCTCAACCACACAGGCGCGCACAAGGTTAACAACACCATTGGTCAGGCCTTGCTCGCCAGTTTTCTCGGTAAAAAACGAATCATCGCCGAAACCGGGGCCGGTCAGCATGGGGTTGCGACCGCTACAGTCTGTGCCCGCCTCGGGCTGGAATGCCATGTTTTCATGGGCGCTGAAGACGTTCAGCGCCAATCACTGAACGTGTATCGCATGAAGCTTCTTGGGGCTCAGGTGCACGCGGTCCAGAGTGGAAGTCGTACGCTCAAGGACGCAATGAATGACGCCATGCGCGACTGGGTCACCAACGTTGACGATACCTTCTACATTATCGGCACCGTCGCAGGCCCGCATCCTTATCCGCTTCTGGTCCGGGATTTCCAGTCGGTGATCGGCCGTGAAACCCGCAGTCAGTCACTGGAGAAAACCGGAAAACTGCCGGATGCGCTAGTGGCTTGTGTGGGCGGCGGATCCAATGCCATTGGCATGTTTTATCCATTCCTGACAGACGAATCCGTGCAGCTCTATGGTGTTGAGGCCGGCGGGCTTGGTATCGAAACCGGTCAGCATGCAGCGCCTTTATGTGCGGGTCGACCGGGCGTACTTCATGGTAATCGCACGTATCTGATGGAAGATGATGACGGCCAGATCGCCGCGACACATTCGATCAGTGCAGGCCTTGATTACCCTGGAGTAGGGCCTGAGCATAGCTGGTTGAAAGATATCGGGCGGGCCAACTATGTGTCGGTTACCGACGATGAAGCGCTGGACGCTTTCCGCATGCTGACGCTGGTTGAGGGTATTATGCCGGCACTTGAAACGGCGCATGCGATAGCCTATGCAGTCAAGCTTGCAGCCACGATGGATAAAGACCAGATGGTCGTAATCAACATATCCGGTCGCGGCGACAAAGACATTCATACCATTGCACAGTTGGATGGTATTGAGCTGTAAATAACGGTCTGAATAATCGACAGGAGCAGGCATGAGCCGAATCGAAGGGGTTCTCCAGACCCTCAAAGGACAGGGCCGTAAGGCACTAATTCCCTTTATTACAGCCGGTGATCCTCATCCGGATGAGACCGTTGGCCTGATGCACACAATGGTCGAGGCCGGCGTCGATATCATCGAGCTGGGGGTGCCGTTTTCCGATCCGATGGCCGATGGCCCGGTCATTCAGTTGGCCTGCGAGCGTGCGCTCAAACACGGCACATCGTTGCGCCGTGTTCTGGCGATAGTGCGTGAGTTCAGACAAACCAATGACACCACCCCGGTGGTGTTGATGGGCTATCTCAATCCTATAGAAGCCATGGGCTACGAGGCATTTTCAGACGCCGCAGTGGCAGCGGGTGTTGATGGTGTGCTCACGGTAGACCTGCCGCCAGAAGAGGCAGGTGATGTCGCGCCGCTGTTCGCCGGAAAAGGGCTCGATCCGATATTTTTGCTGGCGCCGACGACAACCGATGAAAGAATTCGTGCAATTGCCGATCACTCTTCGGGATATGTGTACTATGTTTCATTCAACGGCGTTACCGGAGCAGCGAAAATAAACGTGGAAGAAGTAGCCGCCAAGGTTGCACATATCCATGAATTGACGGCCCTTCCGGTGGGTGTCGGTTTCGGCATCCGCGACGCAGAAACAGCGGCCGCCGTGGGACGGGTATCCGATGGTGTAATTGTTGGCAGTGTACTGGTCGATACAATAGCCAGAAATCAGGCAGATATCGAAGAGCTTAAACGGGCACTGACGGATCTGCTCAACCCGATGCGTGAAGCACTGGATAGCCTGGCTTCCTGACCCCGAAGGTGAGGGCAGGCCGGAATCAAAGGACAGGATATAACCATGAGTAACTGGCTGGACAAGATAATGCCGGGCAAGATCCGCTCGGACTCCAATCGCAGAACCGGTGTTCCCGAAGGGCTATGGAAAAAGTGTCCTAAGTGCGGCGCCTTTCTATACAAGCCGGAACTTGAGAAAAATCTGGATGTTTGCCCTAAATGCAACCATCACATGAGAGTTGATGCCCGCCGTCGTCTCGACATTTTTCTTGATGAAGAAGGTCGTGAGGAAATTGGCGCTAACCTCGAGCCTTGGGACCGACTGAAGTTCAAAGACACCAAGCGCTATAAGGATCGCCTCACGCAGGCTCAAAAAGCCACCGGTGAGAAAGACGCCCTGGTCGCTATGAAAGGCACAACATTGAGCGTTCCTCTGGTAGCGTGTTCCTTCGAGTTTGGCTTCATGGGTGGGTCCATGGGGCAAGTTGTTGGTGAAAAGTTCGTTCAGGCCGCGAATGTTGCACTTGCCGAACGTATCCCCCTGGTCTGCTTTTCCGCCAGCGGCGGTGCGCGTATGCAGGAAGCCATTCTTTCCCTGATGCAAATGTCCAAAACAGCGGCCGTGCTGGAGCGCATGAAGCAAGAGGGCATTCCTTACATTTCGGTGATGACGGACCCTGTTTTTGGCGGTGTGTCTGCGAGTCTGGCCATGTTGGGTGACCTTAATATCGCAGAGCCCAATGCACTGATCGGGTTTGCGGGCCCGCGGGTTATTGAGCAGACGGTTCGTGAAAAACTGCCAGAAGGTTTCCAGCGCAGTGAATTTCTGCTGGAGCACGGTGCAATCGACATGATTCTGCACCGCCATCAGATGCGTGAGCGCATTGCGCACGTGCTGGCTAAGTTTAGCGGTCAAGAGCGGCCCGATACGGAAGATCCGATCGAATTTGAAATAACGGAAAAGCCAGACATTGAACCCCCCGCAGAGTAAACAGAAACCCCTGCCCCCGGCAGCACCGGGGGAGGGTGCCACACTTGATCAGTGGCTGCTCTGGCTCGAATCGATACATCCCACAGAGATAGACCTCGGACTTGACCGGGTATTAGTGGTTCTGCGCCGGCTGTTCCGGAAGAAACCCACAGCACGGGTTATTACCGTTGCCGGTACCAACGGCAAAGGCAGCACTGTTGCGACCCTTGAAGCACTTTTGCAGGCGGCTGGCCGGCGCACTGGCGCCTATACCTCACCTCATCTCCAGAAATACAACGAGCGTGTCCGTATTGATGGTCTGGATATTGACGATGCAACTCTCATCGCAGCGTTCGAAAAGGTGGAAGCGGCTCGTGGCTCTGTAACACTGACGTATTTCGAGTTTGGCACTCTTGCGGCGTTTGTCGCATTGAACGAATCCGGAGTGCAGGACTGGATTCTTGAGGTTGGCCTTGGTGGCCGTCTTGATGCAGTGAATGTGATAGATGCGGACCTGGCGATCATAACGTCCATTGATATTGATCACGTGGCTTTTCTTGGAGACAACCGCGAGGTCATTGGATTTGAAAAAGCCGGTATTCTTCGCCCGGGCATACCGGCTGTTGTTGCCGATGAGGATCCTCCACGATCGGTTCTTCAACAGGCAGCGGCACAAAAGGTAGCGTTGGTTCGGGCGGGGCATGAGTACACGATCCAGGAGGTTGTAACAGGCTCTGACGAAAGTGCGGTAACCCTGCACGTTGAGGACGACGCCTTCAGATTGCCGTCGGGGCCACTGCCGGTACAGAGTGTTGCGGCTGCTGTGATGGCATTGCGGTCTCTCGAGCCTGAAATGGATCAAGCTGCGATTGAGGCAGCGCTGGTTCGCGTCAAAGCGCCCGGTCGGTTCGAACGCCTTGGACACAAGCCTGACCTGTACGTGGACGTTGGGCACAACCCTCATGCAGCCAAGTGGCTTTCAGCAAGGCTTCAGGCGCTAAAGTCCAAAGGTCAGAAAGTTCACGCGGTTTACGCGGCGCTTGAGGACAAGGATGTTGAGGGCGTGGCTCATGCGATGGCACCCGCTGTCGACTATTGGTTTCTGGCTGGTCTGGACGTGCATCGGGGCCTCGGTTCAGAAACGTTGCGGACAAGGCTTGAATCAGCGCTGCTGGGGCAAGCAAGTACACACGACTCTGTTGCAGATGCGATTGCTGCAGCAAAGGCGGGCGCAGTAACTGAAGACATTATTATCGTGTTTGGCTCATTTTTTACGGTTGCCGAAGCACGCAGGCTGCTGCTCTGAGCCCAGGTGTCCGGGCGCCTTAAACTTTGTCCATAGCACAGTGCAGGGCTTTGAGTTATGACAGGCGGGCAGTTAGTATGTGCCAGGTCAACCAGACGGGGAGTCAAGAAACGTGGATGGACTGAAACAAAGAATAATCGGTGCGCTGGTTCTGGTTTCGCTGGCCGTTATCTTTGTACCCATGATTTTCGATGAGCCCCACTCAGGGCGCACATCGACTTCGATCAATATCCCCGAGGAGCCACCGTTTCCGGAAGTAGAAGCGCCTGTCTCCGATACTGCGTCTCCGCCCCCGTACCAGAAAGACCGGCCGGCAACGGCAAGCTCTGGCGCACAGGACTATCGTATTCTGGAAAATGATGGGCCGGCTGTGCAGCCTGTTCCGGACAACCGCAGCAATAAGGCTCCTGAAGTAGCGGAGCCTGCAAAACCCGAGCCTGCACCTTCTGCAGGCGCACAGGACCAACCAGACAGGATTGTAAAGACGGACACTCCTGCTGAGGTTGAGGCAGAGAAAACGAGTGCAGAGTTTACGCGTTCTCTTGAAGGCGCCTGGGTTGTTCAGCTAGGCAGTTTTGGCAATGGCGATAACGCTCGCCGCCTTCGGGAAAAGGTACGCGACAAGGGTTATAATTCTCATCTTCAGGAAGTTGTCCGGGGTGATATCACCCTGACACGGGTATTCAGTGGACCTTTTGCTGAAAAAACCGAGGCTGAGTCTGCAAAGCGAGCACTGGACGAGGCTTTCAGCCTGAACAGTCTGGTCACCTCCGGCGATAAATAACCCTTTCCACCCGCTTTATATCGTTCTTGCGGTTTGGCGAGCCGGCGTTTCCTGATAGAATCCGCGCTTCCTTTTCTCCACCGGGATTTCCATGGAAGCGCTGATCTGGATTGACTGGGTCATCATCGCCCTGATTGCAATCTCTACTCTCATCAGTCTTAAACGGGGCTTTGTGAAAGAAGCGCTGTCTCTTGTCACGTGGGTGGGCGCGTTCATACTTGCGCGAACGTTTCATCCCCAGATGCAAGCCTTGCTGGAGAGTACAGTTGAAACCCCGCTTGTGCGCCTTATTGCAGCCTTTGCCATTCTTTTCTTCGGTACGCTTATAGTCGGTGCCATCATCAACAACATGATTGGACATCTGGTCCGAGCAACCGGGCTCTCTGCTACGGACAGGGTACTGGGCATGGGGTTCGGTCTGCTAAGAGGGCTTGTCGTTGTTATCGTCGCGATCGCCTTTATTCGTTATACACCTCTGGCTCAGGACACCTGGTGGAGAACCTCAGTCATGATAGACCGCCTTGGGGTGGTTGAAGATTGGTCCAGACGAACGTTTGGCGATGAGTTCGCCCGTTTCCTGGAGCCGGAATCCCAGAAGGCTGTGGAACCCACGTCCGCATCCCGCTAACATTCAGAATCAACACTCGGAGATTACCTTATCCATGTGTGGCATTGTCGGCATCGTCAGTACTTCTCACGTTAATCAGTCGCTCTATGATGCGCTGACCGTACTTCAGCACCGGGGCCAGGATGCAGCGGGTATTGTTACCTTTCAGGATGATCGCTTTTTCCTGCGCAAGGATAACGGACTGGTTCGTGACGTTTTTCACACCCGTCACATGCAGCGGTTGGTCGGCAACGTCGGAATAGGTCACGTGCGCTATCCGACTGCAGGCAGTTCCAGTTCTTCGGAGTCGCAACCTTTCTATGTGAACAGCCCGTACGGCATCACCCTGGCCCACAACGGTAACCTGACCAATGCCGACGAACTAAGCCAGGACCTGTTCCGTACAGATCTTCGCCACATCAATACCAATTCGGATTCAGAAGTGCTGTTGAACGTTTTTGCGCACGAGCTGCAAAAGCTACGCAAGCTTGACCCGACCAAGGAAGATGTTTTCTCTGCAGTCAGTGCGGTTCATCAGCGTTGCCGGGGCGCCTATGCGGTGATTGCCATGATCACCGGCTACGGTATTGTCGGCTTCCGCGATCCGAATGGAATTCGCCCGGTCTGTTACGGCGAGCGCACCGCTGAGGACGGACGCAAGGAATACATGATCGCATCAGAGAGTGTTGCTCTCAGCGCTGCCGGTTACACTTTGGTGAGAGATATAGCCCCGGGAGAGGCCGTTTATATCGAAACCGATGGAACCCTGAACTCCCAACAGTGTGCTAAAGACCCTCATCTGTACCCCTGCATTTTTGAGCATGTCTATTTTGCCCGGCCGGACTCCATCATAGATGGCGTCTCCGTTTACAAGGCAAGGCTGCGTATGGGGGAAACACTGGCAGACAAGATTCTGCGGGAATGCCCGGATCACGATATTGATGTGGTTATGCCCATTCCTGATACCAGCCGGACATCGGCCATGCAGATGGCGCATCGGCTGGGGGTGAAATTCCGCGAAGGTTTTATCAAAAACCGCTATATAGGCCGGACCTTCATCATGCCTGGCCAGACAATGCGCAAAAAGTCGGTGCGCCAGAAACTGAATCCGATTGATCTGGAGTTCAAGGGAAAAAACGTGATGCTGGTTGACGATTCCATTGTCCGCGGCACCACCTGCAAGGAAATTGTGCAGATGGCCAGGGACGCCGGCGCCAGAAAAGTCTACTTTGCATCGGCTGCGCCCCCGGTGCGCTACCCCAATGTTTACGGGATCGATATGCCATCGGCCAGCGAATTGATCGCTCATGACAGAACCGTTGAGGAAATCGGTACCCTGATCGGGGCAGACTGGCTCCTGTATCAGGACCTTGAGGACCTGGTGACCTGTGTCAGCGATGTAAACGACAGCATAGAGGGCTGGGAATGTTCCGTGTTCACCGGCAAGTATGTGACGGGGGATATTGACGCCGCCTATCTCAATCGGCTTGACGAAACCCGCAATGACACCACCCGTTCCGGTGATGTAGACACAGGGTCAACCGACAACGGCATCATTGACCTCTATAACGACGAAGACTGAACACCGAGCCTTGCCAGGAGACGCTCATGACTTTTCACCGCAAAGAAACCGTACTGATTCCGGAATCGGATCTTGACGGTATGTCTGTGGATACACTGGCGGTGAGGGCAGGGCAGCTCCGAACTGGCCAGCTTGAACACAGTGATGCCATTTTCCCGACATCGAGTTTTGTGTACAACAGTGCAGCCCAGGCCGCAGCCCGTTTCGGGGGAGAGGAGCCGGGCAATATCTACTCGCGTTTTACCAATCCTACAGTTCAGGCTTTCGAGGGCCGCATCGCCGCGATGGAAGGCGGGGAGCGCGCTGTTGCGACCTCATCGGGTATGGCCGCCATTCTCAGCACCTGCATGGCGCTGCTCAAAAGCGGCGACCATGTGATCTGTTCCCGCGGTGTGTTTGGCACCACCAACGTGCTGTTTCAGAAATACATGGCAAAGTTCGGTGTCACAACAACCTTCGTGAGCCTGACTGATCTTCAAGAGTGGGGCTCGGCTGTGCGCCCGGACACCCGCATGCTGTTCATCGAGACGCCGTCTAACCCGCTGTGCGAGGTTGCGGATATGGAAGCGCTGGCACAACTGGCCCACGACAATGACGCGCTGTTTGTGGTGGACAACTGTTTTTGTACACCGGTGTTGCAGCGCCCGCTGGAGCATGGTGCGGATATCGTGGTTCATTCCGCAACCAAATACCTCGATGGCCAGGGTCGCTGTGTAGGTGGCGTGGTAGTCGGGCCGGCAAAGCTCATGGATGAAGTTTACGGCTTCCTGCGGTCCGCAGGGCCTACCATGAGCCCGTTCAATGCCTGGGTCTTTCATAAGGGGCTGGAAACCTTACCAATCCGTATGCGTGCCCACTGCGACAATGCGTTAGAGTTGGCGACGTGGCTGGAGCAGCAACCCGCCGTCGAGCAGGTGTATTATGCTGGCCTTGAAAGCCATCCCCAGCACGAACTTGCAAAAAAACAGCAGAAAGGGTTTGGTGGGGTGCTGGCGTTTTGCGTTAAAGGCGGCCGTGAGGAAGCCTGGAAATTCATCGACGCAACGCGGATGATTTCAATTACCGCGAACCTCGGCGATGTTAAAACCACGATTACACATCCGGCGACCACAACCCACGGGCGATTGTCGCCGGAAGACAAGTCCGGAGCCGGTATAACCGAGAACCTGCTACGGCTTTCAGTTGGTATCGAAGCAGTCGAAGACCTGAAAACAGACTTGTACCGAGGTTTTCAGGCACTTCAGAACGCAAGCAACACTTAACGTTTGAGCATTCATGGCAGAATCTGCAAAAGCGAAGAAATCACCACAGGAACCGACAGAGAAGCAACTGCGTTTTCGCCACCAGGCTGCACAAGGTGCGCGTGAAGGCGCGGTGATCGGGCTGATTGCCCTTTGCATCTATCTGGCTATGGCTCTTGTGACATTCAATCCTGCAGACCCGGGCTGGGCCAGTATAGGTCATGAGACCAGCGTACTTAACGCCGCTGGCCGCTCAGGGGCCTGGCTTGCCAGCCTGCTCAGGGATTTTTTCGGCCATGTTGCCTACCTGTTCCCGGTGATGGTTGCGGGCTACGCAATCATGCTGGTACGCCGCAGAAATGACCCGCTGGATATGCACTGGCCGCTGTTTATGATGAGGCTTGGTGGGTTTCTGCTGATTTTACTGTCGGCCACCAGTCTTCTGTCGCTTTACTCTGTATTTGGGTTGGGCGCCACTTCGGGTGGGGTGCTTGGAACGACCGTTTCGGATGCCATGGTTCGTTTCTTCAATCTGCCGGCAACAACGTTGCTGCTCATCGCTATATTCCTCTTTGCCCTGACCGTCACCGTGGGCCTCTCATGGTTCTGGTTAATGGACCAGTTGGGCGGCTTTACGCTGCGTCTGGGGCAGGCACTGAAAAAACTTGCCAGCTCGGATAAACGCGCTCAGGCCCCGGAGAAATCACCGGTACCGGCTCAGCCGGCCGCCCCGGCCAAGGCTCAGCCAACTGCTGTAAACGAAAAGTCTTCCAAGCGCTGGTGGCACTGGATTCCGGGCTTTGGGCCGCGCAAAAAAGCAAAACCGAAAAAGCCGTCAAGCGATCGCCTGGAACCCGGCTTTGAAAGTTTTTCCGCCGACCAGGAGCCAGAACCGGCGCGCCTGGAGAGCTTCAGTTCCCGGGATGAGGTGCCAGCGAAAACAGCCACCAAACCGCCGGCATCTGCTTCGGATAAAGGGAAATCCACTTCATCGAGCGGCCGTTCGCTGAAAATATCGCCGTTCAAGAAAGATGAGCAGCCACCAACCAACAAAGCAAATAATGCTCAACCTTCATTGCTGGAAGACATAGAGAGCCCGATTCCTCCCATCTCGTTGCTGGACCCCCCAGAGGAGCATAAGGAAAGCGGCTACTCGGAAGAAGCGCTGGAGCACATGTCGCGTTTGCTTGAAGAAAAGCTGGCGGATTTCGGCGTTTCGGTTGAGGTGGTTGAGGTTAACCCGGGGCCTGTGATTACCCGATTTGAGATAAAACCGGCAGCAGGTGTCAAGGTCAGCAAAATCTCGAACCTCGCCAAGGATCTGGCTCGTTCACTGGCCGTTCTGAGCGTTCGGGTTGTGGAGGTGATCCCGGGTAAATCAGTGGTGGGCATCGAAATTCCCAATGAAAAGCGGGAGATTGTCCGCCTGAGCGAAGTTCTGAGTGCGAGAGTGTTCACGGAATCCAGTTCTGCGCTGACAATGGCGCTGGGAAATGACATCGGCGGCAATCCCATGGTTGCAAACCTCGCGAAGATGCCGCACCTGCTGGTTGCCGGCACCACCGGTTCCGGCAAGTCCGTAGGCGTGAACGCCATGCTGTTGAGCATGCTGCTAAAGGCGGGACCGGAGGACGTCCGTTTTATTATGGTTGACCCCAAGATGCTGGAACTCAGCATCTATGATGGCATTCCCCATCTGCTGGCACCCGTTGTTACCGACATGAAAGAAGCCGCAAATGCACTGCGCTGGTGTGTGGCCGAAATGGAGCGCAGATACCGTCTGTTGGCGACGTTGGGCGTCCGAAACCTCGCCGGCTACAACCGCAAGGTAAAAGATGCGGCAGCGGCCGGTGAACCTCTTCTCGATCCGTTCTGGAAGCCGGACGAATATCTGGCTAACGACGAACAGGAACGCCCGGAACTGGAACATTTGCCATTCATCGTGGTGGTTATTGATGAGTTTGCCGACATGATGATGATTGTCGGCAAAAAAGTGGAAGAGCTGATCGCAAGGATTGCCCAGAAGGCGAGGGCGGCAGGTATTCATCTGATACTTGCAACCCAGCGGCCATCTGTGGATGTCATCACGGGTTTGATCAAAGCCAACATTCCCACTCGCATGTCGTTCCAGGTTTCCTCCAAGATCGATTCGCGCACCGTGCTGGATCAGGGTGGTGCCGAGCAGCTTTTAGGGCATGGTGACATGCTTTATCTGCCCCCGGGTTCTGGCCTCCCGGTCCGCGTCCACGGCGCGTTTGTGGACGATGATGAGGTTCACCGGGTGGTGAGTGCCTGGAAGGCCAGAGGTGAACCGGTGTACGTGGAAGATGTGCTTAACGGCGCAGAAGGTGAAAATCTGCCCGGGGTTCCCAGCTTGTCAGATGGCGGCGACAACGAAAGTGATGCGCTGTTCGACGAAGCCGTGGCGTTCGTCACAGAAGGGCGCCGGGTATCAATTTCGTCTGTGCAGCGAAAGTTCAAAATAGGTTATAACCGGGCAGCCAATTTGGTCGAGGCCATGGAAGCATCTGGTGTGGTCAGTTCAGCGGGCCATAACGGTGCCCGTGAAGTTTTGGCACCGCCCCCACCAAGAGATTAGGAGTCGTATCGTATGCAACAGCTTTTTCTGAAGCCCCTGTCGGTATTGATGGCGTCATTAATTGTGGCACTTGTATTCAGCAGCTCACTGATGGCGGCAGGCAAAGAAGGTTCAGCGGCAGAGCTCGCTTCCTTGCTGCAAAGCTATGAAACCTATCAGGCCGACTTTATTCAGATTGTGGTAAACGAAAGCGGCAGCAAAGTGCAGGAATCCCGGGGCTCACTGAAGGCCAAAAGGCCGGGCCTGTTTTACTGGGAGACCCGTGCGCCGTTGTCGCAATTTATTGTCAGTAACGGTGAAAGCGTAGAAGTCTACGATCCCGATCTGGAACAGGTCACCGTGCATAGCCTGGACGACCGCGTTCAGACAACACCGGCGCTGCTGCTCAGTGGTGAAGTGGATAACCTTGAAGAAACCTATCGGGTTTCCGGTCGTCAGCTCAGTGACGATACCCGGGAATTCACGCTCGAGCCGAAAAGCGAGGATTCGTTATTTGTGTCGCTACGACTAACGTTCTTCAAAAACGAACTGCAGGAAATGCGCATGCAGGATTCATTGTCGCAGCTCAGCGTGCTCAGCTTTGACAACATCCGGCTTAACGACACCGTCGATAATAGCGCGTTTACGCTTGAGTACCCGGCAGATGTCGACGTAATCGGGGACGAGGGCTGATATGCAAAACAGCCTGTTCACCGAACAGGTCGGGTTTCGGCCTCTGGCAGCGCGCATGCGCCCGGAATCCCTTGAAGACTACGTGGGGCAGTTGCACCTCGTAGGGCCCGGCAAGCCGCTTCGCAGGGCGGTAGAGCAGGGCCAGCTCCACTCAATGATTCTCTGGGGCCCGCCGGGGGTCGGTAAAACCACCTTTGCGAGGCTTCTGGCGAGCGTTGGCGACCTCAGTTTCGAGACAGTGTCTGCGGTTCTCAGTGGCGTGAAGGATATCCGTGCCATAGTAGAGCGTTCACGCAACCGCAAGCTTTCCCAGGGCCAGGACACGCTGTTGTTCGTGGACGAAGTGCACCGGTTCAACAAGAGCCAGCAGGACGCTTTTCTTCCGCACATTGAAGACGGCACCTTCATTTTTGTGGGTGCTACCACCGAGAACCCTTCTTTTGAGCTGAACAGCGCTCTGCTTTCCCGTACCCGGGTTTACGTTCTCAAGAATCTGGAAGAGGCGGATATCCTTAATCTGCTGGGCAGGGCTCTGAGTTCGGAGGAAGGCTTTAACGGCGAGCTTGCGGTTTCGGACGATGTGCTCAGCGTTATGGCTGCTGCCTCTGGCGGTGACGCCCGGCGGGCGCTCAACATTCTCGAGATTGCTGCCGATCTGGCGGAGCCGGACAGCGAAGGCAAAAACCGTGTTAACGCTGAACACCTTGAGCAGGTGATGCAAACCAGTTTGCGCCGCTTTGATAAGGGCGGCGACGTTTTTTACGACCAGATATCAGCCTTGCACAAGTCTGTGAGGGGCTCTGACCCGGATGGCTCACTTTACTGGCTGTGCCGGATGCTGGATGGTGGTTGCGACCCTTTGTACGTTGCGCGCCGCCTGGTGCGTATCGCAAGCGAGGACATAGGCAACGCCGACCCCCGTGCCCTGCAGCTGAGCATGGAGGCGTGGAACGCTCAGGAGCGTCTGGGGAGCCCTGAGGGGGAGCTGGCACTGGCGCAGGCGGTTACTTACCTCGCGCTCGCCCCGAAAAGCAACGCGGTGTATAAAGCGTTCAATCAGTGCATGGCCGATATACGGCAGGATCCCGACTACGAGGTGCCCGTTCACCTGCGCAACGCACCCACCAAATTGCTCAAAAGCATGGGGCATGGTGACTCTTACCGCTACGCTCATGATGAGCCTGAAGGATTTGCAGCGGGTGAGTCCTATCTGCCCGATGCTATCCACCAGCGCAGATACTATCAACCTCTCAACCGGGGGCTGGAAATCAAGCTTTCTGAAAAGCGCCAGCGGCTAGACGCCCTCAATGATCAAAGCCCCAGAAAACGCCATTCATGAACACCGTACAAGGTTATGCGCAGCGCTAGCCACAGGCGCCGGCACAGGTATAATGGCGAGTTATTCTACACACACTGAAAACCGGAAAATCCAGGATACCCATGCTCGATCCCAAACTCGTCCGTAACCAGACTGAAGAGATCGCCCGTCGACTGGCCATCAAAAACTATACTTTTGACGTTGCCGGCTTCGAGCAACTTGAAGAGCGCCGCCGGGGCCTTCAGGTGCGTACGGAAACCTTGCAGGGCGAGCAGAACAAGAAGTCAAAGTTGATTGGCAAAGCCAAAGCTGCTGGCGAAGATATTCAGCCGCTGCTGGATGAGGTTGAGAGCCTGAAATCCCGCAAGTCGGGCGCCGAGGACGAACTGCGTACACTGCAACAGGAACTCAATGACTTCCTGGCTGGCATTCCGAACCTTCCGGATGAAAACGTTCCGATGGGCGACAGCGAAGAAGACAACCTTGAGCTTCGTACCTGGGGTACGCCTAAAGCGTTTGATTTCGAGCCTAAAGACCATGTTGCCTTGGGTGAAGGGCTAGGCGAAGGGATGGGCGGTCTGGATTTCGAAACTGCAACACGTCTTGCCCACTCAAGGTTTGCGGTGATGCGCGGTCAAGTGGCGCGCCTTCATCGCGCCCTTGCGCAGTTCATGCTCAATCTGCACACCGGCGAACATGGTTATTCTGAAACCTATGTGCCTTATCTGGTGAACGCGGATGCACTTTATGGCACCGGCCAGCTCCCCAAGTTTGAGGAAGACCTGTTTAAATTGCAGGGTGAGCCTTCACTTTACCTGATCCCAACGGCGGAAGTGCCGGTTACCAACCTGGTTTCCGATACGATTCTTGATACCGCTGAATTGCCCCTGAAAATGGTGTGTCACACACCTTGTTTCCGCAGCGAAGCCGGCTCTTACGGTCGTGACACCCGCGGTATGATTCGTCAGCACCAGTTCGACAAGGTTGAGCTGGTACAGGTGGTTCGCCCTGAGGATTCCGATGCCGCGCTGGAAGCACTGACCGGCCACGCTGAAAAAGTCCTTCAGTTACTGGAGCTGCCTTATCGCCTGGTTGCTCTGTGCGGCGGAGACATGGGTTTCTCTGCTGCCAAAACTTACGATATCGAAGTCTGGTTACCGGGGCAGAACAAGTATCGTGAGATCTCATCCTGCTCCAATGCCCGCGACTTCCAGGCCCGACGCATGAGCGCGCGCTGGCGCAACCCGGAAACCGGCAAGCCTGAACCGGTGCATACGCTGAACGGATCCGGCCTCGCAGTGGGTCGTGCTCTGGTAGCGGTTATGGAAAACTATCAGCAGCCAGATGGCAGCATTCTTGTTCCGGATGTACTCAAGCCCTATATGGGTGGCGTCGAGCGTATCCAATGACAGATAAATCTCGAACCGTTCCGGGAGCAAACGTTGGGGCAAGGCCTGCTCCGGTTCGTTACCGAACGAACCCGGTTACCTCGAATCCGAACAGCTCCGCCGGGGAAGTTGCTCTTGTGGGCGCTGGCCCCGGGGACCCGGAGCTGCTCACGCTGAAGGCCTGGCGGCTTATTACGTCAGCAGAGGTTGTGCTCTACGACAGACTGGTGTCGCCGGAAATTCTTGCGTTGATTCCGGACACGGTTGAAATGATCCATGTGGGCAAGCAGCGAGCGAATCACACGCTGCCACAGGATCAGATCAACCAGAGGCTGGTGGATCTGGCAAGAGAAGGCCGCCGGGTCGTCAGGCTCAAGGGGGGGGATCCGTTTATATTTGGCCGTGGTGGCGAGGAAATTGAAACCCTGGCCAGCGCCGGTATCCGGTTTCAGGTTGTGCCGGGCATAACTGCCGCATCCGGATGCGCTGCGTATGCCGGGATTCCGCTGACCCACCGCGATTACGCGCAGTCAGTGCGATTTATAACTGGCCACCTGAAAAACAATACCTGCGATTTACCCTGGAAGGACTTCGTCCAGAACAGTCAGACATTGGTGTTTTATATGGGGCTGGTTGGTCTGCCCATCATCTGCGAACAGCTTGTACTGCACGGTATGGCACCGAACATGCCGGTAGCCCTGATTTCCAAGGGCACCACCCGGGACCAGCACGTGGTTACCGGTAGCTTGGAAACGATTGTTCAGAAGGTAAATGAAGAAAAGGTACAGGCGCCAACGCTGGTAATTGTTGGCCAGGTGGTTGCGTTGAGGGATCGGCTGGACTGGGTAGGCGGCCTGCCAACCCAGTCTGCCTGACAGGGTTCAGCCGGCTTTGCGGCCGGGCAGAACGTCCTTGAGCTTGTCACGCATTTCGCGAATGGCTTTTTCTGTGGTTTCCCAGTCTATGCAGGCATCGGTCACGGACACGCCGTATTGAAGGTCTGCCAGATTTTCCGGGATGGACTGGCTGCCCCAGTTTATATTGCTCTCGATCATCAGGCTCTGAATTGACGTATTGCCTTCGAGAATCTGGTGACTGACATCCTGCATAACCAATGGCTGGATGGCCGGGTCTTTGCTGGAGTTGGCGTGGCTGCAATCTACCATGATGGATTTGCGTAGACCCGCCTTGTCGAGGGCCTGTTCACAGAGCGTCACGCTGACCGAGTCGTAATTGGGCTTGCCGCCACCGCCACGCAGAACCACATGGCCATACTGGTTGCCCCTGGTGCGGATAATAGCCACCTGGCCTTGCTGATCAATGCCCAGGAAACTGTGCGGATAGGAAACAGACTTCATGGCGTTCACGGCCACATCCAGACTGCCGTCGGTTCCATTCTTGAAGCCGATCGCCATGGAAAGACCACTGCTCATCTCGCGGTGAGTCTGGGATTCTGTGGTGCGGGCGCCAATCGCCGACCAGGCAATCGAATCCTGAAGATACTGAGGCGAAATCGGATCCAGGGCTTCGGTTGCGACCGGTAGTCCAAGTTCGTTGATATCCAGCAGAAGACGCCTGCCCAACTTGAGGCCATGTTCGATGTCAAAGGTGTCGTTCAGGTGCGGGTCGTTAATCAGGCCTTTCCAGCCAACCGTTGTTCGCGGCTTTTCAAAATACACCCGCATAACGATCAGCAGGGTATCACTGACTTCATCAGCAAGTTTTTTGAGGCGAGTGGCGTAATCACGTGCTGCGTCTGCGTCGTGAATAGAGCAGGGGCCTACAACCAGGAACAAACGGTGGTCTTTGCCGTCAATAATGTCGTAAATCGACTGACGGCCACCTGTAACAGTTTGGGCTGCATTGACCGATAGTGGCATATTCTGTTTGAGCTTTTCAGGCGTAATCAATGGTTCCTGGCTCGCCACGTTCAGATCTTCAAGTTTGTTGCCGGACATTTTCTACTGTTTCCCCGATTCTTCTCGTTACAATAGCGCCGGACCCAGATGTGGCCAACCCCGGCGAGTTCGTTATACTGCGTTATTTAGTGGGTCTTTTCAACGCTTCTTGAGCACGGGGATTGGATGTCACAAAACAGGCCGAAGTCCCATCAGGAGGCCTCGCGCAAGGCGGTTGCCGAGAAAATTGACGGTGTGCTTGCCGGTATTCGAGTTCCCGACCTGCCTTACCCCGTCGGAAAACCTGCACCAGAAACCATAAGTGACTGGCAACCACTGCTGTTCTCATGCTGGACAGATCAACGGACTGAGCGTGTAACCCATGTTATTCGCTCTGTGAACCTTGACTGGTCAGTGCGCCAGATCAACGCGGCCTATGTCGCCGATCGCATCATGGATGTGTTCCTCAAAACCAGCGGCCTGCACACCGCGCTGGCGCAGCGCATCGCGCGGTTGCGATTCTACCTGGCCTGGCGCATGAACCTCGAAGGCCATCGGGCATTTAGTGACTCATTACTTCTCTGGCTCGACGGTTTTCAGGAATGGCGTGGCTGGAGTGACTCGGGCGGGCGTTCGTCCAAGGCGCTGCTGGAGCAACTGGACGCGCTGGTTGTCGCCGTTTCTGCAGGTTTTGATTCGGGCACACCCGATGCCGTCGATGCGTTTTGTAAGCAATGGCAAGACGACTCAGTCCGGCGCAATGCGCAGGTCGGCAGACTGCGTCAGAGGTTACTGGAGACGGAGCAGGGCGCAGCTCGCCAAAGACGGGCGGATCAAACTTCAAGAGCTCTTATCGGGCGGGCTCTGAAGGGGCGAAAGCTGCCGCAGCCTGTACTGCATTTTGTTTTTGACCATTGGCAAAGGTTGCTCAAACAGGCTGTGTGGGACGCCGGTGTGAACGGTGAAACCTGCAGGCATGGCAGCAAGCTGCTTGAGTGGCTGGTTTGGGTGGGCGACCCCTCGCTTTCCGACAAGGACAGAGACCGGCTATATCACGTAGGTGAGCAAATCGGCGACCGGCTAGTGGATGTGTGGAGCCGCGTGTTTGATCATCCCCTGACACCTAACGCGCTGGCAGGTATCGGAACCGTCATGATGTCAAGATTGCGTGGAGAAACGCCCAATCTGGTTGACGCCTTACCGGACGCTGCAGGCTTCCCTTGGAACCCGGTCTGGCTCACTTTCGAAGCGCCCCCGCCTGCTGAGTTTCAGCCTTTTGAGGGCGGTTGGTTTGTGGAGGGTGAAGGTGCGGAGGAACAGCGCCGTTACTTTTTTGCTCTGCTTGAAGACACCGGGGAAATCCTCTGGACCAATGGCACCGGGGTAAAGCTTGGCCTGCAGCCATGGCACGAGTTCTGTCAGGCCAAAACGTCAGGCAGTATTCGCCCGTTGCCGGATCAGACGCCCTTTGGTGAGGTGCTTGGTGAAACAGTAGATCTGCTGGCCGGGGCGTTTGAAAAACAGCGTAAACAGCGTGAACAAGCCGCAGAAGCCGCCCGGGCCCGAGCAGGCGCCCTGCGCCGCGAAAGGGAAGCTATCGAGTTAAAGCGCCAGGAGCAAGAGGCCGAGCGGCAAGCAACTTTGGAGCATCAGCGACAGAAGGTTGAAAGCAAGCGTTTGGCGGACGAACAGGCTGAGCACGAACGTTTACACAGAGAAAAAACAGAACTTGCGCAAAAGCAGGTAGGCGAAATAAGTCTTGGTGGCTGGATCCTCGTGGAGCCTGAACTTGCGGAAAGTGCAGGCGTCAGGCTCAAGCTTGCCGTTCGCACAAACGCATCCCGAAAACTGATTTTTGTAGACCGGTTAGGGCTTAATCGTCGCGAGTTTCTGGAAGATGAACTCGTTCTGGGTATCGTTGAAGAACGCATTCGTGTTCTGGGCGGTGCAGCTGCGTTTGATGACACGCTAAGCCGTGTGGTGGGGCGCATTCGTGTCGGAAAGAACTGAGAGAACCACATTAAGCCAGGAACAGTCATGATAGATACTGACTATACATTTGGAACATCAGACGACCCGTTTGGCGGGCAGGACAACCGTTTGGATTACCGTTTGACGGCACGCGCACGGGTTTCGCTGGAACTGGAGGCAAGCTATCCGGAACCCCGGGGAATGCCATGTGCATACGGGCGGGAACTGGCGTGCGGTGTTCGCGACTTGTCAGCAGGCGGTCTGCGTTTGACCTCCGAAGAGCAGCTTGCGGCAGGCGCCTTGTTGCCTGCGGCTGTTTCACTGGGCAACGAGACAGAACCCTTCAGATTGACGGTGGAGGTGATCTGGTGTCGTCCGGATGGCACAGGCTATCTGGTGGGTGTAAGAATTATTGAATGCATCCAGACTGAATATGTTGAATGGACAGAAGCTGTCGCGTCCGCCATGGAAGCGCTCTGAACGCCGAGTTGCAGGATGGTTGGAGGATGAAGGGAACGAACATTTATCCAAAAATAGAGCAGGGAGCCATGTCAGGCTCCCTGCCTTATCGCTTAATCTTCAGTTGTTGATTCTTCAAGTTCGCCCATACCGGTAATGTTGAAACCGGCATCCACGTACATGATTTCACCGGTAATACCGCTGGCCATGTCGGAAGTCAGGAAGGCTGCGGCATTGCCCACTTCGTCGGTGGTCACGTTCCGTCGTAACGGAGCGCGCCTGGCGTTTTCCGCGAGCATCTTGCGGAAGCTCTTGATGCCAGAGGCTGCCAGTGTCCTGATCGGCCCTGCGGAAATGCCGTTTACCCGAATGCCATCGCGGCCAAGGCTCGCAGCCATGTAGCGCACGTTTGCTTCCAGTGACGCTTTGGCAAGCCCCATCACGTTGTAGTTCTGCAGAACCTTTTCGGCGCCGAGATAGCTCAGAGTCAGCAGTGAGCTGCCTTCGTGCATCATTGAGCGCGCACCCTTGGCAAGAGCTACAAAACTGTAGGAGCTGATGTCGTGGGCAATCTTGAAGCCTTCACGGGTGGTCACATCAACGTAGTTACCATCGAGCTCGTGCCCCGGCGCAAAGCCAACGGCGTGAACGATTATGTCGATGTTGTCCCAGTGCTTGTTCAGCTCTTTGAACACATTTTCAATTTCCTCATCGCTGGCAACGTCGCAAGGGAAGATAAGTTTACTGCCCCATCCGTCAGCAAACTTCTCTACCCTTGGTTTGAGCTTTTCATTCTGGTACGTGAAGGCCAGTTCCGCGCCTTCGCGGGCAAAAGCCTCTGCAATGCCGTATGCGATAGACAGTTTGCTGGCTACGCCAACAATCAGTGCTTTCTTGCCACTGAGTATTCCCATGGGTCGTTCTCCCTGTGTTCCTGATTTTGGTGCATTATCCCCGAAGTATCCCGGCAGGAGTAACGCTCAAATAGTCGTAGTGATGTTGGCATCTTTCTGATAATAGAAAAATGCCGCGTGAAGTAACTCTTGTGTGTATTGCTCTGCGGGTGCACGGAAAATCTCGCCGGCATCCCCGTATTCCACAATCGCCCCCTGTCGGAGCACCAGCAACTGATGACTGAGTGCCCGGACTACGGCCAGATCGTGGCTGATAAAGATATAGCTTAGACCATAGCGCGCCTGAATATCCCGAAGCAGCTCGATAACCTGCTTTTGAACCGTTCTATCCAGAGCAGAGGTGGGCTCATCCAGAATGATCAAATCTGGCTGAAGAACCAATGCCCTGGCGATGGCGATCCGCTGACGTTGTCCCCCTGAAAATTCGTGCGGATAGCGGTGTCGTGCCTCAGGATCAAGCCCCACATCGGTCAAAGCCGTAATGACCTTCTGATCGTGCGCTTGAGCATTTTCAGCATCGTGTATTTCCAGTCCTTCCCGAACAATTTCGGCAATGGACATCCGTGGGCTCAGGCTGCCAAAAGGATCCTGAAAAACAATCTGTATCCGGCGCCGCCAGGGCCGAAAAGCGCTTTGATCGAGCCCGGCTAGCTCCTGGCCATCCAATTCAATGCTGCCCGAGCTGGTTGTGAGCTTGAGAAGTGCATGGCCAATGGTGGTTTTTCCGCTACCGCTTTCCCCCACGATACCGAGAGTCTGGCCACGCTCGAGGGAAAAACCGACACGTTTCACCGCGTGAAAATACTCCTTTACCCTGCCGAACAATCCTCTTCGAGTCGGAAACCGTACATCCAGGTTACTGACGTTCAGCAGAGGTGTTCCATTCCGGGGCTGAGCAAGGGGAGCTTCCGGGGGCTCGGCATCCAGAAGTTTGCGGGTGTAGGGGTGGCTTGGTGATGCAAACAAGGTTGCGGTTTCTCCTTTTTCAACCAGTTTGCCATGCTCCAGTACCGCGACCCGGTTGGCGTAGCGGCGCACTATGGTCAGGTCGTGGGTAATCAGAAGAATCGCCATGCCCAACTTCTGCTGCAAACCCTGCAGCAATTCAAGCACCTGCTTCTGAACCGTGACATCCAGCGCCGTGGTTGGCTCATCTGCGATCAGCAAGTCGGGCTCATTGGCCAATGCCATGGCAATCATTACCCGCTGCTTCTGACCGCCGGAAAGCTGGTGCGCGTAGGCGCCAAGACGGCTTTCCGGGTTGTCTATGCCGACCAGGCGTAGCAGTTCCAGACAACGCCTGCGGGCCTGGGGGCCTCGCATCCCCTTGTGGAGTTCCAGCGTTTCGCTGATCTGTTTCTCTACGCTGTGTAGAGGGTTGAGAGACGTCATCGGCTCCTGAAAGATCATACTGATCTCTCGCCCGCGAACCTGGCGTAAGCGTTTCTCAGGCGCCTGTAGCAAATTCTCTCCGCGATAGCGGATCTCACCACTCGGATAGCTCGCATGGCGCTCATCCAGCAGCCGCAAAACAGATAATGCAGTGATGGATTTACCGGAGCCGCTCTCACCAACGAGCGCCAGAGTTTCACCTTGTTGCAGGCTGAGGGATAGAGAATCGACGGCCTTCTCGCCCTGGTTAAAGCAGATCGAGAGATTGGTTATCTCTAGCAAGTCACTCATATCAGCTCGCTCTTATCCACTTTTACGGGGGTCAAAGGCATCACGTACGGCTTCGCCCACGAAAACCAGCAGGGTCAGCATCAGTGAGAGGGAAACAAATGCCGAAATTCCGAGCCAGGGAGCATGGAGGTTTGCCTTGCCCTGGGCGATCAGTTCACCCAGTGACGGCGAGCCGGACGGCAAGCCAAAACCGAGGAAGTCGAGGGATGTGAGGCCTGTAATGGCGCCAGTCAGAATAAACGGCAAAAACGTCAGCGTAGCCACCATGGCGTTGGGAAGAATGTGGCGGAACATGATCTTCCGGTTATCCAGCCCGAGGGCCCTTGCCGCTTTCACGTACTCAAAATTACGTGCTCTGAGAAATTCCGCACGTACCACATCAACCAGGCCCATCCAGCTGAACATCAACATAATACCGAGCAGCCACCAGAAGTTCGGCTGCACAATGCCCGAGAGAATGATCAGGAGATAGAGCACTGGCAAGCCTGACCAGATCTCGATAAAACGCTGCCCGATCAGATCAATTTTGCCGCCGTAAAAGCCTTGTATAGCACCAACCGTGACGCCAACAATACAGCTGGCGATGGTAAGCGTGAGACCAAACAGCACGGAGATACGAAAGCCATAGATTACCCTCGCTGCAACGTCGCGCCCCTGATCATCCGTTCCCAGCCAGTTCTCGGTACTCGGTGGTGCAGGTGAGGGCACATCAAGGTCGTAATTGATGGTGTCGTAGCTGAAACGGATCGGTGGCCACAGCATCCAGCCATTAGCAAGGATCTCATCGGCAATAAACGGATCCCGGTAATCCGCATCCGTGGGAAGAAAACCGCCAAAGGTCTCCTCGGGCACGGTCTCTGCAACCGGAAAATACAGTGTGTCCTGATAGGAAATGACAAGTGGCCTGTCGTTTGCGATCAGTTCGGCCACCAGAGTCAGCCCGAAAATAACCAGAAACGCCCATAAAGACCAGAAGCCCCGGCGGTTTTTGCGGAAGTTACGCAAGCGCCGCTGTTGAATCGGAGTCAGCGCCTTCACGTTACGCGCCCTCCCGGCTTTCAAAGTCGATGCGTGGATCTACCAGCACGTAGGTGATGTCGCTGATCAATTTGAGGGCCAAGCCCATCAGGGTAAATATAAACAAGGTGCCGAAAATAACCGGATAATCCCGGTTAAGAGCTGCCTCGAAGCCAAGCAACCCAAGGCCATCCAGGGAGAAGATCACCTCGATCAGCAGAGACCCTGTGAAGAACAGCGAGACCAGCACTCCTGGCAGGCTGGCAATAACGATCAGCATGGCGTTACGGAACACGTGCCCATAAAGAACCTGTTTCTCGTCAAGGCCTTTGGCTCTCGCCGTCACGACATAGTGTTTGCCGATTTCATCGAGAAATGAGTTCTTGGTCAGTAGAGTCAATGTGGCAAAGCCACCAATAACGTTGGCGGTTACCGGCAGCGCAAGATGCCAGAAATAGTCCCCGACTTTCTGATACCAGTTGAGCTGGTCAAAATCAGAAGATGTAAGCCCGCGCAGAGGGAACCAATCGAAATAGCTTCCCCCGGCAAACAGAACAATCAGCAGAATAGCGAACAGGAAGCCGGGAATGGCATAGCCGATTACAATGGCGGAACTGCTCCA
Source organism: Marinobacter sp. (assembly GCF_048266785.1). Classification (GTDB taxonomy): domain Bacteria; phylum Pseudomonadota; class Gammaproteobacteria; order Pseudomonadales; family Oleiphilaceae; genus Marinobacter. The sequence continues at coordinate 169,565 of NZ_JBLWYX010000003.1, forward strand.
GACATCGAACCTGGACCCATCAGAAACCGCTTTGCGGATTCCCAGAGGTATGGATATGAAGTAGATAATAAGCGTAGACCAGAGCCCCAGTGAAATAGAAACGGGCATTTTGTCCAGAATCAGCTCGGTTACGCTCTTCTCCCGGAAGAAGGAATCGCCGAAATTAAAAGTGGCATAGTCTTTGAGCATTTTGAAGAAGCGTTCGTGCGCAGGTTTATCAAAGCCGTACATGACTTCGATTTCTTTCAGCATCTCATCAGGAATACCGCGGGAGCCACGCCGGTCTCCGGAAGCACTGGAAACCTCTCCGCCCGTGTCGCCGCCAGAGGCGCGTGCGAGCGCACTACCGCCATGGCCTTCCATTTCAGCAATAAGCTGTTCAACCGGCCCGCCAGGGGCTGCCTGAACGATCACGAAGTTGAGCAGCATGATGCCGATCAGCGTAGGAATAATCAGCGCCAGGCGCCGGAGTATGTAGATGCCCATTTAGCGGCAGTTCCCTCAGGGCTCAGCCCACCAGTTGTCGAGGTCGGTACCGTTTTTGGGTGTGACTTCCGGATGCTTCAGGTGGTTCCAGTAAGCGACACGATCTTTCGCCAAATGCCAGTGCGGAACCACGTAATAACCCCGCAACAGAACCCTGTCCAGGGCGCGGGTACGCTGTACCAATTCTTCCCGGTCTGGCGCCTGTATCACAAGGCTCACCAGTTCATCGACTACAGGGTCACTCACGCCCGCATAATTACGTGAGCCGTTAGCGTCTACGGTGGAGGAGTGCCAGTACTCCCGCTGTTCGTTACCCGGGGAGTCTGATTGGCCAATACCCTGGGTGATCATGTCAAAGTCGAATTCACGTACGCGTTGGACGTATTGATTGCTGTCCACCAGGCGCACGGACATCTCAATACCGAGTTTGGCCAGGTTGTTTTTGAAGGGTAGAACGACTCTTTCAAAGGTTTTCTGAAACAGCAAAATCTCAAACTTGAGAGGTTCGCCAGTTTTGGCGTTTACCATCTTGCCGTCACGAACTTCGTAACCGGACGAACGCAAGAGCTCCAGAGCCACTCGCAGGTTTTGCCTGATGCCTTGCTTTCCATCGGTGGACGGCGCCTTGAAAGGCTTGGTGAAGATTTCTTCGTCCAGCTGAGCCCGGTACTGTTCAAGAATTTCCAGTTCCCGCCCGGATGGCAAGCCGGTTGAAGCCAGCTCGCTGTTCTCGAAATAGCTGTTGGTGCGGGCGTACTGGCCGAAAAACAGGTTTTTGTTCGTCCACTCGAAATCAAAACCATAGGTCAGCGCTTCCCGGACTCGTGGGTCGCTGAAAACTTCTTTACGGGTGTTGAACACGAAGCCCTGCATGCCAGTGGGGCGATGGTGTTCGATGGCTTCTTTGATGATCGTGCCGTTATCAAATTTGTCGCCGGTATAGGCGGTTGCCCAGTTTTTGGCGGAAGTTTCCAATCTGAAGTCAAAGCTGCCGGCTTTGAATCCCTCCAGTGCAACGGTGTCGTCGGTGTAGTAATCGTAGCGAATGTGGTCAAAGTTGAACTTGCCTTTGCGAACGGCAAGACCCTTCGCCCAGTAGTCATCTACCCGTTCGTATACGATGGATCGACCTGCTTCAAACGTGCCTATCCGGTAAGGGCCGCTGCCAAGAGGTGGAGTGAGGCCGTTCTTGCCAAACTCCCGGTCCTCCCAGTAATGGGCGGGCATAATGGGCATCTGCCCGAGGATCAGTGGAAGCTCCCGATTACTGGTTTGCTGGAAGTCAAAGCGAATCCGGTGTGGGCTCTCAATCGTCACCTTGCTCACATCGGCATAGTAATTCCGGTAAAACGGATGGCCTTTGGTGGTAAGCGTGTCAAATGAAAACTTTACATCTTCTGCGGTGATGGGCTCGCCATCCTGAAAGCGGGCTGACTGCCTCAGGTTAAAAATCACATAGCTACGGTCTTCAGGCGTTTCCAGCGATTCTGCGATCAGCCCGTACATGGAGAACGCTTCGTCGGCCGAGTATTCCAGTAGGGTGTCGTAGAGATAGTTGCCAATCCCCGCTGCCGCCACACCGCGAATGTCGAACGGATTGAAGGAGTCAAAACCGTTGGCCACAACAGCCATTTTCAGCGTGCCACCTTTGGGAGCGTCGGGGTTTACATAGTCAAAGTGACTGAATCCCTCCGGGTATCTGGGGTCTCCGTGCATGGCCATGCCGTGAACAGGCTTTGTTTCCGTCTCCGAAGAGACTGGCGCCGTGTCGTTGGCAGAAACAAAACCGGAGGAGGCCAGCAGAGCCAGGAATGTAAAAACCAATGTAAGGCGTGAGGCGGTAAGAATTCTTGTCATGGGTCTCGCACGTTCTGGAGTTTCAGGCCAGCGCACGGGGCATCCTGCCCGGCGCTCTTGTCCGCTAAATCTTTATGATTCTTATAGTTACTGAAAGTTCCGGTGCCGTGAACGTATGATCTTTATGGGCTGTTCCGGATGTCGACGTAGAGTACCAGACTTTGCCCCGGTTGAAGATAACGCGAGGTGTTCAGATCGTTCCAGCTTGCGATGTCCCGCACATTCACTGAAAAACGGCTGGCAATGCGCGCAAGGGAATCGCCTTTACGAACGCGATAGCCAACTTTTCGAACCATGGCTTTACCACGGGTTCCTTCGGCAGAGGCGAGTGTAGGTTGTGTCGTTTTGGTCCAGATAACCAGTTCTTTGCCAGGAAACAGAGGGTCCCCTGGGGCCATGCCGTTCCAGGCGGCGATCTGGCGCACAGAAACCCGGTGCTCTCTGGCGATGTCCCAAAAGGTGTCACCACGGCGAACGGTATATCGCAGCTTGCTGCCGTCACGCTTTTTCGCCTGCTTACGTTCAAGCCGCTTGGATGCACTGAGAGCGTAGGTATCGGAGTTCTGGGAGGCTGAGGGTATCATCAGGCGCTGACCAATACGGATCAGATCCGTGTCAAGGCTATTGACCTGTTGCAGCACCGCTGGCGTTGTTGAAAACTTTCGGGAGATCGTGTTCAGGCTGTCTCCGGATTTGACCAAATAGTTGCGCCATGAAACGCGCTTGCCCGGTGGAATCTCAGCCAGCGCAGTGCGGAAGGCTTCGGCATTCTGATGGGGTACGAGCAGCCGGTGCGGGCCTTCGGGTGAGGTTGCCCAGCGGTTATAGGAAGGATTAAGAAGGTATATTTCGTCAATATCAACGCCCGCAAGCTCTGCGGCCTGGGCGAGGTCCAGTTGCCCGCCAGTGTCGACAATATCGAAATACGGCTCATCCGTTAGAGCCGGCAGCTCAATACCGTAGGCTTCGGGATTGTCGAATATTTTGGCCAGGGCAATCAGTTTAGGTACGTAATGGCGAGTTTCCTTTGGCAACTGCAGTGACCAGAAGTCTTCAGGCTTGTTACTTTTCCGGTTACGGCGCATCGCACTGGAAACGGTGCCCCCGCCACTGTTATAGGCGGCCAGCGCCAGCGTGTAATCGCCACCAAAGCGGTTAGACAGCCGATCCAGGTAGGTAAGTGCTGCGTCTGTAGCTGCAATCACATCGCGGCGTTCATCGTGCCACCAGCTTTGGGTGAGACCAAAATACTTGCCGGTTGACGGGATAAACTGCCAAAGGCCTGCAGCACGGCCGTGGGAATAAGCAAAGGGATCGAACGCACTTTCAACGATGGGCAGCAATGCAAACTCTGTGGGCAGCCCACGTTTCTCTGTCTCATTGACAATATAGTGCAGGTAGCGGCTTCCGCGTTCGACTACACGGTTCATATAGCCCGGGTGCTTTGCATACCAGTTCAACTGATCTCTGACACGCTTGCTGTCGACGTTATGATCGAGGACGAAGCCCGCTCGCAGGCGTTCCCATAGATATGTCTGTACGAGCTCTTCGCTCGCGATTTTTTGTTCTGGATTATCGAGCTTTTCGCGGGCTTCGCGCGCGGCCGCCTTGAGTTCAGGAGCTATGGCATCATCTAGTGGTTCATCACGAACAGCATCGCTGTCTTCACCTGTTTCTACCGACTCCTTGAGACCTTCATCACCCGTTGCGAGCGTCACCTCTTCCGAGTCAAGAGGGTTTTTCGGCGCTGCGCCTGCTGCCAAATCAAAAGCGCTGCATCCGCCTGTCAATACACCAATAAAGAGCAGAAGGGGCAATCGTTTAACCAGCATAGGCGATGTCCGACTCTGGGTTGTGGCCGGGATCATGTCTGAAAATCCGGCATATTTAATGAGTTACGAGCAAAAAGTTAAATGATTCTATGGGAGCTCGTTTCCAGCGGTCAAGAAACCTCTCGTTACGGCGGTGAGAGGAATTGTTAACCGTTCAGAAATTATCTTTGCTGTGCCTTATCGCTGCAAAGATGCCGCTGTCTGAATCTGTAGGCAGGCCTTGCCCGGCACCGTACTGTTTTGCGGCACTCACAACGGCAGGGTCATCCCAGCGCAGAAACGGGTTTAACCGTTTTTCATCTTCAAGTATCGAGGGTACCGTTGGTTTGCCGGATTCCCTGAGCGTTTTGCAATGGCGCTCGAAGGCTTCGAGTTCGGTGTCATCCGGCAGCCAGCTTCGGGCGAAGCGAAGGTTGGCCAGAGTGTACTCGTGTGCGCAATAGACAGCAGTATTTCCCGGAAGCGCTCGAATGGATTTAAGCGACTCAAGCATCTGGGCAGCCGTGCCTTCAAACAGGCGGCCGCAGCCGCATACAAAAAGGGTGTCGCCACAAAACAGGGCGGGGCGGCCAGCAATCTCAACATCGGTAAAGAACGCTATGTGATCCAGCGTGTGTCCCGGGACACTCATTACCTGAAACGTGACATGCTCCCATACAACCTCATCGCCGGGGTGAACGTTGTTAGTGCTGCCTTTAAACGGCGATTCGGCCGGCCCGGTTACCCGGCAGTCCGGGAAGTCCTGTACCAGAGCCTTGACTCCGCCAACATGATCCGGGTGGTGATGGGTAACCAGAATGGTATCCAGTGTGAGATCGTTTTTTGCCAGGTGATCCTGTACTGGCCTGGCCTGGCCTGGATCGACAATCAGGGCCTTACCCGTGTCTGTGTCTGCAAGGCACCATATATAGTTATCGCTGAACGCCGGGATGGCAGAGATGGTGAGCATCAGATGTCCCCGTTTATGCTTGGCAAGTGTGGCTGCTATGATAGAGCATTAAGCTCATGGCCCCAACAACCTCTGGACCAGTGGTTTGTGCAGGCTCTTTGTTAAAGCGGGAGTACAGGCGGTGTGAAGAAAAGCAAGATTGTTGATTATCCGTCCCGACACGAGAGCTTTGAAGACTGGTTCCAGACGCCTCTTGGCCGCTCGATGCTGGCTGATCAACGTCGCTTTCTGGATCAAAAGCTTGCCCGTCTGACGGGTGCGAGGCAGCTCCAAGTGAGCGTCAGCCATCGTATACCACTTACCAGCGGCACAGATTTTTCGCAGAAAGTGATGACCACGCCAAGGTGGTTTACGAGCATTCCTGATGGAGTTGTTGTTTGCGACGCGGACGAACTGCCGTTTCCTGGCGACTCCATGGATCTGGTTGTGCTACATCATACTGCCGATTTTTCGCCGTACCCTCACCAGGCGCTCCGTGAGGCCGCACGGGTTTTGAGAGGCGAGGGGACGATCGCTCTTGTTGGTTTTAATCCTGTCAGTGCCTGGGGCCTGAGAAGGCTGATATCAAGACATCACGCCGGGCCATGGGGAGGGCGCTTTCTTATGCGCGGGCGTATGGAGGACTGGCTTCACCTGTTGGGCTTTCAGGTTGACGTTTCGGTAACCCGGTTTTTCCGATTGCCTCTACAGCGTAGCGGTCGTAAAGCCTCGGACCGGCTTGGTGAACGCTTGACCGTTAACGGGCTCCTGCCAGTTGGGGCATATTACTGTATCCTTGCGAAAAAAAGGGTGTCTGCCCGCATTCCCAGACGGGCGGCATGGCGTCAGAATAACGTAATGGGTATATCGGGAACCGGAACCGTAAGCGCATCCAGAGGTTGCCCGCCGCAGAGCCTGAACCATCCCGAAGACTGAACCGGCCATTCCGAGCCGGCTATATCTATGCACATGCAGGAGTTTTAATGTCCGAGAAGGTAATTCTGTATACCGATGGAGCCTGCAAAGGCAATCCGGGGCCTGGCGGATGGGGTGTTGTGCTCCGTTATGGCAATGCCCTTAAAACGATGCACGGCGGCGAGCGCCAAACCACCAACAATCGCATGGAGCTGATGGCTGCCATACAGGGTTTGAAGGCCTTGAAGCGAGGCTGCGAAGTTGAGCTGTATACGGATTCCCAGTACGTGCGTAAAGGCATTACGGAGTGGCTTTCAGGCTGGAAGCGCAACGGTTGGAAAACGTCGGCGAAAAAGCCGGTAAAAAACGATGACCTGTGGCGGGAACTTGATATTGAAACTGCAAACCACAAGGTTAACTGGCACTGGGTAAAAGGCCATGCAGGTGTCCCGGATAACGAGCTCGCCGACGAGCTTGCCAACAAGGGCGTTGACGAACTAACCCGCAGCTGAGCACGATTCAACCCCGAACCGGTGTGGAAATTATGAGACAGATTGTACTGGATACAGAAACAACAGGTATTGATCCGGCAGAAGGGCACCGGATCATCGAGATCGGCTGTGTGGAGATGATGGAGCGTCAGCCTACAGGGCGTAATTATCATGTCTATATCAACCCGGAACGAGAAGTTGAAGCAGAAGCCATTACCATTCACGGGATTACCAACGAATTTCTCGTGGATAAGCCAAAATTTGCAGAGATCGCGGATGAGTTTTTTGAATTTATAAAAGGCGCAGAGCTTGTGATTCACAACGCTGCGTTTGATGTGGGCTTCATGGATTCGGAGTTTGGCCGGATCAAGCCGGTACGAAAAACAGCCGATCATTGTGGCATTGTGGATTCCCTTGCAATTGCCCGGGCGAAGCACCCTGGCCAGAAGAACAACCTGAACGCCTTGTGTAAACGCTATGGCGTTGATAACAGTAACCGGGAGCTGCACGGCGCCCTGCTCGATGCGGAGATTCTGGCGGATGTATACCTGTTGCTCACCGGCGGCCAAACCGCCCTGTCCCTGGATGCCGGTTCTGAAAACGGCGGTGGCGCCAGAGGTATTCGCAGGCTGGGTTCAGACAGGCCAGCGCTAGCGGTTGTCAGGCCTACCGAAGCTGAGAACGATGCGCATGAGGCTTTCATGTCCGCTCTTGAAAAGAAGGCTGGCGAAACCGTATGGGGAAAATTTAACGGCACAGAATGAGAAGTGCGTCTGCCTGTACCAATTGTTACATTCCTGCTTTGTTGAGGTACTTGAGTTTTATGTTATAAGTAATGGTTAGTACGCCAGTTTTTCATCAGATGCGTGCTTTAGTCGGAGGGGTAAAACCGACTCATAATAAAAAGGTCTGGCATGGGTCTTTGGCAGGCTATAGCTCACATGGACGACGTGGTAGTAGTTCTCCGCGGTTTAACAGGAAGCGTTGTATGGTTCAATCGTCTCTGGCGACTAAATCGCAGTCGTTTGATCTGGTCAAAAGTGAAATAGAACAGACCATCAAACAGGCTGAATCCAGTCTCGAACGCTTTCAGGAAAACCGGGAGAGTGGGGAAGACCTGCAAAACTGTCTGGATTTTCTGAACCAACTTCGCGGTATTTTCATTCTGGTAGAGCTTCGTGGCGGCACCCTGCTGTGTCAGGAAGCGGTCACCATGGCCAACGATGTGCCTGTTGGTGCGAATGACGATAAAAATATCCTCCTGACGACATTGAGTAACGCGCTATTTATCCTTCGTCGTTACGTCGAGTATTACCATCAGCAGCGAGAAGATCATCCGGAACTCTTACTGCCGGTTATCAATGAACTGCGTGAAGCTCGCCGTGAGAAACCTTACTCGGAATCCCGTTTTTTTGAAGTTGATGTAAAGGAAAGGCCTGATTTTTGTGGCGGCTTGTCGGTTCCTGCTTTTGAAGGCAATGAAGCAGACTATGAAATTGTTGCCCGGCGTATGCGCATGACCTTTCAGGTTGCGCTGCTGGGTTTGCTTCGGGATCGGAGTCCTGTGGTTAGTCAGAAACTTTTTGGCAGGTCAGCGCGGGGTTTTGTCCGCTTGTGCCAGGGAGCTCCGATGGGGCAGATGTGGTGCCTCGTTGCAATAGCAGCGGATACGATGCTGGACCGTGCCATGACCTTCACCAAAGCCCGCAAGCGATTGTTCATGCGAATCGAAAAATACGCGCGGGAAGTGGTTTATGTCGGCAAGGTGGCAACGACCAAAGATGCGCCAGACTCCCTCATTCGCGATCTGGTTTACCTGCTTTACCGTAGTGGCTCTGCAAACCCGGAAGTTACTGGGGTTCTTTCTGCATTTCATCTGACGCCTGCTGAGTTTCCGGACTCCATTCTGGAAGCTCATTCACGCCGCCTTTATGGCCCGGGCGCAGATGTCTTGAAATCCCTCTCTGAAGCCTTGCAGGACGAGTTGAACCAGCTCAAAGACAAGCTTGATATTATCGAGCGCGGTATTGAGCCGGATCTGGCTGAGCTGTCTTCCATTGCTGATACCCTGGAACGTCTGGGCAATACCCTGGTAATGCTCGACCTCAATCGGTTAGCAACCATCGCCCGCGAAGAAGCTGTAAGACTGCGGGCATGGGAAGCAGAATCCCGTCTGCCCGGTGAAGAAGAGCTGTTCCGCCTTGCGGACTCTGTGTTGGGCATTGAAGACGCGGTCATGCAGATCGTCAGTCGTGGCATCACGTCAGAAACCGATGCGCTGGCGGGCAGTAAACGGAGCCGGGAAGAGTCCATTTATTTCAGGGAAGCGGTTTACGTGGTGGCCGACGAAGCACGGGGTGCTTTAACGCTCGCCAAGCGCGCCATTACAGCGTTTGTGGAATCGGATTATGACAAGCTTCATCTCGCCAATTTGCCCGCAACCTTGCACAGCATTTGGGGCGGGTTGCAGATGGTGAATGATCCTGGTGCAGCACGCGTGCTTGAGCGTGTTGCAGCATCCATACAGGAGCGCTTACTGGATGCACGTGAAGCACCTGAAACCCAGGTTCTGGAAGCATTGGCGGATGCTCTGACATCGCTTGAGTACTATATTGAAAGTATTGGCAAGCGTGAGGAGAGCAACGAAGACCTGCTCAGATTGGCAGAGTCATCGCTGGGTGATGTCGGTCTGTAGTGTGTCGACTTGACGGTAAAGGCCAGATAACAAAAAACCCGCGTATATATTTTAACGCGGGTTTTTTTATGAGCTCGGCGGGGCTAATCAGCCCATGTTGAACAGCTCACCCAGCTTGGTAGCCAGCATCATGTCGCCTTCGGCGCGCAGTTGCCCAGCCATGAAAGCCTGCATACCGTCAGTTTCACCGGAAACAATACCCTGCAGGGTTTCGGAGTTCATGATCAGTGTTACGGAAGGGTCGTTGTGAGGGCCTTCGTGCAGTGTGCATGTTCCGTCTTTGATGACCAAGTGATGGGTCTTGTCATCTTCGATGTCAAATTGGAAAACCAGATCGAGGCCCTGAGCTGCGTCTGCGTTGAAGTTCTGCTCGAGTTTTTGAAAGATTTGATCTACAGACATTATTTTACCCTTTGTGGTGGTTGTCTTGTCATGGTGGCGGCTTTATGCGCCTGGCTTTTAAAGCCTTGGCGGCAGCCGGGTAGAGCCGACTTCGCCTTTCGACTTTATGGTGAGACTGAATCACTGTCAAGCTCGATCGAACGCTTGTTTTAATTTTTTTGCTCCGCTTATCACTAGAGTTTCGGTAAGTTACACTCTCGTGCTTGCTTAACTGGCTGGAGAAGCGATTTGGAGTTTCTGACGGATTACGGTTTGTTTTTGGCTAAAGTGGTCACCTTTGTTATTGCGGCAATTGTGGTCGTGTCTATTATTGTCTCCGCGACTCATAAAGAAAGGGATGACCACGAAGACGACGGAGAGCTGCAAATCCGCAAGCTCAATGAGAAATACCGCAAGCTGCGTGAGTCCATCCAGGCGCGACTCATGTCAGAGCATGAGCAGAAAGCCTGGAACAAAGCAAAAAAGAAGAAAGACAAAGCCGAAAAGAAAGCCGGTAAAGCAAAGAAAACCGATGCGGACGCCCCTGAAGATGCTCCGAAACGCATCTATGTACTGGATTTCGACGGCGACATTAAAGCCAGCGACACAGATCCTCTTCGCCGCGCCATCTCTGCCGTGCTCAGCGTCGCTGAGCCAGGCAAAGATGAGGTCGTGATTCGTCTCGAAAGTGGTGGAGGCCTGGTGCACGCTTATGGCCTGGCCGCTGCACAACTCGACAGGATCCGCAGCAAAGGCATTCACCTTACGGCCTGTGTCGATAAAGTGGCTGCAAGCGGCGGTTATATGATGGCTTGCGTTGCCGACAAAATTATCGCTTCGCCATTCGCTGTACTAGGCTCTATTGGTGTTGTGGCGCAATTGCCCAATTTTCACCGGCTGCTCAAGAAGAACAACGTCGACTTTGAAATACTGACGGCCGGCGAGCACAAGCGCACCATGACCATCTTTGGCGAAAACACTGATAAAGGTCGACAGAAATTTCTCAACGACCTGGAAGACACACATGGCCTGTTCAAGGATTACGTCAGCGAGCGCAGGCCTGATCTCGATATAGCCGCTGTGGCCACCGGAGACATCTGGTTCGGAAAGCGGGCGCTGGAGGTGAAACTGATCGACGAGATCAAAACCTCCGACGAATATCTCATTGAAGCCTGCGACAGGGCAGACGTAGTCTCTGTCTCATTCCAGCGCAAACGGACTCTGCCGGAGAAACTCGGGCTGGCAACCAGTGCAGCGCTCGAGCACACGGTATGGAGAGTCCTGAGTGCGTTTCGCAACCAGAAAATACAGTAACTAACAGCAAGCGGGGGAAATCATGACGAACGATATCCAATATAAAGCCTGGCGCGTTGAAGAACAGGATGGCGACTATAGGGGCGCCGAACAGACCCTTAGCACCAAAGATCTCCCTGAGGGTGAGGTGCTGATAAAAGTCAGCCATTCTTCTCTCAACTATAAAGACGCACTCTCGGCCTCAGGCAACAAAGGCGTAACACGCACGTTCCCGCACACGCCGGGCATTGACGCCGCCGGTGAAGTTGTCGAATCCGCAACCGGAACACCTGCTGTTGGCAGCCCGGTTATTGTGACCGGCTACGACCTGGGGATGGGCACCGCTGGTGGTTTTGGTGAATACATCCGTGTTCCCTCTGCCTGGTGCGTGCCCATGCCAAGCGGCTGGAGCGCCAGCACGGCAATGATCTACGGCACCGCCGGTCTCACCGCAGGATTGTGCGTACAAAAGCTTCTCACCATGGGTGCCAGGCCAGAGCAGGGCAAAGTAGCCGTTTCCGGCGCCTCAGGCGCGGTTGGCAGCGTTGCCGTAGAGCTGCTCGCAAAGCTCGGCTTCGACGTCGTCGCGATCAGTGGCAAAGCCGATCACGAAGCCAGCCTGAAAGAACTCGGTGCTATAGACGTTGTTGGACGCGATGCACTGGATGAAGATAAGAAACCGATGCTGAAACCAGTATTTGCCAACGCTGTAGATACCGTTGGAGGGTCACCTCTGGCAGAACTACTGAAGCAGATCAAGCCTGGCGGTTCAGTTTCCTGCTGCGGCCTGGTTGCGGGCCCCCAGCTTCAGACCACGGTTCTCCCGTTCATCCTGCGCGGTGTGAACCTGTTGGGTGTGGATTCGGTGGAAATTCCGCTGGCAGAAAAAGAAGCCGTATGGAAAAAGTTTGCGGGTGACTGGAAATGCCCGAAGGCCGAAGCTTCCGCGAAGCGGATTGGCCGTGCTGATCTCGATGGCGCGCTGAAAGCGTTCCTGAAAGGTGAGTCAGCGGGAAAAATCGTCCTGGATCACGCGATCTGAAACGCCTAAGCTGAAGCTGCCAGAACGGGGCCAGTAGTCAAAACTGTGCGTAGCCATGGATGGCGGAGCCAAGCGTACACGGACGTATTCACAGCGTGTTTTGACTACTGGCCCCGTTCTGGTAGCAGACTCCGGGTTCCGGGTCAGAAACCTAAGAAGCCCGACGCCGAAACAAAGGCAAATCTGTATCCGTAGCGGCTTGATACCCCTGACTGAAGAAGTTCAGAGATCGCGCCGCCTTGCGGATATCCTTATCGGGCCGCAGCTCATAAGTATCAAAGCCGCAACGCTTCATAAACTGAAGTTGATCCAATAGCACATCTCCAATCGCCCGTAGCTCATTTTTAAACCCGAACCGCTCCCTCAGCAAACGACCAATGCTGTAACCCCGACCATCACTGAACTTCGGGAAATTCACCGCAATCAAGGGTAACTCATTAACATGATCGGCTAAAATCTCCGGCTCATCATGGCTGTCAAACCACACTCCGATATCCTCTCTGCCAACAAAGTGCTCTCGACCCGCAAGCCACAGATCGGCCGGGATCAGTGCGCGCTGATTGTCAGGAATATTCAATGATTCCCCGGCATCAGGGCGAGGAACCACAACCCAATGGTTCTGACGGATGCTGCCATCCCGGAAAATAATATCAGGCATAAACCCGCTCCTTGAAAGGATCGATTCCAACACGGCGATAAGTATCCAGGAAAGATTCCTCATCCGTGCGCTTGTTTACGTACACATCAATGATCTTGGCAATCACATCGGGCATGTCATCCTGAGCAAAGGATGGCCCCAGTATTTTCCCGATAGATGCATCGTGCTGCGAAGAGCCACCGAGGCTGACCTGATAGAATTCCTGGCCTTTCTTGTCGACACCCAAAACGCCGATGTTGCCAACGTGGTGATGGCCACAGGCGTTCATGCAGCCTGAAATGTTCAAATCGATCTCGCCAAGGTCGTACAGGTAATCGAGATTATCGAAACGACGCTGAATCGCGTCAGCCACAGGAATGGACTTGGCATTGGCCAAAGCGCAGAAGTCACCACCCGGGCAGCAAATAATGTCCGTCAGCGTATTCAGGTTAGCTGTGCCGAAACCCATTGGGCCAAGCTGCTGCCAGAGCTCCAGCAGGCGATCCTGTCGCACATCTGCCAGCACCACGTTCTGTTGGTGCGTTACCCGTACTTCACCGAAGCTGTACTCATCCGCCAGATCTGCAATTTGCTCAAGCTGCCGGTCGGTAACGTCTCCCGGTGGCGTACCGGTTTTTTTCATGGTCAGTGAAACAATGGCGTAGCCGGGCTTCTTGTGGGTGTCCACGTTGTGCTGTAGCCACTGATCAAAACCACGGTTTTCGAACCGTTGCTGTGCAAGCACGTCAGTTGCATTATCCAGAGCCGCATAATCAGGCTCAGTGAAGTAGCCCTGAATGCGTTGAATGGCCTCAGGTATCAGCCGGCTCGGCGAATCCTTGATATGCGCCCACTCGGCTTCGACTTTCTCCGCAAACCCTTCCGGTGTCAGAGCCTTTACCAGAATCTTGATACGGGCCTTGAACTTGTTGTCGCGGCGACCGTAGCGGTTGTAGACCCGGAGAACGGCCTCAAGGTAGGTGAGAAGGTCCAGCTCCGGAAGAAACTCACGGATAACAGGGGCCACCATAGGGGTGCGCCCAAGCCCGCCACCGACGTGCACACGGAATCCGAGTTCGCCAGCTTCATTGCGTACTATTTGAAGCCCTATATCGTGCACCCGGATAGCGGCTCTGTCGGTCTGGTCTGAAGCATTTACGGCAACCTTGAACTTTCTGGGCAGAAACGCGAATTCCGGATGAAAGGTCGACCACTGTCGAATGACTTCACAGTAGGGACGGGGGTCCACCAATTCGTCCGACTGAACAGCTGCAAACTGGTCTGTCGTTGTGTTCCTGATGCAGTTTCCGCTGGTCTGGTTTGCGTGCATTTCAACTTCAGCCAATTCTGCCAGAATGTCAGGCACGTCTTCCAGGTCAGGCCAGTTGAGCTGTACGTTCTGGCGTGTTGTGAAGTGAGCGTAGCCTTTGTCGTAATCCCGCGTAATCCGGGCCAGACGGCGCAATTGAACAGAACGCAGCATGCCGTAGGGCACACAGATGCGCAGCATGGGTGCAAGCCGTTGAATGTAAAGACCATTCTGGAGGCGCAAAGGAAGAAACTCGTCCTCTGCCAGCTCTCCGGCCAGTGCCCGCGTGGTCTGGTCCCGGAATTGTGCAACCCGTTCGGCCATCATTTGCCGATCGTGCTCATCGTATACGTACATAAAGGAAAGTCCTGGGTAAAATCGTCGTAGCGGCATGCACCTGAAAGATTCCAGCTCAGGAACGTCAGGTGCGCCCGAAAATCGGGGCCTTATATCTGAAAGGTAGGATAACAGCGGCTTCTTATTCTAGAAACGATTATTTCAAGATATGTTTATCGATTCAGGCGATAAGGCGATGTCATCGGCGCTGGACGAATATCAATTTGATGCTTTAATGAGATGGGAGAAAACACCGATTACGAGTTTCATTCAAATTCGAATAGCAGGCACCGGCAACCCGGGCCTCTGGACAAGGAGCAGGTAATGAAGAAGCTAATGCGATCAGACAGTCAGGTCGATGCCATAGCGTCAGTGCTACTGGTAGCACTCGTAGTCTTATCCGCTGTGGTTTGGATTTCCGGGCAGTAGCGATTACTGCCCGGACAACACTATATTTACAACCAGAACGAGCGTGCCAATAAAGAGCGCCGTGAACAGTAAGCCACCAATAATGTAGGGCAACGGGCTGTGGCTCTCGAAATCCTCTTCGTGGCGCCTGTTGGATTGAACCCCCAAGGCGCCCGCAGCTACGCTCTGCATCACCTTTAAAACGCTTGGGCCTTTGGTTTTTTTGTTTTTAGCCTTCTCCGTATCTGGCGCATTTGCCATATAACCCATCCTCTTTGCGTGTAAGAGTGGCCATTACTCCGCCGGATCATATGCGAGGCTGGGTGCCAGCCATCGCTCTGCTTCCGCTTTGGAAAGACCTTTACGCTCAGCATAGTCTTCAACCTGATCTACGCCAATTTTACCGACTGCGAAAAATTTTGAATCCGGGTGCGAAAAGTACCAGCCTGAAACGGCTGCCGTAGGGAACATGGCAAAGTGTTCAGTGAGTTCAATGCCGGTTTTTGCAGTCGCGTCCAACAGTTGGAACAGTGTTGCTTTCTCGGTATGGTCGGGGCATGCAGGGTAACCGGGAGCAGGGCGGATACCGCGGTAACGTTCCTTGATCAGGTCTTCGCTCTCAAGCTGTTCACCAGTATCATAACTCCAGAATTCCTTGCGTACGCGTTCGTGCATACGCTCTGCAAAGGCTTCGGCCAGGCGATCCGCCAGGGCTTTCACCATGATCGCGTTGTAGTCATCGTTGGCGTTTTTATATTCAAGGGACATTTCTTCCGCACCGATACCGGTGGTAACCGCAAAACCACCTACATAGTCGCAATACTCTGAGCCTTCTTCGGCCACAAAATCAGACAGGGCCATCATTGCTTTACCTGGCGCTTTCTCATCCTGCTGGCGTAAGTGATGCAGGGTGGTCAGCTCTTTGCTGCGGGTATCGTCGGTGTACACCACAATGTCGTCGCCGCGGCGGTTCGCAGGCCAGAAACCTATTATACCTGAAGCGGTTACACGCTTTTCATCAACCATTTTACGAAGAATTATCTGGGCGTCGTCAAACAGGTTTCGGGCGGCTTCACCACGCTTGGGGTCATCGAAAACCTGCGGGTATTTCCCGGCGATATCCCAGGAGATGAAAAACGGTGTCCAGTCTATGTAGGGCACCAGTTCATTGAGATCATACTCTTCAAACACCCGAGTGCCGGTGAAGGCCGGCTTGGGCGGCACATAGTTTTCAAAACTGATTTCCGGGGCTCTTGCCCGTGCCTGTTTAAGGCTGACCAGCTTGGTGCGGTCACCGCGTTGTTTCCGCCGCTCCCGGACTTCATCGTATTCAGTTCTGGCCGCTTCCACGAGCGCTGGCTTGGCCGTTTTACTCAGCAGTTGCGAGGCTACGTTAACGCATCTGGACGCATCCGATACGTAAAGAGCAATGTCGTTCTTGTAGTGAGGCTCAATTTTTACCGCGGTGTGTGCCTTTGAGGTTGTGGCGCCGCCGATCATCAGAGGCAGGTGGAAGTCCAGACGTTGCATCTCCCGGGCGACATGCACCATTTCGTCCAGAGATGGCGTGATAAGTCCGCTCAGGCCGATAATATCCACGTTGTGTTCTTTGGCTGCCGCCAGAATCTTGTCACAGGGCACCATCACGCCCAAATCAATAACCTCGTAGTTATTGCACTGCAACACCACACCAACAATGTTCTTGCCAATGTCGTGCACATCGCCCTTTACCGTAGCCATCAGGATTTTCCCTTTGGCTTGCTGGTCTTCGGATTTTTCCGCCTCGATAAACGGAATCAGGTGGGCCACCGCCTGCTTCATGACGCGGGCGCTTTTAACGACCTGGGGCAGGAACATCTTGCCGTCGCTAAACAGGTCACCGACCACGTTCATGCCGTCCATGAGTGGACCTTCAATGACATGGATAGGGCGTTCGGCCTGTTGCCGGCACTCTTCAGTATCTTCGATAATAAAGTTGGTAATGCCCTTGACCAGAGAATGTTCAAGCCGTTTTGTTACTGGCCACTCACGCCACGCGAGATCCTCTTCCTGGGTTTTCCCGCCTTTGCCTTTAAAGCGTTCGGCGATTTCCAGCAGGCGATCTGTGGAATCATCCCGGCGGTTGAGCACGACGTCTTCAACCAGCTCCTTCAGTTCCGGTTCGATCTCATCGTAAATCACCAGTTGGCCCGGGTTTACAATACCCATGTTCATGCCGGCCTTGATGGCGTGATAGAGAAACACGGAGTGAATGGCTTCACGCACCACGTCGTTACCGCGAAAGGAGAAAGACACGTTGCTCACACCGCCGGAAATCGACGCATGGGGCAGGTTCTTCCGAATCCAGCGTGAGGCGTTGATAAAATCGACGGCGTAGTTGTTGTGTTCTTCAATACCTGTGGCAATGGCGAAAACGTTGGGGTCAAAAATAATGTCGCCGGGATTGAAGCCGATGCTGGTCAGAACATCGTAAGAGCGCTTGCAGATTTCAGTTTTGCGCTCATAGGTATCCGCCTGGCCCTGTTCATCAAAGGCCATAACAACAACAGCAGCGCCATAACGCATGCAGTCACGTGCCCGTTTGATGAACGCTTCTTCGCCTTCTTTCAGGCTGATGGAGTTAACCACCGCCTTGCCCTGAATACAGCGCAGCCCCGCTTCAATCACTTCCCATTTGGAGGAGTCGATCATGATGGGGACTCTTGAGATATCCGGCTCTGAACCAATGAGATTAAGGAAGGTAACCATCACTTCCTTTGAGTCCAGCATGCCCTCGTCCATATTGATGTCGATAATCTGGGCACCATTTTCAACCTGATCCCGCGCCACGCTCAAGGCTTCTTCGTATTGTTCCTCTTTGATCAGCCGCAGAAAGCGCTTGGAGCCAGTTACGTTGGTGCGCTCACCCACATTAATAAACAGGCTGCTCTCGTCGGCGGTGAAGGGCTCAAGGCCGGACAGACGCAGCGCTTTCGGGCGCGTCGGTACTTTCCGCGGGGGGTACTTGGACACAGCTTTGGCAACGGCCTCAATGTGCTCCGGGCGAGAACCACAGCAGCCACCGATAATGTTGAGGAAACCGTCGCGAGCGAAACCTTCGATGATGTCGGCCATTTCTTCGGGCGTTTGATCATATTCGCCCAGTTCGTTCGGCAGACCGGCGTTGGGGTGTGCGCTTACATAGGTGTCAGCTTTGCCGGACAGTTCTTCTACGTAAGGACGCAGGGCATCGGCACCCAAAGCGCAGTTCAATCCAACAGAGATAGGCCGGGAATGGGCGACAGAGTTCCAGAAGGCTTCGGTAGTCTGGCCGGACAGGGTACGGCCTGAGGCGTCGGTGATGGTGCCGGAAATCATGATTGGCAGCTCGATACCGCTATCTTCAAAATACTGTTGAGTCGCGTAAATGGCTGCTTTTGCGTTCAGGGTATCGAAGATGGTTTCGATCAGGATGATGTCGCAGCCGCCCTCGACCAGGCCCTCAACTGACTCGTAATAGTTATCGACCAGGGTCTGGAAATCGACGTTCCGAAACCCCGGGTTGTTTACGTCCGGGGAAAGAGACGCCGTACGGGACGTAGGCCCTACAGCACCCGCCACAAACCGGGGTTTGTCCGGGTTTTTTGCGGTAAACTCGTCCGCGACCCGGCGTGCCAGCTTCGCGGCAGCTACGTTCAGTTCTTTGGCGATCTCTTCGAGGCCATAGTCCGCCTGAGACACACGGGTTGAATTAAATGTATTGGTCTCAATAATATCTGCACCGGCATCCAGATACTCTGCGTGAATGTTTCGCAGCAGGGCAGGTTGGGTCAGGTTCAGCAGGTCATTGTTGCCCTGAACCTCCCGATCATAGTTGGCAAACCGGTCGCCGCGGAACGCTTGCTCATCCAGTTTCTGGTTCTGGATCATGGTTCCCATACCGCCGTCGAGAATCACAATGCGTTCCTGCAGGGCTTTGTGAAGTTGTTCCAGGCGAGTGTTGCGATCGGTCATAGTCTGTATTCCGGATGTCGTTATTAACGGCGTGTTTGGTTCTGTGGCGCGGGATGATAGCAAAATGCCGGTGCCAGTCGTAGTTCCGCGCGCAGTTGTTCTTTACTTACGTCAAGCGTCGAGTGCGGAGGGTATAGTACGTGAAAGTGATTACCCTGATAAAGACCCACCAAATTACTTGGTCTTTCATGTTGCCGCAAACTCCCTTAAAATGAATTTAAACTTACCAACGGGTTTAAAACATGGCTTTGGTTACTGTGACAGATCCCGCACGGGATTATCTTGCACAACTTATCGAAAAGCAGGATGTGGAGGGCATGGGCGTTCGAATTTTTGTAACCCAGCCAGGCACCAAGAACGCTGAAACCTGTCTGGCTTATTGCCCGCCTAACGAGATCGTACCTACGGATGAGCAGGTAGACCTCGAAAAGTTCACGTTGTATCTGGATCACAACTCCGTGCCGTTCCTTGAGGAAGCCTACGTAGACTACTCCAAGGACCAGATGGGTGGACAACTCACGATCAAGGCGCCGAACGCCAAAGTTCCAAGCGTTGATGAAAACGCGCCTTTGCCTGACCGTGTAAATTACGTTCTGGCGTCGGAAATCAATCCGAATCTTGCTTCCCACGGCGGTGATGTTTCATTGGTTGAAATCGTTGACGGATCTGTCGCCGTTCTGAGGTTTGGTGGTGGTTGCCAGGGTTGCTCAGCGGTCAGTCTTACGCTGAAGCAGGGCGTTGAATCGACCCTCAAAGAGCGCGTTCCCGAAATCACGGCTGTTCGTGATGTAACGGATCACACGCAAACCGAGAACGCCTACTACCAGTAACGGATATCATTAAGATACTTTGCCCGATGCGGGCAGCCGCACTTGCCCCTTCGCGATGGCTGCTCGGCCAATGTCACACTGGCCGAGCTTTCGCATAATCTGGCCCCTGAACTCAGGCGGCAGGTCCTTCCCGCCCGACCACAAATAATATGACCTGCAGACTCACCGTCTACACTTGTACAATCGGGGTTCCCTTTGCTTGACGCTGCACTTCTGTCCGTGCCTGTAATAGCCGCCCTGGTAGGCTGGTTTACCAACTGGCTTGCCATACAGATGTCTTTCTACCCGGTTCAGTTTATCGGCGTTGGTCTCGTCGGATGGCAGGGCGTTATTCCGCGCAAGGCGGAGAAAATGGCGCACATCTGCATTGACCGGACGCTGCGGCAGTTTGGCGATCTGAACGCCGTATATCAGAAACTTGAACCTCAACACATTATTGAACAGGTGATCTCCCAGGTAACGCCACGGCTGGATGAGTACATTGATGAAATGATGTACGAAACCCAACCTGTGCTTTGGGATAACTTGCCCCTGTTTTTGCGCCGCCGGATTTATCAGTGGGCACGGGAGCAGTTGCCTGCCCGAATCGAAAACCTCGTTGAGGATTTCGGCGATGACCTTGATGAATTGGTCGATCTCAAAGCATTGCTAAGCCGTGAACTGAAGCAACACCCCGATTTAATGAATCGCATATTCCAGCAGGCAGGCTCGGTTGAGCTCCGATCGGTTATCAATCGCGGGGCGATTATTGGCGGCGTTCTGGGCTGCTTTCTTGCGGCTGCCTGGTCGATCTATCCCGCGCCCTGGCTTTTGCCGGTTGGCGGGTTCGTGATCGGTTTTATCACCAACTGGCTCGCCATTACTTTGCTCTTTGCACCGCTGGCGCCGCGTCGGTTTCTGTTTTGGAAAATCCAGGGCCTGTTATTGCGTCGCCAGCCTGAAATCAGCGACATCTGGGCAAGGCTGGTTGCTGAAGAACTGATAACCGTAGAGAAGGTGGCTGACGCAATGATCAACGGTAATCAGGGCGACCGCACTCGCGCCATTATGCAGAAGCACCTGAGGCCTTTACTGGACAACTCACTGCTGATGAAGCTTGGTGCGCAGGTAACTGTTGGTTTGAGCGGTTATACCGAGCTGAAAAAAGCCATGAACCAGCAGGCATTGCTGGCGACCAGCGACGTGTTTAGTAACCCCGGTTTCAATAAAGAGCGGGCGCCAGTTGTCGCGGGAGTATTGGCCGGGCAAATGAAAGCGTTACGGCCAGCGGAGTTCCAGGACATACTCCGCCCGGCATTCCGCGAGGAAGAGATTCAATTGATGTTTATAGGCGGAGTGTTTGGTGCTCTGGCCGGCGTCGTTCAGTTTATTGTACTGGGGTATTCTGTATGGTGAGGATAAAGGACGGTAATCGCTAAAGGCAGTTTGTCGGCCGGGGCAGGCCGGCAATACGGCATGCCGTTTTCGCAGGCGTGCCCGGGAACAGTTGCATGAGATAAATACTGTTGCCCCTTTCTTCACCCAAGGCCTCTTTCACCGATTTGACGAACAGTCGATTCGAGGGCGGAGACATGTCATGTTCTTTGTAAAATATGCGCAAAAACTCAATGATTTCCCAATGCTTTTCATTGAGCTCAATGCCGTCGTCTGCAGCAATCACAGTCGCAGTTTCAGGTGTCCAATCGTTGGCGTTTTCGAGAAAACCTTCATTGTTCCGGGCGGGCATCACGGAGCCTGTCATGGGTCACCAACTGATTACGTTTTGAGCCTGAGCTGTCAGATCAACCATCGCAGGAAAATCCACCAAAGCAGCAATCCCGCCGGGGCATTGGCCGAGCCCACGAGCCGCGACATCCGGCGCCAGAGCATAAACGCTAATACTTGCCGCAGTATTGTCTTGCAGGGCAAGGGCCAATACAGCGTTCTCAGTGAGAAGTAACGCGTCTCCGGGCCTGAGCGCACCCATACACGCTACCGATCGCGGATGCTCGGGTGACTTGTTCAGAATGTGGAGGGTATGAATGGGTGTCATAACAGGTCCTGGCTCTTTGCTGAAGGGTACGTGGGAATCAGCCGGCAAAGGCAGTATGTGCGTATTGATGAAGCAATTCCGAATTGCTCCCGGACATTGTGACGCCTGCCACCATATCTTCCAGCGTAAGCCCATAGCGAGTACAGGCGTCTGCGTCTGCATACAGTGCTTCAACGCCAAAAATGGGTGCCGCAGAAAGGTTCCTCTCCACGGATTTTTGTTCAATTTCGCTTGTTTGCTGGAGCTTGCGCAACCAGCTAACGCCCGCACCTGTAAACAGCAGCGATACAGGCTGGTCGAATGCGGCGAGGGAAAACGCCATGTCGAGGGCTTCACGTCCCGCCCAGGTTCCGTAAGGGGGCTGGTCAATCACAATCAAGGTGCTCACGCTCAACCTCCTGCATGGAAATAGATAACGCGCGACGACGCCATAGTGCCTTCAACCCACTCGCCAAGCCCGGCTATCACGAAGGGTTCGAGAAGATTGCTGGCCGGCAGTTCATAACGCTTTTGTTCAGGCTCGTTTACGACCCCACGCCTTAAGGCGGATGCGATACAGGCGACACCCGGGATGGCATTATCTTTCAGAAACCCCGCCCACTCATCTGGCCAATGGGTTTCGTCTGAAGGCGGCGCAGAGAGCGCTGAGGCGAGATGAACCCCGTCGCCATAGAGAAATACTCTATCCAGCGTATGTCCTGCCGTGATCGCAGCCCGGGCGAACGATAAGGCTGTTTGCGGAGCCTGGGAAGAGTAGGGCGCTCCGGTAATAACCAGCGTGTAGTTTTGCAGTTGGATAGCCGCCATGGTTTCAGTTCTTGCCTGAGTGCAGTTTCAGCCTTAGATGGGCCAAGTGTACCAATAGCAAAAACCCCGGCAAAGGCCGGGGTTTCCGCAAACTTATTGGCGCAAGCTGCGCCGGATCTTAATCGTTGCCGGAGAAGGCACCGATAAGGTGCAGCAAGCTCACGAACAGGTTGTAGATGTTCAGGTACAGGCCAGTGGTAGCCATGATGTAGTTGGTCTCGCCACCGTTCACAATGCGGCTGGTGTCATACAGGATGAAACCCGACATCAGGAACACGATCGCAGCGCTGATCGCCAGGCTGATTGCTGTGATCTCAACTCCAAACATACCCGCAACGATGGAGCCCAGAGCTGCAACCAGTACAACAACCAGGCCGGCAACCAGCATGCCACGCATGAAGCTGAAGTCTTTTTTCGTGGTCAGCACGTAGCCGGACAGGGCGAAAAACACCAGGCCCGTTCCACCCAGGGCCTGCATGATGATTTGCCCGCCATTAGAGAACTGCAGGTAATACGTCAGAATCGGGCCAAGAGAAAGGCCAAGCAGGCCGGTAAAGGCGAACACAACAGCAATACCGGCAGAGCTATTGGCAGTGCGTGGTAGCACCAGCCAAATCAGAGCAAGTGCGCCCAGACTGCTCACAAGGCTTGCGCCTTGGCTCAGGCCAATGGACATTGAAACGCCCGCCATGACAGCACTGAATATCAGCGTCATTGCAAGCAGCGTGTAAGTGTTTCGCAGAACCTTGGTCGCTGAAGCACTGATCGGTGCGGTAGCGGATCCGCGGGCAATCATGCCTTTGCGGTTCTGCTGAACATTGTACTGTCTGTTTTGCATTCTGATCTCCGGTTTAATCCAGCTTGTTGGGTTGCTGGCGTCAGGCCGCGGAGCCTGATGAACGCCAATCACCTGGAATTACACTCCATAGTAATGTCGAATTCTGAACTTTCAATCATTTACGACACAAAAATCGCCTCCGAATTCCATTAAAAGCAGTTAATGTTGGGATGTGCCATCGGTTTTGTGCAGGGCGTTGACAGCACAGGCAATTCCGGTATCATGCACACCGCTGTCGCTCGACAGCAATGGAAAACGGTGGGCTGGCAGAGTGGCTTAATGCAGCGGTCTTGAAAACCGCCGAAGGTTTGTAGCCTTCCCGGGGTTCGAATCCCTGGCCCACCGCCATTTTCCCTTTGAATCCAAGTGGTTAGAGTTGAGCGTTTAGGCTCCAAGCACTTCCCGAATATTTACGAGTATCCCCTATAATATACAGTTGTATATTATCCTTCCGATTTTCTCCGATTCCACGCCTTAATAGTTACGGCTTTCTTGGCTCTCAAATAACCATCTGTAGTGCGCTTATCATCGTGCAAAAGGTTCGCTGTGGCATCGCCGCCTGCAGCATCTACGTCAGTTGCGTGTTTAGCTCTCAAGTCGTGTTCGGTAAACCGCTCAACCAGATCTGTGTTTTTAAGCGCATCGGTCATCACCGTTCGCCAACGATTTTGAAAAGCGCTGTCGCTCATCGGCTTACCGCTGCGATCACAGACAACCGTCAACCCTTGTTTTTGATTACAAGTCTTCAATGCTGTCACTGCTGCTTTGAGCTCTGGTGTCCAAGGTATGAAGCCCTTGCGCCCAGTTTTTCTGCTTTTAAAATGTATGCCGTCATTCCGCAATGCATTTAGAGGCATGGCCAGCATATCGCCTTGGCTAAACCCGTCATCAGCTTCACTTCTACCCAGGCCCGAATGAAAGGCGTTGCAACTGAAAGGAATTCGTCTAACTCCCAATCTTCGACGTATCTATCTCGTGCAACGATTTTGTGCTTTTCCACGCCCTTAACAGGATTGCGATCAACAATTCCCCATTGCATCGCTTTTCTAAAAATGTGCGAGAGTAGGGCAATTTCGTGATTTGCTTGGGTTTTGGATGAACGACCACGAACATCAAGATACTGCTGGCAATGCATGGTTGAAAGCTCGCTGGGGTGCATTTCACCAAACACGCTTCGTAGTTTTTTCAATTCTTTTGTATTGTCCTTCTGAGTGCGAGGTGCCTTTGAGGGAATCACCTCTGCAGCGTATCGATTAAACAGTTTGCTCATACCGGATTCTGCAGACAGGTTGCCAACCAGTTCTGCATACTTTCTTAGCGCCTCCTTCTTGTCAGAATCTAGGGTGATCCACGTCTTTCGCCCTGGAACGTAGTTTCGTAGGTGCGCGGGTGTTTTGAATCTCCATTTGCCGTTCTTCCAGTGTACATAAGTCGGCATGTCATGATCACGGGATCGCCGCCTCGGGCTCATTAAACACTCCTTAGCGCATTAAAATTCGGACCGGTTTCGATGCCGCGCTGGGTATTATCCGACAAAACGCGTTCAACATGAGTCTTTGAAATCACCAGTTCATCGATGCCATTTTCGATGTATACAATCCCAAGGGCCTCAAGAACCTGTTTTTGTTGAGTTCGCCGGTGCCTTCCGGTTAGCCTCACTACTTCGTTATTGGTCAAGAACATGACAATCTCCCGTACTTCTTAATCGGAACTAGCTGGGCGTTTGGAGACGCCTCGCCGGAGGCCGCAACGACCGAGCCTTTAAACTACTGTAAGACTTTTTTTCTAGGTGCAAGCGCCGAACGACCGCATAAAACTGCCGCCGTTCTGCAGGGGAGTGCAAAACTTAGTTATTGGGAGCACGCAGGCATGGTGGTGTGAATCCATACACGGTAGGAACCAGCAATGCGGCACACAGCGCCTGAAACTCACGTATCAATAACCCTTAGCAACCTGCTTGCAGGCCACGGTAATTGCATTTCGGTGGATAGATTTAAAATTATTCTGGAAATGTTCACTGAGGCGATTGTTCAGGTAGATCATTCTGACGACTGCGCTCCAGGTAATGCACATTTGGTCAATGCCAGGAATATCATCATCGAATTTTACGAGTACCAAGACAGCAATATCACCTCAGTCGCCATTGAAATGTTCAATGACCGGTTGGTAGGGAATCTCCGGAACGACACACACGGGTTGTTACGTCATTCTCAGTACCAGCCCAAAAAGCTGATTCATTACGCCATTGAGGTTATGAGCTGGGGATTGGTCGTCGGACTTGTCTCTATTTCCGAAAATACAGTGCTCCACTAGTGTCGAGGAGAATGCTCGAAAATAGATGCGGCTATCGCAACACGGTCGTCGCTTTGCGGGTGTTTATTTCATAGTTGTACGGTGCTATCGGCAAAATCACCGTTGCGTTACGCAAGGGAGACCTAAAACACCCAGTCCCTTCCATTGAGAATGCACTTGTTGAGCCGCGAGTATTTCGCTCGATGAAAGCAAGGTAATCGGCGGCCATGCCCGACGCGGGCATGCGGCGCAACATCGATGCGATCTTACTGCCAGAATTCTGTCGAGGTGTATCTCCATTGCACACCATTGCTGCAACCATGCCGGCCCGGGCGTCTTGCGTGACAGCGTTAATTTCAGGGTGCATGCCTCCGTTAAGCAATTTGTGCCCAATGGTTGCCGCCATGCTGTAGTAATTGGCAGCCATCCAATAACTCTGACCGGTCAGGGCGAACGACCCCATCAGCGAATAGGCCATCATGCTTTCCTTGGTGACGCTCTGACGACCAAGCATTAGGTTTTCATAGATGCGATCGGGATGGAGGTGTTGGATGTGCCGCCGGCTTTCGTCAGTAACGATGGGCAGGCGAAACTGGTAATTGTCGAAATTAGTCTTAATTCGATCGTCCAAGGCGAAAGCCAGGAGAAGTTGTGCGGTCTGATCGCCGTCGTTGGACGCGCGATCCATGATGTCCGCAGCCCGTGTTCGGTCGAAGTCCCAGGCTGACGCTGAACTGAGGCCTGCAATGGCAAGCAGAAGGCCAAAGAAAATTTGACCAAACATTTGTTTTACATTCATAGGGCTAACCTTTGCCGTAACTTTGAGAAGGCCGTTGCTTTGATCTGATAGACTCTTGCTCTCGTTACTCCAATATCTAGAGATACCTGCTGCGCCGTTGAGGTCAGCTCTTCCTCATTTAATCCATAGAGTCGACGTATGACGAATTGCTCACGCGCGGTGAGCAGGTTGATTGCTGAACAAATCTCCTTCGCTCGATTGAGAGCCACAAACTGTTGATCGGGGTTCGCCAATAAGCCTACAAGATCTTTCTCGTCTCCGTTTAAGATGTGTTTGGCTTCACTGTGCGTGTCCAGTGTGAATGATGTAAGTCTATTGTTTTCATATTCGCGCTCAGACGCCTTCTTTAATTCAAACTTGATCCACCGGTATGCAAAAGTCATGAATTCCGCTTTGGTTGGGTTGTCGTACATCTCTGCGGCCCTGATCAGCGCAAAGAATGCGTGTGATACCCAGTCCCCATCTCCTCCAGTTCTTTGGTGTTGCTGACTAGCTAACTTGAAGGCCAGCCGCTGATACCTGGTCACGAGCTTGTTGACGGCTTTGCGCCACCGGTTGTAAGGCTCGCTGATGGCGTCGCGCTCGGACGCAGGCCAACAGGAGAAAAGTGCATGGGCTAAGGCCGGGGACAATTGGCATTCACTGATCACGTCCTGGAGCCGCTTCCCTTGATCTTCAGTTGCCCAGTCGATAGCGCTCTCAAGCGCGAACATCGTTTGGTCTCGCTGGTCGTCACCCCAAGACATAAATTCCCGGAACGCTCGGCGAGCTTGTGTAGGTCTGTGAGGCGCCATTCGTTTTAGTGCTGCGTTCCAGATGTCTGGCCGCCGTCCAGTGGCCCGAAATAGACTCGTCAGTGACCAACCAATTTCTCTAGCTATTTGATGCTCAACGGGTTGCCCGCCCAATAGGTAGCTGGGTGCCGTCTCTTTAAGGTCTGGCGTGTTTTCCGGCGTTAATAGAGTGGCTCGATTTCCTTCAGAAAAATTTATGCCCACTGATCACTCCAGTAATTTTAGGGTTAGCTAGAGATTCTCATGGGGCATCGAAACTGCAAGCGCGGACCATCCCGCCTTTAGTATCTGCGGTGATTGCCATGGCGGGAGCGAGCACTCTGAATTGCTTCTATTATCAGCTCAGCATCACTCACGTCATGAAATGTTTTCTCTTTGAAAATGTCACAGTCTTTCTCGCAAGCCGAGCCGAATAGATTGAGCTCCGCATTCAACCCTTGATGCATCATCTCAACCACTTCTGACTCGTTTCGAGCGTCAAAGGGGATTTTAATAGTGAACCTTTCGCCGCAATAGACGGCAGATTTGCCACTCACTACCGTCCCGCACGAAAGAGCCGATTTGTAGCGATCTATTTCTGCGGTGCCAGCTGCGACGTTACCCTTCAACATCGATATTTCTCCAAGTCGTGCCTGCTGTTTTTGGTATGCGTTAGTCGCAGTATCCATCGTCATTGGCTGAGCGGAAACGAGTAGGGCATTCTTATACAAAATGAACTGAGAGGTGAGCGCGCCAACTGATAAACGCACGGGTAGCGGGTGAGCCAAGTCATACTGTAGGGATCTATCCACCGGCCCACCTTTCTCATAACTCACCCGGGCAACTTTTTGATAAACATCCAGCTCCCCTTCCTGTAATACTTGGTTGCCTTGCGGTGCCAGTACACTCACAAGGTGATAGTAGGTGTTCCACCAGGATTGATTGACCGTGACATCGATATAGATGTTGCCGCTTATAGAGCCAGAATCAACAGAGCGAACGTCGTAGGATCTCAGGACGAAGGCATACCCTGCATTCAACTGATTTCGTGGGCCAACCAGAAACTCATCAAGCACCCGGCGGTAATCACCAACGGTTCGCTGAGCCATTCCCAAAGAGTGCGTCTCATCGATGCGTTGCTCCCATGTTTTGATTTCTTTCGGGGCAATGCGCGACAAATTCTGATCTGTCAGGTTCACAGATAAGCGCACATGCACGCCGTCGAAAGTCTCGTATTCTTCTAGCACCTCGAAGTCATCAACGCGCCCCGAGGTAACCGATGTAGACATCGACTTGAACGTGTCTCCGGTCTTTGTTGAAACAGAAAACACATGGCTGCCAAGAGCCTCAACCAGGGCGTCGCCCAGGGCCAGCTCGATAGCGGCATCGCGATTGGACGCAGTAGCCCCAACGGTTACCTGCGTGCTCGCTAGTGCTGCCTGGGCCGTCATTGCAGCTAAAGCGAAAGTAATAGTTCGGCACATAGTGTTCATATATTACTCCTTGTTTTTCCAGCCAAGCACATAGCTCTCTGCAACAGCGGTGCTGCCTTCCCACCAGACCCGCTCTGCAATGATCTCAGAGCGCACGGAGCCGGAAGATGTTGTGAAACTCCAATTAGAGCGGCTACCAGATTGAACGGCCGCTGACTTCACACTCAGCCCGTGAATTTGTTCTGTCGCTGAAATCCGAGCAATATGCCGGGCGTTTTCTCGAGCCTTGCGTTCAACTGAAATCATGGACATGCCTGACTGCCGTTCGGAGGATGATTTCTCGACGACAAACGCATAAACGGTGCCGCCCGCATCGCCCTGGCGGGACTCTTTGGCAAGCTTGTACGCCTCCAGCTTCCGCATGATGGCCTGTTCGTGACTCCGCTTAACTTCCTCTCTGGCATTCTCCAAAACATCGACCGGAACACTCATGCGGACATAGGCGGTTACAGGCCCCTCTCCTCGGTAAATCGCATGCTCCGATTGCGTGCTGTGGAGCAGGGCAGAGGAGGTAGAGCCCGTGTACCGTTCGCTAGAAACGGATCTTTGTGAGATCCCGCCCGGGTCAGTCTTTTCGGTCGCCTGTGTTCTTTGGCTGGTTACAACAATTCCACCCACTGCTCGAATGTACTGGGCCTGCGCGTCGCTTCTTGCCCGACGCATAGCCTCAGACTCAGTGGATGCCTCACCAATACCGACAAAGACGTGGCGGGCCACCGTGTTATCAATAAACTGGGTTTTTGTTGTCCAGACTGGTAGCTCACCACGATCGTGAGCTACCGGGCCTGATGCGCAACCTGCTAACGAAAGAAGGGTTGTGACGATTGCCAGTGAGCGCAGAATGAACATCACTCCACCTCCAGAGCGCTCACGATTTCGTTTTCCTGAACGACAAAGGTGCTCTCAGGGACAGACGTACGAACAAAGGCCTGAAAAAAGGTTTTCCCCCTTTTTTTGTCTCCCCATTGCTCGAAGCGCCAATCGACCGGCTTCATCTTGCTTAGTGCGTGGACTGAAACTTGGGTTGTGACACGCTCCAGTTTTTGCATCGGATCTTGAATGTCGCTCTGAAGACTTCCCCCTTTATCCATTCGCGTCACGACATCCTCAACCTCAGTTGTCGCGTAATTGGCGACCTGCCGGCGAGCATCATCCATAGCCGCATCTCGCGCACCTTTCTGGGTACTATGCCGATTGCTCATTCCAACGAATCGAATTACCTGCTCGCCGGCGTCTTCTTCAATCTCGCCGGTCAACGTCCACATGGGGCGCTCTTTCTCTGAGTCGGATGTCCAGATCAGAGTGTCTGCCACTTGAGGTGGTTTGTAAGTCGAAGAGCAGCCGGAGCCGACTGCGCCAACGGCCAAAACTATTGCGATTAATGTCATTCTTTTTTGCTGCATAATGCACCTGGATGTTGTTTGTTTAACTACCAGTGTCCATGCATTCTGCAATCTGCAACCCTAGAAGCCGGAATTTTTAAATCCGCTCAGCCTTGCCGTAGCGATTCTTGAGCGCTTAATGCAGCTCTGGATGCCGGGAAGGATTCAACTTCACAACAATTCTTATGGTTTCATCCTCGGCCATACTCGAAGAACCCCTTAGCGATAGTGGTCACGGGATCACGTACGGTTAGAACCTGGCTACCTTCCATAATCGTTGATGCAGGTTCCTTGTATAAATCGGCACCACCGCCCGAAAGAATGGTGAAATCCACTCCCTTTGCTATAGAGGGGCGAAGCTTTTGCAGGATTTTACTCAAGACAGGTTCAGCAACATTTGTCGCTGCTAATGAGAGGTAGGGTGTAGTGGTTCAATGATTCCGGACACCAACGTAGGTGGTAATATCGCCACCATAAGTGAGGTGTCTGATGACCAGGAAACGACGATCTTTTACGCCAGAATTCAAACAGGAAGCCGCCTGTCTGGTGCTTGACCAGGGCTACAGTGTTGCCGAAGCCAGCCGCTCTTTGAATGTCGGTGAGAACGCCCTAAGGCGATGGGTAAAACAGCTTTCTGAGGAACGTGGTGGTGTTACACCCAAGTCGAAAGCGTTGACGCCGGAGCAGCAGCGGATCCAAGAACTGGAAGCTCGTTGCGAGCGTCTAGAGCGGGAGAAATCGATATTAAAAAAGGCTACCGCTCTCTTGATGTCGGACGAGATGAATCGTACGCGCTGATAGACCAGTTGAGTGAGCAGGAGCCTGTAGAGATGGTCTGTAAAGCGTTTGAAGTCTCGCGGTCCAGTTATTACGACTATCGCCGCAGGCGGTCCGTGGTGGACGCCGAGCGAGTGGTTCTGCGAGCCGATGTAAACCGGATCTTTCGCAAGAGCCGAAGTTCAGCAGGAAGCCGTATGATCACCACCATGCTTAATGAGGAAGGCGTTGTGATCGGACGCTTCAAGGTTCGCCGCCTGATGAGTGAGCTGGGGCTGATCTGCAAACAACCTGGTCCACACGCTTACAAGCAGGCCTCCGTGGAAAGGCCAGACATTCCAAACCGGCTGAATCGTGAGTTCAGCGTCAGTCGCCCAGACCAGGTGTGGTGCGGTGACATCACCTACGTGTGGGCTGGTCAGCGATGGAGCTATCTGGCGGTTGTTCTGGATCTCTATGCCCGCCGGGTCGTTGGCTGGGCGCTATCAGACCGGCCTGATGCCGAGTTGGTGGTGAAGGCATTGGATCATGCGTATGAGCAGCGAGGAAAGCCGACTGGGGTTCTGTTCCACTCCGACCAGGGCAGTCAGTACGCCAGTCGATTATTCCGTCAGAGGCTCTGGCGTTACCGCATGGAGCAAAGCATGAGTCGCCGGGGAAATTGCTGGGACAATTCTCCGATGGAACGGGTCTTTCGCAGCTTGAAGAGCGAATGGATTCCGTCACTCGGTTACCGATCAATTCCGGATGCACGAAAGGATATCGGCGACTACCTGATGGACTACTACAACCGGCAGCGCCCTCATACATTCAATGACGGCATGCCACCTGTGGTCGCGGAAGAAAAACTTAAAATACTGTCCGGGATTAGTTGACCACTACATTCTACAGCGATCGCTTTTACCTCAGTGAGAATAACGATCTGGCTCCGCAGGACTATCAATGTGACGAGCTATGCTTACCGGTGCCTGACTATAAAAGAATCGAATCCGCCAAAAATACTGCGGAGTGGGATGGAAACCTATCGATTCCCGTGGCGCCCTTAGCGTGGGAATGGGGTGAGTACTACGTCGACGACCTAACTGTGCTCACTAAACGTAAGTTTGTGGCTAAGTTTTGTAATATCAACAACACAGTGAAGAGTGAGCTCATCGCAGATTTTAAGAGGCGCTCGGCGAACGGTGTGAAGTCCATGTACGCCTACAGACTGGTGGCTGGCGCGGATCCCGACGATGACACCGAGGGGTTCCCGGTTGCAGTCCTTACCATTCAAGCATCAGAAACTACATCTCTTGACCAAGCGACTCTGGATGCCTATATAAACCATCTGCGACCATTGTTAGAGCTATTGAAGGACATGCTGGCCCTTCGAACGCAGTGGAAAAATAGTCTGAACCAATATTAATTGCAAAGACCATTCTGAACCGGTAAAAATCACGAGCACTGTTCACATGCTATAATAAGGGCCCTAGGAGGCAACTATGAACACGGAAATCTATAGTCCTACTGACCTTTTGTCGCGGTTTGAGCAGGTAGACGAGCAGAGCGCAGAAGCAGCAGAGCGCGCAGCGAAAGGCTTCTTCCAAGTGCTCCGAGACGGGCATGGTGTTGAGGCAGAAACTTCAGAGTCTTCAGCAGTGCGTAAAAACAAGCGATTTATCTTGCGTGCCGACGGCTCGATAGAAACCAGTAGTCCTGCTTAATATTCGGAGTCGAGTTGAAGGTGTTTTATACACCTTCAACTTTCTCCCATATGTCATTACATACAGTCATTCTTCCTTTTTCGCATCACTGATTAGAGTTTTCCGCCCGTTGGCGTTGAGCCATATGTTTTCATTGACCTGCTCCTCTCTGGCTTATCGTTATGCCCTTATCTCATGGCTCGGAAAACGCGGTCCAGCA
This sequence comes from Marinobacter sp., assembly GCF_048266785.1. Lineage (GTDB taxonomy): Bacteria > Pseudomonadota > Gammaproteobacteria > Pseudomonadales > Oleiphilaceae > Marinobacter. Next base: position 202,093 of record NZ_JBLWYX010000003.1, read on the forward strand.
CCGATGAAGGCCCAGACCATGAAGGCGAAAATGGAATAGCTCGGCGTAATACCCTCGTATAGCCGGCCAAGGGTCAGCAACGACAACGCCTTCTCAGAGTCGCTATTCAAGACGCTGAAATACCGTCCAGAATGGCCTTCATACGGCTTTAAAAGCCTCAGTGATGCGCGGCGCTGGGTAGGTCACTTCGTGACTTTGTACAACACCGAGCACAAGCACAGCAAGCTGCGCTTCGTCACACCCCAAGAGCGGCATACTGGCGAGGATGTTGCCATTCTGGCTCAGCGTCAGCGTGTGCTGGAGCAAGCCAAACAGCGGACACCGAGCCGCTGGGGAAGTCGCCAGATCAGAAATTGCGAGCCCGTTGGGCCAACGACACTGAATCCGGAAAAATGCGTTGTAGAAAAAGACGCGGCTTAAACACAGAAACAGTGCCAACTATCTTGAAATACACCGCTGCCCCGGTAAGCATAACACCCCCGAGCTTGAGGCCTTGGAAAAGCTGAAATTCCGTCAAGAAATTAGAGCGGCCGTAGACCCCGCTGCTGTCCCAGAAGACTGGGATGCATGGTTCGACTGAGAACTCACAGTCCGGGAATACAGCTTTCGGTACATCAAGAGCCCCGTACATAGAGAGGTAGGCACATGACCAACCACGCACCCACGCTAGACCAATTACGTTCAGAGGCAGTTGCTGCAACGCAGAGGCTATTTGAGAGTGACGAAATACCTTTGGATCCCATGGATTCTGCAGAAAAAATCGTATCGTCCGCGATATCATTGACAGACTCGAACACGGTGTTTGGACATAACCACAGTTTATGGAAGTCATGGAAGAGCGCTTGAGGCTTCTAAATATACAGTTTCTAAGTGCTTGATTTCGCGTAGCGACAAGCCATTCGTTAAATTCGTGACAATTACGCGATTTTACCAACACTTTTGCGCAATTACGCATCCAAAACCACAATTTTGACATGGTAGAGGTCCCCAGTTCGAATCTGGGTGGTCCTACCAATTCTGCAGAGAAAGTCAGTTACTTGCGCAAGCCGTAAGAACTGGCTTTTTTTATGCCCACGCAATGCTCGAAAATGAATTATTGAAATAACCCGCCCGCCACTCCCTTCTCAAAACCGATTTCATCAAGAGCTTTTTTCGATGCGGAGATAGTGTGTACTCAAGACCTGATTCCACAGGTTTACGCGAACTTTACGGTTCGCCGGTGTTAACCCGGCGGTATTTATCGAACCATTCTCCTGAAAGGATAACCTTGATTATGTCCATAGTTCAGAGAGGAATAACCATGCGTAGATCGGGATTTTTTGTGGCCTTGGCATTAAGCGCTGCTGTAGCGACACCTGTTATGGCTCAGATGGACGTCGAGGATCAGATCAACACTCGCCAGAGCGCGTTTACCTTTGCTGGATGGAATATGGGCAAAATCATGGACAAGAACGACAACACGAAGCTTAAGCCCGAGTTTTTCGATAAGCAGGAAACCGAAAACTGATCAGGCCAACGACGGCAAGCCCAAAACGTTTATGCCATAGCATCCAGGTACCACCCAGATTTACCGTTGCCAGTGAACCTGTAACAGTATGTACCAGTAACCAGTGAAACAACCGTGCGGGTATATCCCACAGGGAAATCGATTTCATTTTCAGTTCCTTGAAAACCCCTTATAAACGCGAGCAGATTACCCGAACGATACCGGTTTTGCTTTATACTGCCCACCGGAATTCATGTACCAAATTAAAGGTTTATTCAATGCGAGTGGTTATCCGTTATTTTTTCCGGACGTTACGTCTTATTCTGACGCCCTTTGTGCTGTTGAGCGAAAAGCTTGGTGGGGGCAAACCTTTGGAACGCAGTGGCGAGGAACAACAAAAGGTGAACTCGGCCTGCGAGAACCTCGCGCTGTATCAGTTCAAAACCTGCCCTTTCTGCGTCAAAGTACGCAAACAGATCGCGCGGCTAAACCTGAATATTGAAAAGCGGGATGCCCAACATAATGCGACCCACCGGGCCGAGCTGGAGCAAGGCGGCGGAAATGTGAAAGTGCCTTGCTTGTGGATTAAAAACGAGGATGGCAGCGTACAATGGATGTACGAATCCAGCCATATCAATGCCTGGCTGGACCAGCGATTTGGGAAAGTTGGCTAAATCAGACTTGGTAAAATTCGCGGTACCAGTCCACAAAGTTGCCTATACCCTCTTCCACGCCCGTGGCCGGTTTGTACCCTACGTCGCTGATCAGGTCATCGACATCGGCGTAGGTGGCTACTACATCACCTGGTTGCATAGGTAGCAGGTTCTTCTGAGCTTTTTTACCCGTTCGCTCTTCAATTATTTCGATGAAGCGAGACAGCTCGACCGGGTTGTTACTGCCAATGTTGTAGATGCGGTACGGGGCCTTGCTGGTACCAGAATCAGGGGCATGCCCGCTCCAGTCGTTGTTGGGCTGGGCAACTTGGTCAAGCGTGCGAACAACGCCCTCCACAATATCGTCGATGTAGGTGAAATCACGCTTGTGGTGGCCATGGTTGAACACATCGATTGGCTCACCCGCAAGAATCTTTTTGGTAAAGATAAACGGTGCCATGTCCGGGCGGCCCCAAGGGCCATATACCGTAAAGAACCGCAGGCCAGTGGTAGGCAAGCCATACAGGTGGCTGTATGAGTGGGCCATCAGCTCGTTGGCTTTTTTAGAGGCAGCGTACAAGCTCAGGGGATGGTCCACGTTATCATGGACAGAAAACGGCATGGCCTCGTTCGCCCCATAAACAGAACTGCTTGAAGCGAAAACCAGATGCTTCACATCGTTATGGCGGCAACCTTCCAGTATGTTCATAAAGCCAACAAGGTTCGCATCCACATACGCGTTAGGGTTTTCCAGTGAGTATCGCACACCCGCCTGAGCGGCAAGGTGTACGACTCGTTCAGGGCGATGCATTGCGAAAATATCTGCCATCACAGAACGATCTGCGATGTCCTGGCGCACTTCGGCGAAACCGGGGTAACCGGTCAGGCGTGCTAAACGGGCTTCCTTGAGACTGACATCGTAATAATCGTTGACGTTGTCAACGCCGATGACTTCGTTTCCCCGCTCCAGTAACCGATGCGCAAGTTGCGCGCCGATGAACCCGGCGGTGCCCGTTACCAGAATCTTCAAGTCTTTCGCTCCCTTTTAAACCGCGTTTACCAGCTTTAGAACGTGACGCCGGCACTGATGAAAGGTCCGTCGATTTTCACATCGAAAACGTCGTCACCGTCTTCATAATCTATCGCGATCTGGCGGTAGCCTGCACGCAGTTGCAGCAATGAAATGCTGTACTGGCCGTATACGTTGAAGTCGCGCATTGAGTCGCCATCAAAGCTGATGAAGTTGCCTTCAGCACCAACGGCTGCACCGGTCAGCGGCAGATCGAAGCGGGCTGAGAGATAGCCCATGGGCAACACACCGTCGGCCTCGGTGCGGCTTACCTGGGCGGTGTTCGCAATGTTCTGTACCAGCAGCTCACCCGAGAAGTCCCGCACGGTCAAGCCCAGATCAAGATTTACCCAGTTGTCGAGAATCTCGTAGTACAAAGTGAGATCCAGTTGCTCCAGATCCAGATCTGACCGCACTGATGCACCCGCACCAATGTTAATATAGGAATTGGTAAGCGTCCCTCTACCGCTTTGTTGAACCAGCGTATAAGCCAGGCGTACATTAGGCAACACAGGTACCGGGTGCTCCAGGTAGATGCTGGCATTTGCGTTGCCGTCTTCTTTCATTTGCAGTTCATTGTCTACATCAACCAGGCTGTTGCCAGACGATACAGTCCCGGATAAATCAGAATCCCAGTAGCTCACGCTGGCACCCAAGCCCACCACGTCGGCTTGCGCCAGAGGTACTACCAGAAAAGGGGCGGCCAGAACAAGAGAACTGCCTACCGCAAGTGTCAGTTTACGCATAGTGCACCTGTATCGTTATTGTCTGTTTGGATTTATCGTCAGGAATCAGTCGAAGTTGATACCAAGGCGGCGGCCAACTTCCTCGTAGGTTTCGATAACGTCGCCCAGTCCTTGGCGGAAGCGATCCTTGTCCATCTTTTTGCGGGTCTCTTTATCCCATATACGGCAGCCGTCCGGGCTGAATTCATCGCCCAGCACAATATCCGTGCCGCTGCGACCGAACTCCAGTTTGTAATCCACCAGCAACATTCCGGCGTCATCAAACAGGTTTTTCAGTACACCATTGACTGTGTAAGTGAGCTCTTTCATCTGCGCAAGCTCGGTCTCGCTTGCCCAATTAAAAGTAACGGCCAGAGACTCATTCACCATTGGGTCGTGCAGAGCATCGTTTTTCAGAAACAGCTCATAGGTTGGCGGAGTCAGCTCCTGCCCCTCTTCCACACCAAGGCGGCGGCAGAGGCTGCCCGCAGAGACATTTCGCACCACGCACTCTACGGGAATCATATCCAGCTTTTTCACCAAGGTTTCAGTGTCGGACAGCAAGCCTTCAAAATGTGTTGGCACACCGGCGGCTTCAAGCTTCTCCATGATGAATGCGTTAAAGCGATTGTTAACCATGCCCTTGCGGCTGAGTTGCTCTTTCTTTTCACCATCAAACGCTGAGGTATCGTCCCGGAAGACCAGAACAAAGCGATCCGGATCGTCGGTACGGAACACGGATTTGGCCTTGCCTGCGTAGAGTTCTTCGCGTTTTTCCATTATAAGTCTCCGAAACGGAGGCCCGCACCGCGGGCACCCCGTTAAATCAGTATAGGTAATCGAACAGCTGTGCCAGCAGGTCTCCAGCACTCTGTGTGCCGTTGTAATCCTGAACCGTATCAGCAGTGACACTTACGTAGCCATCATGCCTGGTAAGATTAACCGTGTGAGTGTGGCGAGCTGCTTCTTTATCGCTGAACCAGCTAAACCAGCCAGGGTCGCGCTCATCGGCGGTGCGGAAATCAACGAAGAGCCAGCCTTCACTACGGTTGAGATCAACGATGGCAATATCCGACTCGGTAAACGCCCGATTAACCTCAGCCCAGGAACGGCCATAATCAAGTTCCATGCGGATGGCTTTTGCCGTGTCATCCTCGGACACAAGTTTAACCAGCGGCTTGGAAACCATCCCTGACGCCGCCCGGGAGAACGATTTGCTTTCTTCTCGGGCTTTCAGAAATTCGCCAAGATCGGCAAGCACGCGCTTTTGCAGCGAAAGCTCTTCTGCTGAAGGATCAGTGATTCCTCGCCAGGAAATAAGCTCCGAAGGCCAGGACGCACCTTCTTCTGAGAGATTGTCCGAGGAGAGTTTGCGTACCTGGATTTCGGTGGTTTTCCGACGCACGCCTGGGGCTACACGAACCTGCAATACGACTTTGGGCTCTGCAGTGGTTACTTCGGAGGGCGCACTCGATAGCTCCAGAAGCTCGCGGGCCCGCATGCTGAAGTTTGCCAACTCACTTTGCAGCAGGCCCAATTGCGGGTTGTCGTGGGCGACGCCCAGGCCCTGCTCATTCATGTACGCTGTTACCGCTGGCCAAATACGGCCTGGAACATCGTTTACCAACAGCCAGGCGCGGCCATCCAGCTCTTCAACCACATAGTTTTCTTCGAGAATTTCCGAAGTCATATCCGGGGGCCGGGGGATATCAGACGGATACATTTCGCTGGCATCCGCCGGATCTATTTCACGAACGGGCATGACCTGGTTGAAGCGTGAGGAATCTGCCGTTTCGGGCAGAGACAGCGCATCACCTTCCTTTGCATTTACATAATGTGTGGAGCGATCTTCAACAAAGCTGCAACCGGACGTCGCGACGGCCAGTAACAGCGCGGATGCAATCGCTATGGGTCGGAATGCATCAAACTTACGGGTTCCTGAAAGAACCGGCATCGGCCTACTCTCTGTGGGGGACTGTTTCCGGGGAGGCATCTGCAAACTCAGAGCACACCCGATGCTTTCATCGCCTCTTCAAGCTCGGCGTGGAATTTCTCGCTAAACGGGGTCAGCGGCAGTCGGATACCCTCGCCAATCATGCCCATACGCTGCAGAGCCCACTTCACCGGTATGGGATTCGCCTCAAGGAACAGCTTTCGGTTCAGTGGCATCAGAAGCTCGTTCAGACGCTCCGTCTCTTCGCGATTGCCGGCGATGGCTGCTGCACATAGCTCAGACATACCTTTGGGCGCTACGTTCGCAGTGACAGAAACGTTACCTTTCGCACCCGCCAACATCAGTTCGGCCGCAGTTGCGTCGTCACCTGAGTAAACCGCCAGGCGCCCGTCAAGAGCTGCAATCAATTCTGCGCCACGGGGAATATTGCCAGTGGCGTCCTTGATGGCAACGATATTCGGGATATCAGCCAGTCGCAGAACGGTCTCATTAAGCATATCGCAGGCGGTACGTCCGGGGACGTTGTAGAGCATCTGACTGATACCCGGCACCGCTTCAGAAATGGCTTTAAAGTGCTGATACAAGCCCTCCTGAGTAGGCTTGTTGTAGTAAGGCACAACGAGCAGGCAAGCGTCGGCACCGAGCTTGTGGGCTTCGGACGTAAGATAAATGGCTTCCCGCGTGCTGTTGCCACCGGAACCGGCTATAACAGGGATTCGACCATTTACACGTTTGATGACGTGACCAATTACCCGGCAGTGCTCTTTCTGATCGAGCGTTGCGGATTCCCCGGTGGTCCCCACAGCCACGATACCGTCTGTACCGTTCTCCAGATGAAAGTCTACCAGCTTATCCAGATCCTCCCAGTGAATGTCACCGTTTGGATGCATGGGCGTGACCAGTGCGACAAGGCTACCCGTAATCATAAAAACTCCGTCCGAATAAAACGGTTATGTTAATGTTGGGCACGAACTGACACAAGGGAATTAAAGGAGATGTCATGTCATCTGTTGAACTGAACAAGCCGGTACCGGACTTTGAAGCGGCAGCCACGGGCGACCAGACCGTTCGTCTGGCGGATTTGCGCGGCAAGAATGTGGTTATTTATTTCTACCCGAAAGACAATACGCCGGGCTGTACAACCGAAGGGCAAGACTTCCGGGATCAGATGAAAACGTTTGCTGAGCTGGATACAGAGATTTTCGGGGTCTCACGAGACGGGCTAAAGGCCCACGAGAATTTCCGAAAAAAGTTCGAATTTCCATTTCACCTGATTTCCGATAAAGACGAAGCGCTGTGCAAGCTGTTCGACGTCATCAAGCTTAAGAAGTTATACGGCAAAGAGTATATGGGCATTGATCGCAGCACGTTCCTGATTGATCAGGATGGCGTGCTGCGTAAAGAATGGCGTGGAGTGAAGGTTCCGGGGCACGTGGATGAAGTGCTCGCGGCCGTAAAAGCGCTCTGAGGCCCGGCAGCTACATCTATTCTGGCGCGGTTGAGGAGAACGGTTCCTTGACCGGCCAGGCCGAAAATACAGCTTTCAGCATGGTTGCCAGCGGAATGGCAAAGAAAACGCCCCACAACCCCCAAATACCGCCAAAAAACAGCACTGAAATAATGATGACAACCGGGTGCAGGTTATTTACTTCCGAAAACAGCACCGGCACCAATACGTTTCCGTCCAGGGCCTGAATGATTCCGTATATCACCATTACCCAGATAAAATGGGTGCCCCAGCCGAAGGCGAACAGCGCAATCACCGCAACCGGAATGGTCACAACGGCAGCGCCGATGTAGGGAATCACAACACTCAGGCCTACCAGAAGTGAAAGCAGCGCCGCATAAGGCACACCCAGGAATTTGAACGCGATGTAGGTTGCGCTGCCAACGATCAGAATTTCAAGAGCTTTCCCCCGAACGTAATTAGCACACTGAAGGTTCACTTCGTGCCAGATTTGCAACATCATCGGTCGCTGGGGCGGGAGCAACCGGGAAATGGAGCCAAGCAGGACTTCACGATCTTTCAGGAAGAAAAACACCAGGATAGGCACCAACACCATGTAAATCAGGAGTGCCACCAAATCCGGGATACTTGATAACGAGAAGGACACCAGCCACTGAGTCATGTGCCCTACTTCGGTGCTCACCTGCTGGTAAAGACTGCGCACCGCCTCGGCCGAAATCATGTGAGGGTATTCTTCCGGCAGCACCTCAAGATAGGACTGAAGCTCGCCGATGATTCGGGGCGCCTCGCCGGCCAGATTACTGAGCTGAGTCCATATAAGTGGCAGCAGGCCAAAAATGAAGCCCACCAGTACGCCGAGAAACACCAGGAATACGCTCAGTATTGCTATACCCTCGGGAACGCCGAGAGTGTTCAGCCGGGTAACAAGGCCCTGCAAAATGAACGCGACAATGAGGGATCCGATCACTGGTGCAAGCATGGCACCAAACCAGATAATGAAAACTGTGCCTGTCACCAGAATCAGGAAAAGAATGACAGCTTCTTCATCTGAAAAGTATTTGTGCGCAAGACCGCGTAAAATTCTGAACATCAAGGACTCCGGAAAATTAACCGCCGCACTCTATCACAAACCGGTAATGGCCTTCAGTTTCTGATGAGTCGACCAAGCGGTGGCGGGACAACTCCAGAAAGGCCGGGATATCGCGAGCGGAGCCCGCATCTGTGGCAATGACCTCAAGCTTTTCGCCGGGCGCCATGCCGTTGAGTTCCAGCTTTGTTTTCAGCAGAGGCATCGGGCAGCGCAGCCCGGACGTATCCAGTGTACGATCGACCATAAAGAGGGTGCACCATCACAAGACATGGAATTCGCAAGCCGGCATTATGCCCCCAGTGATACTGTATTGCATCACAATACCTGTTAATCAGCGGATCCGGACTTTATGCCGGAATCTCAGCAGTATTGTGCTGTCACAGGTGCAGGTCGAACCAGGAGCTCGCAGCATTACATGAATAACGTCCTTATAAAGTGCCGCTATTATCGAAAGCTTTTAGTCGCCGTGGCTTGCGCTTATGCGCTGGTATCCGGTTCCGCGGCTAGCGCACAGGAAACCCGGCTGCCGAATATCGGAGGAACCGGTGGCGGACTTATTTCCGGACAACAGGAAAGCGAAATCGGGCAGCAGGTTATGGTATCAATCCGCCGCTCGGCACCACGCATAACAGACCCTCTGGTTTACGATTATCTGAGTGCCATTATTTATAAACTCGTGCCTTCAGCGCCACTGGATAACCGCAACCTTACCTTTGCACTCATTGATAGCCCAGCCATAAACGCCTTCGCGGTACCCGGCGGTATTGTCGGCGTAAACGGAGGCTTGTTCCTCAACGCAGCCACGGAGCAACAGTTTGCATCGGTGCTCGCACACGAGCTTGCCCACCTCAGCCAGCGACACTTTGCCCGCCGGTTGGAGCAGCAGGAAACCAGTACACCCCTTACCATTGCAGGGATGATCGCCGGTATTGTGCTGTCTGCGGTCACGCAATCCGATATAGGGATTGCCGCCATTGTCGGCACTCAGGCTTTGGCCATCCAGAACATGCTGGCGTATAGCCGGTCACACGAACAGGAAGCCGACCGGGTGGGGCTGGATATCCTGGCAACCGCAGGAATGGACCCCCGCGGCATGCCGGAAATGTTCGAGATCATGATGCGACAGAACCGGCTACAGGGGAACAACATGCCGGAGTATCTCTCAACGCACCCGCTGACCCAGAACCGGGTGGCGGATACCCGCAACCGTGCGGAACAATTTCCGGAAAGACCCATCAGTGACGGCCAGGAGTACCATCTGGTGCGCAGCCGCCTGCAGGTGCATTATGCGCAGTCGCCCGAATTGGCCGTAGAGACCTTCGAAAACCACCTGAATAAACCTGGCACTCAAAGCAATGACGCAATCCGTTACGGGCTGGCTGTTGCTTACCTGAGCAACGACCAGTTCGAGAAGGCCGCCAAGGGTATTAAGGAGTTACTGGTCAGCAATCCGGGCCGGATAACCTTTCAGGTGACGCTTGCAGAAATCTTGATGCAACAGAACAAACTGGACGAGGCGAGAGCTCTGCTCAAAGACGCTCTGAGTAGAAACCCCGGCAACTATCCGATCACATCCACTCTTGCCGATGTGGAAATTGCAACGGGGAACGGTACTCAGGCAGCCGAATATCTGAAACAGCTGACGCGCAGGATGCCCCAGCAGGAGTATCTGTGGCTGAGACTGGCAGAAGCCGAAGGCATGGCCAGGAACATTGTTGGCGTGCACCGCGCCCGGGCGGAATACGATGCCCTCATGGGAGATTTGGAGTCTGCCCAGAGGCAACTCAGGCAGGCTCAGGAGAAGTTGCCCGCAGGCTCTGCCCAGAGACAGGTGGTGAGTGAGCGGCTGAGTGAGATCACCAGCCGCCTTCAGGCGCACAGAAACAGCTAAGCTCAGGCGTTACCAGCCGCTTTCAGGTTCATCCCTGCGGTGAAATCCAGCATGCGGCGCAGGGGCCTTAGGGCGTCCTCCCGGGTTTCCTCCTCCACCAGCACTTCCTGATCACCGTTCTCAATCACATGGAGAAGGTTTTCCAAGCCGTTCATCGCCATCCAGGGGCATTGGGCACAGCTGCGGCACGTGGCACCGTTGCCGGCCGTAGGCGCTTCAATAAGCGTTTTATTGGGTGCCAGTTGCTGCATTTTGTAGAAAATGCCATTGTCTGTCGCGACAATGAATTCCTGATTCGGCAAGGTCTGTACCGCGTGGATCAGTTGCGAGGTTGAGCCAACGACATCCGCCATCTCCACAACGGCATCGGGAGACTCCGGGTGAACCAGAACAGCAGCGTCGGGATACAGCGCCTTAAGATCTTCCAGCCCGCGATGTTTGAATTCCTCATGCACAATGCACGAGCCATCCCACAGCAGCATGTCAGCCCCAGTGGTTTTCTGTACATAGTGGCCAAGGTGCTTATCGGGAGCCCAGAGTATCTTCTCCCCCCGGGCATCCAGGTCTTCCACAATTGCCTGGGCACAGCTGGACGTTACAACCCAGTCGGCGCGGGCTTTAACAGCAGCAGACGTATTGGCATACACCACTACAGTGCGATCACTGTGCTGATTGCAGAAGGCTTCAAACTCATCCGCCGGGCACCCGACATCCAGGGAGCAGGTCGCTTCCAGCGTAGGCATTAACACGCGCTTTTCAGGGTTCAGTATCTTGGCCGTTTCACCCATGAAGCGAACGCCCGCAACAACCACCGTCGAGGCCGAATGCTGATTCCCGAAACGGGCCATTTCCAATGAATCTGCCACACAGCCGCCGCTTTCCTCAGCAAGGCGCTGGATGTCGGGATCTGTGTAATAGTGAGCCACAAGTACGGCGTCCTTTTCCTTGAGGACAGCCTTGATACGGGCTTCAAGCCGCGCCTTCTCATCAGCGCTGAGCGGCTTCGGCTCCGCAGCGTGGGCCAAGTGTTCCTGAACAAGGATTCGGTCTTCCGCTTTAGTCATGAGCAGCTTCCCTCAGTTACTTTCTATGCCTGAGTATATCATTTCAGACAGCAGTAGCACTGTACGGACTATAACTTGTCTCGCAAGATCTCTTTCCGGGGCTGTGGGATGACGACTTTATCAACCAGAAGCCCTTTTGCCTTGATGTAGTCTGTCCCCGCATCCACGGCAGCAGTCACAGCAGCTACGTCGCCGGTCAGGGTCAGAAAACCCTTGCCACCGATTGCCATGGCCAGATGGATATCGATCAACTCGACGTTCGCTGCTTTTACTGCAGCGTCTGCTGCTTCGATGATGGTGGCAACCGAGAAGGTCTCAATAATACCCAGGGCCGACGTTTCCTCGATTACGCGTGTACCGCTAATGGCGGAGAAGACAGACGGATGAACATTGGGGATGATCAGTTCGTCCACAATAGTTTCGCTGCCCATATCCAGCCCCGCCGACATGGCGGACTCAACGGCGGCCACATCGCCGGCTACCATGACCATGAATTTGCCCGGGCAGATGGTCCGGTTAAACACAATTTCGACGTTCGCCGCCTTCAACATGGCGTCGCCTACCGCGTAGCCTTTTGCGATTGAATTCATTTCAATCATTCCGATCGCGCTTTTGTTGCTCATGATCAATTCCTGTCAGAACCCGGGTCAGTTAACGGCGTTAATTTCGATAAATCCGTCTATCAATGTAACCTTGCCGCTGATGCTGGCATGAAGTGGAATGCCCATCCCATCGCCCGGCGTTGTTGCGATAACCGCACCTTCATCCACTATGCCTCCGGTTTTCACGACCGGCTCAGGCTGCTGGCCCATGCGCTGATGCAATGGAATAATGACCCGGGAAGGCACCGTATCAATATCTTTCCAGCGCGCCGTTTTACTGTCGTATTTTGCCAGTCCCAGTTTTCGGGCCAACCGTTGTGATGGCACACCCCGGTATTCGCGCATGCTGTGCACCTCACGAGTCTGGCCCTGCAACTGTTCGGGTGTCAGCCACAGATCATTGGCTTTGAGATCACGCTTGGTTGAAACACAGATATCTCGCGGGTTCAGTTGCTCCGGGCACGCCCACAGCGTGCAGATATTACATTCGCAACAGGCCTGGGCATGTACCGACAAGGTTTCGCTGACCTCACCGGTCGTGAGCAGTGATCGCATAACCAGATGCGGCTGTATCGGATAGCCTAGCAGGTATCTGGGGCACATCTCGGTGCACAGAGTGCACTGGTCACAACCAGATTTTCCGATGCGTTTGTATTGCTGCTCGGTTTCCGAGCGTCGCTTCACGAGATTGGCATCCCTTGGCAGCACCAGCAATCCGCTGCTCACAGCGGAAATCGGCGTATCCAGGTTGTCGACCACCTGCCCCATCATGGCGCCGCCATCAATTACTACCGGGTCATCACAAGTGATGGCGCCGGCCAGGCTGATAACTTCCACAAAGCGCATACCTATGGGCAACCAGGCAGTGAACGGGTGCTCGACCTCTCCGTGCACAGTAATCATGGTTCGGGTCACAGGTCTGCCCTCTGCCGCCCGGGCAATGTTTACCAGCGTCTCGACATTCTGAACCAGTACGCCGATGTCCTTGGGCAACCCGCCTGCAGGAATGCGATTCCCGGTTATCTCATAGACCAATTCGTATTCATCGCCCGCCGGATAGACGTTGGGCATACGTTTGAGTTCAATGTTCCCGGGCAAGAGTGGTTCGATGTGCGATATCGAGTCCTGGTGTTTTTCCTTGATGGCGATTACACCCCGGCTGGCGCCGGTTTGTTCCATCAGAAGCGCCATGCCTTGAAGCAGCTCGGCTGAGAACCTCTGAATAATCGTCTGATCCTTGTACAGCAAGGGCTCACATTCGGCGCCGTTAGCAATCAAAACGTCCGCCGATACCTGGATCTTCACATACGACGGAAAACCCGCCCCTCCGGCACCCACAACACCCGCGCTTCTGACTTTTTCAACAAGGGAGTTCATGTCACCTGCGCCGCTCATATATCAATAGGATTTCTGGCAACGGCCAGAACTGCCTCCTCAAAGGCTTCGCACGCAGCTTTACACGCTGCCTGAGTGCCAGTGAGATACCCACCACCGTAGTTCGTTTCAGAAGGTGGAGCAAAGAAGTTGGAAACCTTCACGCTGGCCGCTTTAAGTGCTGCGTCCATACCGAACATGGCTTCCAGTGGCGGTGCAATCAGATACGCCATTGAGTCGCCTCGTTTTAACCCGCCTTCTTTCGACAAATAGCTCCCCGTGGCGGATACCAGATGGGCAAAATAAGCAATGCTGCCCTCTTCATTAGCCGAGTAAAAGCAGGCCTCATTTTCGATCACTTCCTGCGCTCTCTGAAGCCCGGCAATCACATCAGCCGGCCCCGGCCCGGCGATAATACCGATCACCTCACCGGATAACAGGCCGGATGAATGCGCAGCTCCGGCATAGAATGATCGGGCGTATACCACATCAACCTGTGCGGCTTTTGTTGCCTCATCCAGGGCTACGTAGGTAACGTCATCACTGTCGGCGGTAATCATGCCGATGCAACGCTGCTCCTTCTTCAGGTTAAATTGTTTCATCATCCCGTCATCGACCGACGCGATAACACGGGTTGCAAGTACCGATGCTCTGATTTCGTCCCGAATTGCCATGATGGTGCTCCTTCAATATCTTGCCGGGAGCCTCTTTTCGAGGACTCCGAACCATGAGTCTGAGCCCTTGGCTTCAGCGTTTAAGGTTTAGCCCACTCGCTTTTTGCTCAAGCATTTTGCGCGTCAGATCGACGATAACAGCCGCTGCCTCTATGGGTGGTGTACCGCCTTTATGGATATTGGAAATAACCATACGGTCGGATTCCACCGTCTTCTCCGTGGGTTTGTAGACACAATAACAACTCAGGCTTTCAGACTGCCCCAACCCGGGCCTTTCGCCAATGAGCAGAAGATTGGCGTCGGCCTGCAACAAGTTGCCGATTTCGTCCTGGGCCTTCACGCGCCCGTAACGCAGGAAGAAAGGGGTGCCAACAGTAAAGCCAGCGCTTTCCAGGCCCTTCATAAGAGGTGGTATTATTTCGTCCAGATTATTGGTAACCGCGTCTGTACTCAGGCCGTCAGAAATAACCACTTGCACCTGAGGCGATTTCTTACAGCGCTCACTGATGGTTTTCTTTGCCTCATCGGAGAGCTTACGACCAAGGTCCGGGCGCCGGAGGTACTCGCTTTTATCATTAACACACGTCTGCACTTCCCAGAGGTTCTTTTTTTCCAACCATTCCGGAGACACTTCCTTGACTACGGTGTCCTTGGAGCGGGAATGGTCTGCAAGAAAACGCAGAAGTGAGCGGGTGCGAGGCCTTGGTCCCGCGCGGCCCTGGCAGACGCGGGCCGCAGTTTGTTTGACCATATCGCTGTTTACTGAATCGTTATGCGCATTTTCAATGCCGTTCCAGTGAATAAACTTATCCAGACTCAGATCTTCAAGGCCGTCACCTTTATCGACCGACTCTGCCTGCCTTTGCCCACTGCCTTGCCTGCCCGCCGTCTCCGATGGCTTGTAGGCCGGAGGATTATTTTGCTGTGTACTTTTACCTTCGGGCTGAACACGAGTCACCTGGCCGGCGGGAAGGTCCTTTTCTCCCAGCTCACGCAACACCGAATTGACGATACTCTGAATTGTTTGCTCGTCCATGGTTGTCACCTCAATCAAAGAAGATGGATGGGTCGCCCGCACGGGCGGTGAGCTTGCCGTTTTCCATCAAACCCATGGTTTCCATCCAGGCCTCAAACTCGGGAGCGGGACGGTAACTCAGGAGCTGCCGGGCAGTGACAACGTCATGAAAACCAGTGGTCTGGTAATTCAGCATAATGTCGTCCCCCAGTGGCAGGGACATCACATAGTTACAGCCAGCCGCTGCGAGCAACGTGGTCAGGTTTTCATTTGAGTTCTGATCAGTATCGGCGTGGTTCGTATAGCAGGCATCACACCCCATGGAGATGCCGGTCAGCTTGCCCATAAAATGGTCTTCCAATGCAGCACGCGTGATCTGCTGATGGTTGAACAGATATTCCGGGCCAATGAATCCGACAACCGTGTTCAGCAGATGCGGTTTATAGCGTTTTGCCAAGCCGTAGTTCCGGGCTTCGATGGTCACCTGATCCGCACCGTGGTGGGCATTGGCAGAAAGCGCCGTGCCCTGGCCGGTTTCAAAGTACATCATGTTCGAACCCGCTAGCTTGCAGTAATGCTTACCCATCTCATAGGCTTCATCCAACAGCTCTACGGTGACGCCAAACTCATTGAGACCTTTTTCTGTGCCCGACAGGCTCTGGAACAGCAAGCCACCGGGTGCACCTTTCTCAAGCGCCGCCATCTGGTTGGATATGTGAGCAAGCACACAACCCTGGGTCGGAATATTCCACTTATCAGTGACTTCCTTGACCGCACTCAGTATGCGAATGGTGTTTTCAACTGATTCAGTAACCGGATTGATACCAATAACCGCGTCACCACAGCCATAACTTAGCCCTTCGTAGACCTGAACCATGATGCTATCGATATCATCTCGGGTATCATTGGGCTGCAAACGGGAAGAAAACCGGCCAGGAATACCCACGGTGCAGTTGGCCTTGGAAATCACGTATAACTTCTTGGCACCCACCATGAGGTCGCCGTTCGAACATATCTTGCATACTGCGGCAACCATTTCAGACGTAAGGCCTCTGCGCATCCGCTCATAGTCTTCACGGGTGGGTACATCCGACAGGATGTATTCCCTCAACTCACTGACGGTCCAATGCCGGATATCTTCATAAACCGCTTTGTTTACCGCGTCCTGAATAACCCGGGTTATCGCATCCTCTTCGTACGGGACTATAGGATTTTCCCGCAAGGTTTCGAGACGCATTTCGCCCAATACCTGTTTGGCAGCTACTCGCTCCTGGGCCGACTCTGCCGCTACTCCTGCCAGCACGTCCCCCGAACGGAGTTCGTTCGCCTTTGCGAGCACGTCCTTTACATCACGAAACTGATAAACCTTTCCGAACAATGTTGTCTTCAAGTTCATGAAAAACCTCCCCCTCTAGGCAGGAAATGCCAGAGATTTGATGGTTAATGGCACAACTTCCCCGCCAAAAAAACTTTCACCAATATCGATGTAATCACCGGTAACGGCGCGCACTTCGTCAATCACCAGCAGTTTCTGTGGGTCGATTCGGGGCTGCAGCTCCATCCCCAGCACCTTACCCAGATCATTTTCAGTAACGATGATTGCAGGTGACTGGCGGTTACCATGCTGTTGGTAATAGTCTGCAATCTCTTTTGCTGTGTGGCTCACAGCCTGATAACTCATGGGCATTTCCCTGCCCAGCGCGATGGCGTAGTTATCCTCTCGCAGGCGCAGATCCATGCGCTCCGCGGCTTCGACAATCTGTTGGCAAACCGGTGGCTGATCGCCCTCCTCCCAGTCGATCTGAGGCTCCACCACCGGTATATTGCGAATAGGCAGTGAATCCACATTCATCCATATCGAACTTCCAGAGAGGGACATGGAGTAGGCGCCAGCGCCGATAACGGTTGCCTGCTGGGTCTGGGCTGGCTCTTTGACATTCATAGCCCCTAGCGTCGGGTGCCTTAATAAAGCACCGCCAAGCAGTACGCCGACATCTTTCCACTTGAACGGGTCAAGATCGTCTGTTTTCAGGCGGTAGTAACTGGTGCCGACGCCGCCGCTTATGAAGACAGCGTCGAATTGGCCAGGCTCTTTCAGATACGGCGTCATCATCAGCTTTTGAGCCAGTTCGGAGCGGTTGCCGACGATCACATCAACAACCAGCTGCGCCATGCAATCCACGATCTTTTTAAGCTTATCCGCGTTTAATCGGTTCTCAGTTAACGCCTCTCCAAACAGCGACTCGATAACCAGCCTAGCGGGTTCCCGGATTTTGGTGACAGATCCCGATGGGTCGGTTTTAACAAGGTTCCCGCCGATATTCAGACAGGCGGTGTCCTCTACCCGACCGCTATTGAAGACCACGTAATTACTGGTACCACCACCAATATCAATGTTCAGAACCCTGGCGTGGTTGCGCTTGGAGAAGTCTCCGGCGCCACTGCCTCTTCCTGCAATCACAGACTCCAGGTTCGGACCTGCAGTGGCCACGACAAAATCGCCCAAACGCTCAGCAAGCCCCATAACCGTGTCTTTGGCATTCTTCACTTTTGAGGTTTCACCGGTGATGATAATGGCACCGGTTTCGATATCACTGAGAGCGAGCCCCGCCGCCGCAAACTGTTCATCGATAAACTGCTGCAGCATGGGCACATTAACCGTTCCGTCTTCCTGCAAAGGGGTGGCGCTGACAGGGCTCTGGAAAAAGATCTCCCGTTCCACAAACTCATACCGGGGCACCTGGGTTACAGGTGCCCGGTTAACCATGGTGAGCCGCGAAAAGATCACCTGGGTTGTGGTGGTGCCGATATCAATACCGACACTGTGCACGGTCTTTCTGTTCACAGTTTTCCTTCCGCTTCCTCTGAGCTGGCCAAGTCCGGACCCGGCTTACCATTCTTCTCGATAGACGCGATCATCTTGTCGGCAAGCAGCATGGCGAACAGAACTGCGGTGATACCCCCGACAAGCTTGCCGATGATGACGGCCATGATCATGTCCGGCTTGTTAGCGGCGGTGAAACCAAGGTGGTCGCCAAAGGTAAAGGCAGCGCTGACGGCAAAGGCCGAGCAAAGAATCTTGCCGCGGCTGTCCATGTCCTTCATTACCTGGAACATCGGAATATTGTTGGCCAGGGTGGCAATCAGGCCGGTGGCGGCTGTGGGGTTTACGTTCAGCACACCGCCCATCTTCAGCAATGGCTTTTCAAACCAGCGGGTGAGCAACAGCACCATGGGGTAGGCGCCCAACAGGATGATGGCAATGGAACCGATGACTTCGATGGCTCGCATATCGACACCCGGCTCGTCGCCCGGCACCATGAATATCGGGTCCATTCCGGGAATCAGGGTGATGCCCAAGGTGTGCTTCAGCACTGCAGCCGCAAGACCGATGGTGATAAACGCAACCAGGAACTTTGAAAAGACTGAAAAACCGCCGATCATCTTTTCTGGCATAAACCACAGACCAGCCGCAATCAGTGCAGACACAATAATCACCGGGATCAGGTTCATGAAAATCAGTGGCAGATTGAACTGTATCGCCTCATCTGTGCCGGGTATCAAAACCGTTGAAGCCATGGCTGCAAGTCCACCGGCAATACAGCCCAGAGGAATGGTAACAATGCCCGCCAGTACCCCGGAGGCCAGGTAGGGGCGATCCTGTTCTTTGATGATGCCAACGGCAACCGGAATGGTGAATACGATGGTAGGCCCCATCATGGCGCCAAGAATCAGGCCCGCATACATCCAGGCACCATAGTTAATTGTGCCATCCACGGCCGTGGCCATTTCTTTCGCCAGGAAGTATCCGCCCATGTCGTTGGCAAGCAATGTGGTGGCGAACATGGCGGGATCAGCACCCAGAAATGTGTATATAGGTACAACGACCGGCGACAGTATTTTGGCCAGCACCGGCGCCATGGCGATAATACCGACCATAGCCAGCGCAAGTGCTCCCATGGCCTGAAAACCTTCTTCAAACTGACTGCCTGCGCCAGAAATCGAACGACCCATGCCTCCGAATCCGAGCTTTCCAAGAACCGGTTCAGAGCCTCCGAATTGCATGAATACCCGATCCAGCGCGCCGATGACCATAAAGGTCATCATGATATAAAGGATTATTTGATTTAACATTTCCATAATCAACTCCCCGCTTTCTAGCAAACATTCGAATCACAGATTCTTTTTGGTACCGCAGGCCTCTTCGAGCAATTTCACGATATCTACTTCGGTAACGTCTCTCGGGTTGGCCCTGATGCAAACGTCCGTCAGAGCTTCAATCGCAATCGCGCTAAAGTCGTCTCGACGAATATTGGTTCCCGCAAGATCTTCGGGTAACCCTATGTCGGAGAGCAGTTGTCTGACCGCGTCGATTGACGCCATACACCGCTCCCGCTCTGTCATTCCGGCATGGGTAACGCCCAGCATATGAGCGATGGCGGCATACTCCCGCTGGCAAACCAGAGCATTGAATTTCATTACGTAAGGAAGAAGAATTCCGTTGGCGACGCCATGAGCCAGATTACAGCGGGGGCCAATCTGATGGGATATGGCATGAACCAGACCGAGCCCGGAATTACTGAACGCAAGCCCTGCTTTATAGGATGCGGTTGACATGGTAAGCCGGGCTGCCTTCTCTCCCCCGTTGCCCACCACAATAGGCAACGCCTCAGCAATGCTCTGTATTGCGCAGATAGCCAACGCCTTTGCGAGCGGATGGGAATTGCGCGCACCATAGGCCTCAATGGCATGTGTGAGTGCATCAATACCGGTTGCCGCAGTCACCATTGGTGGCAAATTGAGCATAAGACCTGGGTCGACGATTGCCAGATCGGGCATAAGATCGACATTCTTGATAACGAACTTGTGCCGCCGGTCAGCACGCATGATTACACTGATATCAGTGACTTCCGATCCGGTACCGGCTGTCGTTGGAACCGCACCCAACCCGACGCTTCGGCGACCACTGAACCCCGGCTCTGCCAGTTGGTGCAAGCTGCTCTGACTACTTCCTGCCAGGGCAATGGCCTTGGCTGCATCCAGTGCAGATCCACCGCCAAAACCCAGTACAAAGTCTGCCTTGTTGCGAGTCAGCAGTTCGGTGGCAGAAGCGACTACGGTTTCATCAGGTTCCTGAGTAATAGCAGGATAAATTGTGAACTCAATGCCTACGCGTTCGAGGCTGCGCTCCATGCTTTTCATCAGACCTTTTTCATGTACCACACGGTCTGCGACTACCAGCACATGAGTTACATCCAGCTTGCCGAGCATCTCACCAATTCTGAGAATTGCGCCCTCGCCCATCAATGTCTGGCGCGGTGCATTAAAATTGAACAGACCATAAGGTGTCAGCTCATCTACTGTGCGGGTGACGATGTCCTCAATCAACGCGTTGTCCAGTGACGGTTCTAGCGAATGCATATCATCCGGCCCTCACTTCTCTTGCCTGGAGTACGTCCGAATAGCTGGCGATCGCCAGTGGCGTCAGATAGAGCGGGTGTGAGGGAAGCAGAACCTCAACATCCGGAAACTCCGCGGCAAATACCTCGAGAAATCCCGGCAACGCACAGGAGCCTCCGGTCAGATAGATTGCTGGCACCTTCTTACCCGCAATATGGCCATGAACAATATCTGCCATTTTCACAATTACCGGTGTCGCCAGCCGGCACAGAGCAAGATCCTTGCTGGTGCGCTTCATCTCTTCGGCTTCTTCATAGGGAATACCGAAGTGGCCAGCCAGAGCCAGCGTTATATGACGGCCACCGGTAGCATCATCCCTGGAACAGACAACCTGGCCCTGTTCGATAATTGCGGTTCCCGTGGTGCCACCACCGATATCGACCACCGCCGCATGATCAAGCTGCAACAGCTTCGCCACACTGCTTGGCTCATCAATAACGCCAGCCACTTTAAGACCGGCAGCTTCAATAACGTTGGTTGAAATACGTGAGTCGGTACCTGGAGGAAAAGACGTGCTGACATGTTCAATATGAATACCCAGCTTGGCGCTCGCACGCTGGACCTGTTCCCGGACAATCTGGCTGGCGCCAAAGAAATCAACGACCACACCATCCCGGACGACATTGGCCCAATCCATATAACCGGCCAACGGATTACCATCGGCGTCCAGCACAATTGTCTGAATATCTGCTGTGCCCAGATCGACACCTACGCTGAACTCGCCCTGAAATGGCCGGGCAGTGTCATCGTTGATCAGGCCGGCAGTTTTCTTCAGCAACCGGTTAACCTCGGCCATCGTCCTGCTCATTACTATCTCCTTGTCAGACGATCCGGAACGAATCCACCATGGTGCAACGCCGCTTGCGCACAAAAGTGCTGGCATTAGTAACGCCTTCACCGGTGGGGGTTGATATCGTCATGGATGTCCACCCTTCGCCGCCCGCGCCCAGCCCGGCAATGCAAGGCCCATTTTTCACAAACAGGCTGCAGTTAATTTCCAGAGCCATACGGGAGAGATTGTCGATATTCCGGGAATGCATGGCTGCGGTATGGAGGTTTCCGGCTTCAAGTTCCACTGCCCAGTCGATAGCCTCGTCTGCATCCTGGGCGCGTATCAGTGCAATAACCGGAAGCATCATTTCGGTTGTAGCAAAAGCATGGTCCCGTGCGGTTTCTGCAACGAGCAAGCGAGTGCCCGCCGGGACGCTGAAGCCCGCTGCTGCTGCGATTTTTTCTGCATCGCGCCCTACCCATTCCGGTTTCGGACGCGGACTGGGGCCGGGATAGCCTGCCAGAACCAGCCTTGCCACAGCATCTGCCTGATCCGCATTGATCTCAGCGGCACCGTGCCGGCACATGGCCTCTTTCAACTCAGTCGCAATCGAATCGACCGCAACGATTTCCTTCTCATCTACGCAGATAATGTTGTTATCAAACGACGCGCCCTGCACGATACTAATCGCAGCCCGCTCTATATCCGCCGTTTCATCCACCACGACCGGAGGATTGCCCGGTCCGGCGGCTATCAGGCGCTTGTCGGTGACTTTGCGCGCGGCATTCACCACTGCATCACCGCCGGTAATGGTAAGCAGGCGAATGCCGGGGAAGCGGAACAACCGGGTGGCTACCTCAATCGTGGGGTCTTGCACACAAGTCACGATATTTGACGGCCCTCCAGCACTTACGGAGGCACGGTTAATTAGCTGAATAGCACGCAGGGAGACCGCTTTTGCTGCGGGGTGCGGGGAGAACACAACGGAATTTCCGGCTGCGATCATGCTGATCGCATTATTCAGAACAGTCACAGAGGGGTTGGTTGAAGGGGTAACCGATGCAATTACACCCCAAGGTGCGTTTTCGACAAGTGACAATCCATGATCACCCGTAAGCGCCATCGGCACAATGGCTTCTACCCCGGGCGTTTTATCGAGCACCAGATTGTGTTTGCGTATTTTATCCTCTACCCGGCCATACCCGGTCTCCTGAACTGCAAGCTGTGACAACTCCTGTACATGCTCGCGCCCGACGCGCCGTATCGCCGCGATGATCGCCTCTCGCTGTGCCACCGACTTCAACTGTTTATGGGCACTCTGAGCTGCCACTACGGCATCATCAAGCGTTCCGAATATGCCGTAGCTTTCACCGTCGCGCTGTGGCGAGTTCAGCTGCTCGATAACGCGGCGAACGATGGACTCAATCTGCTGTGCATCCATCTGAATGTTCCCTCTCTCCGACGCTGCCTGACGATTTATGACAGCCTGATAAAAGTGGCCTAGTAACGTCGCTGGGACTTCTGAAACCAGGTTTCCGAGCCACCGGTAACTTCATCGATAATACCAACGATACTAAGATCGACAGGTGTATGGCCGCTGCTATCTATGGACATGCGAGCAGAACTGCCACCCACCACCAGCACCCATTCACCTTCCCCTGCGCCCAGTCGGTCAGCTGCCACCATGACTGGGCTCTCTTCCTTCCCGTCCTGATCGATAAACTTGACCAAGGCCAGCTTATCCATCCCCAAACGCTCGCTGCGGACAGTAGCAACGACTTGACCGATAACCTTTGCAAGTCTCATGGGATTTCTTCCAGATCAGTTAGCCTTAGCCCTATGCTTTTTTCCCCGGGTTCGGTTTTCCCGCCTCTGCCGCTTTTCTCGGCACGATCGGAAAAATAGCTTCCAGATCTGCGTGTGGCCTTGGAATAACGTGGACGGCGATCAGTTCACCAAGCCGCTGTGCTGCCGCCGCTCCTGCGTCTGTCGCAGCTTTACAGGCAGCAACATCACCTCTGACCAGAGCAGTGACGTAACCATGACCGATTTGCTCATAGCCCACCAATTCAACCCTGGCAGCTTTAACCATGGCGTCAGAGGCTTCTATAAGAGCCGTCAGACCTTTCGTTTCAATAATGCCTAATGCTTCCATCATGCTAATACCCTCATGCCTTTCGGCTTGTTCTGAAGCCTGCTTCCAGACTGCGTTCATCTGAATAAACCTTTTTCATTGTTGCCTGATTGCCTCAGGCATCGGATGAAGGCTGTCCAGAAGGAGTAATAGGGAATATCAATTCCAGATCTCCATGCGGACGCGGAATCACGTGCACAGCCACCAGCTCCCCCAGCCTCTGCGCTGCGGCGGCTCCGGCATCCGTAGCTGCCTTGCAGGCCGCTACATCGCCCCGAACCATCGCAGTTACAAGACCACTACCAATCTGTTTGTAGCCAACAAGCTGAACTCTGGCTGCCTTAACCATTGCGTCAGAGGCCTCAATCAGGGCGGTCAGGCCCTTTGTTTCAATAATTCCAAGTGCTTCGTTCATGATTTGTTCTCCTCAGGGTGTCACTACTCTTTGTTAACCATGCATGACGCCACAATAGCGACGTCGACGATATCGTCGGCCGTGCAGCCCCGCGACAAGTCATGCATAGGTTTCGCCAAACCTTCCAGCATCGGCCCCAGTGCCATGTAATTACACATGCGCTGGGCGACCTTATAAGCGATATTTCCAGCTTCAAGTGACGGAAATATCAAAACATTCGCGTTACCTTTCAACGGGCTATCAGGTGCCTTTTTCAGAGCAACCGAGGGCACCACAGCTGCATCAAACTGCAATTCACCATCAATAATCAGCGATGGAGCCCGGGAGCGCGTCAGCTCAAACGCTTCCATGACCCGCTTGGCTGCCGGATGCTGTGAACTGCCTTTGGTAGAA
Source organism: Marinobacter sp. (assembly GCF_048266785.1). Classification (GTDB taxonomy): domain Bacteria; phylum Pseudomonadota; class Gammaproteobacteria; order Pseudomonadales; family Oleiphilaceae; genus Marinobacter. The sequence goes on from NZ_JBLWYX010000003.1 coordinate 226,332, forward strand.
AATGACAGCAACGCGACCCGCGCCTGCTCTCCTGTAAGCCTCTCGAAACTGCGAGCTGAGTCGATGGCGATATCAGAAAGCTGTTCCACTGTGGGCTCCGGAATAACCCCTGCATCAGCAAACAATCGTCTGTTGCTACCATCGGCGGCGGACATGAGAAAAAATGAGGACACAGTTTTATGCCCCTCGGCCGCACCGATAACCCTTATGGCCGCCCGGATGACATTGCCACTGGTCGAAATATTGCCGGCAATACAGATATCAGCCTGCTCGCGCTTTACCATCATGGCTCCAAAAAACAGCGGATCACGCATGAGGTCCCGGGCTTCATTCTTGCCCACCCCCTCATTTTTATCCTGGTAAGCACTGATAAACGAGTCCATCCATGGTGAGCGAGATGGATCCACAATTGAAAAACACTGCATAGCTATTCCCGTTTTCTGGGCGTAATCCCGAAGCTCAAACGGGTTACCAAGCAAAATGGGTTGAGCCAGACCGCGCTGCTGCAGTTCATTTGCCGCATGCAGAACCCTTTCATCGAGCGCGTCAGGGAAAACGATGCGCCTGGGAGCTTCGCGGCAAGCGTTTCGGCACTGCTCCATCACCTTGATCATGAAACCACCCCGAGTTCGGGAAGTGATCCGGTTGTTTCAACAACAAGAACCATGAGCATCAACACATAAAGCGCACTGCTCAGGCGATTGAGCCCCTGCACGATATCCGGCCGTGTGAGATTAAAACTGTCCGTCTGAAACGCTTTGCAGGCCTCAATTTCCGCTTCCCGCGCCATGGCTCTGAGAACGTTCAGCAAGGATACGTTTGGGCCGTGGGACAATTCCGGAACTATGTGGTCGTGGCCAAGGTATTTAAGAGGGTGATGAGAGATCCGGTGAATGGTTTCATCGTCCAGATCACCCATGCTGATCTCCGGCTGAACCTCGCCGGTGACTTCGCTACGCAGAAGGTTGCCCATAAATGAGCGCAGGTCTGCAAGGGAGTGGCACAGCAGCGGGTATTTTTCAAAGCTGACGGCAAACTGAGTCTGTACCCATACGGTCTGGGAAATCAGTGTATCGAGCTTGCCTCGCAATGCGATTCTGGGGTGCGTCTTGGGAACCAACTGCTCGCTGTCCAGCAAAGTCAGCAACTCGGTTTTCTTTTCAACGTGGCTATTGCACACGGCACAACGGTTGCCAGGCCGTGCATTCGCACTGGTGAGTGGGTGCACCGGAGTTTTCTGGCTTGCACCTGCATCCGCATCATCGGGAAGAAAAACCCGGCCGTCATCGGCTATATATTTGATACGGATCTTGCGCTCGGCCAAAAGCTGACTTGCAGACGGGGTAAGTCTGGCGCCTTCAGGCAGGTGAACCTCGCTGCCATGGGCGAGGCCATGCTCGGCTCGCAAACTGGCTTCTGTTATCCAGGATGGCATCGATACAACCCCTTTTATTGCGCTGACCAGTCCGCCGGGTAAGTCACATACACAAAACGCACTTTCCCGGGAGATCCAAACTCAATTGCCGCTCCCTTGGGTATAAAAAACACATCACCCGGCTTGCCAATATGAGTCTTATCGCCACAGGTAATGTGCAACTCACCTTCCAGAACCACATCAATCTCATCGTAGGTCAGGGTCCACGGGAAACTGCAGTTCTCCCACTGCATATAGCCAGCAGCAATGGAGCTGTTATCGGCGGAACCAATCACATCAGTCAGACCTATGGGTTTGCCGCCTGCACCCTCGAACTTACCAGGTTTAACAGAACTGCCACGCACAAGAACAACGCCATTTGGCGCTTTCTCGCGTGCACATGAAGGGCCTGCCGCATCCTGGTGCTGCAACTCCTTCAGGGCCTTTTCGATCAGTTGGTCAAGCAAGGCGGAATTCTGGTGCCCAGCTGGCAACTTCGCCCTTACCGCCTTTTTGATATCCTGAAGATTGTCAGGGAGGCTGCCCGCATGAGATCTGCTGCTTTTCCGAGGCTCGATGCTGGCCGTAACATCAATAATCTTCACACCGAGCTTTTTGGCAACATCACGCGCTTCCGGCGTAATGATTGTGCTCTGGGGAGAGATCTCTACGGAGGTTTCCCCGCTCTTGTGAAGCTCCTTTATTTTTTCAGCCGTAAACAGAGATTTCATAATCCGGCCCCTATCAGGTTTGTATCAATATTCATTTCCGCCGACGACCGCCTGCTCAGCACGTTCTTCGCAGGCACCCATACCGGCATCCGATGTTTGTAAACTGATCAGAAAAGACCTCAAATCGGCAACACCCTCGCCGGTTGCTGTAGAGGTCAGAAAATATGGTGGAGAAATATTGTGATCCGCCATTACTCGACAGGCAGATTCAGTATCGGCGTCGGGCAAATCCGTTTTACTGACCACTCCGATAACCCGCTTGTCGGGATAGACATGCAAAAGGCCCGGAGGCAAAGAAAAGGCTCTGCTGTTGGCAGACTGCAGATACACAACCGTACTGATTTCCGCGATGGTAGACAGCAAAGCGCCATAGTATGCAGGGCGGCTAGTGAACTCGCCTGGCGTGTCCACAACATGGCTGGGATGAAACACAACAGCCTGGGTTTTCAGTAGTTCGTCAGTGGATTCAAGCAGTGCAAGAGTGAGCGCTGTTTTGCCACTCCCGACATCACCCACCAGCACAAAATCTGCCAGATCAGGATGTAGTTGATGCTCATTCACGTCCGGGTTGCGTGACATACTCTGTATCCCAGTGACGACTCCAATGTAGACAGAATCGCGCTTAATGCTTCTTCTACCGACCCAATACTCCCGGTAAGGACAAGTGCCCCCGAAAAACGATCCAGAAATCCGATTTTTACTGATGCGAACTTGGTTGCTACGTCTCCGGCGATAATGGCTGTTTCGCCAGGCGTCAGGGTAAGAATGCCAACAGCCTCCGCATGTTCAACTCCAACCTTGTGACAAAGATCTTCAGTAGGATTTGCGAGCAAATGCGCCAGAGTTACCTGCTTGCCTGGAACATATTCCTGAATGATGCGTTCGATATCGGCTGATTCGCCAGAACTGCTCAAAGTCACTATAGAACACCCCGCTTCTCAGGTGCCTCTGACAACCGGCGCACCCAAGCTGTAACCTGAACATGTGGTTACAAGATGTAACCAAAACATATGACTATCCTAGACCGCTCCTGCCCAATTATCAGCCTTCATGAAACGAATGCGCTGAGGAATTGATGCTGGTCAAATTATGGTTGCAGGTTGCAAATAGGAAAGAGGTGTAAATCAGACAGGAGGAACAGGGATCAGAGGAACAAACCGACAAAAAAAAGGACCACATCTCTGCAGTCCTTAGAAGCTTCAATTTTCAAACTTCAAAATATGGTGGGTCGTGATGGATTCGAACCATCGACCAATTGGTTAAAAGCCAACTGCTCTACCAACTGAGCTAACGACCCAAAACTAGTGATCAGTGCCCGGACCCTGATCGATCCCAAGGCGGCTCAGAAAATGCCCCGGAATATCGAATATGGTGGGTCGTGATGGATTCGAACCATCGACCAATTGGTTAAAAGCCAACTGCTCTACCAACTGAGCTAACGACCCAAGCGAGGCGCATATAGTAATGATTTTTCCCCGTCGATCAACCCTTTCGCGCCATGTTTTTCAATATTCTTTTAATTACTCGCAACTCAACCCTGACCTGAGTCCAGAAATTTCTTGGCGAGGCGAGCCGCTTCGCTTTTCGGGTAGTCATTTACAACCTGCTCCATCTGCTGACGAGCTTCGGTTTTCTTGTCCAACCGATCCAGCGTTACGCCTAATTTGTAGACAGCATCCGGCGCTTTGCGATGATCTGCATAGCGAGTTGCGACAATCGAAAACGCCTGCCTGGCCTGCTCAAGCTGCGGCTTTACCAGATACACCTCTCCCAGCCAATAGTAGGCATTCACCGTAAGGTCCCCTTCGGGATACTTGTCGATAAATTCGTAAATCCGACTGATGGCCTCATCGTACTTTTTCTGGCCATGAATGAGATCCTGAATGGCCTGATACGCCTTTCTCTCCTCAGCCTCAGGCTGACGATACTCGCGTATCTGTGCAGCGCCTTTATCCTGCGCGCCAGCTTCTCCACCACCGCTCTCGGCAGCCTGGGGTTGAGCTGAGACCTTCTCGGAAAGATCGAGGATACGTTGATCCAGATCGATGTAGCGGTCTCGCCCCTGATCTTGCAGGCGCTTTATGAGGTGTCGCTGTTCTTCGGTTTCACCCTGAAGCCGCCGGACTTCACCCTGCAACTGCTGGATCATGTAGAAGAGCTCAGACGTAGCCTGACTGGAATTGGCCTTGCGCTGGGCTTCCGAAGCACTGTTCTGGAATGCGGGCGTAGATGATTGCGCCAGCGTCATTCCCGCTTGCCCCAAGGCAAGCGGGAAAACAACTGCCGCCATGAGCTGCTTTCTCATGGGGTTAACCTGATGTTGTGTTTACGTTTACTGGAATACGAGCTCCACACGGCGATTCTGTGCCCATGCACTCTCTGACGAACCCATCACCGCCGGCTTCTCTTCACCATAGCTTACGGTTTCCATCTGGCCCCGTGAAGCGCCATTCACAATCAGAAAACGCTGAACGGCGTTGGCACGACGCTCACCCAAAGCCAGGTTGTATTCCTTGGAGCCACGTTCATCACCGTGACCTTCAAGGCGCACGTTCTGGCCGGGATTGTTGGACAGATAACGGGCGTGGGCTACCAGCACGTCGCGGGCTTCTGGCTTGATTTCGGAGGTATCAAAATCGAAATAGAAGGTGGTAATGTCGCGCAGGGCTTCCTGTTCAGCTTGTTGCTGAGCTTCCATCCGCTCTGACTCGGTCATTGAGGACGAAGAAATACCACCCTGGTCACCGCCACCATACACGGTAGAGCCGCCATCCTGATCAATAGGCGCAACGTCGGAGCCGTAGCCCCCTTCATCCATGTTTTCACCGGTGGTGCTACAGCCAGCGAACAGGCCTGCAGAGAACAATAGAGCAAGTACTTTGGTTTGAGCTGACAACTTCATGGTTTATTCCTTTCCGTTGATTAACTTTAACTTCTGCCTTTCAGGTGACCGCATGCGCCGTCACCGACTACCGAACAATAGGCCCCCAGGCCGGGTCGCGAACGTCACCTTCCGAGGCGGGAAGACTGTACGCGGCGCCGCCATCAGCGGAGATGACCGTCAGTACACTTTCACCACTTTGCTTGGTGGCATAAATCAACATGCGGCCATTTGGCGACACGCTGGGGGACTCATCGGATTCTGTACGAGTGAGAACCGTTTCCTCATCGTTTTTAAGATTGGTGCGGGCGATGGTGAATGCCCGGTCACGCTGATGCACGTAATACACGTAATTACCGGAGGCATCCGGACGCGGCCTTGCATTGTAACGGCTGCCAAACGTAATCCGACGCGGCTCGGCACCCGGTTTTGCCATGTAATAAATCTGCGGACCACCTGAGCGATCCGAGGTGAAAAAGATTCCTTCACCTGAACTGTCCCAAGTCGCTTCGGTATCTATTGCCCAGTGATTGGTGAGCTTTGTCACTTTGCGGGACTGAAGGTTCATTTGATAGATTTCGGCGTTACCATCTTTCGATAAGGTCATCAGCAGGGATTGTCCGTCTGCCGACCAAGCAGGTGCTGAGTTCAAACCCGGGAAGTCCGCCACTTTTTTGCGTTCACCGGAGCCTAGCTCATGAACAAAAATGACAGGCTTGCCCGTTTCAAACGAGACATACGCCAGTTTTTTTCCGTCCGGTGACCAGGCCGGTGACAGGATCGGCTCTTTGCTCTCCAAGCGGATTCGGGCGCGTTTTCCATCAATATCACTTACCTGCAGCCGGTAACGGGCGTTACCATTAGCCCTGTCGAGCGTTACATACGCAAGCTTGGTCGAGAATGCGCCGGGAACCCCTGTGATGGCTTCATACACTTTATCGCTAATGTGATGGGCCAGTGAGCGCATATTTGAAGCGGGCGCTGCCGCTGCCTCACCCAGTATCCGCTCTTCACGGTTAACGTCGAACAGCTCGTAGCGGGCCTCTACCCGGTCGCCGTTGCGGGTGAGTTCGCCTACCAGCACGTACCGCTGGCCGAGCAGACGCCAGTCGCGGAAATACACATCAGCCCGTTTTGACGGAAGGCTCAGCATTTTCTGAGGCGGCAAAGGGCGAAATTCGCCGCTCATCGCCAGGTCGGCCTGCACAATGCCGCTGACCTTATCGCCTGCTGGCATGCTGCCGTTTTCTGCAAACGGCACCACCGATACCGGAATAGCGGAATCGGCACCTTCAGTCACCCGGATTAACAGTTCAGCCTGGGCGCTGGTGGCTACCACAAGCATCAGGGCAACCGCTGGAAAAAGGGCCTGTAATGGTCTGAATGAAATTTTACGCATCATGGTGTTACCCGCTTCCTTATCTCAATCTTCGAGGATTGAATTCGATCGTGAACTGGCGGAAATAGGTTTCAAACGTATCCCGCTCACCTGGCACCGGGTACCGATTCAAAGACTTTACTGCCTGCAACGCGGAGTTATCAAACGCTGTATTCCCGCTGGAAGCAACAAGCCTCACTCCCGCAAGCTCGCCAGTTGGCAGCAAGGTAATCTGCAGTCGCGCTGTCATTTCCTCTGTTGCCGATGAAGGCGGGTACCATGCCTGACTGAGCCGCTCACGGATCAGTGCCTGATATTTCTGGCTCTCCGACAGCATCTGCGTTTCTCTGGCCCTGGCAGCGGCAGCCTGTTCTTGACGCAGCGCTTCATCCGCGCGTGCTTTTCTGGCTTGTTCAGCCTGGGCCTCAAGTTGCTGTTCCTGAAGGCGCCGCTCAGCCTCAAGCCGCTTGCGCTCAGCTTCCTGTCGTGCCTGTTCCTCTTTTTTCTTACGCTCGGCTTCTTCCCGCTTGCGTTGCTCTTCCTTACGCTGCTTTTCTTCTTCAGCCTTGCGCTTTGCCTCTTGCTGACGCTGTTTCTCGGCTTCAGCTTCCGCCTTGCGGCGCTCTCGTTCTTTCGCCTCAGCTTCCGCTTTCTGACGCGCCGCTGCCGCTTCACGGGTCTTTTGAGCTTTAAGCTCTTCGACCTTAGCCTGTTCGCGTTTGCGGATGTCTTCTTCGGCTATACGCTTGGCGTCTTCGCGCTTCTTTTGCTCCGCGGCCTTGCGTGCCTCTTCTTCTTTCAGGCGCTTTTGAATTTCCGCCTGCTTTTGTTTCTCAAGCTCCTTTTGCTCCCGCTCTTTATCCGGCTGATCTACCGGTTCAACAATCGGGCTCGGCTCCGGCTTCTGTTGCGTAATAAGGCGAGCGGAGATGCTGCTGGGAGGTGGTTCCTGGATAGGAGAAGACCACGACCAGCCAGCAAGAGCGACGCCTGCAATAAGCAGATGCAAAGCAACCGACAGCGCGACTGGCGATTTCCAGGGCGGCACTCCGGTGCTGCTGAATTCCCGTTGCTGACCTATCACGACAATTCCACCTGCACTGATCTCACGTGTCGTCCGGGGCCGAGTCGGTAATCAGCCCAATGCTGGTTGCCCCCGCACCCTGGAGAGTGGACATCAAACGAACCACAGTGCCGTAATCCACATTCTCATCACCGCGCACAAGTATATCGCCGGATGTTCTCTGAGACAGGATCTTGGCCACTTGTTCACGGACTTCCGAGAGCGGCATGGGGTCACTGCCCTTGTCGCCGACTTCTACGTAATAGGCGCCGTTGGCATCCACAGATACGATGATGGATTCCACATTCTTATCTGCCTGAATCGGGTCAGATGTAGTCTCCGGGAGATCGACTTTCACCCCCTGAACAAGCATCGGCGCCGTGACCATGAAAATAATCAACAGCACCAGCATCACGTCGATGTATGGAACGACGTTGATTTCCGACATCGGCTTCTTCCGATTTTCGGGCATCATCCCCATACCTTTCATAGCGCTGTACTCCGGCTGTTAACGGTTTGCATCATTGCTCTCGTCACTACGATGCGCCCTTGTCGGCACTGTGAACACGACGATGCAGAATGCTGGAAAATTCGTCGGCAAAGGTTTCGTAGTTCTTCAGAAGCGCATCCGACTTGGTCGAGAAGCGGTTATAGGCTATGACCGCAGGAATCGCCGCAAACAGGCCCATGGCGGTTGCAATCAGTGCTTCTGAAATACCTGGAGCCACCGTAGCCAGCGTAGCCTGCTGAACCTGCGCCAGACCACGAAACGAATTCATGATGCCCCAAACGGTGCCGAACAGGCCTACATACGGGCTTGTAGAGCCGACTGTGGCAAGAAACGGCAGATGAGCTTCAAGGCGTTCCTGTTCGCGCGAGAACGCAACCCGCATGGCTCGTTGGGTTCCTTCCATAACAGCATCGGCGTCGCGGCTTTGCTGGCGCAGCCGGGAAAACTCTTTGAAGCCGGCTCGAAATAACGACTCCAAACCAGAGAAGGGTGTGGGATCAGCGTTCACTTCGCGGTAGAGTTGCCCCAAATCCATGCCGGACCAGAAACGCTCTTCAAACGCGAGCTGCGCCTGCCGGGCTTTACGAAACACCTGAAAGCGCTGAAAGATGAGCGCCCATGACACCACCGATGCGGCTGCAAGCAACAACATAACCAGCTGCACCAACACACCGGCATTTGAAATCAGACTCCAGACTGACAATTCCGAATCCACCGCTTACTCCTGGCTTATGTCGTGTTTTGTTTCGTTTGAAAGTGTGGCCTGCTCAAGCAAACCTCGCATATTATCCGGTAAACGCTTTGGCCTACCGCTGTCGAGTGCTATGCACGCAACTTTTACATCGGCCTCGCACAACTGCTTCTGATCCTGCACCCGCACAACCCGTTGCCTGAATTCCATCCAGACCCGGCCAAACGCCACAGGCTCTGCCGTTACGACAAGCTCATCATCGAGCTTGGCCGGCACCGCGTAATGAATTGACAGGCGTTGTACGACATAGCTTATGTTATCAGCCAATCCTGCCCTGAGCTCCACTCCGCAGTTGCGAACCCACTCTGTGCGGGCGCGTTCCATGTAGTGCAGGTAGCGGGCATGAAAAACAATGCCTCCGGCGTCTGTATCTTCTATATAAACCCGGATTGGCCAGCCAAACGTTGCTGCCGCTTCGCCGTCACTCAAAGGGGCCTCCTTCCGAGCCTGAGCCCTCCTTCACGATACCAAAGTGCTGATAAGCGTGAGATGTGACCATACGACCACGGGGTGTGCGCATTATGAAACCTTGCTGAATCAGAAAAGGTTCAAGCACATCTTCAATGGTGCCGCGTTCCTCACTGATTGCGGCTGCCAGGCTTTCAACACCCACAGGGCCGCCATCAAACTTTTCAATCATCGCCAGCAGCAACCGCCGGTCCATGTGGTCAAAGCCCTCGCTGTCGACCTTCAGCATGTTCAGAGCCTGGTCCGCAATGCCTGCGTTGATGTGTCCGTCGGCCCGCACTTCCGCATAGTCTCTCACGCGCCGCAAAAGGCGGTTGGCTATCCGGGGCGTTCCGCGTGAGCGGCGCGCTATCTCATAGGCGCCTTCTTCATCAATATCCACACCGGAAAGCCGTGCGGAGCGTACGATAATGTGGGTAAGATCCGCCGTATTATAGAACTCCAGACGCTGCACGATGCCGAAGCGATCCCGCAGTGGAGACGTCAGCAAACCTGCCCGGGTAGTTGCCCCAACCAGAGTAAAGGGTGGCAGATCCAGCTTGATCGAGCGCGCTGCCGGCCCTTCGCCGATCATGATATCCAGCTGATAGTCTTCCATCGCCGGGTACAGTATTTCTTCTACTACGGCGCTGAGCCGGTGTATTTCATCAATAAAGAGAACATCGTTCTCTTCAAGATTGGTGAGCATCGCAGCCAGATCACCGGCTTTTTCAAGAACCGGGCCGGAGGTGGTCTTTATCGCCACCCCCATTTCATTGGCAATAATATTGGCCAGCGTGGTTTTGCCAAGCCCGGGTGGCCCGAAAATAAGAACATGATCCAGCGCTTCCCGGCGCCCTCTGGCAGCCGAGATAAAGATATCCATCTGTTCCCGCACCGCAGGCTGCCCCACATATTCGGAGAGCAACGCGGGCCGGATAGCACGATCCTGAACCTCTTCGTTGTCACCGGCCCGGGCTGAGATCAGTCGGTCGGATTCAATCATTTACTCGTCCGTATATCGGGAATCAATAGACTGCAACTTAAAACCGGAAGTGGACCAATTGTACAAACAGCCCACTGCGTGTCACGTTACGCTCTCTACAGGTTTGGTGCTACATAAGCGACACATTAAAGTCACGTTATCATGCCGGGATCATATTTCTCAGGGCTAGACGTATCAGGGCCTCACTGGACAGACCTTCTTCTGCCACTTTGGTGATCGCGCGAGCAGCTTCCTGCGGTTTATAACCGAGCGCTATGAGTGCTGCCTCAGCTTCGTCTGCAGGGTTCTGCGCGGTGAACAACAACTCGGGCGTACTGCTTGCGGACTCGGCTGTAGCTGACGACGCGGGCATAAACTGCCCTTTCAGCTGACTAATGCGGTCGGCCATTTCAATCAGCAGGCGCTCAGCGGTCTTCTTGCCAACACCCGGAAGCTTTACCAGAGACTTGATATCACGCCCCTCCACGCAGCGAATAAACTGCTGCGCATCCAGACCGGAGAGAATTCCGGCGGCCATCTTTGGGCCTACACCGTTCACTTTGATCAGCAACCGGAACAGGTTGCGGTCAAGGCGTGAAACAAAGCCATAGAGGCTCTGGATGTCTTCGCGAACCACAAAGTGTGTATGAAGTGTAACTTCCTGCCCGGGTTCAGGCAGATTAAAGAACGTGGTGAAAGGGATATCGACTTCGTAACCCAGGCCGCCACATTCAACCAGCGCCTGCCCGGGTGTTTTTTCAACCAGAATACCTCGGATACGACCTATCAAGGATTGCCTCCTGCCGCTCCGCAGAGCAGTTTATTGTTGACGCACGCGCCCGCTGCGCGCCTTACCCGTAACACCGGCTACTCTCAGAATACTTTGATTCATATGCGCGTGGCATAGCGCTATTGCCAAAGCATCGGCGGCGTCTGCCTGGGGTTTTCGGGAGAGTGACAGCAACACCTGAACCATGTGCTGTACCTGGGATTTGTCGGCACTGCCCTTACCTACCACAGCTTGCTTGACCTGCCGCGCGGAGTATTCATGCACGTCGAGGCCGCTGGTAGCTGCGCCAACGATTGCGGCTCCACGAGCCTGTCCTAGCTTGAGGGCTGAATCGGGGTTGCGCGCCATAAAAACCTGCTCAATGGCAAATTCCTGTGGTCGGTATTCGCCAATGAGGCTTACCAGGCTCTGGAAAATGATTCGCAGGCGCTCCGCCATGGGCTTTTCCCCCACGCGGATGCACCCACTGTCGATATATTCTATGTGCCGGCCCTCGGCGCGGATAATACCGTAACCGGTGATCCTTGAGCCGGGGTCGACACCCAGAATAATCGCCACATCAATGCCCTTTTATTGATCTGTTAGCGCCCTGTTTACTCTTCGCCGGTGTCTAACGTGTTGCCTTCAACCGCTTTTACCGGCTTGCGCAGGCGGATGTGCAGTTCGCGCAACTGCTTTTCATCCACTACACCTGGCGCCTGAGTCATCAGACAGGTTGCACTCTGGGTTTTCGGGAACGCGATCACATCGCGAATCGAGCTGGCGCCGGTCATCAGCATGAGCAGACGGTCCAGGCCGAAAGCCAAGCCGCCATGGGGCGGGCACCCATACTTGAGCGCGTCGAGCAGGAACCCGAACTTGGCGCGGGACTCTTCCTCACTAATGCCCAAAATACGGAACACTTCCTGCTGCATTATGTCGCTGTGGATACGAATGGAACCGCCGCCCAGCTCAGTACCGTTAAGAACCATATCGTATGCGCGAGACAGAGACGTTTCGGGATTCGCAGCCAACTCTTCCGGACTGCAGCTCGGCGCCGTAAACGGATGGTGGATGGCGGTGAGGCCGCCATCCGGCAGCATCTCAAACATCGGGAAATCAACGACCCACATTGGAGCCCAATCGCAGGTCAATAAGTTCAGATCATGACCGACCCGGATACGCAATGCGCCAAGAGCTTCATTCACAACCGTGGTCTTGTCGGCGCCAAAGAACACGATATCGCCGTCCTCAGCTCCCGTGCGCTCAATAACGGCCATGGCGACGCCCTCACCCAGGAACTTGACGATGGGCGATTGCAGGCCTTCCACGCCTTTGGCCAGCTCGTTCACCTTGATGTAGGCAAGACCTTTGGCACCGTAAATGCCCACAAATTTTGTGTACTCGTCAATCTGCTTGCGGCTCAACTCTCCGCCCTTGGGTACGCGCAGCGCAGCTACACGGCCTTTCGGATCATTGGCTGGCCCAGCAAATACCTTGAAATCAACGCCGGAGACCAGATCGCCCACGTCCTGAAGCTCCAGCGGAATGCGCAGGTCCGGCTTGTCACTGCCGAAACGCTCCATGGCTTCAGCGTATGGCATACGCGGGAATGCTGGCAGCTCGACGTTCATTACGTCTTTGAACAGGGCGCGAATCATGTCCTCGTTCAGGCTCATCAGATCTTCTTCGTTGATGAACGAGGCTTCGATGTCTACCTGGGTAAACTCAGGCTGACGGTCTGCTCGCAGATCTTCATCACGGAAGCACTTGGCAATCTGGTAATAACGATCCACACCCGACACCATCAGCATTTGCTTGAACAATTGGGGCGATTGCGGAAGCGCAAAGAAGGAACCCTCATGCGTGCGGCTCGGCACCAGGTAATCACGAGCGCCTTCCGGTGTTGCGCGAGTCAGGATAGGTGTTTCCACATCCATGAAACCGTTGCTGTCGAGGTAGTTACGGATGTAGCTGGTCACGCGCGAACGGAAGCGCAAGCGGTTCAGCATTTCCGGGCGGCGCAGATCCACAAAGCGGTAGCGCAGACGCACGTCTTCGCCCACGTCTACATGCTCATCAAGCGGGAACGGAGGCGTAGCGGCAGCGTTCAGGATGGTCACTTCTTTACCGAGCAGTTCAACCTGGCCTGTGGACATGTTGCTGTTCTCAGTACCTGCCGGGCGACGGCGTACGCGGCCTGTGATCTTTACCACAAACTCGCTGCGCACTTTCTCGGCAAGCGCAAAGCTTTCAGGAGTATCCGGGTCTACCACGACCTGGGATATGCCGTCCCGATCACGCAGATCCAGGAAGATAACCCCACCATGGTCACGGCGGCGGTGTACCCATCCGCAAAGTGTAACTTCCTGATCAATGTGAGATTCGTTGATCCCACCGCAATAATGACTGCGCATACCGGTTCCCGTAGTGTCTGATGTCTAAAGTTAATGATGATGTCTGGCAAGCAAGTGGGCAGGGCTTTCCGAAACCGTGCGGAGCCATGGGTGAAGTGCAAAGCACTTCACGGGCAAGCCATGGACGGTTTGCCCAGGACCTTTGGCGCGACGCAGGAGCGTTAGCGCCAAAGGGCGGAGCCGAGCGTACACGGACGTATTTACAGCGTGTTTCGGAAAACCCTGCCCACTTGCTTGTTACGCCAATCTGGCCTGCTCTCTAAATAGGCAGGAACCATACTGGAAAAGCGCACCATTATAAACATATCAGCGCGGGAAATCAGGCGTGTTTACCCCGGAATTAAAGGGTTCTGATGACTCCCGGCAGGCATATCGCTAGAATGCTGCGTTCATTTGTCATTGGAGCCGCTACCTTGTCAACCAGAGCCGAGCAGAAACTTGTCACCCGGCGCACCCTGATGGACGCTGCGCTCGGCCAGCTGAGTGCAGACCGTGGTTTCGGAAGCCTGAGCCTGCGGGAAGTGGCGCGGGGGGCGGGAATCGCGCCAACGTCGTTTTATCGACATTTTGCAGACCTTGATGAGCTGGGATTGGTACTGGTCGACGAAGGCGGCGTTGCACTGCGGCAGTTGATGCGCCAGGCGCGCAAACGGATTGCCCGGGATGGCAGCGCCATCTCCACTTCTGTCGAAACCTTCATGGAGTATCTTGGCAACAACGCCAACGTGTTTCGCTTAATGCTTCGGGAACGTACCGGCGGCTCCAAACCCTTCCGGACGGCGATTAAAGCCGAGATCGATCATTTCGTGACGGAGCTTGCTGACGACCTTCGGCGCTTTGCGGAAGAACAGCACAAGCCTTTGTCTGATGCACGGGTGGTTGCCGAAGCCATGGTAACGCTGGTGTTCAACCAGGGCGCGGACGCACTGGATGCCACACCGAAAGAGCGGGATGAGCTGAAAGCCAAACTGAAAACCGAACTCAGGATGATTCTGATCGGCTCCCAGATGATGGCCAAGCATGCGTCAATTCGGTAATCGGTGCCAGCGAGCGGAATCACTCAGGCGGCATCCAGCTGTGACAACACAGGCGCCAGAGACCGCTTGACCTCCGCCAGCCTGTATTCATCATAAGGAACTGGCGGCTGCTTACCCCACACCGGGCCAGGCCAGGCCGGATCACCCTCAAAGCGAACGATGTGATGCAAGTGCAACTGGGGAACCATGTTTCCGAGTGCCGCCACGTTCATCTTGTCGCCCTCAAATGCTTCCATCATGCCACGACTGAGCGCAGAGGATTCCTGCATCAACTGGTGTTGCTGCTCCGGACTTAACTCGTAGATTTCACGAATGCCGGCAAGTGCTGGCACCAGCAAGACCCAAGGCCAGGTCTGATCGTTCATCAGCCGGATTTCGCACAGGCTGCTACGGCCAAGGCTGATGGTGTCTGCAGTCAGCCGCTCGTGAAGTTTGTATTCCTGCCCCTGAGTCATCGTCGCGCCCTGCCCTGCTTTATCAGGAATGAAACTGGTTACGGCCACGCCCGATGGCGTAGTAAATCAGATCGTGTCGCGCCAGCATTTCCGGCTCGTAAAGGTTACGGCCATCGAACACAACCGGCTCGCGCAACGCCGATGCAATAGCGGCAAAATCCGGTGAGCGGAACTCTTTCCACTCAGTGCAAATCGCCAGCACGTCTGCGCCCCGTAGCGCCTGCTCTTTGGTGCCGCACAGCGCAAGGCCTTCGTGGTCGCCGTATATGCGCTGGGTCTCTTCCATGGCTTCCGGGTCGAACGCCTGAACGGTAGCGCCAGCTTTCCATAGATCGTCCATCAACATGCGCGCTGAAGCTTCGCGCATGTCGTCGGTATTTGGCTTGAACGCCAGCCCCCAGATTGCCACTACCTTGCCCTTCAGATTGCCGCCAAAATAGTGGCTGATCTTGTCGAACAGTACGTGCTTCTGGGCGTAGTTGACTGCCTCTACGGCGTTCAGTAAACGCGCATCGTAACCACAATCGGCCGCCGTGCGTGCCAGAGCCTGTACGTCTTTGGGGAAGCAGGAGCCTCCGTAGCCACAGCCCGGGTAGATAAAGTGGTAGCCAATGCGCGGGTCTGAACCTATGCCACGACGCACCGCTTCAATATCAGCACCCAGGCGCTCGGCCAGGTTTGCGATTTCGTTCATGAAGCTGATCTTGGTGGCCAACATTGAATTGGCCGCGTACTTGGTCAACTCCGCAGATCGGATATCCATGAAGATCATCCGATCGTGGTTGCGGTTGAACGGGTAGTAAACTTCCCGAAGCACATCCGCCGCTTTATCGCTGTCGGTACCGATAATGATGCGATCCGGCTTCATGAAATCGTTGATCGCCGCCCCTTCTTTCAGAAATTCCGGGTTGGAGACCACATCAAACTCAAGCTCCAGGCCACGGCTGTCGAGCTGGGCCCGAACGGCCGCTTTGACCTTGTCACCTGTACCAACCGGCACGGTGGACTTGTCCACTATGACTTTGTAGTCGTCCATGTACTGCCCGATAGACTTGGCTACCGCGGTGACATACTGCAGATCCGCCGAGCCGTCTTCATCCGGCGGTGTACCCACCGCGATGAACTGAAGCTTACCGTGTTGTACCGCCTCTTGCGCATCCGTGGTGAATGCCAGGCGCCCTGCTTCAACTGTGTGCTTTACGATATCTTCAAGCCCGGGCTCATAAATAGGAATATGGCCACTCTTCAGCTTGTCGATCTTTGCCTGATCAACGTCCATGCAAAGTACGTCATGGCCAACATCAGCCAGGCAGGCTCCGGTAACAAGACCGACATAACCGGTACCAAAAATCGTTATTTTCATCTGTTAAATCCCGATATCTCAAAGGTTTGAATATAGTCTTACTGGCCAGCTGCAGCTTTCTTCTTCTGCCAGATTGATTCCCAGGCCAACGCGGTGCCGACAATCGTTTCGAGATCGTCATAGGCAGGCTGCCAGCCCAGGGTCTTTCTAATGAGTGCATTGTCTGCCATCAACGCAGCCGGATCGCCGGCACGGCGACCTACTTTGGTCACCGGGAAGTCGACACCGGATTGCCTACGCACCACGTCGATCACTTCACTTACGGTGAAACCACGACCATAGCCGCAGTTCATGATTTTCGATTCACCGCCATTGGCCATATAGTCGAGAGCCATAACGTGAGCACTGGCAAGATCTTCCACGTGAATGTAATCGCGGACACAGGTGCCGTCACTGGTGTCGTAGTCCGTTCCGAATATACTCATGCCATCGCGTTGGCCGGTTACGCACTCACAGGCCACCTTGATCAGGTGAGTCGCTTCGGGTGTCGCCTGCCCCAGCAAACCATCCGGGTTGGCGCCCGCCACGTTGAAGTAACGCAGTACAACATAATTCAGGCCGGAAGCCGCGGCGAGATCCGTGATCATCCGCTCGCTCATCATTTTGGATGCGCCGTAAGGATTGATCGGCGCAAGAGGAAGGTCTTCCGTAAGAACCGTCTGCTCCGGCATGCCATAAACCGCAGCGGTTGATGAAAACACCATGTACGGAACTTTGTACTTGTCGACAGCCTTGAGCAGGTTCAGCGTATTGCGGGTGTTATTGCCGTAGTACTTGAGCGGGTTGGTAACAGACTCCGGGACCACAATATTGGCGGCAAAGTGCAAGACTGCGTCAAACCGGTGATTGGAGAAAACCTGATCAATATCGGCTTCGTTCGCCAGATCACCTATCACCAGCTCGCCGGCTGTTACAGCCCAACGGTAACCGGTCGAGAGGTTATCGAATACAACGATATCATGCCCGTCCTCTGCCAACTGGCGCACCACATGGCTGCCAATGTACCCGGCCCCGCCCGTTACTAGTACTTTCATGCAGAACTACTCCTTCCCTGAATTCTGTTTGCGCCGCTGCCGGATTTCTGCCCGCCGGCGGCTGAAAAAATCACTGATGATCTGGCTGCAATCATCCTGCAGGATGCCACCCACCACGTCTACTTGCCAATTAAGGTGGGGTTCATCCAGTGTTTTCCGGGCCGATTCAACCGCACCCGCCTTGGGTTCGCATGCACCGTAAACAAGGCGACTGATGCGGCTGTGCACAATGGCGCCAACGCACATGGTGCAGGGCTCCAGAGTGACGTAAAGGGTTGCTCCGGTCAGCCGGTAGTTCCCTGCCCTCGCCGCCGCATCACGCAGCGCGCATATCTCAGCGTGGGCGGTGGGGTCACACCCGGTAATTGGTACATTAAAGCCTGTACCCAGCTCTTTGCCATCGCGGACGACAACTGCTCCAACGGGGACCTCGCCCAAGGACGCCCCGCAAGCTGCCAGTGTAAGTGCCCTGGCCATCCAGTAATCGTCAATGTTCTGTAAATCCTGCATAAACGCGACTCTGCTGATAGCGCCCTACACTAATACGACACTGGGTACACCAAGAAGCGCCACGAAAATACCATTGTTCGCTTTTTTTACCAAGCAGTCCGCACGGCCAGCGAACAGGATATCTATCAGTAAGACGCCAACTGTCTGATGGCATCTGAACAATCTCATGAACCTGTTCAGCCTCTTCATGAAAACAATCCGTCAGGCCTAAACCTTCATTTGGATATTGCATTGCACGGTTTCGATCGCCTATATAAGATAGTAATCAATTACTATCTTATATAGGGTATTGTGAGGAGTATCGCTATGCCCAAAAACGCAGGAGGTCTCGACAGTGTTGCACGCATCGTAGTGGGCTTGGCGCTTACGTGCACAATGTTTTGCCCCGCCCCCAGCCGCGCAGAACAGTGGTTCGATCAGCAGAGCCGGTGCGCACCTGAAGACGGATTGCAGTGGTGTGGTGGCACGCTACGGTTGGAAAATGATTTGTTTGCCGGCACCGATAGTAACTATACAAACGGCCTGGCGTTGAGTCTGGTGTCTCACGACATGGAGGGCCGGCTTGACCCAGGCTGGGGCAGCGACCTGATTGGGAACTATGGCTTACGCCTGGGTAATATCGAGACGGCTGCCAGTACCGGGGGCTGAAAACAGGCCGCCATCGGCAGTGGCGAATCTTCGCACTGCGCAATCACGATCCGTTACTGCTCCGCGGCCCGAAGTACATGCCTGCGCCAATCTGGAAGGAAAAGCCATGGCCTGGGATTTCTCCCTCGACGGCAATTTGTTTCGCAGCAGCCACCGTGTCAGCCGGCGACCATGGGTCGCTCAGGCGGCAATCGGTATCAGCAGCCAGTGGCTTGTTGCCGGGCATGGCGTCCGGCTGGCACTGATGCGGATCTGGCGAACCCGCGAGTTTGACGAGCAGCTCAGCGGCCACGCCTTTGGCTCGGTCGCATTGAGCTTTGAAATTTGATTGATGTTGCCGTCTTTGACCAGTCACCCCATCCAACGATAAAGGAACAAAAATGAGCAGATCAAAATGCACTTCAACCGCCATCGTTATGGCATTACTCGCCACTGCTGCAACTCTACGCGCTGAGTCTGCCGAACCCTTGGCTTTGCAGGGTGTGATGCAGCAACTCGGGCGTGATATGCAAACCGTGGCAGGTGCAATTGCCACGGAAGACTGGGGTACAGTGGCCGAACGTGCCCCAAAAATTGCTCGTCATGCCGAACCACCAATAACGGAAAAGTTGCGCATTCTGAACTGGGTTGGTAGCGATGCCGGTAAATTTCGTGGATTCGATGGTGAGGTGCACGATGCGGCAACTGCGATGGAAGAAGCTGCAATGCGCGGCGACGGCAAAGCGGTTATTAAAGCATTTTCCAAGGTGCAGCTAAGCTGTCTGGGGTGTCACCAAAATTTCCGTGAGCCATTCATTAAGCATTTTAATGGCCCACGTTGACGTAGACAACGCAGCCGTCGCGCGCGACCAGCAGGATACCCGGGCCCAGGCCGAAACCTTCAACCGTATGACCGAATCCTGCGTGGCTTGCCACAGCCGCTATGTGACGGATCGATTCGAGGGACTGAAAGAGCAGTCGGCTCCTCAGGCATGGGGGCGCGCCACTGAATAGTTTCCCTGTGACCTATGACTTAGCCAACAAGGCTGATTATCTTTCAACTAGCCCGAAAGGCTCATGGATCTGCGGAACAGCGCCAAACTGGCCACGAAAAAGGTAATCCCCAGCCCGGCCATCATCGATAACTCAATCCATACGGTATCCGGACCCGCGCCGCGGAACACCACGGCCTTGGCAAACGCGAGAAAGTGTCGCGAAGGCAGTGCCAAGGTCAGGCGCTGGACAATATCTGGCTGGCTTTCGATCGCGCCCATACCACCGGAAAGCATAATGATCGGGATGATTACCATGATCACCAACAGCGCAAACTGAGCCATGCTACGCGCCATGGTGCCAAGGAACATCCCGATGGCCGCGGCGGCGGCCAGATACACGGTCGTGCCCGCCAGTAGCAGCGGCACAGACCCGGCCACAGGCACTTGGAGAATCTGTTGCACGACAAAGACAAGCGATAAGGTGAACGCTCCCAGCACCACAACAACATTGGCCAGCACTTTGGAAAGCGCGATTTCGAGCGGCGTAAGCGGCATGACCATCAGATGCTCAATGGTGCCCTGCTCGCGCTCGCGCAGCATAGCTGCGCCCGTCAGCGCGATGGTGAGCAGCGATAACTGATTGAGCAGCGACGAGACTGCCTTGAACCAGACAGGATCGCCATTGGGGTTAAAGGCCCTGCGCAGTTCAAGCCGCAACGCCGGTTCAGGCTCATTGGGACTGCCCGATAAAAATTCCCGACTTTCGGATAGCAGAATGTTGGAAATGTAATCAGTACCAAGTTGCGCCTGCGACACTGCGGTCGCATCTACCTCAAGCTGGGCGGCCGGCATCAGGCCAGCGATCACGTCGGCTTCAAATCCGGGCGGGAAGCTGAGCACAAACATGATACGCCCGGCGTCCATTTCAGGCGCCACCTGATCGGCTGAGATCAGAACGGGGGGCTGAAACCACGGAGGCCCCAAAGCCTCCGTTACTTGCCGGCTAAGCGACGATTGGTCTTCATCGACAATGGCAATAGCAGCGTTGTAAACCGTATCACCCGCCCCACTGGCCTCCAGAATTACGGCTGCCACGAACGACCACAGAATCAGAATAACCATGACCGGATCACCGAGAACGCTTTTCAGTTCCTTGCCCGCGAGCCAGAAGATGTTGGCGAGACGTTTCATTCTTATTTCTCCTGCTTGCGCAAAGCCAACACGGCCAATCCCGTCAGGATTGGCCCGAATGCAGCAAGACGCCAGAGGTGACCCGACAGATCCGACAGGCCCAGCCCTTTGGTAAAGGTGCCGACGCTGATTCCCATGTACCACGTTGTTGGCCAGAAGGTGCCAACCATCTGTGCTGCTCCCTCCAGCGAGGAAACCGGGGTAATCATCCCGGAAAACTGAAGGGTTGGCATAACCGACAAAATAGCGGCAGCAAAAACCGCCGTTACCTGCGTTTTGGCAATCATGGATACGATCAGGCCGTACCCTGTTGCTGCAACGGCATAAAGCAACGCTCCCAACACCAGCACGAGCGGCGAGCCCTTCAGCGGAATCCCCAGAACCGTTACCAGTAGCACCGTCAGGATCACAAAGTTCAAAAGCGTGACGACGATATAAACCAGTTGTTTGCCGATCAGGAATTCGGCACGACTGGTGGGCGTAACGTAAAAATTGGTGATTGTTCCGATCTCCTTTTCACGTGCCACGCTGACCGCCATCAGGATCGCCGGGAACAACAATAACAAAAGCGGTGGGATCGACGGGCCGATCGACGGCAGGCTTTCCATTGCCGGGTTGTAGTGAAAGCGCGGGATCAAGGCCGCCGGCGGAACCGAATCCGGTGACCTGGGTATCGTCAGATCTGCCAACGCCAGTGCCGATTGCGCGCCAATGCCCATTACGTGGGCGTGAGCACCCTTGACGTAGCTTTCCACGGTACCAGCCCGGTTGGTATCTGCGCCGTCGATCAGCGCGGCTATTTCGGTTATTTCTGCTCCCCGCACCGATCTTCCGAAATCTGGCGGTATCTGGATGGCCAGTGCCAGCTCGCCGCTTTCGAGGCGTTGCTCAAGTTCTTCCACACTGCTGATAGGTGGGCGCTTCAGAAACCATTGAGAGTCTTCAAATCCTGAAAGGTAAGCCCGGCTCTCGGGGCTTTGATCCTGGTCCAGGACGGCGAACGGGATGTTGCGCACCTCCTGTGAGATACCAAAAGACATGATTAGCAACAGCAACGCGCTACCCACGAAGGAAAACACCAATCGCACAGGGTCGCGTCTTACCTGCATTGCCTCCCGTGTGGTGAAAGCAAACATACGCTGTAGGCTGAAGCGTGGCGCGGTTGGGCCTGGCTCATGAGCGCTGTTTGCGCCAAGCAGATTTCCGCCTTCGGCTGTTTCAGCTGACTGAGACGGCCCTTGAGTCAGCTCTTTAACCAGGCCCGGCTGCGCCGGTGCTGAAGCATCAAGCATGTAGGCTATGAAAGCTTCTTCCAGCGTCTCGGCACCTCGCGCCTCAATTAGCGCTGTGGGTACATCCGACACCAGCACCTTGCCCGCGTGCATCAGCGAAATCCGGTCGCAGCGCATGCCCTCATCCATAAAATGCGTCGAGATAAAAATCGTCACTCCGTCCCGGTGCGCAAGCTCCAGCAACATATCCCAGAACACATCCCGCGCCTGCGGATCGACGCCGGAGGTCGGCTCATCGAGAATCAGGATGGTGGGCGCGTGGATTACCGCTACCGCCAGTGAAAGGCGTTGGCGTACCCCCAGGGGCAAGGACGCGGCCCCCTGATCAAGATAGGGCCCAAGCCCGAAACGCGGAATCAGCTCCGCCATCCGTTCAGCGGTCAGAGCTCGGCCCAGATGAAACAGGCGCGCGTGTAACAGCAGGTTCTCACGCACCGTCAGTTCGCCATAAAGCGAAAACGACTGGGACATAAAGCCGACCTGCCGACGCGCGTCGAGATTTTGCGCATCCACCGGCTCACCGAAGATCCAGGCCTCACCCTCGGTTGCAGGCGTGAGCCCGGTCAGCATTTTCATGGTGGTGGTTTTGCCACAACCATTCGACCCCAGAAAACCGAAAATCTCACCCCGGGCGATCTCGAAACTCACAGAGTCCACGGCGGTAAAATCGCCGAATCGCTTGGTCAGGTTGTGCGCCCTGATAGCCGGCTGGTCTGCCTCTCCTTCTTTTTTCTCCCCTTGCGCTGCTACTGACGCACCGGGAGCCTGATGAACCTCAGAGATCAATGCGGGTTTGCTGCCCAGCAATGTCACGTAGGCCGCTTCGACGGTCTCCGTTCCTGTCTGGGCCAGCAGCTCTACAGGACTTCCAATGGCCAGAATGCGCCCTTCGTTCATGGCCACAAGATGCTGAAAACGTGCGGCTTCTTCCATATAAGCGGTAGAGACCAGAACGCTCATCTGTGATCGATCAGCGCGGATGGTATCAATCAGATCCCAGAACTGACTTCGTGACAGTGGATCCACACCGGTTGTCGGTTCGTCCAGCAACAGAAAATCCGGATCGTGAATCAGTGCTGCACAGAGTCCCAGTTTCTGTTTCATACCACCGGAGAGCTTACCCGCAGGCCGGTTCATAAAAGAGTCCAGTCCCGTTGCCTGGGTCAGCCGGGCAATCCGTGCCTGGCGCTCAGATTTGTTTAGCCCAAACAGCTTGCCGAAGAAATCGAGATTCTCCTGCAAGGTAAGATCGTGGTACAGATTGCGCCCAAGCCCTTGGGGCATGAAGGCGATTCGGCTACCGGCATCGGCCCTATGGCGTTTATTCGACATATCGCCGCCCAGCGCAGCAATGCGCCCGGCCTGCAAGCGCTTGGCGCCGGCGATCAACCCCATCAGGGTGGATTTACCTACGCCATCAGGACCGATCAAGCCGACCATGCGCCCGGCGGGCAAATCCAGGGTTACGTCATTGAGCGCACACACCTTGCCATAGCGATGAGTCACACCAGATACACTTGCAACTGGCGTGTCAGATCTGTCGGCGACATTCACTTTGCAGAGCCCTCAGACACCTCGCCAGTTGTCCTCATCGGGTTGTCTAGTACAGATAGAGTTTTAGCGACGGGTGGTGTCAGCCCTTCGGGCCAGCCAGGCAAGGTTCCATCGGCTCCCACTAACCGAACCCAGGCTTCGCCGCGCACACCGGTTTTTACCTGTGCAAGCCTTACGGCGACCATTTCCGGGGGAATGCGCACACGGATGCGGAACATCAGGCTCTCGCGTTCATCCATAGTCTCAACCTGTTTTGGTGAGAACTGCGCCTGTGGCGCGACGAAGCTCACAACCGCTGGTATCGCCATATCCGGCATGATATCAGCCACAATCCGCGCCTCATCACCCAACCGCACCTTTGGCGCGGAATTTGCGGGCAAGAAAAACTCCATATAAACATCACCAAGGCTGACCAGTGTCAGCACTTTGCCACCGCTACCCAGAACCTCACCGGGCTGGGCAAGGCGATAGAGTACCCGCCCCGCTTGCGTTGCATAGAGTGTGCTGTCGGCAATGCGCGCCTCAATTTCCTGCAAGGCAGCGCTTTCCGCATCAACAACCCGCTGTTTCGCAACCGCTTCCGCATGCGCTGCAACCAACACAGACTCGGCCACTTTGGCTTCCATCCGACGGATATCCAGTTCCTCGCGGGTTACGACACCTCGCTCGCTCAAGGTTTCTGCACGGGCCAGATTGCTCTGCGACAAGGCCAGTCTGGCTTTGGCCTGCGTAATGCCAGCGTTCGCCACAGCCACGGCTGCCTCCGCGCTCGCCACCGCCGCCTGCGCTCGCCTCTGTTGCGCCACCAGTTCGGTGGTATCCATCACGGCCAGAACGTCACCAGGCCGAACCAGGTCACCTTCGCGTACCGCGATATCCGAAACCCGGGCGGCCAGACGCGTCGAAATGTCAACCAGATCAGCCTCAATACGCCCATTCCCGCGGGCAAATCCGTCGGGTGGCCGATTATCCGGCGCCAGCAGCACCTTCCAGATGGCGTAGCCCAAAAATACCGCCAGGGCGGCCACAACAAGAACAGTGGAAATTTTGCGCGACATGATTACTCTCCTCGGTCTCCCGGTTCTGCGCAGGCAATTCCGCGCCGGTAAATGGCAAACACCCTTGGCGCCGCCCGGCGCATTTGCTCCATGTCTCCCGAAATCAAAGACTGCATGACCAAGCCCTGAATTGTGCCAATAAATAGCGTGGCAGCCGCCTGATTATCTAGCTCATGGGGAAGTTCACCGCAGGATTTCGCCGTCTTGATAAGCTCATTCAGACGCTCCGCGTACTGTTTGAGCAACGCACGCGCCAGGCTCTTTGCCGGTGTTGCCTTTGCACCTTGAAGCTCACCGAACAACATGCGCGGCGCCCCGGGGTGTTCGGAAACAAACGCAATATGGGCCATGAACATGGCTTGCATTGCCTCAAGGGGTGATTCAATCCCTTCCGCTGCTTTCTCGATTCGCGCCATAAGGCGTTCCGCCACCCATTTCATGACCGCCTGCCAAATCGCTTCTTTATTGGGGAAATGCCGGAACAGCGCGCCTTGCGTCAGTTTCATATGTTTGGCGATGGCCGCCGTTGTTATGTCGCTCGGGTTTGTTGTTGCGGCAAGGTCAATCACCGCTTCAACAGTGACGGTGCGACGCTCCTCGGCGGGAAGGTTTTTTTGCCTGGTCTTATCCATTACGCACTCTCATAAACGTTAAAAACTATTCGGCCTCAGCTGGCTCCACGCGAGTCCAGCCCCAGTCATCGAATAACACATAAACCGCCGGGATCATGACCAGCACCAGCACGGTCGTTGCCAGCAGACCGAACACCACCGAAATCACCAGGGGCTTGATGGCCGCTGACTGCACGCTGGTTTCGGCCAGCAAGGGCAACAACCCGGCGATGGTGGTGGTGGAGGTAATAAGAATGGCCCGAAGCCGGTCGCGACTGGCCTGCCCTGCCGCAACAATTGCACTCATGCCCTTGCTGCGGTTTTCCTTGATGAACTGAACCAGCAGGATGGAATCATTCACTACGATACCTGCCAGAGAGGCGGCACCGATCATCGATGGCATGGAAATGTACCAGCCCAGCAGCACATGCCCCCAAAGTGCGCCGACAAAGGCCAACGGAATCGCCAGCATAACGATAAACGGCTCTGCATAACTGCGAAACTGGAACGACAGAATCACAAACACACCCAGCAGACCAACCATCAACCCGCGCGCGATGGAGCCGCCGGTTTCAGCGGAGCGGGCCACCTGGCCTTCAAAACTGGCCACAACATTCGGGTGGCGTTGCTCAAACTCCGCCAGCCATTGATTGCGCATATCGTTGACGACCGACTGGGCGCTCGCCTTGCGTGCATCCACATTAGCCTGAACCGTTACGGTGCGCTGGCCGCCAACGCGGGTGATCATCGCCCAGTCGCGTTGGTGGTGCATATCGGCCACAACCTCCAACGGCATCTGACGCCCATCGGGCATCAAAATGGTCTGGTCGGCAAGATCATCGAGGCTGGATCTGTCGCGCTCAGCCTGGCGCACCAGTATTTCCACATCGCGCTGGTCTATGCGCTGCGTATCGGCGATTTCCCCAAGGAAGGCCGCGCGCAACTGGGCGGCGACCATTTCCGCTGTTAACCCGGATGCCAATGCGCCGTCCGTCAGTGTAAAGGTTCGCTGTGGTTTACCAGGGCGCAAATCGTCAATGATGTTATAAACGGCCTCATAACCGGTCAAGTGATCACTCACGTCCAGCGCGGCGGCCTTGAGATCTTGGAGATCCGCTCCCTGCAGTCGCACTTCAATGGGTATGCCGGCAGGGCCGAAGCCCGGTTCCTGAATAATCAAACTGGAAAGCCCGGGAATATCGCCAATCTGTTCACGCCAAGCAACCGTCAACTCATCCAGGGTCATGGTTCGAATTTCGGCACTTAGCAGATCGACCATCACCGTAGCAACGTGGGCGCCCGCCTCTTGCGCGCTGGGGTTGTAATTGAAGCGCACCTGAATGGCGTTGACCAGTGGGGCTTCATCGGGTTGTTCAGGTGTCAGAACATCATTCAGATGCCACATGGCGTCTGCAATCTGCGCGGCGGCCAACTCGGTGCGCGCCAGGGGGGTGCCTTGGGGCAGCAGAAGCCGGGCTTCCAGGGTATCGCCATCAAGATCCGGCATGGCTTCCGTACTGACATGGCCGCCGGCCATAAAACCCGCCGTGCCCAGCAGTATGAGCAGTACTGCACCCAACACGGCATAGCGCCAGCTCACCGCCCTGTCTGCGAGCCTGCCAACACGCTCCTGAAACACGCCAAAATGGCGGTCAAAGGCGGTGCGAAAACGGGACTGGGTGTCTGCCTGCAACAACGGAACACTGCCCTTGAGATGATGCGGCAGAATCCAGAGTGCTTCGATAAGGCTCGCGAAAAGCGCTGCAATCAACACCACCGGCAACACTTCCAGCACGGCACCCAGCTCGCCGGCGAGAAACGCCAGAGGCGCAAACACCCAGACAGTTGTCAGGAAAGACGATACAACTCCCGGCAACACCTGCCGTGTGCCCTCCACTACGGCATCCAGGGGCGAAGCACCCTTACTGGCTTGAACCGCGATATTATCGACTATCACGACGGCATCATCCATAACAATACCAATCGCCATCAGCAGCGCCACCAGGGTGATCATGTTCAAAGACAAACCACTGAGGCTCATCACAAAAAAAGCGCCCGCAAATGCTACCGGCAGGCCGAGTACAGCCCAAAGTGCAAGGCGTGGGCGGAAGAACAGCCCCATCACCACGATCAGCAAAGCCAGCCCCGCGATACCGTTACTCACCAGCATTTCCAGCCGATCGCGTACGATGCTGGTCATATTCTGCGTCAGTGTCAGTTGCAATGGGGCGTCGATACGCTGGCGCTCAGCGTCTATTAATGTCGTCAGCTCCTCCAGCACATTCAACGAATCATCACGAAGTGTTTTGCTGACTTCCAGCACGACCGCACGTTGGTTATTGAAATAGATTTGCGCCTCGGGCTGCTCACCGATTTCCCGCAGCGTTGCGATCTGGCCGAGGGTAAGCTCGCCTCCGCCACTACCCGAAACCACCACCAAGTCTGCAAGTTCCTGCAGGCTGCGCCGCTGGTCGGTAAAACGCAGTAAAATATCCCGTTCGGGAGTTTCCAGGGTGCCCAGCGGCACATCGATGCTCTGCTGCTTGAGCCGCAACGCCAGATCGCTGGCGGACAAGCCATATTGGGCCAGCACGCCCCGCGATACCTCGACCTGCCACTGGCGCTGTGAAAGCCCTTGCAGGGAAACCTGGGCCACTCCAGGCAGCGCCATGACGCGCTCTTCCAGCTGCAGCGCGTAGTCTTCGAGCCGGTTCGGTGCCATGTCGCCATACACGGCCACCGCAGCCACCAGATCACTTCGGTTCAGCTCCCGCACCACAGGTCTTTCGGCCCGCGCCGGCAAGTCGGTGAGTGCATTGACCTCGGTATCGATGTCATTCAGAAAGCGGATGGAATCCCCAGCGGCCTCCATAGAGACTGTGGCGCGGGCGAGATTGTCCTGTGCAACACACTCTATTTCGTTAAGATAATCAACACCTTTGACCGCATCGTACAAACGCCGACAGACTGCATCTTCAACGTCGGCGGCACTGGCTCCGCGATACACAACATCGATGCTGATTTCTACAGGTCGGTAATCAGGAAAGGTTTCACGCTTCAGGTCCGGTACCGCAAATAAACCCGCCGCCAGCAACAGTATCAGGAGCAGGTTAGCCGCTGTCGGATGGCCTGCAAACCAGCGGATCATTGCGCAGCACCCAGCGCAAGTTGCCGCAAGTGTTGTTCAAGATCCAGGTCCCGATGTGGCGCGACTTTCATGCCTGTAACTGCAGGCACGGGATCATCCGTGATCAGCAGCTCGCCGGCCACCAACCCACTTTCAATCACCGCCAGACCATTCTGCTCAAAGGCGACCGTCACGGGGCGCCGCTGCAGAAGGTTACCCTCCGCCAGCAGGTAAATCTCGCCCTGATGCACCGCCGAAGACGGCACTGCCAGCAAAGGCTCGGAGCTGTCGGCGGCAAAATTGACCTGAACATGCATATCACGCTGAAATGCGGGGCGCTCGGGCAATCGTGCGAGGCTGTATGGCTGGTCCACGGTAACCACCACCCGACCGCTGCGTGTACCGGGATCCAGGCCACTGGCCACTCTGGTGACGCTTGCAGGCCAGCGCACGGCCGGAAAGCCGGTCAGCTCTACTTCGCTGCGAATGACCGAAAAATCAAGCCGCTCGGTGATATCCAGCGCGGATCCCTGCGAATCAACGGGCCTCGAGACGGCTTTCATGAGCCTGCGCAACATGGTCAGAGGGACCTGCGCTTCAACTTCAGCCTGTTCAATGCCGTCCGCAAGAAACAGCGATTGCCCAATGCCCGCGTACTGGTGCTCTTCCACTTCGACAGTGCGGATGCGCAGATCATAGGGAGCAATAAAGCGGGTATCTTCAAGATCCTGATGCCCCTGCTCCAGACGCGTATTAGCGCGCTGTATCTGGGCATCAAGATATTGTTGTTTCGACGGCAACAGCGAGAGCTGGTTATCCAGCGACTGCACAAGCTGACGCTGTGCGAGCGTTGCGCGCCGCTGCTCATCAAGGTGTGACTGGGACACCGAGCCGGTTTTGAGGAGACGCTCTATACGGCTGAGCTCGCCTTCAGACAACTTCAGCCGTTCACGTTCCAGCTGTAACAGGTGGCGGGTATTTTGTGTTTCTACTTCAAGCTGGGCTTGCTCGGCCGCCAGAGAGGCCAACTCAGCTTCGGTTTCGGCAATCGTCAACTGATAGCGCGCCGGGTCCAGCGTCAGCAACAATGTGCCTGCCGGCAGCAAGGTACCGCTGTTGAGTTCCGGATGACGCTGAACAACGCGCCCGGCGACGTTGGCCACAGCCTGCCAGGTCTGTACGGGGCGCGTAATGCCAAAGCCCCGCGCAGCCAGAACAAACGGCACTGGCTGCACTTCAATTACCGTCATGGGCTGAGGCGGGGAGTTTGCCTCGTTGTGCGCCGGCCCCTCGCTCAAGAAAATAAGAAGCGCAACCAAGAGAACACCTCCCACCAGGCCGACTAAAGCCAATACCTTTCTATTGCAGAACTGCCGCAGAGCCATTGAACGTTCTCTTGTGGAAATTACCCGCCAGAAAAGATAGTAATCAGTTACTATCTTTTCTGCAACCAAGGAGAGCAGTTTTGTTTTAAGAAGGCCAGACATCTATTTGGTGGGAAGCAAAACCGGATCCCCGAGGTACCGGTTAATAATACGGATCAGTTCAGGGCGAGTTGACCATCGCTACGGTTACAGCGCAGAAATTCCGAACTTGCCAGCCACTCCGAGTCCGGATAGTAGGTAAACAAATACTGATTTTCCTTCAGGCTGTCGATCAGTGCCCCGGCAATCTCCTGGCGAACGGCAGGACAGCCATGGCTGCGGCCCAGGCGGCCGGTCTTTCCAATAAAGCTCTCACTGACATAATCCGCACCGTGAATCACAATCGCACGCTGGTACGCGAGATCATTAACGCCGGACTCCAGCCCCTCCAGGCGCAACGAATAACCATTCCTGCCCTGATAACTGTTGAGCGTGCGAAACAGACCAATGCTGGACTGATGGCTCTCTGGCACATTGGAAAACGTGCTGGCCATTGCATTGCCGGACCCCTGGCCGTGAGACACCAGTTCCTTGAACAACAGCTCCTGATTCTTCAGATCAAACACCCAAAGCCGAGGCTGCGTAGAAGGCAGGGAGAAATCGATGACCGCCAGACGCTCAGCACCGGGAGCAGCGCAAGATACGGCTTGGGCCGCCAGACGCATCACATGAGGATCGGCTTGAGGTGCCAGCCTGGCAAGCGTCTTATCAAGAACCAACTCGTGTGCCGTGGAGTGCACGGCAGTTGCCTCGGTTTGATGATCACCAGCCAGCACAGGCAAAGTGCCCAGCAAAAGCTGACTGCAAAACACTGTACCGAAGAGCCATCGGTTCAGGAAGTTCGTGGGCATTCAGAAAACCTGTTTAGAAATCGGGTAGTATTATAACCATAAGTTTCGTTATGGAAAGGCTTTGCCCGAATCACCCAGGAGAGGGAGATGACTTTCAGCACCCACTCAATTTCTGCAAGTCTGGCAATCATACTCCTGCTCCATCTGGCACTACCTACCCAGGCAAATGAACACGACCGCACCCTGTTCGAAGCTCTCGCAGATCGTTTACCGACCGAGCAGGCTGACCTGCAAGACTTTTATGCTGCCAGGCAGGGTAGCCCTGCATGGCAACAGACCGAAGCCGTTGCCGGTTTTGCCGCTGCACTCAGCGCGCTGGAAACTGACGGCTTGAATGCAGCGGATTATCGACCGGCCGCTCTGATTTCAACGCATCGTCAACTTCAGACCGCCGCCGGAAACATGGAAGACCAGGTCCAGTTTGAGTTACGTGTCAGCCGTGTGCTTATGACGGTGCTGCAGCACCTGCAGCGCGGTAAAGTTGACCCCTATAGTGTTGACCCCGAATGGGAAATGCCCATCCTGGCCGCACCGCTCGACTTGCCGGCAGTATCGCAGGCGGTAGATGCCCAGCGTTTCGAGCAGGCATTTTCTCTGGTGCGGCCCCAAGCTGCACCTTACCAGCGCTTGCGTGCGGGGCTGGCGCAATATCGCCATCTGGAGCGACAAGGGGGCTGGCCCCGGCTACCAGACCGTCAACAGTCGCTCAGACCCGGCGACATCCATAAAGATGTGGCTCTGCTGCGTAAACGGTTGGCTATCACCGGCGAACTGGCCACCCCTGATGTGGATGAATTGGCTGCTCAGACAACCGTCAATACCTTGCCTGAAACCGATCAATACGACGAGAATCTGGTCGATGCTGTGCGTCGTTTCCAGCAACATCACCTGCTGGAGGAGGATGGAATCGTCGGCAGACAAACCCGGGCCGCAATGAATGTGCCGGTCACTGTGCGCATCAATCAAATCCGGGTAAACCTTGAGCGCGCCCGCTGGATGCTGCACGGTGAAGCTGAAGATTTTGTACTGGTCGATATCGCGGGTTATCGCATCAGTTATTTTCGCCCGAATGGCGAAATATGGCGCTCCCGCATCGTGGTGGGCCAACCATACAGACGCACGCCTTCGCTGCGTTCCGCAATTACACACCTGACACTCAATCCAACCTGGACCGTGCCGCCCACCATATACACTGAAGATATGCTGCCCAGAATACGTCGCGATATTACCTACCTGGACCAACAAAACATGAGCGTGTTGAGCTTCTCAGGCCAGCGGCTGGACCCCCACTTGATTGACTGGTGGAACCCGGGGGGCATTATGTTGCGCCAGGATCCGGGCCCGACAAACGCGTTGGGACAAGTGGTACTGCGCTTTCCCAATAATCACTTGGTGTATCTGCACGACACACCGAGCCAAGGTCTATTTTCGCGACAGCAACGCGCGTTCAGCTCTGGCTGCATTCGTGTCCAGGGGGTGCTAGAGCTCGCTCAACTGCTCTTTGACGACACTGGCACCGCAGCTGATATAGACTCGTTGATCGCCGCAGGCGAAACCCGCGACATTCACCTGAAACGGTCGGTGCCGGTCATTCTGCACTACTGGACCGTTCACCCCGGAACAGACGGCGAGCTGG
The DNA here is from genome assembly GCF_048266785.1 of Marinobacter sp. Classification (GTDB taxonomy): domain Bacteria; phylum Pseudomonadota; class Gammaproteobacteria; order Pseudomonadales; family Oleiphilaceae; genus Marinobacter. The sequence goes on from NZ_JBLWYX010000003.1 coordinate 258,444, forward strand.
TTTTTCGCCCGGATGTCTATCAGCACGACGCCAGTTTGCTGAGAGCACTTGACCGGCCTTTGGCGCTCAGTAAATAAGCGGCACGAAACGAAAGCCAGAGAAGTTACTCTGTTCAATATTGCCGTCCTCGCGCTTGGAGACGACAACCATGTCGTTTTTAACGGGAATCACCATGATGCCGCCAGGGTTAAGTTGCCCGATCAGCTCGGGAGGGACCTCTTCTGCGGCGGCGGATACCAGAATCTTGTCGAACATCTGCCCCGGAATACCGAGGGCCTCACCGGCCAACTCCAGCTTGATGTTGGCAAACTGGTATTTTTCGAGATTACTTCGTGCCAGCTCCAGAAGCTCGGGAACGAGCTCAACCCCTGTTACAAAACCCGATTTGGCCGTCTGAGCCAGAAGCGCCGTGCTCCAACCCGAACCACAGCCAATGTCCAGAATATGGTCGCTTTCTCCAAGTCCCAAAAGCTCCAGCATAAAAGCGACAGTGTAAGGCTGGGAGATGGTTTGGCCTGCACCGATGCCAAGAGGGTGATCTTCATATGCCTCACTCAGTAATGCCGGGCTTACAAAATCTTTACGGTCAATAGCGTTGAAACTGTCCACAAGCAGCGGGGACTTGAGTACCCCGCGCTGCTGCAGATAATAAGAGAGTTCGTAGTGGTTTTTCATACGCTTTCCTGAATAGGACCCAGATTCAAACATACCAAACCACCAATCGGAGTACTCCCTTTAGCATACTTGCTTTACAAAAGATAGTAAGCTATTACTTTGATGTCAAAGTCCTCGAAGAAACCCTTGGTTAACCTCACGGCCCGATGGCTGGGCAGTGAACTTTTGCCTGATGGCGGTTCGCCATTAAGGAGCACGACATGTCTGAATCTGAACTTCCGGCAGGGACTCCGCAGTCGAGCCCGCTCGCCAAGCAACCTATCCTTCGCCATGTCCTGGCCTGTGTTGATGCATCCCCTTTCGCAGTTGATGCGGCCCCTTTCGCACAAGCCGTGTTGGCTCACGCTGCCGCAGTGGCCGAGGCTGTCGGTGCACGTATGACTGTCATGCACGTGCTCGAATCGCCAGCGGCGCATGAGCCGATAGATCCGGTGGAGTGGGCGTTACGTCACCGCGACGCGACCGCATATTTGCACGAGCGCATGTCGCGCATCGGCCTTCTTCAGGCCGATGCGGTGATCTTGGCCGGGGTGCCCGCCGAACGCATCAACGCATGGGCTCATGACAATGCGGCGGACTTGGTCGTGCTGGGTCGAGGTGGCGAAAGCGATGGTTTTTCCGTTGAGCTGGGCAACACGGCGCGTAGGGTCGCCGAACTCGCCAACGCGTCGGTGTTACTCGCGCCATCGGTACAGGTCGGCGACACGCGGATCCGCTATCGCAAGGTGCTCGCCCCGCTTGATGGCTCATCACGATCGGAATGCGCTTTGCCGCTCGGTCTGAAGATTGCGGCCGCCCACGAAGCCGAGATGGTGCTGGTTCACGCCGCCCCGAAAGTCGATCTCATCGAGTCAGACCTGCTCGACGCGGAGGCAGTTGCACTGCGCGATCGACTGTATCGTCGCAATGAACACGCTGCCCGACAGTACCTGGACTGGATTCGATCTCTATTGCCCGCCACACCGACGATCCAAACCCGTTTGCTGCCAAGCGGCGATGCGCGCCGTGCGCTTGCACGGGCGATCGTAAAAGAGTGCGCCGATCTAGTAGTGCTCTCCTCCACCGGCAAGAGCGGGCACCCGGAAATGTCCATTGGCAGCATCGCCGGCTATCTGATCAATCACCTGAACATCCCGGTGCTGCTCGTGCGGCAATGCAAAATAAATTCGCCGACGCCTCACAGAAGTCCGAACCCCGCCATAGACACGAGGCTACCGAGCCAGGGGATAATGTGACACCAACCGCAACGCTACAGGAAGGCAACACTGTGCGGTCCGACGTATATGCCCGGAGTGCGGCCGCGCTCCGGGCACGTCACGACATCATTGCAGGTCGACCCGAGGCGGCCTCCGCATGGCAACAGCTCTCCGCGCTTCTCCCCTGGCTGGATCGCGCTCATGACCATTGTGTCAAGCCACCGCCTCATATGGCCAAAGCCTCGGAGTGGCTGCTCGACAACGAGTTTCACCTGCGCCGCGCTGTCCGGCAGGTGCGGGAAGACCTCCCCGCTTCGTTCTATCAGCGCCTGCCGCGACTCGCCGCGGCCGATTATCGCGGCATCCCGCGTGTCCTGGCGCTGGCACGAGGTATGCTCGACGTGGATCGGATGCAAGTCGGTCTCGCGGGGGCGGTCGATTTCGTCAACGCTTATCAGCGCGAGGGACCGTTGACGATCGCCGAACTCTGGGCGTTCCCGGCGGTGCTACGCCTTGTTTGTCTTGAGGAATTCGTTCAATCTTTTTCCGAGCTCTTGCCTGAACTCACGCCGCCATTCGAAATGACCCCACGATCGACTCTGCATCAGGCGCTCGACCCGACCGAAGGCGTTTCGCGCGCGATCTCGTCCATCGTGACGATCTCGCATATTTCCTGGAAGACGTTTTTTGAGCAGGTGAGCCGTGTCGAGGCGATCCTGCAGGATGATCCTGCTGGCGTTTATTTGGCCATGGATTTCGACACACGCGACCGGTATCGCAAAGCCGTCGAAGATATCGCCGACGGCGCGCTGGCCTCCGAATGGGAAGTCGCCGAGACCGCACTGAAATTGGCGCGCGCTCATCCCCGAGCCCGGCGCTCAGGGCATGTCGGCTGCTGGCTGGTCGCGGAAGGCCGAGCCGAGCTTGAGCGACAGGTCGGCTATCGCGCCGGGTGGCGCGCGAGCTGCCGCCGCTGGATCATGGCTCATCCCGGCAGAAGTTATGCGGGGGCATTAGCCGGCTTCACTATGTCCGCACTGCTCCTTCCGGCACTGCTGCTCGCCATGTTCGAAGCCAACGTGGCAGCGTGGGTGGCGGGACTCGCGCTCTCGCTCATGCCGGCGATGATCATCGGTATGACCTTCACACATTGGCTCGTCAGCCGGTCCGTACCGCCCCGAGTACTGCCGAAACTCGCCATCGAAAACGGCCTCGACGCCGGCTGCGAGGCAGCACTGGTGATGCCGGTGATCCTGCGCCATGAGGCTGAGGTCGCGCCACTGATTGAGCGGCTGGAAGCGCACTGGTTGTCGAATCCGGACCCGCGAATGTGCATGGCACTGCTGAGCGACCTCGCGGACGCCAATTCGGAACACACGCCGGCTGATGTATCGATCGAAGCCGCCCTCGTCGCCGGTCTGCGCCGCCTCAATGCACGCTACGCCGAACAGGCACCGTTCGTGCTACTGCACCGCAGGCGCCGCTGGAATACCGCCGAAGGCCGATGGATGGGCTGGGAGCGCAAACGCGGCAAGCTTGAAGAGCTTGTCGGCCTCATCCTGGGCCATCGACCGGATGCATTCGCCTTACGTGAAGGCGATCTCGATGCACTCCGCCGGACACGCTTCGTCGTGACTCTCGATGCGGACACCCGGGCGCAGCCGAACGACATCAACCGTCTGGTAGGGACACTGGCCCACCCGCTCAACCGCGTTGAGTTCGATCCGACCACGGGACAGCCGACTTGCGGCTATACCTTCATCCAGCCCCGGGTCGAAATCTCACCCGATGCCGGAGACCGGTCGCTGTTCACCCGTCTCTACACCGGCGATACTGCGATCGACATATACAGCCGCGCGGTTTCGGATATCTATCAGGATCTGTTCGGCGAAGGAATATTCACCGGCAAGGGGGCGTTCGACGTTGCCGCATTCCACAAGTGCCTGCACGGACGCGTGCCGGAAAACGCGATCCTCAGCCACGATCTGTTCGAGGGGCTTCACGGCCGCGCCGCGCTTGCCAGCGACATAGTCTTCTACGAGGACTTCCCCGCGAACTATCTCGCATACTCCCGGCGCGCCCTGCGCTGGATCCGGGGTGACTGGCAGCTCACGCCCTGGCTGGGCAGCATCGTGCCGGGCCGCGGCGACCAACACGTTCCCAACCGGCTGTTGGCCCTCGACCGCTGGAAGGTGCTTGATAACCTGCGCCGCAGCCTGATCGCCCCCATGCTCGTCGCCTTGGCAACGGCCGGCTGGCTTCTGCTGCCCGGACAGGCCCTGATCTGGACAGTGCTGGCAGTGGGCGCGCCGGGTGCCCATCTGTTCATCAGCCTCATCCCCGGCCTGGGGCGTGGACGCAAGCTCGGCGCGATACGAAGCATGCTGCATCCACTGGCTGATCATGCCGGACGCTGGCTGCTGGCGGTTATCTTCCTGGCCCACGAGGCCGCAGTCGCGAGCGAGGCGATCGCACGCACTCTATGGCGCGTCCATGTCTCACACCGCCGCCTGCTGGAATGGACCTCAGCGGCCCATTCTGCTGAGGAGGTTTCGCAAACATTGCTCGGTACCTGGCGCGAGATGGCAGCGGCGCCGTCGTTCGCAGCCGTAATTGCACTGACGCTCGCTTGGCTGAACCCCATCGCGCTGGCAGGGGCCGCACCGCTGTTGCTCATGTGGTTCGCCTCCCCCCAGATCGCCTGGCTGATCAGCCGTAAGCGCCAACCAGTGTCGGAAATCCTGGGGGAGGATGACCGGCTCTATCTGCGCCTGGTCGCACGACGCACCTGGCTGTACTTCGAGACGTTCGCCGGCCCCGACGACAACTGGCTGCCGCCCGACAACTATCAGGCCGCTCCGCACGAGGACATTGCGCACCGCTCCTCGCCGACCAATGTCGGGATGCTTTTGCTGTCGGCACTGACGGCATGGGATCTGGGCCACATCGGACGACGTGATCTTGCCGCGCGCATGGCCGCTGCACTGAACGCGCTCGATCGACTGGAGAGTCATGCCGGTCACACGCTCAACTGGTTTGACACCAGAACATTCGAGTCGCTTGAGCCACGCTATGTCTCGACGGTTGACAGCGGTAATCTGGCGGCGAGCCTGCTGACGTTGTCCGCAGGCTGTCGGGAGGCCGCGGCTGGCCCGACGCTGTGCCCGGCACGGTGGGACGGCCTTGGCGATGCCCTTCACCTACTGCGGGAGGCTGTCTCCCAACTTCCCAAGACAGATCAAGGCGCGGTTGCTGACCACCTCAATGCCATCATCGGCCGACTCCCCGCCATCCGCCGCACGCCGCAAGACTGGTGGTCAGCATTGGTACGGATTAACACGGATGACTGGCCGCAGGCTCAAATTCGCATCGCCCGAGTGCTCGAAAACGACGTGAAGTCCGACCCACACGAAATCCATCTTTGGCTCAAGCGTGTCAATCACCAGTTGATGGCCATGCGGCGCGATCTTGACGCGCTGGTGCCCTGGCTCGCCTTGGCCGAAACGTCTCCGCCCCGACTGGCCGGCGTGTCGGAGGTGCTCGAGGCGTTGCCCCCACCAGACACCTCACTCGCCGGGAGAGTCAATAGCATCGACGAGGCGCGCCGCGCTCTTTCACAATTGGTTCCGGCCGACCCGGAGAGTCGACACTGGGTCGCCAAGATGAGGGAGGCGCTCGACCAAGGGGAGACGACTTGCCGTGATCTCTGCGACAGTCTCCACCGTTGCGCTGAACGGGCGGAGGCACGCGCCTTCGGTATGGACTTCCACCCACTCTATGACGAGGAGACCAGCACTTTCTTCATCGGCTACGATCTCGACGCCGATGTTCTCGACCCACACCACTACGACCTGCTGGCGAGCGAGGCTCGGCTGGCCAGCTATGTCGCGATCGCCAAGCGCGACGTGCCCGTCAAGCACTGGTTCCACCTGGGGCGCCCCATCACCAAGATAGCTGGCACGTTGACGATGCTGTCGTGGAATGGGTCAATGTTTGAGTACCTGATGCCGGCTCTGCTGTTACCGAGCGAGTCCGGGCGACTTCTCGGCCAGAGCGAACGTGCCGCGGTCAATGTGCAGCAGCGCTATGGCGAGAAGCTCGGATTGCCCTGGGGTGTGTCGGAATCCGGCTTTGCCGTCCGGGACGGCTCCCATCACTATCAGTATCAGGCATTTGGCGTTCCCGGGCTCGGCCTGAAGCGGGGTCTTGCCAACGACTATGTTGTCGCACCCTATGCAAGCGCATTGGCATTGAGCGTGGCGCCAGCCGCCGCCACCTCCAACTTGCGGCGGCTGGATAAGCTCGGTCTGCGCGACCGGTACGGATTCTTTGAAGCCGCCGATTTCACGCCAGACCGGGTGCCATTAGAAGGCGGGGTTTCGCCGGTACGCGCCTACATGGCTCACCACCAAGGCATGATCTGTGCCGCGATCGGCAACGCGCTGAACGACGACATCCTGATCAGACGTTTCGGCCGCGACCCGCGCATGCGCGCCACCGAGTTGCTGTTGCAGGAACGTGTTCCATGGGAGTTTTCACCCGAGCAGGCGACCGAAACCGACACTACGACAGCGGATCTCACCCGCATCCCGACACCGACGTTGAATACCTGGACGGCACCGCACCAGCTCGACCCTCAGCTCCATGTGCTCGGCAACGGCAGCCTGGCCGCCTGGATCAGCAATGCCGGAGACAGTGCACTCTGGTGGCGCGGCCAAGCCCTGACCCGCTGGACGGGAGATCCCGTTCGCCGTGGCGGTGAGGCGCGTATCCATGTCAGCGAACGCGACGGTAGCGCAATCTGGTCACTCGGCGGACACGGCTCGAACCGGATATCTGACACCATTTACCACGCCCACAAGATCGAGTTTCACGAGCGCAGGGAAGGTTTGTCGACGAGCCTCGAAATCGTGATTGCCCCCGGCGACGATGTGGAGATCCGCCGTGTCACGATCTCCAACGATAGCGACCGGGTGCGCGAGATGTATGTGACGAGCTATGCGGAGATCGTACTTGCGCCTGCGGCCAGCCATGAACGTCACCCCGCCTTTAGCAAGCTCTTCATCCACAGCGAGCGCCTGGATGACCAGAATACACTCATCTTCGAGCGCCGCCCGAGACGACTCGACGATCAACCACCGGCCCTGCTTCATCGCTTGCTGTCGACCGACGCAGCGGTCACACCGACGGGCTTTGAGACCGACCGCAGGCGATTTCTCGGCCGACACGGCGACCCGGAACGACCGTTGGGGGCGTCCGAGACGCTGGATGGAACGGTTGGCTGGACGCTCGACCCGGTCATGGCCTTGCAGGCGCATGTCGTCTTGCCGCCCAGGGCGCAGGCACAAATCGATTTCGTGACCGTCGCTGCCGGCTCACGGGAGGCGGCACTCGGGATCGTCGAGCGCTTCGTGACCAGGTCGGCTCTCGATTGGGCGACGGAAGACGCGCGGCGATCAGCCGCGCTCGAAGCGCAACGCCTCGGGCTGGACTCACGAACGTTGGCCGAGGCGCAGATCCTTTTCCGGGACCTGATTTTTCCGCGTACGCCACCGATCCTGTTAGTAGCGGCCGACACAATGCTTCCTGCACAGCCGCATCTCTGGAGCATGGGGCTGTCCGGTGATCTGCCAATCGTATTGGTGCGAGTCGTTGATGAGGCCCATGCGACGCTGCTGCCGACCATCATCCGCGCCCATCGATGGTGGCAGAGACGCGGCCTTCGTATGGACCTGGTGTTCCTGCAGGATGGTCTCTCAGGCTATCAAGAGCCGATTCGCGACCTGCTGCTTGCCGCGCTTCGCGACGCGAACGTGCTAGAGGGGCTCGGCGGACGGGGAGGCGTTCATCTCCTGGCAACCGAGCGGATTGGTGCGGCGGAGCGGCGCGCCCTCGAGGCCACGGCCCGCGTGACGCTAGACGCCGCAGCGGGATCACTGGCCACTGCGATGGCTCAGTTGCAGCTTGGGCGCGCCCCGCTACCCCGGTTCCAGCCGCTCGGAGTGCCTACGTCCAAACCGCTGGACGTGGAACCACTACGGCGCCCCGATAACCTGATGTTCAACAACTCTCTGGGAGGCTTCATTCCGGCAACAGGCGACTATGCGATTCATCTCGACGGCGACCGCGTGACGCCGTCGCCATGGTGCAATGTACTGGCGAACGAGAGTTTCGGCTCAATTGTCTCGGAATCGGGACTGGGCTTCACCTGGAGCATCAACAGCGGCGAGCATCGCCTCACCCCATGGTCAAATGACCCGGTGGTCGATCCGCAGACCGAGGCACTTTACCTGCGCGACGAGGAGACAGCCGACATCTGGACGACCACCCCACTGCCAGCCGGCGGCCATGCATCCTGCCAGATCCATCACCATGCCGGCGCCACAACCTGGTTACGCAACGCCGAGGGGCTGGAACAGCGTCTCACCGTCTTTGTTCCCCCCGATGCACCCGTGAAACTCGCTCTGCTGACCCTGACCAATCCGGGCGACCGCGGGCGTCGATTTACAGCTACCTACTATGCCGAGTGGCTGCTTGGGTCTATGCCCAGCGCGGCGCGACCGCATCTGGTCTGCGGTTTCGATAGCGAAAGCCAGGCACTGATTGCACGCAATGGCTGGAACCCGGAATTCGGCGAGCGCACCGCGTTTCTCGCCGCCAGCCGTCAGCCGCACAGCCTGACCTGTGACCGCGCGGCGTTTCTTGGCCTCCACGGCAATGCGGCCCGACCAGCCGGCCTCGTGGCCTGGAGCCTCGACGGTGATCTCGACAACGTGGCCGACCCTTGTGCGGCATTCCAGGTTCACATAGATCTCCCAGCCGGCGCCACCGAAGAGGTGGTGTTCGTGCTCGGCGAGGGCAGCGATCCTGCCGAGGCGGCACGACTCGCGGCACACTGGGCGAACGTCGAAACCGCCAAGCGGGGGTTGATCGACAACGATGCTGTCTGGAAACGACGGCTCGGTGCCGTTCAGGTCACCACTCCGGACCCGGCTTTCGACTTGCTGGTCAATCGCTGGCTGATCAACCAGACATTCGCCTCGCGCATATTCGCTCGGGCCGGGTTCCAACAGGCCGGGGGCGCCTTCGGTTTCCGTGACCAGCTTCAGGACATGATGGCGCTGCTGCTCATCGATCCGCAGCGCGTGCGTGTGCATATTCTGGAAAGCGCCTCGCATCAGTTCGAGGAGGGTGATGTGCTGCACTGGTGGCACCCACCTCAGGGAAGAGGTGTGCGAACTCGCTGCTCGGACGATTTGCTATGGCTAGTCTACGCCACCGGCCGTTATGTCGAGGCGACCGGCGATACGTCTATCCTCACCGAGGAAGTCCCGTTCCTGTCCGCCGCCCCACTGGAAACCGACGAGGAAGATCGCTACGCACCGTTCGAGGCAGGCGATCAACGCGGCACCTTGTTCGAGCATTGCCGACGTGCGTTGGATCGTGGCGTAACCGCAGGAGTTCATGGACTGCCGCTCATTGGCACCGGGGACTGGAACGACGGTATGGACCGCGTCGGCAGCGAGGGGCGCGGCGAAAGTGTATGGCTCGCCTGGTTCGCCGCGACATGTGCCGAGGCCTTCGCCAACCTCGCCAAAGACGTCGGGCGCAACGACCTCGATAGTCTCTGGAGGACGCGCGCCGATGATCTGCGCCGAACAGCCGATGCAGCAGGCTGGGATGGCGAATGGTACGCGCGCGCCTTCGCGGATGACGGGCTCCCATGGGGCTCGAAAGATTCCGAAGAGTGCCAGATCGACAGCATTTCCCAGTCCTGGGCGGCGCTGGCCGACGGGCCTTCGCCCGAGCGCACCATAGCGGGTATCAACGCTGCAACCAACCGTCTGGTAGATGACGACGCACGGCTGGTGCGTTTGCTGAGCCCTCCATTCGATCGAACACTGCGCGATCCGGGTTACATTCGCGCCTACCCGCCGGGGGTTCGCGAAAATGGCGGTCAGTACACCCATGCCGCAGCGTGGCTAGGCCTGGCCCACGCACGGCTCGGCAATGGCGACATGGCCTACAAGATCTTCGACCTGATTAACCCCATCCGCCGCACCGATGACCTTGACGGAGCCAAGCGCTACCGCGGCGAGCCCTATGTTCTGGCCGCCGACGTGCGCGGCGCAGGACCGGGCACCGGCCAAGCTGGCTGGACCTGGTACACGGGGGCGGCTGGCTGGAGTTGGCAACTGGCTGTCGAAGGCATTATTGGCCTGAGCCTGCAACGTGGCGCAGTCCGGATTACCCCCAAGATCCCAACGAGTTGGGGCGGCGCCAGGGTTCAGATCAACGGCCCCGACGGCGTTCTGGTCGTGACAATCGAGGATCCCGAACGCCTGGGCACCGGGCGCGTCGAGCTCACAGTAGACGGCCAGCCCGTCGAAGGCGATTGCATTGCCGTCCCGACAGGCGGAACAATACAATACGTCACCGCCCGGTTGCGGCAACTGTCTTCCGACTGATCAACCGGCCGTGGTCTTGATGTGGATCAAGGAGAAGGTGCGCAGTCCGAGCAATCTAGGTGTAACGATATTTTGCATTGGCAGCTTTCCACCATCAAAGGAGAATGTGTCATGAAAGCACTGGTATTTCACGGCCCCGGCAAACGCAATTGGGAAGATAAGCCTAAACCGGCTATCGAGAAATCTACGGACGCGGTGGTTCGCATCACCCACACAACCATATGCGGCACCGACCTGCACATCCTGAAAGGCGACGTGCCTGCGGTAACAGAGGGGCGCATTCTGGGCCACGAAGGTCTGGGGGTGGTAGAAGAAGTTGGTAGCGGCGTGAGCAACATCAAGGTTGGCGACGAGGTGTTGATATCCTGCGTCACTTCCTGCGGGCGCTGCGACTATTGCAAGCGCGGCGTTTATGCCCATTGCCGCGACGGAGGTTGGATTCTCGGCCATTTGATTGACGGCACCCAGGCCGAATACGTGCGCATTCCTCATGCGGATAACAGCCTGTACATTCTACCCGAAGAGATGGATCGCGCTGCAGCCGTCATGCTCAGCGACATCCTGCCCACCGGCCACGAAATTGGCGCCCTGAACGGCGAGGTCAAACTCGGGGACACCGTGGCCATCGTCGGCGCCGGCCCCATAGGGCTGGCGGCACTGATGACCTCTCGCTTCTACTCTCCAGCGCGGATCATCATGGTTGACCCGGATGAGAATCGCCTGGCCATGGCCAAAATGCTCGGCGCCACCGACACCGTAGCCCGGGACCCGATTGAGGCCATCAAAAAGCTGACCGATGGTGAAGGCGTAGACGTAGCCATGGAAGCGGTAGGCATCCCCGAAACCTTCGACATCTGCCAGAGCATTGTGCGCGCGGGCGGCCATATCGCCAACATCGGTGTGCACGGCAAGAGCGTCGAGTTCAAGCTGCAGGACTTGTGGATCAAGAACATCACCCTGCGCACCGGCCTGGTGAATACCGATACCATCCCCGTGCTGATGCGGGCTGTCGAAAGCGGTGGCGTCAAGCCCGAGGAATTGGTCACTCATCGCTTCAAACTCGACGACATCGAAAAAGCCTACGATATCTTCAGCGAAGCCGCGAAGACGCAAGCCATCAAGATGCTGTTGACTGCCGAGTGATGGGATAGTCAGCAACTAAAACAGCGCACTGAAACGCACCGCGCAACGATTGAGCGATGCGTTTCAATACTGAGACCTGCTTCCGGTGTTTGCGCAAACAGCTATTCGAAGTTACAGATACTTCTCCATTGGCAACAAGCTGAACAGGCCGGATTTGAAACGCCGCCAGAATCCCGTGGCCGGTTCGTGCGTCCAGGATTGCCCCTCACCCGCCGACCAGAGCAGTTGCCCATCCCCCTTCCGGGTCACCCGCCAGCTGTTCTCCGGCGCCATTGCCGCTTCAATGTCCTGCGCAAGCTGCTCTGCCAGTTGGGAGCTGTGGATCACCAGCACGGTTTCAGAATTGAGGTAGATCGAACGCAGGTTGATGTTGAACGAGCCGATGTACAAGGTTTTGCGATCAAACACCGCCGATTTGGCGTGCAGGCCCACCGCACCTTTACTGCAGAAGCCCGGCATCTCAACCCAACTCGAGCAGGCTGCTGCATCGGGCCGCATCTCATACAGTTCCAGCCCGTTGGCAAGCATCGCACCGCGACGACGTGCGTAGCCGGCATGATTGGTGGTGAGGTCGTTAGAGGCCAGTGAATTGGTCAAGGCCAGGACACGGACGCCTCGCGCCCTGATCTGCTCCAGTATATCGAGCTGGTCGTCTCCGAGAATGAGATACGCGGATTCCACAAGAATTTCCTTGTCAGCCTGCTCAACAAGTTGGTACAGCGCCTGGGCACTGCGTTGGGGGCGATCCGTCTCCGCTTGACTATTCACCACCGGTGAATCGAACACCAGTTCCCCCTCGGCCCAAGTCAGTAGCGACAGCACCTGCGCCATGTACTCAAACGCTAGCGTCGCATTTTGCGGCGGCACCCGAGTGAGCCCGGTGGTATCGGATGCGGCCACACGGATCTGATCCAACTGTGCGTTCAGGCTCTGCCCCTCCACAGCATCAGGCTCCAATTGGCTAATGGGGTAGCTTGACGCGCTGTTCCAGAACGCATCGAAATTGGCGGACAGGTCAGCAACGATCGGACCTGCGATGAGGACATCGCGGTCGCGAAAATTCACCTGTGGGTGCAGGTCGAAATACTCGTCTCCGATATTGCGGCCACCCATGATGCCTAGCGCGCCGTCGACCACGAAGGTCTTGTTGTGCATGCGCTGATTGAGACGCTGAAAGTCGGTGATAAAGGTCAGCCATTTACCGATACCCGAGCGGACCGCGAAGGGATTGTAGATGGAAATCTCGATATTGGGATGCTGATCCAGCGCGGCGAATATCGTATCGCGCCCGTCTACGTTGACATCATCGAGCAACAGCCGCACACGCACACCGCGGTCGGCGGCCACCAGCAGACGTCGCGCCAGATAAGTCCCCGACACATCGCTGTTCCAGATGTAGTACTGCGCGTCGATACTTTGCTCGGCAGCCTCAATCAGCGCCGCGCGCTGCAGAAAGGCCTGGCGCCCGGTGTCCTGAATGTAAAATCCGGAATCACCCGGTTGCTTCTGCAGGTAAGGCTGAACCTCGCGGCCCAGGCGTGTTTCCTCCGGACGATCAAACGCGTACGACAGCGACGATGCATTATTAGGGGGCAACTGGGCGCAACCCTGTATAAACAGACTGGCGACCAGGATACATAGACTCCTGGCACACAGTGCGCGCTTTGAAACTGCCGTCATCCTGTCAAGCAATGTCTCTATCCCGGTTATTGCAACCTGTCATTGCGGGATCCGGACTACTCCCACTCAATCGTAGCAGGCGGTTTGGAAGACACATCGTAAGTCACCCGTGATACACCGCTAATCTCATTGATAATACGATTAGACACAGTTTCCAGAAGTTCATACGGCAGATGTGCCCAGCGTGCAGTCATGAAATCGATGGTTTCAACGGCGCGTAGCGCGATTACCCATTCATAACGACGGGCGTCGCCCACTACACCTACTGATTTCACCGGCAGGAACACGGCAAAGGCCTGACTGGTTTTGTGGTAAAAATCAGCGCGGTGCAATTCTTCCAGGAATATGGCGTCGGCGCGGCGCAAGATGTCGGCGTAGTCTTTTTTCACTTCGCCCAGTATACGCACGCCCAAGCCTGGCCCCGGGAATGGGTGGCGGTAAACCATGTCATATGGCAGGCCAAGTTCAAGACCAATGCGCCGCACTTCGTCTTTGAACAGTTCGCGCAGCGGCTCTACCAACTTCAGCTTCATGGTTTCCGGCAGGCCACCCACGTTGTGGTGGGATTTGATCACATGGGCCTTACCGGTTTTGGAAGCTGCCGATTCGATCACGTCCGGATAAATAGTGCCTTGGGCGAGCCAGTTCACATCCTTGATGCGCGTGGCTTCCTCATCGAACACATCAATGAAGGTGTTGCCAATAACCTTACGCTTCTGCTCAGGATCGCTAACACCCTTGAGGTTGGTCAGAAAGCGCTCTTCCGCATCGGCACGAATGACTTTTACGCCCATGCTGCTGCCAAACATGTCCATCACCTGATCACCTTCGTGCAGGCGTAGCAGGCCGTTGTCGACAAACACACAGGTAAGCTGGTCGCCAATGGCCTTGTGCAGAAGCGCTGCCGTTACAGACGAATCTACACCGCCAGACAAGCCAAGCAACACTTTGTCGGAACCTACCTGCTCACGGATCTTTTGCACTGCGTCGTCAACAATCTTGGCGGGAGTCCATAGAGCTTCACAACCACAGATGTTTATCACGAAATGCTCAAGAATCCGCTTGCCCTGCAGAGTGTGAGTCACTTCCGGATGGAATTGCAGGCCGTAAAGATTACGTGACAGGTCCTGCATCGCAGCAATGGGTGCGCTCTCGGTTGAAGCCAACAGCTCAAAGCCCTCAGGCATGGCCACAACCTTGTCGCCGTGGCTCATCCAGACATCCAGTAGTGATTCGCCGATGGCAGTCAGGTGGTCGGTGATGTCCTGTAGCAACGGGCCCTTGGCGCGCACTTTCACCTGGGCATAACCGAACTCACGCTTTTCCGAACTGGCAACTCGCCCGCCCAACTGCTCGGCCATGGTTTGCATGCCGTAGCAGATGCCCAGCACCGGAATACCAAGATCAAACAGCCCCTCAGGTGCGCGTGGCCCACCCAGTTCGGTAACAGATTCAGGGCCACCGGCCAGCAAGATGCCTTTGGGGTTGAACGCCTTCAGCTCGTCATCGGTAATGTTGAAAGCGCGAACCTCACAGAACACACCAATCTCACGCACGCGGCGGGCAATCAGCTGTGTGTACTGGGAACCAAAATCCAGAATCAGGATACGGTGGTCGTGAATGTTGTGGGCCATAGAATCCTCGAAAAAAATAAGCTGTGCGGCTCCGGTCAGAGCCGCACCCTGGCTGTCTGCTCTCAGCTGACGCGGTAGTTTGGCGCTTCTTTGGTGATGGTTACGTCGTGCACATGGCTTTCACGCATACCAGCCCCGGTAATGCGGACAAATTGCGGCTTGGTACGCATTTCTGACATGTTCGCGCTCCCGGTGTAACCCATGGACGCGCGCAGACCCCCTATCAACTGGTGGATGATATTGCGCATTGGGCCTTTACAGGCAACGCGACCTTCAATGCCTTCCGGTACCAGCTTTTCAATACCTTTACTGGCGTCCTGGAAGTAACGGTCGCTTGAGCCCTGCCCCATGGCGCCCAGTGAACCCATACCACGATAGGCCTTGTAGCTGCGCCCCTGGTACAGTTCGATTTCACCGGGCGCTTCATCTGTGCCTGCCAACAGGCTGCCGATCATTACGCAGTGGGCGCCGGCAACGATAGCCTTGGAAATATCGCCGGAGAAGCGCACGCCACCATCAGCAATCAGCGGAATACCACGATCTTTCAGCGCTTCAGCGACGCTGGACACTGCAGAAATCTGCGGTACGCCGACGCCAGCAACAATCCGGGTGGTGCAGATAGAGCCGGGGCCAATACCCACCTTCACCGCATCCGCACCGGCATCAGCCAGCGCTATAGCCGCTTCACCGGTAGCAATGTTGCCGCCGATCACTTGAAGGTCCGGGTAGTGCTCTTTAATCCAGCGCACGCGCTCGATTACACCGCGTGAATGGCCGTGGGCCGTGTCCACCACAATCACATCCACGCCGGCATCGGCCAGCGCGATAATACGCGCTTCGGTGTCGCCACCGGTGCCAACTGCGGCACCTACTCGCAATCGCCCTTGGCTGTCTTTGCACGCCAACGGGTAGTCTTTCGACTTTTGAATGTCTTTAGCAGTAATCAGGCCGCGCAGCTGGAAGTCAGCATTTACCACCAGCACTTTTTCAATGCGGTGGCGATGCAGCAATTCTTTAACCTCATCAAGGCTCGCGCCTTCTTGCACTGTCACCAGCTTCTCTTTCGGCGTCATAATCTGGTGCACCGGCGTATCCATGCTGCTCTCAAAACGGATATCGCGACCGGTAACGATGCCAACCAGTTCATTTCCGTCAACTACCGGCAAACCGGAAATGTTGTTGGCCATGGTAATCTCAACCAGCTCACGCACGGTGTTTTGCGGGCTGACGGTGATCGGGTCTTTTACTACGCCACTTTCGAACTTTTTCACCCGGCGCACTTCAGCAGCCTGCTGATCCGGGTTCATGTTCTTGTGCATGATGCCAATACCGCCTTCCTGAGCCATGGCAATCGCCAGCTCTGCGTCGGTTACCGTGTCCATGGCCGCAGACACCAGTGGTATGTTCAGCGTAATAGTCCGGGTCAATTTAGTGCGCAGGTCCACTTCGTGTGGCAAAACCTCGGAATAACCGGGCACCAACAGAACGTCATCAAATGTGAGAGCTTCTTCGGCAATTCGCAGCATTGGGATCGGCCTTTTGAACGTGCTAAATTTAAACCTTCCGCGCGGCACCGATAGATTAAGGAGGGTGCAGCCGCAAAGTAAAATGCGTAATCGACCTATTATAAAGAGGTGTCGCAGGTCAGTAAACTGCACAGTTTCCTGTCACTTACCGCATGTGTTTGAATTTCCAGAAATTTACACTCATATTTTTCGGCTATTGCGTATAGGCCGGTCAGGAGTTTTTGGTGAATGACGTGTTTCAGGATACCCGGACCAGGGCGCTGAGCGTCAGCGAGCTGAACCACCAGGCCAGGCACCTGCTGGAAACCAGCTTCATGCAGGTGTGGGTTGAAGGTGAGCTGTCCGGTTTTTCAAGGCCCTCTTCCGGGCATTGGTATTTTTCCCTGAAGGATCAAAAATGCCAGGTTCGCTGCGCCATGTTCCGGGGGCTGAACCAGCGAATTCGCACTATACCCAAAGAGGGTGAGCAGGTTCGCATTCGCGGCAAGATAACCCTGTATGAGAACCGGGGTGACTTCCAGATTATTGTTGAGCACATTGAGCCCGCCGGCCTTGGCGCACTGCAGCAAGCCTTTGAGGAGTTAAAACGCAAGCTACAGGCAGAAGGCCTGTTTGAGGCAGGCCGAAAGAAGCCAATTCCCGCGCTGCCCGCGCACATTGGCGTCGTCACCTCTCCGACCGGTGCGGCCATACACGATATTCTCACAGTTCTTGCACGGCGCTGCCCTGCCATACCGGTCACTCTCTATCCCACAACGGTTCAGGGCAAGCTCGCCACGGCAGAAATTGTCCGGGCCATTGAACTGGCCCAGGCTCACGGAGTGGCCGATGTGCTGATTATCGGCCGTGGTGGTGGCTCTCTGGAAGACCTTTGGTGCTTTAACGAGGAAGCCGTCGCCCGCGCAATAGCGGCGTGCCCTATTCCCACGGTCAGTGCTGTTGGTCATGAGACGGACGTCACCATCGCCGACTTTGTGGCGGACCTGCGGGCACCCACACCTTCCGCCGCGGCTGAAAAAGTATCGCCCGATCAGAAAGATATGCTCCGGCAAATCAATGATCACGAGTTCCGCCTGGCAAACGCCGCCAGAAGAGTACTGCAACGACTCAACACGAAACTGGAGCACCTCTCAGCGCGTTTGCGCGATCCACGGCGGGAGTTGCTGGAGAAGGCTCAACGCCTGGACGATCTGGAGCTGCGGTTGGGCAAGACCATGGGGCAGCGGCTGGATCGTTTGCAGGTGCGCAGCAACCATCTGGCTCAACGCCTCGCTATGCAATCCCCCCGCAAACAGCTTGCAAACAATCGCGAAGCACTCGATCGGTCTGCCTCGCAACTGGACAAGGCCATGAAGAGACTCCTGGCGAAGCTTCAGGACCGGCTGGAGCACACCGCCGGAACGCTCAACGTTGTAAGCCCCTTGGCCACGTTGGGGCGTGGGTACGCCATCGTTCGCGATGAACACGGCAACATCATCCGTAACGCGCCAGATGTTGCCGCTGGCGATCGAATTTCCGCGCACGTCGCAAACGGCACCGTTACGGCGGAGGTAAAATCCATCAACCCGGAGAACAACTGGCCCCAAAACCCCGGGAACTAATCCTATGGTCTACTGGTTCACTATCTCAAAGCGCCTAAAGTTGGAGGTAACTGACAACAAAATAACAACAGGCATAATGAGGCAGAACGTATGGACTACCACTCAGAATTCCGGAGATCAATAGACAAGCCGGAAGAATTCTGGCGTGAAAAAGCTGGCAGCATTGACTGGATCCAGTCACCTGCGACCATCTGGCAAGCCAACGACAACGGCCATGGCCAGTGGTTTCCTGACGGCACACTCAACACCTCCGATATAGCCCTGGATGCCAATGTGCGAGCTGGCCGGGGTGATCACAAAGCCCTCATATACGATTCGCCGGTTACCGGTGCCAAGCGCAGCTACACCTACAGCGAACTGACCGACGAAGTTGCTCGTTTCGCCGGGGCTCTGAAAGCACAGGGAGTCAGCAAGGGCGACGTGGTTATCATCTATATGCCGATGATTCCCGAGGCCGTTATTGCGATGCTGGGCTGCGCCCGCATTGGTGCTGTTCACTCGGTGGTCTTTGGCGGCTTTGCTGCCCACGAACTCGCAGTACGAATCGACGACGCACAACCCAAAGCAGTAATTACCGCGTCCTGCGGCATCGAAGTCACGAAAGTAATCGAGTACAAACCCCTGGTCGACAAAGCCATAGAACAGGCATCCCACAAGCCAGAATTCTGTGTTGTCTATCAGCGCCCTCAAGCTAAAGCCGGGATGCAAGCTGGCCGTGATCATGACTGGGGCGATCTCATGGCCACCGCCGAGCCAACTGATCCCGTGCCCGTGCAGGCGACTGACCCGCTGTATGTGCTTTACACCTCCGGCACCACGGGCAAACCCAAGGGTGTTGTAAGAGACAACGGCGGGCACGCCGTCGCCCTCAAATACAGCATGCAGTTGGTGTATGACGCCAAGCCGGGAGATATATTCTGGGCGGCCTCCGATGTGGGCTGGGTGGTTGGCCACAGTTACATTGTTTATGCGCCCTTGTTCGCGGGCTGCACCACCATACTTTATGAAGGCAAGCCGGTCAGAACCCCGGATGCCGGCGCTTTCTGGCGCGTGGTTCAGGATCACGGCGTAAATCTTCTGTTTACCGCGCCTACGGCTTTCCGCGCTGTGCGCAAGGAAGACCCGGAGGCCGATCAGCTTTCGCGTTACGACATCAGCTCACTGCGGCGCATTTTCCTGGCCGGCGAACGTCTGGACCCACCAACCTATGAGTGGCTCCGTGAGCACACTCAGCTCCCGATACTGGACCACTGGTGGCAAACCGAAACCGGCTGGGCCATTTGCTGTAACCCGGTGGGAATCGAGACCATGGCCATCAAGCCCGGCTCGGCAACCGTTCCCTCACCCGGTTATAACGTGCAGATTGTCAGCCCTGGTGGCAGCCAGATGCCGGCGGGAGAACAGGGTCAGATTGCGGTTAAACTTCCGCTTCCGCCAGGTTGCCTGGTAACCGTATGGGGCGATGACAAAAGATTTCAGGACAGCTATCTCAACCCCATTCCCGGCTTCTACAGCTCGGGCGATGGCGGTTTTATTGATGAGGACGGCTATGTGTTCGTTATGGGCCGTACCGATGACGTGATCAACGTAGCAGGTCACAGACTTTCCACCGGCGAGATGGAAGAAGTGGTCGCTTCCCATCCGGCCATTGCCGAGTGCTGCGTGGTAGGTGCTCACGATGACATGAAAGGCCAGGTTCCGCTTGGCCTTGTGTTGATCAAAGACGGCGCCACCATTGATCACGACGAGTTGGAGGAAGAGCTTGTTGAGATGGTGCGAGACAAAATCGGCGCAATCGCCTGCTTCCGCAGAGCCCTCGTGGTAGAACGCCTGCCCAAAACCCGCTCCGGAAAAATCCTGCGGCGAGTTATCCGTCAGATTGCCGATGGTGAGGAATACGCCGTTCCAAGCACCATCGATGACCCTGCGATACTCGAGGAGATCAGCGAGCAGTTCCGCCGCTGAGCCCCGTGCAGCTGACAACAAAATGCCCGTACCACCTCATGGTGCGGGCATTTTTATTCATTGTGACATAAATCTTTGTTTTTTAAGGATATAAAAGCAACTAAAAAACGTTGACGACCCCCAAACTCGGTCTATACTGAAATTGCTGTTGAAAATCTTCAGTGCCCCATAAGGGGAAATCTCAGAAATACAGGAAAGATCAATGTCCGATACAGTAACAGGCACCGTAAAGTGGTTTAACGAATCCAAAGGCTTCGGCTTCATAGCTCAGGATGGCGGCAGTGACGTTTTCGTACACTACAGTGCCATTACCTCAAGCGGCTTCCGCACACTGACAGAAGGTCAGCAGGTGCAGTTTACCGTAACACAGGGCCCCAAAGGCCCACAGGCAGAAAACGTTACCCCGGTCTGAGGTTATGTTTTCGCTCTCTGCCCCTCGCGGGCATGGGAGAATGCAACAAGCCGGCACGTGTGCCGGCTTGTTGCATTCTGATCAGGCACTTATCGCGCGCTCTGTCGCATTTTTCTGACGGCTTCCCTTCTCTCCCGATTCCCCTGCAGCCTGGGCAACGGCGGAAAACAACGCCTGCAGAGTCGCGGAGGTTGTGTCTTCAGCCAAAGCAGCAGCGCTGCAATGCCTGCCGCCTGCGGTGAGGCGTATACAAGCAAGCGCATTGGCCCGGGTTCCCTCGCCCAACGCAAATTCGTCATAGGCTTCTACGGCTATTGCAAACCCAAAACGTTTTTCCAGTGCGGCGGAGACTGCCTCTACTGCGCCAGAGCCGCGACCTTCGAGACGCGTCGGAGCCGACTCTTGTCCGAAAGTTACTTCCGCAAATACACCCTGATCGTCCCTGTGCAGATCATAGGCACGCAACGCCCAGTCTTCGTGAACCTTCAGGTAGCGCTGCTCGAACAGGGTATGAATCGACAGTGAGTCGATCTCGCCACCATTGGTTTCGGCGGCCTTCTGAACAACCTTGCTGAACTCGATCTGCAACCAGCGCGGCAGGCTGATGTCGTAATCCCGCTCAAGGACATAGGCCACTCCGCCCTTGCCAGACTGACTGTTGATGCGCACAACTTCTTCGTATCGGCGGCCCAGATCAAACGGATCAATGGGCAGGTACGCCACATTCCACACATCCCCGTCTTTTCTGCGTGCAAGGCACTTGCGAATTGCGTCCTGATGGCTTCCGGAGAATGCCGTGAATACCAGTTCGCCTGCATAGGGATGGCGTGGGTGGGTTGATATTTCCGTACAAACCTCGACAACTTCTGTGATTTCCGCCATGCCCGACAAGTCCAGCGTCGGATCAATGCCCTGGGAATACAGATTCATGGCCATGGTCACCAGATCCATGTTACCCGTGCGCTCGCCATTTCCCATCAGCGTGCCTTCCACCCGGTCGGCACCTGCCATAACGGCCAGCTCCGCCGCTGCCACGCCACAACCACGGTCGTTATGGGTGTGAACGCTGATGCTGATATGGTCCCGCCGGCGGATGTTGTCACAGACCCATTCAATCTGATCCGCAAACGCGTTCGGAGTCGACATTTCCACTGTGGCAGGCAAATTAATGATAACCGGCTGTCCTTCGTCCGGGCGCCATACTTCCGTTACTGCGTCGATAACCTCCACCGAAAAGTCCAGCTCGGTGCCGGTAAAGCTCTCCGGTGAATACTGGAACGTCCATTCGGTGCCCGGATAGCGTGCGGCAAAATCCTTGACCACTTGGGCACCGTTAACTGCAATATCGCGAATCCCGGCCCGGTCGAGCCCGAACACCTGCTCCCGCTGTACCGTCGATGTGGAGTTGTAGACGTGAACAATAGCGCTGCGGGCACCTTCCAGTGCTTCATAGGTACGCTCGATCAACTCTGGTCTGGCCTGAGTCAGCGCCTGGATTTTTACATCATCAGGAATCCGGTTTTCTTCAATCAACTTGCGACAGAAATCAAAATCCGGCTGGCTGGCGGCCGGAAAACCGATTTCGATTTCCTTGAACCCCAACTTGACGAGCAAGTCGAACATGCGTTGTTTCTGTGCGACATTCATGGGCTTTACCAGAGCCTGGTTGCCATCGCGTAGATCCACCGCACACCAAGTCGGTGCTTTTTCAATGACCTTGTCGGGCCAGCGGCGGTCGGTTTTTGCGATCGGCCGGAAGGCCACGTATTTGCGATGATCAAAAGCCATGTCTGTCGTTCTCCGTTGCGCTTCTGGGTGTTATCTCCATGGTTCCTAGCTTAACGCGTTCTCTGCAGCATGTGATTGCTAACTCAAGGGCAAAAGCGTACTTTATTAGCCATATATTTCACTGAATACGACTTGCGGACAATTTTATGCCGATAAAATCCGAAACGCTCATACAAATTGACAGAACCGACCGTCGCATCCTGGCCCAGATACAAAAAGATGCCTCCCTGACCAACCAGCAGCTCGCGGAAAAAGTGGGACTTTCTCCTTCCCCCTGCCTTCGACGGGTGCGTGCGCTTGAGGATGCGGGCATTGTTATGCGTACGGTTACGGTGCTTGATCATAAGAAGCTTGGCCTGTCGCTGACCGCCATCATTCTGATCGGAATGGACAGGCACACACCTGAGCGTTTTTCAGCGTTTGAGGAACAGGTAAGCGAATACCCGGAGATTCTGGAATGCTATCTGGTGACCGGCCACGATGCGGATTACATGCTGAAAGTGGTGGTGCCGGATATGGATCACTATCACCACTTTTTGCTCAACCGGATCACACGGATCCAGGGCGTCAGCGGCGTTCATTCGAGCTTCGTACTGAAGCGTGTCATCGACAGTACGGCCCTGCCGCTGGGGTATTTGTCCTGATCAACCCTGGCTTGCCCGATAACCCTGTTCGCCGTCTGTACCTTGTGCGGCTGGCTCCGTACAATAACGGCCACTTTACGAAATCCTTTTCTACGAAACACCAATGAACGGAAACCACGATGCGAGCGAGCCGTTACCTGATTGCAACCCAGAAAGAGACGCCTTCTGACGCAGAAGTTATCAGCCATCAACTGATGCTGCGGGCAGGCATGATCCGGAAACTGGCAGCCGGACTTTATACCTGGCTGCCCATGGGCCTGAGAACCCTGCGCAAGGTTGAGCGGATTGTTCGTGAAGAAATGGACAAAAGCGGTGCCCAGGAAGTCCTGATGCCGGCGGTTCAACCGGCAGAGCTCTGGCAAGAATCCGGGCGCTGGACGCAATACGGTGGCGAACTGCTGAGAATGAATGATCGCCACGGCCGCGAGTTCTGCTTTGGACCTACCCACGAAGAAGTCATTACCGACCTGGTCCGCAATGAGCTGAAAAGCTACAAGGAACTGCCGGCCAACTTCTATCAGATTCAAACCAAGTTCCGCGACGAACGTCGCCCCCGCTTCGGGGTAATGCGTGCCCGGGAGTTCATCATGAAGGATGCCTATTCCTTCCATGTAGATGCCGAATCCCTGGATGAGACCTATCAGGTTATGCATCGTACCTACTGCGCTATCTTTGATCGCCTGGGGCTGGATTACCGCCCTGTACAGGCAGACTCAGGCGCCATTGGTGGCAGTGCATCCCATGAGTTCCACGTTCTCGCCTCGTCGGGTGAAGATGACATAGTGTTCAGCACAGACAGCGATTACGCCGCCAACATTGAAAAGGCCGAAGCCGTTGCGCCAGAGGGCGAGCGTGCGGCACCGGCGGAAGAGCTGAAAGAAATTGCAACGCCGGAGCAGCGCACCATTGAGGCTATCTCACAATTTCTGAGCATTGACGCTACCCGCACAGTGAAAACCTTGCTGGTTAAAGCCGAAGCGGACGAAGAAGGCAATGCGGGCCTTGTAGCCCTGATATTGCGCGGCGACCACACGCTGAACGAGATCAAGGCAGAGAATCTGGGAGGTGTGGCAGAACCTCTGACCATGGCAACCGATGAAGAAATCGAAGCCGTAATTGGCTGCAAAACCGGTTCCATTGGCCCCGTAAACCTGAAAGTGCCGGTTATCGTGGATCGCAGCGCAGCTCACCTTGCCGACTTCGTATGCGGTGCCAACAAGGAAGGCTATCACCTGACCGGCGTTAACTGGGAGCGGGATCTGCCGCTTGGTCGGGTTGAAGATGTTCGCAACGTTGTAGAAGGCGACGTCAGCCCCGACGGCAAAGGCACGCTGGAGATACGCAGAGGCATTGAAGTCGGCCACATCTTCAAACTGGGCAACAAGTACAGCACCGCCATGAACGCTACCGTACTGGATGAAAACGGCAAAACCGTGATCATGGACATGGGCTGCTACGGCATCGGCGTGTCCAGAATCGTGGCTGCCTCAATTGAGCAGAACCACGATGACAAAGGCATTATCTGGCCCGATGCCATCGCGCCGTTCCAGGTCGCTATTGTTACGCTTAATGCCCACAAAACGCCCATAGTGGCCGAAGCCGGTGAGAAGCTCTACGAGCAGCTACGTCAGGCTGGCTATGACGTGCTGTTGGACGACCGTAAGGAGCGCCCGGGCGTAAAGTTTGCCGATATGGAACTGATTGGCATTCCCCACCGCTTCGTGATTTCCGATCGTGGGCTTGCCGCTGGCACTCTTGAATACAAAGGGCGCAGAGACGCTGACAAACAGGACGTGGCCGTTGCCGAAGCGCTGGCGTTTCTTGTCAACGCATCGCCGCTTAAAGGCTGATAGAAGCACCTGCAGCGGGAGTTTGCAGGGAGAACTGAACCAAGGTCAGTAAAAGGCCTTGGTTTATCGGGCTGGCAGTCGGATGTTCAGCTGCAGCACTCAGCCGCCCACGATGCCGGGTTCCATCTCCAGATTCACACCAAAACGTTCCTGTACCGACTGGCGGATTTCCGAAGCCAATTCCAGTACGTCCCGCCCTGTGCCACCTGAATGATTGATCAGCACCAGCGCCTGGCGGTTGTGAACGCCTACGCGGGCATTGCGGTAACCCTTCCATCCGCTCTGGTCAATAAGCCAGGCCGCAGCCAGCTTTACCGTGCCATTCTGTGGATAACCGACAACATCTGGATGCGCAGCATGAAGTTCACGGAAGTGTTCGGCGGGCACAACCGGATTTTTGAAAAAACTGCCGGCGTTGGGAATCATCTCGGGGTCCGGCAACTTACGGCGGCGAATCGCCATTACAGCCTCGGCGACGGTCAGAACATCCAACTGCTGAGAGACAGTGTCTCCCAGGTAGTCTTCAAGATCCCTGTAGCCCAGTTGCAAAGGCTTTGTGCGGGATAACCGGAGCCTTATCCCGGTAATGATGTAACGACCGGGCCAACGCTTGAACAAGCTGTCCCTGTAGGCAAAGCCACATTCCGCATTCTCAAGACATAGGAGCTCGTTTGACTCACGATCCAGCGCCGTAACAGAAATCAGCGTGTCGCAAAGCTCAACGCCGTAGGCGCCTATATTCTGCACCGGTGCAGCACCAGCTGTGCCGGGGATGAGCGCAAGATTCTCAATCCCCCGATACCCTGCCCTGGCGGCATAGAGCACCGCATCATGCCAGTTTTCACCGGCACCCAAAACCAGTGTGGCGCCCTTATCATCAACCTGTTCCCAGGAACGCGCCGCTATTTGCATGCGAATCACAAGGCCGTCAAAGTTCCCGGCAAAAACCAGATTGCTGCCACTGCCAAGCACCAGTATTTTGTGCCCGTTATCCCGCGCCCACGCCAGAGCGCTGCGTAAGTCATTCAGGCTGGCAACGTCCATGTAATATCTTGCGGTTGCGGATACGCACAGAGTATTGAGCTTTGTCAGCCCAACGTTCTCCTGCAGTTCCGCTTGCGGGCTCACGCCATACGCTCCTGAATAGTGCGGAGCAGACCCGCGCCGGCGTCTTCAATCAGGTCAAGCACATGCTCAAACCCGTCCTCGCCGCCAAAATAGGGATCGGGAACTTCGGCGAGTTCAGAGCGGCCATACTCAAGAAACAATGCGGGCGTTGTGCCACCATTCTGGTGCCAGATATCTTTCACATCGGCCAGATTCTGACGGTCCATCACGACCACATAGTCGAAGGCATCCAGGTCCTTTTCAGTGAATTGGCGTGCCTTGAGTGTGCTGATATCGACGCCGCGCTTCCCCGCAGCTTCCTGCGACCGCAGATCAGGCCCTTTGCCTATGTGCCAGTTACTTGTGCCGCAGGAATCGATGAGAATATGGTCCTGCAATCCAGCCTGCTCTACCAGTTTGCGAAATACGCCTTCTGCCGTCGGCGAGCGACAAATGTTGCCCAGACACACAAAAAGCACACTGGCGGGTTTACTCATACCCCGTTTTCTCCTCATTCAAAAGATTTGGCCATCCAGGCTCTGACCCGTTGCAAATCTGCTTCGGTATCAACGCCTGCCGGCGGCGTTCCGGCTGCTACTTCCACATGTATCCGGGCGCCGTTATATAGTGCCCGAAGCTGTTCCAGTGACTCCGCCAGTTCAGTCGGTGCAGGCGGCCAGCGGACAAAGCGGCTCAGCACGCTGGCCCGGTACCCATAAATGCCGATATGTCGGAAATACCCGGCACCATCTTTCAGCGCAGCTCCGAAATTGTGCCTGGAGAGGTTATCCTTGAGCATGTCGCCCCAGTGATCGCGTGCCCAGGGAATGGGTGCCCGGCTGAAGTAGTGGGCCATCCCCTCCAGATCAAAAACAACTTTTACAACGTTCGGATTGAAGACCTGCTCCACGTCGTGGAGGCGTTCGCAGAGTGTCGCGATGGCGACGTCCGGATACCGCTCCAGGTTATCTGCAACCTGGTCAATCAATCGTGGCGGGATCAAGGGCTCGTCGCCCTGGACATTCACAACGCGGTGGTCCGCATCCAGACCCAGTTTGCGCACAACCTCTTCCAGACGATCAGTGCCGCTGACATGGTTCGGGGACGTCATGACAACTTCCGCACCGAATGCCTCGCAGGCAACCTGAATACGTGAATCATCTGTTGCCACAACAACACGGCTCGCCCGGCTTTCAGAAGCTCGTTCGCAAACGTGCTGAATCATTGGCTTGCCAGCGATATCAAGCAGGGGTTTGCCGGGCAGCCGGGTGGAGGCATAGCGAGCCGGAATCACAACCGTAAAAGACATGGGTTTCGATCCTGCAAAGAGCTGGTTCAGTTTTTGTGAAGGCGTTCGTCGGTGGAAAGTGTGCGGGCCTCAGTGGCCAGCATGACCGGAATACCCTCTCGGATAGGAAATGCCATGGCGTCCTGGTAGCAGACCAGCTCAGTCCTGGCTTCATTGAGCTTCAGTTCACCTTTACAAACCGGGCAGGCCAGCAAGGCCAAGAGTTTTTTATCCATGATTCAGTCTCACTGACAGTTAAGAAGTTGACGGTCCAGAGCACGCCCGAAGCTTGGCAAGAATGGCCTCTGAGAACGCCTTTGGCAGCTCTGCCTCGACATACAGAACCCAGGCATTATCCGGGGCGAAACCGCGGCATTTGACACCATCTTTGGCCGTCATCACGAGCAAGTGGCCGGATTCGGTGCCAAGATCTTCAGGGCGGAAACGATGATGGTCGGGAAACGGTACGGCGATTTGTTTCGCACCCAATCTTTTAAGGGTGTCGAAAAAACGGGTCGGGTTACCTATGCCGGCTATCGAGCGAATCTTCTGGCCCTGGAGGCTTTCGGGCGAACGGG
This sequence comes from Marinobacter sp., assembly GCF_048266785.1. Lineage (GTDB taxonomy): Bacteria > Pseudomonadota > Gammaproteobacteria > Pseudomonadales > Oleiphilaceae > Marinobacter. Next base: position 285,999 of record NZ_JBLWYX010000003.1, read on the forward strand.
TCTCGCCTGTTTTGAGGTTAACCAGGCGCGTCGGCTGCAGATTCATGGCATACATGTGTGGGTGCTTGATGCCAGATAGCGCTTCCGGTGGCACTCGGCCGTCTTCATCGGAAGTAGTCGCACCGTTCACAATCACAAAATCAACCGCATCCAACCTGTTAACGGGCTCACGCAGGGGACCCACAGGAATCAATGCACCGTTGCCAATACCGCGGGCGCCATCAAACACCGCCAACTCGATATCCCTCGGCAACCGGTAATGCTGCAGCCCGTCATCACTGATGAGGACGTCGCCCAGAGCATTGTCGAGCGCAAACGCCGCACCCCGGCACCGGTCTGGATCAACCACAACGGGTGTACCCGTTGCCTGAGCGAGCATCACCGGCTCATCCCCTGCAAGCGATGGCAGCGTGTCTTCTGTCACCAGAAGCGGGTATCCGGATGATTTACCGCCATAGCCACGGCTAAGAATAACCGGCCGCCAGCCGGCCGCCCGTATTTCGTCAACAAGCCATGCCGTCAGCGGGGATTTCCCGGTGCCGCCGGCTGTGATATTACCCACGACGACAACCGGCACAGGTAGCTTTCCGGCATTGATATTGTTGGCTTTGCGCCGTCGCGATTCGGCAACGGCCCTGTACAGCCAGGAAAACGGTGTTAGAACAAAAAGTGGGCGGCCTTTAGCGTACCAAAGACGCTCTATGAGGGAGGTCATGAGTGCTCACTGAACTGCATCTGATGTAGCTGGGCATAGGCACCATTGCTGGCAAGAAGCTCCTCGTGGGGCCCCGATTCAATAATGCGCCCGTTTTCCATAACCAGAATCCGGTCCGCTTTTTCTATGGTCGACAGCCTGTGAGCAATCACCAGCGTTGTCCGGCCCTGAATAACGGTTTCAAGTGCTTCCTGAATGTAACGTTCTGATTCGGTATCCAGTGCCGAGGTTGCCTCATCCAGAATCAGAATAGGCGCGTCCTTGAGCAATGCGCGAGCAATGGCCAAGCGTTGCCTCTGCCCACCCGAGAGCATCACACCGTTGTCTCCGATCATGGTATCCAGACCTTCCGGCATTCGATCGATAAACTCCAGAGCATGAGCTTTTGCAGCAGCCTCACGGATTTCCTCCCGGCTGCAATCCCGGAGCGAACCGTAGGCGATATTGGCCGCTATCGAATCGTTGAATAGCACAACGTTCTGAGTAACCAGTGCAATCTGGGATCGCAGGGCTTTCAGCGAAAAATCCTTCAGTGAATGGCCATCAATGCGGATATCACCACCGGTATATTCATAAAATCTTGGAAGCAGATTCACCATCGTTGATTTGCCGCTGCCGGAGCGTCCCACCAGCGCCACGCTCTGCCCGGCCGGTATTTTAATGGAAATACCTTTCAGCACGTCATCAAGCTGATCACGGTAACGGAAGGACACATCGTCAAACTCAACGGTCCCTTCAACACGCTCCGGCGTAAAGGAGCCGGGATCCTGTTCCGGGACCTCATCAATGGTTTCGAACACATCGTAAGCGGCCGCTACGCCTTTCTGGATCTTTGCATGAACGGACGTCACCTGGCGGATAGGCTTGGCCATGGTCGTGGCAGCCGTAATAAAGGCCACCAACTGGCCTGTTGTCAGGCCGCCTCGTATCTCTGGCGAAAGCATGGTCCAAACCAGCGCGGCTATGGCAATTGCCACGAGGGTCTGAATAACCGGAACGCTGATCGCCTGGGTGGAAGCCATCTTGAGACTTTGCTTCAGGTTTGCATTGTTAACCTTCTGAAAGCGCTGCTTTTCGTACTCAACGCCACCGAAAGTACGCACAACCCGATATCCGGTAATAGACTCCGAAGCCACATGGGTGATATCGCCCATGGAGCCTTGAATACGCTGACTAATCTTGCGAAAGCGTTTGCTCGCATAGCTGACAACGGCCGCAATCAAGGGCCCGACCGCGAGAAAAATCAGCGTCAGCTTCCAGTTGGTATAAAGCATGAACCCAAGCAGGCCGACAATGGTCAGGCCTTCCCGCAGTGTTATGGTTATAGCACTGGTCGCAGCTTCCGCCACTTGCTCAACGTTGAAGGTTAGCTTGGACACCAGTCTTCCAGCCGCGTTTTCATCAAAATAGCGGGATGGGAGTGTCATCAGGCGGTTGAACACATCGTTACGGAGCGCGTTGATAACCTGCCGCCCGACGTAACTGATGAAGTACTGGCTCAGGAATGTGCCAACGCCGCGAAACGTAAACACGCCAACGATCAGGAACGTCAATAGGAACCGATTCTGCTCGGTGGGGTTTTCGATGGCGGCGATTACATATTCCATAGCCGCTGCCATGCCGGTGGAAGCCGCCGCATAGATAACGTTTCCAACCACAGCCAGTGAAAATGCCAGCCAGAACGGTTTCACATATGTCAGCAGGCGCTTGTATGTCGGCCAACTCTCACCGGGCTTGACCTGTTTAGGATCAGGTAGAGGTGCGGCAGGGTTCACTGGCTACCTGCCTCACGCTCAGTGGTAATACTCAGTCGTGAGAAACCCAGACGACCGGCCACGTCCATGGCTCTGACCACATACTCGTGGGGGGTACGTGCATCTGCAGTGATGATAAACGGCAGAGTGGTGTTGCCCTCGGACAGCTCATTTACGCCACGCTCAAGCGTCTCACGACGATTGTTAACCAGAGCCTTGTCATTAAGGACATACTGGCCTTCAGCGTTGATCACAACGTCGATTTGTTTTACTTCCGCCGTCGAAGCAGGCTCGCCACTGGCTTCGGGTAGTTCCACCTGCAAATGACTCTCCCGAGTAAACGTCGTGGAGACCATAAAGAAAATCAGTAACAGGAAAACCACGTCGATCAACGGTGTCAGATCCACCCCGACTTCCTGACTTCTCTGGCGTGAGAACTTCACAGCGTTCAGGCTCCTTCCACGTAGATTTCGCGATCACCGTGCACAACTTCAACCAACTTGATAGCTTCCTGCTCCATGCCAACCACAAGCTCGTCTACCCGACGGATAAAATAACGGTGACAGATCAATGCCGGAATCGCGACACTCAAGCCGGCGGCTGTGGTTATCAAGGCCTCGGAGATGCCTCCGGCGAGATTCCCGGCGTTACCCACACCCGCGAGCTGAATCTCTGCAAACACTTTGATCATGCCGATCACAGTGCCCAGAAGGCCAAGCAACGGCGTGATTGTGGCAACGGTGCCCAACGGATTCAGGAAACGCTCCAGTTCGTGAATGACCTGGCTCGCTTCGTGTTCAATACTCTCCTTCATAATCTCACGGCCATGCTTGGCATTCATGAGACCGCCTGCAAGAACACGGCCCAACGGCGAGGAGCCTTGCAACGCCTTCAGTTTGCGACCGTTAAGCTCTTTTTTCTTGATCCAGCGCCAAAGCTCATTAATCGTCTGACGCGGTGCAACCCGAGAGGCTCTCAGGGTCCAGAAACGCTCCAGAATGATCGCAAGCGCCAGAATGGAACAGGCAACAATTGGCACCATCAGAATGCCACCGGCTTTCAACAGCTCGAACACGCTTGATCTCCCTGATTGTTTACAAGCCGCGCTACTTTAGCATAGCTGTCGGCCGAGGCCACACCCGGAATATCACGGTATTTTACACTGATCTCTGGCCAGGCCCGGACCGCGGATCCAGAAGGGGCTTTCATGCCGGGCTTCCCGGGTTTTGATGGCACCACCAGCCACCGTCATGATAAGAGCACCGGAACAGGCAGTGTTGAGTGCCTCAGCGCCAGCCCCACGATACCGCGCCGTTATATCCCGGTGCGGGTGGCCATATCGATGGCGGTATCCGGCGGTATAGATCACCCGATTCGGGCGGAGTGTGCTGACCCATGCATCGGAAGATGAGGTTTTGCTGCCGTGGTGAGGTGCGATCACCACAAGCTTACGGGGCGTCTCCACCGGTAATTTTTCCGCCCTCCCTTTCAGGTAACGCGACTCAATGGAAGCGCTTATATCGCCCGGAAAAATCCACTCGATGCCCGCTGCATTATGCCTGACCGCAAGAACGCAGGAGGCGTCATTGCCTGCAAACTCACCGCTCGCCTGCCAGAAAGAAAGTGTCAGCGCATTTGTCAGTTTGTCCTCCCCGGAACAACCCTGAATTATGACCTCACCGTACTCTCTGTCGACACCGATCGCCCGGACCTCGTCCAGTTTTTCACGAATCGCTTCAGGCTCACCGGTCAGGATTCTGTTTATTTCAAACTCACCCACTAACAGAGCAAGACCGCCGGAGTGATCGCTGTCGGCGTGACTTACGACCAGCGTATCAATTCGCCTGATACCCAGCGCTTTGAGATTGGGAACAAGTACTGATTCGGCAGCCGAAAAGACACCCTTCACCTCGGGCCCAGTGTCGTAAAGCAATACCTTATCGCCTGATCGTACCATTGCCGAAAGGCCCTGCCCCACATCCCAGATCCACACTTCAGGCTCTGCAACCCGGGGGTTATCAGACCCAAGTGGCAAACTCGCCATAACAACCCAGAACAGCACGAGAACGGCCCCTGCAACACGAAAAGCCCTGACCGGAACCGTGAGAATCAACAGTACCAACACCCCGAAGCCGGCAATTTCCGGGACGGTTCCTTCAAGAGCAGGCCAACCGATGCCGGCAACCCACTCGAGAAAGCCCCACATCACGCCAAGCACAGCATCAATAATTTGGACAATCGGGCTTGATGAATCAGGAAAAACGGCAATCGTAAGCCCACCAATAATGATCGCTGGCATCACCACCAGCGATACCCAGGGAATAGCGAGGATATTGGCAAGCAACCCCCCAACCGGCTGCCCCTGCCCCGTTAACTCAAGAAGCGGCCAAAGTCCCGCAAACACTGCGCCTTGCGCGAGAACAAGGCCTGCCAGCCAGCCGGTGCTACCCAAACGGCCGGCAAAAACACAAATGAGAAGAGAAACAGCACCAAACGACAGCCAGAAGCCCTGGTCCAACGGCGCAAAGGGGTCAAATAGAAGTACCAGTCCAAGAGCCATAATGATCGAATGCCATACTGGCACCTGTCTTGCCCTCAACAGAAGCCAGCCACCAACTGCGACCATTACAAGCGCTCTTCTCGTCGGCACTGTAAAACCGGCCGCCAGTGCATAGAGCAGACAACAAAACACAACTGCAAAAAATACCGCCAGACGGACGGTTTGCTCACTCATGCGGTAAGCGGAGATGGCCAACAAAAGCCGGCGGGCCACAAAACCCGCACCCAACGCGACCAGCCCGAGGTGAAGGCCCGAGATAGCCACCAGATGAATCGTCCCGGTTGCCTTGAAAACCTCCCAGTGATCGGAGGAAAGGTGTCCCCGATTACCAATCAACAACGAGGCAATCAGAGGATGGTACCTGGCGTCAGCGAACTGCTCGTCGACCCAGTGCGCCAGGTTAATCTGAAAGCGATGGTACTGGCATTGCAGTGAACAGAATACGGCAGGGTCCGGAACAGCGCTGCGCACGCTGCCTGTTGCCTGATAGCCTTTGCGGAACAGCCAGTCCTCGTAACGAAAACCTGCAGGGTTAAGCGTCCCATGAGGCCTCTTAAGAACTACCTCCAGACGCAACCGGTGATCGGGAAGCGCACCAGCGGTCTGGCCATACCAAGCCAGACGCAGCATTTTCGGCAGAGAAACGTCAGGCTCAGGTGTCAGTGAAATCCCATACCACTGGGTTACACAGAAGCTGAAACGAATGCTTTTGAAGCTGCCCGCTTCCGGAAGGTCACAAACATAACCTGAAACACTTGCCTTTACCCCCTCAAGACCCGGGGGAAGCTGCCGCTCAAGGCGTTCATGAGCCCACATTCCTGCCCAGGCAACACCCAAAGCAAGACCCAACAAAAATAAACCGAAGAGCCGGGGCATTCGCTGGCGTATCGGCAATAACCACAATAAAGTTAGTAATGCGAACCCAAGCAACCACACTGGAGGTGGCAACACCGCCAACCTATAAAGTAAGATGACGCCGCAGGAAAAAGCGAAGGCGCCCAGTACTGTAGAGCTTCTGGACAATCCTTGTCCTCCCGGTGATTTTATCCATCGGCGACATCCTTGCCGCCGGAGTTACATTCTACTTGAGGGTAGAGCGTCCAATGCCAAAGAAGTTCATCAAGCGATATCTGCCATCTCCAGAGAAGGTACAAGCGATGCAATCGCTTGGCTTTCTTGGCGATATCCTGCATGAACCCAACCTCTGGCATATCAACCGTCACAGTGTCGCCCGAGCGTTTCTGATTGGTGTATTTTTCTGCCTTATACCCATGCCGTTCCAGATGCTGGCCTCAGCATTCTTCGCTATCTGGTTCAATGCCAACCTGCCGTTATCGGTGGTACTGGTGTGGATCAGTAACCCGATTACCATGCCTCCCATGTTCTATTTCAATTACAAGGTAGGCGCCTGGATACTCAATCGGCCGGTTTTGAGCTTCCACCCCCAGCTCTCATGGTCCTGGATCAGTGAGCGCTTGCTGGACATCGGCATTCCGCTATATCTCGGCTCCCTCATCGTCGCCACCATTTCGGCGTGCCTGGCTTATCTGGTCATACAGTTTATCTGGCGCCGGAAAATTCGCACGGACTGGCAACTGCGCCGCCGCACCCGAAAAGAGCTCCGGCGCGCATCCCGCGATCAGGCCTCCTGAACCAACCTGCCCTGCTCCAGCCTCAGCACTCGCCCGAGACTCCTGGCCATCTTCATATCGTGGGTGACCATAACAAACGCAATCCCGAATTGATCCCGCAGAGACTCAATGAGATTGCGCACGCCTTCGCCCGTGTGCTCATCAAGGTTGCCCGTGGGCTCATCCATCAACACGCAGTCAGGCTCATTTACCAACGCGCGGGCAATCGCAACACGCTGGCGCTCGCCGCCGGAAAGCTCTCCAGGTTTGTGCCCCAGACGTTCAGCGAGGCCTACCCTTTGCAAAATGGATTGCGCCCGCGAGCGCGCTTCGCTTATGCCCACCCCACCAAGAGCACAGGGCATCATGACATTCTCAAGCGCGGTGAATTCCGGCAACAGGTGATGAAACTGGTAAACAAAACCCAGGTGACGATTGCGAAAGCGCGCCCGCCCGGCCTCGGATAAACGATGAATGTGCTTGCCACATATCGAGATCTCCCCGGACGACGGCTTATCCAGCCCGCCAAGGAGATTCAGCAGGGTGGTTTTACCCGCACCACTACTTCCCACAATTGCCACAGTTTCACCTGCCGTGACCTCCAGCGAGATATCAGAAAAGATGGTCAGCTTTTCCGGACCCTGAGTGTAGGTCCGAGTTACCTGACGGCAGTCGATTACCAGGGAGACATCCTTCATGGCACCACTTTCCTCATTCATAACGCAGAGCCTCCGCAGGATCCACCCGCGACGCTCTCCACGCCGGGTATATGGTTGCCAACAGGCTCATGGCAAGGCCCGCGCCGCTGATCACCGCCACATCCTGCCATTGCAGCTGGGAGGGCAGATAGCTGATAAAGTACACGTCGGCACTCAGGAACTGATGCCCGAGCGCACCTTCCAGCCACGAAATAAATGCACTGATATTGAGAGCCCCAAGAACACCGAGCGTTGTACCAATAAGTGTGCCGAACACACCGATAACCGCACCCTGAACAACGAATATCCTCATAATGCGCCCCGGCGTTGCCCCCATGGTGCGCAGGATTGCGATGTCTCCTGTCTTGTCCGTCACCACCATGACCAGCGTGGACACAATATTGAACGCCGCGACCGCCACAATGAACATCAGCAGCAGGCCAATCATGGTCTTCTCCATGCGGATGGCCTGGAACAGGTTGCCGTGGGTTCGGGTCCAGTCCGAAATATAATAACGACCAGTAAGCCCTTTGGCCGCCTCTTCAGCCACCTTGGGCGCAGCAAACAGGTCATCAACCAGCAGTCGCACTCCTTGAGCCTTACCGCCGGTTCGCATCAGCTTGGCGGCATCATCCATGTGAATGAGGGTGTAATTGCCGTCCAGTTCGGCGCCAACACTGAAAATACCCTTCACCGTAAAGCGTTTGAGCCGTGGCAAAACCCCGGCGGGCGTTACGGTGGCTTCCGGCAGCACCACGGTCACCTTGTCGCCCAACTGTAAACGCAGGCTGGCAGCCATAGTGCGACCTACGATGATCCCGAACTCACCCGACACCAGGTCGTCCAGTTTGCCTTCGATCATGTGGTTTTCAATGATTGAAACCGTACGCTCCTCCTCCGGCAAAACACCATTGAGCATCACTCCGCGCACCTCACCACCTCCGGTGACCATGCCCTGGCCCTGAATAAAAGGTGCTGCGGCAAGCACCCTTGGGTGCTGCTGCACCTGGGCATCTATCGACTCCCAGTCATCCAAAGGCCCGCTGCCTTGAATGATGGCGTGGGGAACCATGCCGAGAATTCGCTGCTTGAGTTCGCGATCGAACCCATTCATCACGGACAGCACGATGATCAGCACGGCAACACCGAGCATCAACCCGATCATGGATGTGAGCGAGATGAATGAGATAAAGTGGTTACGCCGTTTGGCTGCGGTGTAGCGCAAGCCGATATAAAACGATAAGGGTTTGAACATGAAGAGGTGCCTGTCGCTACCTTCGGGTCGGTCGTGGTCTGGAATTCCCAACGGCCTTTCAGCACGGCGGGAAACTGCTAAACTTTTGATACTGGCTAAATTCTGATTTCCGGAGCCCTGAATGCAAACCCGAGACACGCTGCCCGATTCGACAGATTATACGCTTGAGCGTCGGGAATTTTTCCGCATTGAGGACCGGGTTGGCCTGGAAGTCCATAAACTGACCCCTTCAGCCGGGTTCGACGAGAACCCCTTTGGTGACGACCATCTCGAAAACCTGGAGGCCGAGTTCAGACGCCTTGATCAGGACATCAAATCCCAGCTTGCCAGCCTTGCGGATCAGGATCGCCTGCTAACAGGGCTGGTAAAGTCCCTCAATGGCAAGCTGGATACGCTTGCGCGCATTATGGCCTTTCAGCAAAATCCCTTGCAACCTGAGGACTGGCAGGACGTAACCCTGAGCGAGGGGGGGCTGGCGTTTTGCGCGAGCCCACAAGCGTGGCAGACTGGTGACAGGCTTGCCGTTCGCATGACGCTGCCACCCGAACTTTCCCGGCCTCGCGCCGTTGCAGAGGTACTGGACATTCAAGCTGATGAAACAGGCAGGGCAAGGGTTCATACCGGTTTTATACGGATTCATGATAGCGACCGCCAGCAAATAGCCAGACATGTGATGCGATGGCAGATTCGCCAGCGGCAAAAAGAGTAGACTGGCGAAAACATGTGACTTTTGCCTGTAATTCTCGGATATTACGTTTTATCCATGTCCCCGGAGCGCTTGCCGGAGACCCCAGTATTAGTGGAGAACCATCGATGACAATAAAGCGAGCCCTGACCGGCACCTTGGTAACGGCAATGTTTCTGACTCTGGCCCCGGTTTCCGGCGCGTTTGCCGAAGAACTCCGTGTACCCGTGGGTAGCCAGGCTGACAGAGGCCAGCAAAACGTTCCCCGGACCGGAACAACACAGGCTTCGGTGCGGGCCTCATGGGGCCAGCCAGCTTCCGTTGAAGGCCCTGTTGGACAACCCCCAATCAGCCAGTGGAACTACGGCAACTTTGTGGTCTATTTCGAAAACGACCGTGTCATACACTCAGTGTTGACACCTCAACGCTGAGATTTTCAGGCACAGTGTTCTTCCCGCCCGCCAGTTCCGGGCCCACATCCTGATGACATGCCGCCTTTTGTTTGGAATGGCGGCTTTTGCAATTTCAAGGTGGCTGTAAAGTGACATCCCTACGCGTGTTGCCCGCTGAGTGGGCACCCCAAAGCGCCGTTGTGCTTACCTGGCCCCACCCGGGTACCGACTGGGCAGGGGTTCTTGATGAGGTAGAACCGGTATTCCTTGAAATTGCCCGTTCAGTTCTCCGCTTTGAACATCTGGTTATCAGCTGCGAGCACGCCGTTCGGCTGCAGGATCTGGAACGCGAGCTCAACACCTGGGCCGACCAGCAACGCCTGCCGGGACGCGTGCGTGCCGTGCCGGCGCCTTCAAACGATACTTGGGCTCGTGATCACGGCCCGATAACCGTGATTACGAATGATGGCCCCACCCTGCTTGATTTTCGCTTCAACGCCTGGGGCGGTAAGTTCCCCTGCGAAAAAGACGATGCGCTAAACCGCCATCTCGCCAATTCCGGGGTATTCGACGCCACACCAATGCGGGCTGTGGACTTTGTTCTGGAAGGCGGCTCCATTGAATCAGACGGCGAAGGTACCCTGCTGGCCACCAGCGAATGTCTTCTGACACCTTCACGCAATGCCTCTATGGATCGCGGTACCATTGAACAGTTGCTGTCTGAAATGCTGGGGGCAGACCGGATTCTCTGGCTCAATCACGGTTATCTGGCGGGGGACGACACCGACAGTCACATAGATACGCTGGCCCGCTTCTGCGCCCCAGACCACATCTGCTATGTGGTCTGCCCCGATGTGGCTGATGAGCACTACAGTGCACTGGCCGCCATGGAAGAAGACCTTCAGGAATTCCGCCAGCGCGACGGCACGCCATACAAGCTGACCGCCCTGCCGTGGCCCGACCCTGTATTCGGCGATGAAGGCGAGCGCCTCCCTGCGACCTATGCCAATTTTCTGATCATCAATGGCGCTGTTCTGTTGCCGGTTTATGGTGTGCGTCAGGATGAAGAAGCTATCAATATAATCAGCCAGATTTTCTCCGACCGGGAGATCATTCCCATCAATTGCCGGGCGCTGGTGAAGCAGCATGGCAGCTTGCACTGTGTCACCATGCAGATTCCGGAGGGAGTAGTCACTTTATGAGCCAGAATCCAGGCAAACATCCGCTTTCCGCCCAGCTTTCAGTCGCTGCCATTCAGCAAGCTTGTAGTGAGGACAAGGCCGCCAGCCTGGCCACCACCGAAATGCTGGTTCGCGAAGCGGCCGCAGGCGGAGCTCAACTGATCATTTTGCAGGAGCTTCACGCGACCCAGTATTTTTGCCAGACCGAAGACACCCGCATATTCGACCTGGCTGAGCCAATCCCCGGCCCAACCAGCGAGAGGCTCTCTGACCTCGCCCGGGAGCTCGAAGTCGTTATAGTTGGCTCCATTTTCGAGCGTCGCATGAACGGGGTTTATCACAACACCGCCGTGGTTATCGAAAACGACGGCTCCATTGCTGGTCTATATCGGAAAATGCACATTCCGGACGACCCGGGATTCTATGAGAAGTTCTATTTCACACCCGGTGATGCTCAGTTCAACGATGGCCGCAACGGGTTCTCACCCATAGAAACCTCAGTAGGTAAACTCGGCGTACTCGTATGCTGGGATCAATGGTACCCGGAAGCGGCACGTCTGATGGCGCTGGCCGGCGCCGAGATACTGATCTATCCCACCGCCATCGGCTGGGACATTACCGATGATCCTGAAGAACAGGCGCGACAGCTCGAAGCCTGGGTCACCGTTCAGCGCGGTCACGCAGTCGCCAACAACCTCCCGGTGGTTGCGCCTAACCGGGTAGGCACGGAACCGGACCCTTCCGGAAACTCCGATGGCATCCGCTTCTGGGGTAACAGCTTTATCTGCGGCCCTCAGGGTGAATTTCTCGCCCGGGCTGACGACAGCACCGAATGCATCCTGAGTGTTACCCTCGATCGCCATCGCAGTGAATCGATTCGCCGCATCTGGCCGTATTTCAGAGACCGACGCATCGACGCCTATGGCGATATTCTCAAACGAGTGAGGGACTGAATCCCGCATGAAAAACCTGGTGGACACCGTTGTTACCGAACTGAATCAGATTCTGCTTGGCAAAGAACGCCAGGTTCGCTTGGCCCTGTGCGGCCTGCTAGCCAGTGGCCACCTGCTGATTGAAGACATCCCCGGCATGGGCAAAACTACTCTGTCTCATGCACTGGCCAAAATCATGGGCCTCAGTTACCAACGTATCCAGTTCACCAATGACCTGCTGCCTGCCGATGTACTGGGCTACTCCATGTATGACAAGCAGGCCGGAAGCCTGGTATTCCACCAAGGCCCTATTTTTGCCCAGGTTGTATTGGCGGATGAAATAAACCGCGCCTCCCCGCGAACACAAAGTGCGCTGCTTGAAGCCATGGAAGAGCGCCAGGTATCCATTGAAGGCGAAACCCGCCCGCTGCCAAACCCGTTCTTTGTAATCGCAACGCAGAATCCAACTGAACAAGGCGGCACCTATCCCTTGCCGGAATCCCAGCTCGACCGTTTCCTGATGCGCATACGGCTCGGCTATCCCGATTCCAGAGCCGAGCGTGAACTGCTGGAAGGCGAAGACCGCCGGGTAATGACGGAACGACTCGGCACTCTGCTCTCAGAAGCAGATCTGAAAAAACTCCAGGATGAAGTAACCCGCGTGGCTGCAAGCCCGGCACTTCTCGATTATATCCAGCGCCTGCTGGAACAGAGTCGCCGCATGCCGGGATTGCTCTACGGTTTGTCACCGAGAGCCGGGCTCGGATTACTCAGGGCTTCAAAAGCCTGGGCCCTGATGGAAGGTCGCCACCACGTGCTGCCCGATGATATCCAGGCCGTCTTCCCGTCCGTAGCCGAACACCGCCTTGAACAAGGCGAATCCGGAAAAAGCACCGAGCGCGTGCGGCAACTGCTGACCACCGTTTCCGTGCTGCAATGAATAGCCAAGCTTTATCAACGGAATTGGCCAAAACAAATGGCAGCCTGCTGCTTTCGTGATAGCCTTTTCATCTTCCTCGTTACACCTGCTCTGAAAGAGCCTGACACGTTCCAAATTTAGTGAGAGATATCCATGAGCGAAACCAAACATTCCCGGCTGATCATCCTCGGCTCCGGCCCCGCCGGATACACCGCCGCTGTCTACGCAGCCCGGGCCAACCTCAACCCGACCCTGATCACCGGCATTGAAGTCGGCGGCCAGCTCACTACCACCACCGACGTAGACAACTGGCCCGGAGACAACGACGGTGTTCAGGGCCCCGAGCTCATGCAGCGCATGCTCAAACACGCCGAGCGTTTCGAGACCAGCATCGTTTACGACACCATTAACGAAGCCGACCTGCAAAGCCGCCCTTTCCGCCTAAAAGGCGACAGCGGCGAATACACCTGCGACGCCCTCATCATCGCCACCGGTGCCTCCGCCATGTACCTTGGCCTGGAGTCCGAAGAACGCTTCAAAGGCCAGGGTGTATCCGCCTGCGCCACTTGCGACGGCTTCTTCTACAAAAAACAGAAAGTCGCCGTCATCGGTGGCGGCAACACCGCTGTCGAAGAAGCCCTGTACCTCTCCAACATCGCTGCAGAAGTCACTCTGGTTCACCGTCGTGACAGCCTGCGCGCAGAGAAAATCCTGCAGGACAAACTCTTCGAAAAAGCCGAAAACGGCAACATCAATATCGTTTGGGATCACACCCTCGACGAAGTCCTGGGCGACGGCACCGGCGTAACCGGCATGCGCATAAGAAGCATGAAAAACGACTCCAAACAGGATCTCGACCTGGCCGGCGTCTTCATCGCCATCGGGCACAAGCCCAACACCGGCTTGTTCGAAAATCAATTAGACATGGAAAGCGGCTACATCAAAATCCGCTCTGGCCTGGAAGGCATGGCCACCCAGAGCAGCATACCGGGCGTATTCGCCGCCGGCGACGTAGCCGACCACGTTTACCGCCAAGCCGTGACCTCCGCAGGCTTCGGTTGCATGGCTGCACTGGATGCTGAAAAGTTTCTGGATCAACAGAATTAAGGCTGACTGAAAGCAGGCAACACAAGAGCCTGACGAAGCCGGAGGGCGGGTCGTTCTGAAACTGTGCGAAGCCATGGATGGCGTAGCCAAGCGTACAAGGACGTATCCGCAGCGTGTTTCAGAACGGCCCGCCCTCCGGCTGACACTCTCAAGCACGCGAACTGAGTGATAGACGAAGAACAGGATGACCTCACTACCCTGGCTAGACCCTGACCAACTGTGGTTCCCCCCAGCCGAAGAAGCCCTCGACGACCCCGATGGCCTACTCGCACTGGGCGGAGACCTCTCCACAGAGCGCCTCATCCTCGCCTACCGCAGCGGCATATTTCCCTGGTACAGCGACGACCAGCCCATACTCTGGTGGTCTCCAGACCCTCGCTGTGTGCTCTTCCCCGAAGACATCCACATATCCCGCAGTCTGCGCCGAACGCTGAACCAACGCCGCTTCCATGTCACCGCTGATCAAGCCTTCGGCCGCATCATCCGCCTGTGCGCCTCCACCCGTAGCGAAGGCACCTGGATAACCGACGACATGATCGCCAGTTACTCGGAACTGCACCGCCGGGGCGTAGCTCACTCCATCGAAGTGTGGAACAGGAACGGCGAACTGGCCGGCGGCATGTATGGGGTTGCCATAGGGCAGTGCTTCTTCGGCGAATCCATGTTTTCCCTTGAAACCAACGCGTCGAAAGTACTCATGGTTCATCTTGCCCACCAGCTTCAACACTGGGGCTACCGCATAATGGACTGCCAGGTAGAAAGCGACCACCTTCTCACCATGGGCGCGCGCGCCCTACCCAGAAGTGAGTTTTTATCTATAATCGGTACATACGCAGACCAAAAACCGGATCAGCCCGACTGGACATTCCATTGGCAATGGCGCGGGCCGGAGGCATGAATGAGTAGTCTGAGAACCCTGGTGTTCTTTGCAACGCCTGCCCATGACTGCAGTTACCTGGACGATCGTGAAGCAACAACCATGTTTGTCGACCCTCGTGCCCATATCGACAAAAAGCTCTACAGCCAACTGACCTCGCTGGGTTTCCGGCGTAGCGGATCCCATTATTACCGGCCCCATTGTGAAGCATGCAACGCTTGCATCCCGGTACGGCTGAACGTAAACGACTTCCGCCCGGACCGCAGCCAGCGCCGGATCTTGAAAAAGAACTGCGATCTGGAGTGTACGCTGGTGCCTGCAGCGTTCAGCGAAAGCTATTACCGGCTTTACGCCAACTATGTAGAGCTGAGACATAAGGACGGTGACATGTACCCACCCTCGCGGGAACAGTTCACCTCATTTCTTGTGGAAGGCGCTACGGACGCCTGGTTTCTGGAGATGCGCATCAACGGGGAACTGGTGGCGCTGGCCGCTGTGGATGTTCTGGATGAAGGGCTTTCAGCCATATACACCGTGTTCGATCCAGCGTTTGAACACCGTAGCCTGGGCACCTTCGCCGTTCTCTGGCAAATAGAGGAGGTCCGCCGGCGCAGCCTGCCCCACCTGTATCTGGGCTATTGGATAAAACAGTGCCGCAAAATGAACTATAAAACCCGCTTCAAGCCTATCGAGGCTCTGCAGGCTGGGCAATGGCGGGTGATAGATGCCGTATAACGCCAGCTTTCGGTTAAAAAGGCCTGACAGGAAGAGGTTCAGCGCCTTTTTCACGGGCAACTGACGAACTCACTTTGCCAAACGCTTACAAATCAGGCAGAATTGCGCAATTTAAAATTACGGAAAGTATTCCCAACAGAGGTTTTTACTGAATGGCGAAGACAGATGCTATTGAAATGGAAGGCGTTATTCTTGATACTCTTCCAAACACCATGTTCCGGGTTGAGCTGAGCAACGGGCACGTTGTTACTGCTCACATCTCTGGCAAGATGCGTAAAAACTATATCCGCATCCTGACCGGCGACAAGGTCAAGGTTGAGTTGACGCCTTACGATCTGAGCAAAGGCCGGATTGTGTACCGCGCCCGCTGAGACAACAGCGACTTCCAGAAAGTAAAAAACCGCTGCATCCATGCAGCGGTTTTTTTGTGGGCGGTTTTTACGACGGCCGGGCAGCCGACCTAGACGGCTTCCGCAGGCTCATCCTCATACTCGAATACAAGCTCGTCATCCTTGAGATGGATGAACACATCCCCACCCTTCTCTGCTAACCGGCCAAACAGAATCTGCTCAGCAAGCGGGCGCTTGATCGTGTCCTGAATCAGGCGCGACATCGGGCGGGCGCCCATCGTCACATCATAGCCCTTGTCCGCCAGCCACAGCTTCGCGGCATCATCCACATGCAACACCACATGCTTTTCATCCAGCTGTGCCTGCAACTCAGTCAGGAACTTGTCCACCACATGGGTGATGGTCTCCTTCTTCAAGTCACCAAACTGGATAATGCTATCCAGGCGGTTGCGGAACTCCGGTGTGAAGGTCTTACTGATAATCTCCATGCCATCACTGCTGTGATCCTGCTCACTGAAGCCCATCGAGCGACGAGCCATACTTTCGGCTCCGGCGTTGGTCGTCATCACAAGAATAACGTGGCGGAAGTCAGCCTTGCGCCCGTTGTTATCAGTCAGGGTACCGTGATCCATCACCTGCAGAAGCAGGTTGAAGACTTCCGGGTGCGCCTTCTCGATTTCATCCAGCAACAGAACACAGTGCGGATGTTTGTTAACGGATTCTGTTAACAAGCCGCCCTGGTCATAACCAACATACCCCGGAGGGGCACCAATCAACCGGGAAACCGTGTGACGCTCCATGTACTCAGACATATCGAACCGGACCAATTCCACACCGAGCGCCTTCGCCAACTGCTTGGTCACCTCTGTTTTACCTACGCCCGTGGGCCCGGCAAACAGGAAAGAACCTTCCGGCTTCTCCGGCGCTTTCAAACCGGCACGGGCCAGTTTGATTGCCATTGCCAGGGATTCAATCGCCGGGTCCTGTCCGAATACCACCATCTTGAGATCCCGCTCCAGATTGCGCAGCAGATCCTTGTCGCTGGTGGACACGTTCTTCGGCGGAATACGGGCAATCTTGGCAACCACTTCTTCGATCTCGGGAACATCCACTGTTTTCAGGCGTTTGTCCTCAGGCATCAGGCGCTGCCTTGCGCCTGCTTCATCGATCACGTCAATGGCCTTGTCCGGCAGATGGCGGTCCGTGATGTAACGATCTGCCAGCTCGGCAGCTACTCGTAACGCCCTGTCTGTGTATTTCAGATCGTGGTGCTTTTCAAAGTTCGGCTTCAGTCCTTTGAGTATCTGGTACGTATCCTCAACACTGGGCTCGTTCACATCAATCTTCTGGAAACGACGGGCCAGCGCGCTATCTTTCTCGAAGATACCCCGGAATTCCTGATAGGTAGTGGAACCAATGCAACGGATCTCGCCTGAACTGAGCATAGGCTTGAGGAGGTTCGAGGCATCCATCACCCCACCAGACGCAGATCCTGCACCGATAATGGTATGGATCTCGTCAATGAACAGAATCGCGTGCTTTTCTTTTTTCAGCTCAGCAAGCAACCCCTTGAGGCGTTTCTCGAAGTCACCGCGGTATTTGGTTCCGGCAAGCAAAGCGCCAAGATCAAGCGAGTAAACCACGCCATCGGATATGATATCAGGCACCTGACCATCAACAATGCGCTTGGCCAGCCCTTCTGCAATAGCTGTTTTACCCACACCGGCTTCACCGACCAGCAGGGGGTTATTCTTGCGACGGCGCACGAGAATCTGCACCACTCGTTCAACCTCGTGCTCACGGCCGATCAAAGGGTCGATGCGACCCTGACGAGCCTGTTCATTCAGGTTGGTTGCGTATGTCTCCAGAGGCTTGGACTGACCGCCCTCTTCCCCTGATTCATCGTGTGAAATCTGCTCGTGGCCGTCCTGGTCTTCCGTTCCCGGAACCCGGGAGATTCCATGGGATACGAAGTTGACGACATCAATCCGTGCAACACTCTGTTTCTTGAGCACGTAAACAGCCTGGCTTTCCTGCTCGCTGAAAATGGCAACCAGCACATTAGCGCCAGTAACCTCTTTCTTCCCGGAGGATTGCACGTGAAAGACGGCGCGCTGCAGCACTCTCTGAAAACCGAGCGTTGGCTGGGTCTCGCGCTCATCGTCGCTACTTGGAATCAATGGCGTGGTAGAGTCCACAAACTCCATCAACTCGTCATGAAGTTGCTTGAGGTCTGCACCACAGGCTTTGAGAACACCCACCGCCGACTCATTATCCAACAGGGCCAGCAACAAATGCTCAACCGTCATGAACTCATGACGCTTGTCGCGAGCACTTTTGAAAGCCGTATTCAGCGTAATTTCAAGATCTTTGCTCAGCATGGGCCACCCCAACATCTATCAGTCTGCACATTCAATCTCGCAAAGGAGCGGGTGTTCGCATTCAGAGGAATACTGATTCACCTGTGCCGCCTTTGTTTCCGCGATGTCCCGGGTATAAACCCCGCATACAGCCTTTCCTTGCGTATGGACGAGCAGCATCACCTGTGTCGCCTTTTCTTCATTCATTCCGAAGAATGTCATCAGCACATCCACAACAAAGTCCATGGGCGTGTAATCGTCGTTCAGAAGCATCACCTTATATTGAGCTGGACGCTTCAGTGCAGGCTTTTCGGGAGCAACGCTGAGGTCGTCGTGACGCCCCGGCTGTTCATCCTCCCCCTGGTTTAATACTAGTAGAGAATTTTCGATAGTCCGCATCATTCTTTACCGGTTATCGGTGCCTTTCATCAATGTGGTTGTCTGGACCCGGGTTTTCAAGTCAGACGCAGGCCCGGGCGTGAGTTATTTATCAGTACGAACATGATACCGCTTCCGGACTGCGTTCAACCACACATTACCGCAATAGAAGCTATTGACTCGACCCCGGGTTTCGCCGACAGTTAAGCTACACTGTAAAATAATGTAAACACATGAGTGTTTCATGTAACAGGAACCGACAGATACGCGCCGTCTAAAACGGTCAGCGCGTTGAACAAAAATAAAACGATCAACTGAACTACAACAAGTGACAGCAAAAGAACAAGGGAGTTCATCATGCCAAGAGGCAAAGTAAAGTGGTTCAACAATGCCAAAGGGTACGGTTTCATCATAGAAGATGGCTGCAGTGACGACCTGTTTGCCCACTTTTCATCTGTCCAGATGGACGGCTACAAAACACTGAAAGCAGGTCAGGCGGTCAATTTCGACAAGAAGCCCAGCGACAAGGGTGTGCATGCCGTAAACATCATACCTGATGAGCACTCGGGCAAGCAGGCTCAAACCGAGGCGGACACGCCAGAATCTCCGGAACAGACTGACGGAACCACTGAGGCAGACGGCGGCTCCTCTCCTCACGCGGCGAACGGCTAAGGCGCACCTGCCAGGCAGGCTGCCCCATTTTCTGAACGCTCCTGCCGGATAAAACCGGTGGGGTCTGTCCGCTGACCCTGTGCGCGAGGCATACACCCTGCCTTACGCTTTCAAACGCCGCTTTTTATAAGTACCCTTCCGTCTGGTTTCAATTCCCCCCCCGGGAGCAGACTCTATGGCTGAACTCATCCTTTTTAACAAACCCTTTCAGGTACTCAGCCAGTTTACCGATGAGCGCACAGCCGCAGGGCAAAAACCGCGCGCCACGCTGGCTGACTGGATCCGCGTTCGTGACGTCTACCCGGCCGGGAGGCTGGACTACGACTCCGAAGGCCTGCTTCTTCTGACCAGTGACGGCGCATTGCAGCACCGTATAGCGTCACCTGCTTTGAAAATGCCAAAAACCTACTGGGTTCAAGTTGAAGGCACGATTACCCCAAACGCTATTGCCCAGCTTTGTGCCGGCGTAGTACTTAAAGATGGCCGCACACGACCGGCGAAAGCCCGCAGGATGGAAGAACCGGAACTCTGGCCCAGGACCCCGCCGGTACGCCACCGAGAGACGGTATCCACCAGTTGGCTGGAGCTCATCATAACCGAAGGCCGTAACAGGCAGGTGCGGCGGATGACGGCGGCCGCTGGCTTTCCAACACTGCGATTGATCCGCTATCGTATCGGTGACTGGTCGCTGGATGGGCTTGAACCAGGGAGCTGCCGGAAAATCTTCGTCAATTTGCCTGCAGCCGTGCAACCCGGAAAACGCCCGGCCAGAGCCCGACCCGCCACAACGCCACGGAGGCACCCAAAATCATGACCTGGACACCCCATGCCACAGTAGCCGTGGTTGTTGAAGATGCACAAGGCCGATTCCTGATGGTTGAAGAACACAGCAGCGGCCGTGTTGTGTTCAACCAGCCCGCAGGACACGTAGAGGAGGACGAGGCAATTCTCGACGCGGTCCGACGAGAGGCACTTGAGGAAACCGGCTGGGAAATCGAACCAGAGCATTTTCTCGGGCTTTATACCTACAAAGCACCGGCAAACGGCGTCACTTATTATCGTTTCTGCTTTATAGGAAAAGCGCGTCAGCAGGTAACCGATGAACTCGACGGGGGCATCATCGCTGCGCATTGGTTATCACTTGAAGACATCCGACAGTTGGGCGACAAACTCCGTAGCCCGCTGGTTATAAAAAGCATAGAAGATTACCGAAACGGTCGATGTTATCCGCTGGATGTGATCTCAGGTTCGCAGACGTAACCGGCACAAAATGGTAAACTCCCGCGTTTTAAACCGGTGCCCAGAATTGTCATGACGAATCCATCATCCGAAGCCCACTCCCCGGAGAACACTCACGTAATCGTTGGCATGTCCGGCGGTGTCGATTCCTCGGTCGCGGCCTGGTTGCTGAAAGATCAGGGATATCAGGTCGAAGGCCTGTTCATGAAGAACTGGGATGAAGACGACGGTACCGAATATTGTACCGCCATGACCGACCTGGCAGACGCTCAGGCAGTTGCGGACACCATCGGTATCAAGCTCCATACTGCGAGTTTCGCTGCCGAATACTGGGATCGCGTATTCGAGCATTTCCTTTCCGAGTACCAGGCGGGGCGCACCCCGAATCCCGACATTCTCTGCAATAAAGAGGTCAAGTTCCGGGCTTTTCTCGACTATGCCACCACCCTGGGTGCTGATTATATTGCCACTGGCCACTATACCCGCCAGCGCCCGCTTGCGGATGGGTCAGGCAAAGCACTTTTGTTGAAAGGCCTGGACGGCAACAAGGATCAAAGCTACTTCCTGCATGCGGTTTCCGGTGATCGCATAGCCCGCACGCTATTCCCGGTCGGCGAGCTGGAAAAACCCGAAGTTCGCCGGATTGCCGAGCAGCAGAGGTTCATCACCCACGACAAGAAAGACTCCACCGGTATCTGTTTTATCGGTGAGCGCAAATTCAGCGATTTCCTGAAGCAATACCTGCCTGCACAGCCCGGCGACATTGAAACACCGGAAGGCCAAAAGATCGGCCGACACCAGGGGCTTATGTATCACACCATAGGCCAGCGCCAAGGCCTTGGAATAGGCGGGCTCAGCGACTTTGGAGACGACCCCTGGTACGTCGCGGGCAAAGACCTTGAGCGCAACGTGCTAACGGCCGTTCAGGGGAAGCACCACGCATTATTGTTCTCCCGCGGCTTGCTGTCCGATCCGATCGACTGGGTTGCGGGAGAGCCACCGGCACAATTGTTCCGTTGCAAGGCGAAAACCCGCTACCGCCAGCCTGACCAGGATTGCGAAGTCACAGTTATTGAGGGTGGTGTGAAAGTCGTTTTTGATGAAGCCCAGCGTGCCGTCACGCCCGGGCAATCGGTGGTTTTTTATGACGGAGAGAATTGTCTCGGAGGCGGTGTGATCACAGAGACCTGGCGTGACGACGAAGCCCTCCCAGAGCGCCTCTCGCTCGCCGTTGTTCAGGAAGCACACCCATGAGCCGATCGATTCACGATCAAACACTCGCTCTGGCGGGGATATTCCAGGCCGCCAATCTGGTTCAGCAAATCGCTAACAACGGCAGTTGCAATCAGACCAGCCTGGAAACCTGCCTGCGCTCGCTGTTTGCCACCGATCCTGCCAATACCCTCGATGTTTATGGTGGTGAACTTGCAGATGTTCGTGAAGGGCTGGTTACGCTTTCTACTGTCATGAGTGATCAAAAGAAACAGCAGGACATCGAGGTACTGCGTTACGTGTTGAACCTCATTCACCTGGAATCCAGGCTCAACCGGCACAACGACATGCTGGAAGTGATTGGCAGCCGTATCGAACAGGCCCGGCACACCGCCAGCCACTTTGGCTATGTGCATTCGAATCTGATCAGCAACCTGGCTTCTATTTATACAGATACCATAAGCACCTTCAGCCTGCGCATTCAGGTGAGCGGCAACCCCTCACTGCTGCAACGGGACGAGAATGCCGCCAAAGTCCGGGCGCTTCTGCTCGCAGGCATTCGCTCAGCGGTGCTCTGGAGGCAATCCGGCGGGCGTCGCTGGCAACTGGTTTTGTCGCGGCGCAAGGTGATCCAGCAGGCCCGGGAACTTGCGGAGCAGGCAAACCGATCGCTTGATAACTGATCTGTTACCACTGATTCACTGGCGGCGCTGGTGTATTATGGTACATCCCCTTTTTCTGAACCGAGTCTTTGATCATTTGAGAGGTTTTCGATGGAACTTAACGCCCTGACCGCCATTTCTCCGGTCGATGGTCGCTATGGCAGTAAAGTCAGCGTTTTCCGTGACATTTTCAGTGAGTACGGCCTGATCAGGAACCGTGTAACGGTCGAGATACGGTGGCTTCAGCAGCTGGCCGCACACCCGGGAATCATCGAAGTTCCGGCATTTACCTCGAAGGCGAATGCTTTTCTGGATCAGATGGTCAGTGGGTTCGGCCTGCAAGATGCTGAGCGCATCAAGGAAATCGAGCGCACCACAAACCACGACGTAAAAGCCGTTGAGTACTTCATCAAGGAAAAAATTGCCGGGGTTCCCGAGCTTCACGCGGTAACCGAATTTGTTCACTTTGCCTGCACCTCCGAGGACATCAACAACCTCTCCCACGCACTGATGCTGCGCGAAGGCCTGGATAATGGCCTGCTACCAGCCATGAGCCAGATTGCTGACAAGCTGGGCAAACTTGCTCAGGAACATGCTGAACAGCCAATGTTGTCCCGCACCCACGGTCAGACGGCCTCTCCAACCACCGTTGGCAAGGAGTTCGCCAACGTGGTGTACCGCCTTCACCGGCAGATCAAGCAAGTCCGTGGCATTGAGATTCTTGGCAAGATCAACGGTGCCGTTGGTAACTACAACGCCCACATTTCCGCCTATCCGGATGTCGACTGGGCCGCCAACGCCAAAGCCTTTATTGAACGCCTCGGCCTCAATTTCAATCCATACACTACCCAGATTGAACCCCACGACTACATCGCTGAACTCTACGATGCCGTCGCCCGCTTCAACACCATCGTGATCGATCTTGACCGGGATATCTGGGGTTATATTTCACTGGGTTACTTCAAACAGAAGACCATTGAAGGCGAAGTGGGTTCCTCCACCATGCCGCACAAGGTCAACCCGATCGATTTTGAAAACTCCGAAGGCAACCTCGGCATTGCCAACGCACTGCTTGGTCACCTTTCAGCCAAACTGCCAATTTCGCGTTGGCAGCGCGATCTGACCGACTCCACCGTGCTGCGCAACCTGGGCGTCGGTTTTGCCCACAGCCTGATCGCCTATGAGGCCACTCTCAAGGGTCTGGGCAAGCTGGAGATAAACCCGGCACGCCTTGATGAGGATCTCGACAAAGCCTGGGAAGTGCTTGCGGAGCCTATCCAGACCGTGATGCGCAGGTACAACATTGAAAAGCCCTATGAAAAACTCAAGGCTCTCACACGCGGCAAGACCATGACGCCAGAGGTTATCAGAAACTTTGTACAAAGCCTTGAGATGCCCGATAGCGCAAAGGCTGAGCTGATGGCTCTGACACCGGGTAACTACATCGGCAACGCCGTTGATCAGGCTCGCAACATCTGAATTGAGGAAGCACACTATGGATATGCTCGGCGGAATTTCCCCTTCTGAGTTTCTGAGGGACTACTGGCAAAAAAAGCCACTGGTCATCCGCCAGGCATTTCCCGGCTTCCAGTGTCCTGTAGATGCCGACGAGCTGGCGGGCCTCGCCTGTGAAGAGGGTGTGGAATCACGCATCATTATCGAAAACGATGACGGCAAACCCTGGCAACTGCACAACGGCCCCTTCTCGGAGGACCGCTTCAGCCAGCTCCCTGAGCAGGACTGGACCTTGCTCGTGCAGGGTCTGGACCACTGGGTTCCGGAAGTTGCAGATCTGCTGGAGCATTTCCGTTTCGTGCCCAACTGGCGCTTGGACGACATCATGGCGAGCTATGCGCCCAAAGGCGGCAGCGTAGGGCCTCACTATGACCAATACGATGTGTTTCTGCTGCAGGCGCAGGGACACAGACGCTGGACATTCGGCGGTCGTTGCGATCCCACCTCGCCCCGGGTAGAGGGTACACCCCTGCGCATACTCAGCGGCTGGGAAGGTGAAGAAACCGTGACCCTTGAGCCCGGCGACATGCTGTATCTGCCCCCGGGCATTGGCCATCACGGTGTCGCCGAAGACGATTGTATTACCCTCTCGGTGGGCTTCCGCGCACCGACCGTCGACGATCTGCTTACCGGATTTACCGACTTTCTGTGTAACCAGGCGGGGGCCGACGAACACATGAACGATCCGGACCTGCAGGTTCAGGATAATCCGGGCACCATAGCACCGGGCGTTATTGACCGACTGCAAGCGATTCTGACGGAAAAACTCGACGACAAGCGGCAACTGGCTCTGTGGTTTGGCCAGTACGCTACCGCACCGAAAAACACGGATGTGGTAGTGCCTGCGGATGAACCCGCCTCAGATGAAGACATCGCCGAAGCCATCCGGGCTGGTGAGCAGCTACGCTGGAATGAAGGTTCGCGCTTTGCGTACCATGAAGAACGCGACGAAACCGCCCTGTTTGCAGACGGCGAGCAGTTTCTGCTTAAAGGCGATGCGCGCCCGCTGGCCCCCTTGCTCTGCGCAGGTGCCCGCATTGACATGAACGCCTTGGCTCAGTTTGCCGGAGACCCTGCCCTGCTCGGCCTGATGACCACTCTGTACAATCAGGGCTCAGTGTATTTCGAGTAATGCCATGACCGTCCGGATTCGAAAATACAGCTGGCAGCTTGCCCCCGGGGCTATCCGGGACATCCGTCAGAGGGTGTTCGTTGAAGAGCAGAAGGTGCCACCTGAACTGGAGTGGGACGCCACCGACGAGATTGCTGATCATTTTCTCGCGGTTCTGCCCGATAACACGCCGGCGGGAGTGGCCCGCCTGTTCTCCACCTTGGGCGAAACCGCCCACATCGGACGCATGGCCATACTGCCGGAATTCCGGGGCCGGGGTATCGGTGAGGCCCTGCTCCGGCATTTGATCACAGAATCGTCCGGCCAGTATCCGGAACTGAAACTCTCTGCCCAACAACACGCCATTGCCTTCTATCAGCGTGCGGGGTTTCACGTTTGTTCCGAGCCCTACGACGATGCGGGCATACCACATGTGGATATGCGCTGCCTTGCCCCTGCGCTGCTTGAAAATCAGACCGAATCCGGAAGGACTCACCCCATGTTGTTGGGCGCGGATACGCAATCCTGGCTCTTCGATAACGAAAGCAACATGCTCGACCTGATGGACACCATGGTTGGCCAGACAGGCCAGCGGTTATGGTTGTATGACCGGGTGCTGGATCACGAGCGTTATAACCGCCACAGGTTCAAGGAACTGGTATCAAGCCTTGCACGCCGCCACAGGCTCAGCGAGGTCCGCCTGCTTATCCATGATGATCAGCCTCTGGTGAAGCGCCGCCATCAACTGGTCGAACTGATGCGCAGAATTCCCAGCCGTATTGAACTGAGACTGGTCAACAGCGACTACCCGTATGAGGATCAGCCTTTTATCCTCGCAGACAGGGAAGGCGTGGTCTACAGACATGACTTTACCCGACCCTCAGGGTTTGCCAGGTTCTCCGACAGCGGCCGTGTAAGGCTGCTGTCGGAGAACTTTCAACGCATGTGGGATGCCGGGCGCAGCTCGCTTGAACTTCGCGAGTTACCGCTCTGATTGATGCGCCAACGGCACATCCGCAGATTCGAAGCGCGCGCCAAAGGGCGCGAACTCCTCATCAACTTCTTGCGCGACTTCTGAAATCAGCCTGCGAAGCCATTGGTGATCAGAGTTGTGTTGCAACAGCGGACTCCAAGCCATTTTAAGCTCGAAAGGCGGTATCTCGAAGGGTGGGATTTTCACGACCAGGTTGGCATTGTCTTTTTGCAGCCAGGCCGCCCGGGACGGAAGCGTGGCAATAAGGTCGTGCTGCTCCGCCAAAAGCATCGCCGACTGATAGTGCCGCGTAAAGACCGAGATCTGCCGCTTGCTCCCCATTCTCGATAAGGCCTCATCAACCCAGCCAAGGCGCTGAACGTCTTTCGGGTTTACCCCTACACCCACGCCAAATCCGGTTTTACTGACCCATATATGGCTGGCGCCCAGGTACGTATCCAATGTGAATGGCTCTTTCAATATCGGGTTACGGGCATTCATCAGGCAGGCAAAGTATTCAATCCACAGGGTTTTCTGATGAAAAGACTGGGGGATCTTGTCGAACCGGTTGATCGCCATATCAAGACGACCCTGCTCCACGTCCAGAAAGCTCACATCGCTTGGGGTCAGAACGTCAAGCGTAACGTGTGGCGCCTCTTGGCGAATCCGCCGCAGAACCCGGGGCATAAGACAGGATTCAGCATAATCGCTGGCCATAATGCGGAATACCCGCTGGCTTTCCAGAGCCGCAAACGGCGTCTTTTCCTGCACTGCCTGCTCAATATCTGAAAGTATGCTTCGGACCAACGGCTGCAGCTCCCGCGCACGCTCTGTTGCGGTCATGCCCTCGCTGGTCCGCACCAGCAACGGGTCAGCAAACAGATCGCGTAAGCGGCGCAAGCTGTTACTCATGGCCGGCTGCGTAATACCAAGATGGTTAGCCGCCTTGGTGACATTGCGCTCCCTGAGCAATACATCCAGATAAACAAGAAGATTAAGATCAATGCGGGAAATATCCATGCACAGCTCCGAGGAAAAACAACCGACTACCGATCAGGCGCCAAGCAAACACCCATTCACAAAGGCAATATACCGAAAACAATTGATTCATGAAATAAATACAAAAGATGAACTTTCACATTTGATTCCAGATTCAATGTCGTATTTCTGCTAATCTTTCTGATAGTTGCCGGAGGTGGTCGACATTTCAGGTCAGAATTCTGTACCAGGCATGACTTGCCTAAAAGCCGGAGTCATTACGCAAATATGAATACCATTACTATTGTCCTTGCCTTGGCAGCCATCGTTGTGATTTCGATCGTTGTTATCGTCATCAGCCAAATGCGCGAGAAGGCCAAGATTGAACGTGTTCGCAAAATTACCGCGCTGGAGGACAGTTACAAACGATGTAATCGCCTGCTCTCCGAGCTGCCCGGACAATATCTGACACCGGATCTGAAGTTGCTGCTACTCAGGCGGATGGAAGATGTGTGCAATGACCTTGCAGGGCTTAAATCCGGACTACCGGTTGAGCAGTGGCGCGAAAGCCTGCTTAAGAGAAAAAACCTGGTTCGGGAAAACAGGGATGACGTAAAACCTGTAAAAATCGATTCAGCCGAAAAATCTTCCTACGTTAAGGAGCTTCTGCAAAACCTGTTCAAGATGATCGAAGCCATGCACAAAAGTGGCCGCATAGATGGCACAACTGCGAAGAAGAACCTGAAATATGTTTTGTTTCTGGTTCACAAAACCCACGCAGATCTTCACGTTTTCCAGGCCCGTGACCATATACGCCAGAACCAGATACGAAAAGCAATTCACTCCTACCACCTGGCGAGCACGGAGATGGGCAAATCCCGGGACAACCCGCTTGCCATGAAAGCCGTCAAAAGTTTCCGCACCCGGATCAAGGAGCTTGAGGCTATGAACATGGGTGGCGACGGCAGCACCTTTGCGGAATCTCAATCCAACATGGATAAGCAGTGGGACACTTTTCTCCACGATGAAGAGTGGAAGAAGAAAGCCGACTATGATGACTGAATGCGTGATCCGGGCAGTATAACTGCCCGCAAACAGGGACAGTGACATCCGTGACCAGAGGCTTTAAACACCGGCTTTCCTTCCGGCTCACCCGCGACACAGTGTTAATCGCGATGGTGCTGGGCCTTATTCTCAACGCTGTACAAATCACCCTGGACTATTTCGGCGCCCGCAATGCCATGGAAGCGGACATTCAGGCATTAATCGAAATAAGCCACAGCCCAGCCTCACAGATCGCCTACAACATAAATATTCGCTTGGCGGAAGAGCTGCTCGACGGCCTTCTGAAGCACCCCGCTACCATTGACGCCCGGATAGTCGATAACGATTACAGCACCATGGCTGCAGCCAGCAAGAGAAGCCCCGACTCGCCCTGCCGCTGGATCAGTGACAAACTGTTTGGCCAGAGCCGGGTATTCAGCAAGGAGCTGCAGGTTCCACAGCTCGACAACCTTCCCCTTGGCCAGCTTGTTGTCACAATTGACACCTACCATTACGGCTTGCAGTTTCTCGAGCGGGCAAGCTATACGCTGGTCAGCGGGCTACTGAAAAGTCTGATACTTTCGGCTTCGTTACTTGCCATTTTCTATCTGCTCCTCACAAGGCCGATGCTCAGCGTGATAAGCGCGCTGAGCCAGGTTAAAGCCAGCTCACCTGAAAAAGTCCGGTTGCCGGTGCCTCCAGGGCACCAGCAGGATGAAATAGGCACCATGGTGGGGATTATCAATCAACACCTGGAAACCACCGACTCCAGCCTGGCCCAACTCCGCAAAGCGGAAAGCGCAATGAAAAACTATTCCAGCGAGCTGGAGCAAGAGGTCGAAGGCCGGACCCGGGAAATATCAGACAAAAACCAGGCGCTGCAAAGGGGGAACCGGGCACTGGTTAAAGCCAAGGAAGACGCCATGCGCAGAGCCAGGGCGAGAGCGAATTTTCTGGCCAGCATGAGCCACGAAATACGTACGCCGCTGAACGGTGTGCTTGGCATGATTGGGCTGGTGCTGGAGGGTGAACAGGATTCCGCGAAGCGCCATCGTCTTCAAATCGCGTTGTCGGCTGGTGAAAGCCTGCTCGGAATACTCAATGATATTCTGGACATTTCCAAGGTTGAAGCCGGAAAGCTCAATCTGGAACACATCCCGTTTGACCTGCGTGGGCTGATTGAAGAATGCGCAACCTTGCATACCCAGCAGGCGCGCAAAAAAGGCATTGATCTAATTGCAGAAACAGGCATGGACTTCCCGAGTCGTTTTCTCGGTGACCCGACCCGTATTCGCCAGATTCTCAACAACCTACTGAGCAATGCCATCAAGTTCACCGACTCTGGCAACGTGCGTATCACAGCTCGCTATTCCGCCAGCATTCTGACCATCGAGGTAACTGATACTGGCATCGGCATGAGCAAAGAAGGACTACGCCGGATATTCTCACCCTTTTCACAGGCCGACACTCAAACCACGCGCCTATACGGCGGCACCGGGTTGGGGTTAACGTTATGCCGCCAACTTGTTGAGCGTATGCATGGTGAAATAAAGGTCGACTCCCAGGAATGGCAGGGAACCTGCTTTACCGTCACCCTGCCACTGCATGTTTATGCCGGCCCGGACATTGAAAGGCCCGAACAGATTTCGGT
This sequence comes from Marinobacter sp., assembly GCF_048266785.1. Classification (GTDB taxonomy): domain Bacteria; phylum Pseudomonadota; class Gammaproteobacteria; order Pseudomonadales; family Oleiphilaceae; genus Marinobacter. The sequence goes on from NZ_JBLWYX010000003.1 coordinate 315,585, forward strand.
ACCCACCGACTTGCTCGACAGCAGCGCGCTCCCGCAAGACAAGGATGCCGTCGCTGAGTTGGCACCCCATCCGGATTTGACCGACCAGATCGGGGACGTTCAGCTCCAGCACCCCCTTCGAATACTGTTGGTCGAAGACAACGAAGTAAACCAGATGGTTGCTAACACCCTGCTGAAAAAAATGGGACACCACATAGACGTAGCGGACAACGGCCAACTGGCAATTGAAGCACTGGAACAGAGGCATTACGACCTGGTGCTTATGGACTGTCAGATGCCGGTTATGGACGGCTTTGAAACCACGCAAAGGATTCGCAAAAACCCGGAGTGGCGCGAGCTACCGGTGATCGCTGTTACCGCCAACGTGATGCAGGGCGATAGAGACGACTGCTTCGCTTGTGGCATGAACGACTACATCACCAAGCCATATAACCGCAGCCAGCTGAGTGCTGCGATCAGGCGTTGGACGCCTTCCCCGCCTGAACGTCAATAGCCCTCAGTACGGCGTTGAGTTCATTTCGCAGCGCCAGCAGTCGCTCCGGGGCCACATCCAGGCCGCACAGAAGTTTCTTTGGTATCAGTGCGGCCAACTCCCTGAGTTCCTCGCCTTGTGGGGTCAACGACAGGGTGACCACACGCTCGTCCTCCACATTGCGGTCCCGACAAACCAGCCCTCGCAAAGCCAGCCTTTTCAATAGCGGGGTAAGCGTGCCCGAATCAAGCCGCAAGCGCGCCCCAAGATCGGAAACACGGGTTGCCTGACCGGCCCCGGCGCGCTCCCAAAGCACGAGCATCACCAAGTACTGAGGGTATGTCAGTTCCAGCTCTGCAAGCAGCGGGCGATACCGGGCAGTGATCGCCCGGTTAGCCGCGTACAGGCTGAAACAGATCTGGTTATCCAGTGCGAGTAAATCGTTCACAGGTCAGCTCAAAAGCAGCTTTTCAATATCGGCCTTGATGTCTTGGGGCTTGGTGGTTGGCGGGTAACGACGCACCACCTTTCCATCACGGCTTATCAGAAATTTGGTGAAGTTCCATTTTACCTTTTGTGAACCCAGAAGGCCTTTTGCCTCCGATTTCAGGAACTGGAACAAAGGGTCTGCGTTTTCTCCGTTAACATCCACCTTCGAGAACATGGGGAAGTCCACACCGTAGTTCAGGCTGCAAAACTCGCTGATGGCATTGTCATCGGCAGGATCCTGATTCATGAACTGGCTGCAAGGAAACCCGAGAACCTCCAGCCCCCGCCCGCCAAGCTCCTTGTGCAAAGACTGCAACCCTTCAAACTGCGGGGTAAAACCGCACTTGCTGGCTGTATTCACAACCAGCAATACCTGGCCCTGATAGTCGGCCATCTTTTTCTCATTGCCTTTGATATCTCGAACAGTGAAGTCATAAACCGAATTACTGGCCACAGGTTTTTCCTTTTCATAATCGTGAATACCTGTCTGTAACAGGCGAGCATTATAACCTTGCACATTTACATTGTGCACAATGTATTCGGAGACTATACAGTAAAATGGATACACTCAATTGTTTTATCGGGCATGAATTAACGGAATACAGAGCTAACCCGCCATAATTGATCACAATTACCCTGTTGCCGTTGGCCACGCCTCCGCTAGAATAGTGGTTTGCCTGAAAGGCATGTACCTGATTTACGTCTACTGACTTAGGAAGCCCGGCTCTTATGCAGAACTACTACAAATCCGCCAAACTGGATAACGTGTGTTATGAAATACGTGGCGTAGTGATGCGGGAGGCGCGCCGTCTGGAAGAAGAAGGCCATCGGGTGCTAAAGCTCAATATCGGTAACCCTGCCGCTTTCGAGCTGGATGTTCCCGAGGAAATCCAGCAGGACGTAATCTACAACATGCCACAGGCCCAGGGCTATGTAGAGTCAAAGGGCCTGTTTTCTGCCCGCAAGGCCGTGATGCACTATTGCCAGCAAAGGGGCATCGATAAAGTCGATATTGATGATATTTTCCTGGGCAATGGTGTCAGCGAACTGATCGTGATGACCATGCAGGCCATGCTCAACACCGGCGATGAGGTGCTTATTCCGGCGCCGGACTACCCCCTCTGGACAGCCGCCGTCACTCTTTCAAGCGGCAAGCCCGTGCACTATCGCTGCGATGAGGAACAGAACTGGTTCCCGGACATTGACGATATCCGCAAAAAGATAACAAATCGTACCCGTGCCATCGTGCTGATCAACCCGAACAATCCTACCGGCGCTGTCTATAGCCAGGAACTGCTTGAACAGGTCATTGAGCTTGCCCGCAAGCACAATCTGATCGTGCTTTCAGACGAGATCTACGACAAGATTCTCTATGACGGCACCCAGCATGTTTCAACTGCATCACTGGCGGATGACGTGCTCTTCTTCACCTATAACGGTCTTTCCAAGAATTATCGTGCCGCCGGCTACCGCTCTGGCTGGATGATCATCAGCGGCGCAAAACACCTGGCCAAAGATCTTATTGAAGGCATAGACATGCTTTCCAATATGCGGCTTTGCGCCAATGTTCCGGCCCAACTGGCCATACAAACCGCACTGGGCGGTTACCAATCAATCAATGATCTGGTGGCGCCGGGCGGGCGGCTATACGAGCAACGGGAAACAGCCTGGCGGATGCTGAACGATATCCCCGGTGTAAGCTGTGTGAAGCCCCAGGGCGCCTTGTACCTTTTCCCGCGGCTGGACCCGAAAAAATTTCCGATTGTGAATGATGAGAAACTGGTTCTGGACCTGTTGCTCCAGGAGAGAATTCTGCTGGTTCAGGGTTCAGCGTTCAACATCGATGACAAACAACATCTCCGGGTTGTGTTCCTGCCCCGCAAAGACACACTGGAAGATGCAATGGGCAGGCTGGGCAACTTTTTAACCAAATACAGACAGTAAACGCACCGGCAGAAAGGATTTCGCTCATGGCTGACATCCATGTTGAAGAGTTCTACAAAGATGCAGCCATAGCTCTGGTGCAGCTTTATAGTGCCTTTCCAAGACGGGTAAACCTGTTTGTAGAGGACATCGCCGGCCCGGACGAGCCGGATGAATTCGGTTTACACAGCAAGCGCCACATGGCTTGCTTTGGTGCACTACTCTGGCTGGCAGAAGAAGGCTTTCTTCGATATGTGGACACCATCCGGCAGGAGGCTCTGGATCAGGCAGTTCTAACGCAAGAGGCATTTGTCCGCCTGAGCTCACCTGCACCCGACGTACTGGTCCAGGCGCTCAGAGGACCAGAGAGTCCGTTAGAAACACCCTTACCCCAGTCTTTACAAGAAGACATGTCAAGCCATATTCATCTGGTTCGAACTGCGCTTAAAAGCCGCCATTCCTTGCGTATCGGCCATGCTGTTCGAGCTACACTCTTTACAGATAAGCAAGGCGATTGAAACGGCCACGAGATCGCGTTCAGATTTTTAACTTGAATCCGATGGCGCGGAAACTGTCTTGCAGGGATTTACTTGTGCCTTTGAGCTGCACTTTCAGACTGGAGCACTCCCGCCGCACCGGATAGTCCCGCCGTAGGCGATCAAAAGCTGCACCGCGCTCGTCAATCGGCGCTCTCATGGCGTGGCGCAAGCGGGCATCATCCTGTCGTGGGTCGTAGCATGCGCGTAACGCTATCCGCACAGCCGCATGTTCATCCGCTGCGCTGGTAAACGAGACTTTGCTAAGCGCCGGTTCGGGGAGAAATTGGCCTGCTGTCTTTCGTGTCGGCAGCCCAAGGAATTTGCTCATCGCCTGGTAAATCATCTCGGTTCCCCGAACCTTGCCTTCAAGGCTATAGCCTGCGATGTGGGGCGTGGCCAGCCAGACCCTGTCCACCAACTCCGGACTGATTCGGGGTTCTTGCTCCCATACATCAAGTGCTACCCGTGGCGCATTGGCCTCTCCGAGCCGTTCGAGGAGAGCGGCGCCGTCAATTACCTCGCCTCGTCCGGCGCTGATCAACAGCTGGTCAGGCGTCAACGCCGCCAACTCTCGTTCGCCGATCATGTGAAAGGTGGGATGGGCACAGTCGCGGGTCAGCGGTGTGTGAAGCGAGACGACGTCGCATCCAAGCGCCTCGTCCAGATCCACAAAGGTGTGGGCTTCGTCCTGCTCTTGTTCCGCCCGGGGCGGGTCACAGAGCTTTACCTTGAAGCCGAGCCGAACAAGTTTGTCAGCCAGTTCACGACCAACATTCCCGACACCAACAATGCCTACGGTCAGCCTTGACCAGTCATCAAGTACAAGGCGTTCTGCCTGCAGAGACAATACGCTCAGCACATACTCGGCAACACTGTTGGCGTTGCAACCGGGCGCCGCCGAAAAACGGATGCCTTTTTCCTCAAGCCAACTCAGGTCAACATGATCGGTCCCGATCGTCGTGGTTCCAACGAAGCGCACGTCGCTGCCTTCAAGCAAGGCACGATTTACACGAGTAACAGAGCGAACCAGCAGCACATCGGCATCACGGACATCTTCGGCACTCATGGTTCGACCGGAGACACGCCGAACTTCACCAACATCGCCAAAAAAAGCTTCTAGCAGCGGGATGTTCTCATCTGCAACGATCAACATAGTCAATTCTCGCCGTATCAGTTCCTGCGTGGGCGTGGGCTACGACCACCCGGGCCACGTCCGCCCTGCCCCTGTGATGGGCGACGACCGCGCTTGCGGGTAATGGGAGGGTTATCCATTTCGGCCATCAACTCCTCTTCCGGCACCGCCGTTTTGAGCTTCTGGCTGATGTAGGCCTCGATGGCCGGAAGGCCGAATGAATCATCTTCGCCCGCAAAGCTGACCGCCACGCCGGTTTCGCCCGCTCGACCTGTGCGCCCTATACGATGTACGTAATCTTCAGCACTGTCTGGCAGGTTGTAATTGAACACGTGGGTGACACCTTTTACATGGATGCCACGCCCGGCGACGTCGGTGGCTACCAGCACCTGAATGCTGCCCGCCTTGAACTGTTCCAGCGTTTTCAGGCGCTTCGCCTGGGCAATTTCACCAGACATGAGCGCCACTTTAACACCCTGATTGCGCAGGTCCTCTTCAAGATCCCGGCATTGATCGCGGCGATTGGCAAATACCAGCGCCTTTTCTACGTCCGGGCGCTTCAGGTAATTGACCAGCACAGGCAGCTTCTCATCGTCACCCACCAGATAAACCGTTTGTTCGACCCGCTCCGCAGTTTTTTGCTCCGGCTCGATTTCCACAAATTCAGCGTTGTTGGTCCACATCGAGGCAAGATTGAGAACGTCCTGGTTGAATGTCGCGCTGAACAACAACGTCTGGCGCTCATCCTTTGGAGTGCATTTACGGATAATGCGCTTCACATCCGGAATGAACCCCATATCAAGCATCCGGTCCGCTTCATCGAGGATCAGAATATCGATCTGGTCAAGGAACACATCCTGTGAGCCAAGGAAGTCAATCAGACGGCCCGGGGTAGCCACCAGAATATCCACAACACCGTTGTGCAATTGTTCGCGTTGCTTATCGTAGTGCATGCCACCAACAACCGTGACCACCTTGTGGCCAGTATGCTTGCACAGCTCTTCGGCGTCCTTGGCAATCTGCATGGCAAGCTCGCGAGTCGGCGCCAGCGCGAGTACGCGGGGCTCAGAAGCAAAGCGGTCGCCTTCCGGTATGGGTGTTTCAAGCAAGCTCTGGATCGCCGTTATCAGAAACGCCGCCGTTTTTCCGGTTCCAGTCTGGGCCTGGCCAATCAGATCTTCACACGCCAAGGTCCAGGGCAGCGTCTCTGCCTGTATCGGCGTGCAATATTCAAAACCAATGGCAGCAATGGCGTCCAACAGGCGCTTGTCCAGATTCAGATCGCCGAATCTCAGATCGCCGGTGTGCTTTGGGTCAGATGTCATGGAGTCTCAGTTTGCCTCATAATGTTCTTTTGCGAAATATGATGGAACCACGCGCCCGGCATCATCGTGCCAGGCTGTTCTGAAGGTATCACCGGTTCGATAAAACGATTTCAGGGTATCAAAAAAGGACTGTGCCCGCTGCGGCAGGCCTCTGTCCAGGTAGCCTTCTGCCTGTTCCAGCACCCTGCATCGGAAGCTGTATTCGTCAGACGCGCCGTCTCCGGAAAGGTTATCGACGCTGATGTGAAAGCGCGAGCCGGCAGCTACGGAAAACAACCACTCAATAGCCTGTGGTTTTACCTCATCCTGCTCAAATGCGCGTTGCTGCGCCGATGTCCGGCCGTCCGGACAGTACCAGTAACCATAATCGTGAAGTGTGCGCCTGTGCTCACCTGCAATGCACCAATGACTTATTTCGTGCAAGGCACTGGCATAATAGCCGTGGGCGAAAACAATCTGCGCAAGTTCTCTGGCACTGCCTGCGGGCAGGTATTCAGGTTCTTCGCGGCCTCTGACCAGAATTGTCCGGAAAGTTTCCCGAAACAGGTCATTAAACAGCATGATAAGATCGTTTGGACTGTGATTCATTGGGGGGCTATTGTGCGACTTTAACGCGTCCAATGCCAGAGGGAACTTTTGCCGGGCCAATGTGTCCACTGGCTTGCTGAACATTACCGAACAGGCGGTTCATCCAGCACAGTGGCCTGTTCTCCAAAATACGACATAAACCGGGAAACTGCGCATTCCATGAGAGCTCTATCCACCACATTCGGCAGCATCCGCCGCGTCACGGGGCCATACAGCCTTCTTCTCATGTTAACGCTGCTGCTCGCCGCAGCGAATGCTGCCGGGGCGATTGGTGGTAGCAACAGCCTTTTCGGGGGCCAGGGCAATCAATTTCTCCCGGTGGATGAGGCGCTTCCTTTCAGCCATACCACTGAGGGCAATGCCGTTGTGCTGCTCTGGGACATAACGCCCGGACACTACCTTTACAAGGAACGTATCAGCATAGAGGCCCTGGACGAAGGCGCCAGTGCAGGCGCGATGGAGTTCTCCAGCCCGGGGACTGAAACCGAAGATGACTATTTTGGCAAAAGCACCGTTTTCTTTGACCCTGTAGAAGCGAAGATTCCGGTAACGCTAGCTGACGGTCTTCGCGAGGCCCGGTTCGAAGTTACTTATCAGGGCTGTGCGGAAGCGGGTCTCTGCTACCCGCCCCAGACCCGCGAGGTGCTGTTTTACCAAAGCCAGGATTCTGGCTCACAGCAAGGCAGCCCGGGCAATGCCGGCCAGAACAGCTCAGCTGTCCGGGCAAACACCAGTTCTGCAACCGGGCTTGCAGGCTTTCTGTCAGAGCAGTCGATCCTGGTGATTGCCGGCGTTTTTCTCCTGCTCGGCCTGGGGCTTACCTTCACGCCTTGTGTACTGCCGATGGTTCCAATCATTTCATCCCTGGTATCCGGGCAGAACACACGTACAACCGGGCATGCGCTGCTCCTCTCAGGCAGTTATGTGCTGGGAATGACCCTTACATATGCTGGGGCAGGTGTGCTCACCGGGCTTCTGGGCGCAAGCTTCAACTTGCAGGCGCAACTACAATCACCTTGGGTGCTCAGCGTTTTCGCACTGATGTTCGTAGTCTTCGCCCTCTCAATGTTTGATCTGTTCGAGATCCAGCTCCCGCGCTTTATCCGCGAGCCCCTGAATGACGCCAGCCAGCGGCTAACCGGCGGCAGGGTTATCAGTATTTTCGGTATCGGCGCCCTTTCTGCTTTGATCGTATCGCCCTGCGTGTCTGCGCCGCTCGCTGGCAGCCTGCTTTATATTTCCACAACGCAGGACGCCGTCATCGGCGGCATTGCCCTTTTCTCCCTTGGGCTGGGCATGGGCATCCCGCTGATTCTGGTGGCCGTGGGTGGGCGGACGCTTCTGCCAGCGACCGGACACTGGATGACCACAGTCAAACACTTTTATGGTGTTATGCTGATTGCCGTCGCTATCTGGTTGATTGAGCGCCTGGTTCCGGGCTGGCTCAGCCTGACACTCTGGGGCGGGCTGCTCTCCATAACCGGCGTACAACTTGGCGCCTTCGACGCAGCCAAAGCTGGCTGGGGGCGCACCCGGAAAGGTTTGGGACTGATCTTTTTCGCCTACGGGCTCGCACTACTGGCAGGCGCGATTGGCGGCGCCAATGATCCACTGGCTCCGCTGGACCCATTTATCGCCAAAACCACAACGACCGGGCCATCAGGTTTAGCTATCAGCTCTGTCACCAGCCACGCAAATTTTGTCCGGGTAGAGAATCCTTCGGAAATTGAGGCAATGTTATTGCAGGCCAGACAACAGGGCCGACCCGTTGTACTGGATTTCTATGCCGATTGGTGCATTTCCTGCAAAGTCATGGAACGCAATGTATTCAGCGATGCTGGCGTAGTTCGTGCGCTCGGCCCCTTCACGCTGCTGCAGATCGACATGACAGATAACACGCCAGCTCAACAGGCCATGCTGGATAGCCTGGGGCTGTTCGGGCCTCCTGCCATTCTGTTCTATGACAGCAACGGTGAAGAAATGGCGCGCGAGCGGGTTCTGGGCGAAATGAACCGGGATCAGTTCATGAGCCACATCAGCGACCTGACGTCCGCGATCTGAATACCTGCAACTCATGGAATCATGGGGAAACCCGTTTCAATCACCGCGACGTATGAGATAGATGTAGCGGTCGCCCTGCTCTATATGGCTGACCAGTTCATGCCCCAAAAACTGGCAGAACCGTGGCACGTCGCGGGTTGTTGAGGGGTCTGTTGCGATAACCCTGAGAACTTTTCCCGGCGCCACATCCTTGATGCGGGTGTGAAGCATCATAACGGGCTCGGGGCAAAACAGTCCGCAGGCATCCAACTCGGCATCGTACTCAACAACAGTCACAAAACATCTCCCTCTATTCGACCTGATTTTTCAGAAATACGTGCTAAATTACTGTTTATACCATTAAAACGTCTGGAGGTTTGCATGATCCGGGTTCTGATTGAACGCCATATAGCTGAATCGCTTGAAACTGCTTATGAAGAGCGCTCTCGCAAGGTTTTGCAACGGGCAGTTGCAGCCCCGGGATTTATTTCCGGAGAAACGCTGGTCGACAGTCACGACCCCAACCACCGCATTACGCTTGCCAACTGGCGCTCAGAAGCGGACTGGAGCCGCTGGTACCACTCCGACGATCGTCGCGACCTGATGGCAGAACTGGTGCCCATGATGGACAAGGATGAAGCCATAACAGTGCTCGAACAAAGCGGAGTTTAACAAGAACACGTCCAGCCTGTGACGATCCGCATAATTTAAAACAGCTTAACAACAGAGATTGTATACGTTCGCTACACTCCCGACTTTAATGTCTATGAAAGCGCCTGATGTTTTTTTTCACGGCTTTTTCTTCTTATGGCCTGCCACTTTACTGCAGTACCGGGGCTCATGAGTGCAGCAATGCCGGATTCAACGGCACCACAGCGTTCAGAGTGCCCGGTGCTGAATACTGTCACCTTCTGGCAGGGCGACGAGCCCGGGAATGTTGTTGTCACTGGTGACCAGCAACCCTTTCATTCAAGGGCGGTAGATTACCGGTATTTCCTTTTGCCGATCACGCTCGACAGTAACGAAACCCGCACTGTTACAATGCGCATACACAGCAGTGGCGCCCTGAACATTCCACTGCGACTGGAAACACCGGCAGAGTTGATAGCAGAAAGCAACCAGCTGACGATTACCCAGGGGCTATTCTTCGGAGCTGTCCTGGTGCTCGCTATATCCAACCTCCTTCTGCTTTTCAGCTCAGGAACCCTGTATTACCTGCACAACGCCCTTTATATGTTGGCGATGGGGCTTTTCCTGTTTGCCATGGGCGGTTTTGCAAACCAGTATTTCTGGCCCGAGAACCCGGAGTTCGCAAACACCTCCATTCCACTGAGCCTGTTCGGGCGTTCTTTTCTTGCTGTAGAGAAATACACCGGTGCAGACAAAACGCTGAAAGCCATTATCTGAATCTGTGCTGACTTTGCCATACAGTCAGACCATCCTTTTTAATACCGCTCTAGGGCTGGTCACCATATTCATTCTTTCGACCATCGCCATAAGCAGGTGGCGCCACATGGATAACGTATTGCTCGAGCTATGCGCAGAGCCCGACAGCCCTTCACCATTGCCCTGATGGACGAAGATCAACAGGGGCTTTCGAACGTGCAGACAGCGCGCTCTACGAAGCAAAGGCCCGAGGCCGCAACCAAACCGTTATTGCCGGAACATAAAGCAATTACTTTCCGTTCAATGCCGCATTTATTGTTCTTAATCAATTTTACCAAGTTCAACTTGAACGGCTCCGGAGCTATCATAGGCCCTCAGCTTGCAAAGCGTTTCGAAAAGGCGCCATGCTGCTGATTCGGGCGCATTTGACGGATATCAGGAGTTGATCCGTGTCATTGCAAACAGCTAATGGTTTCTCCATACTTGCGCCCGCATAATTCCCCACTCTGAACCCATTGGTAAGGCTATGAGCACACAAAATCCGAACCTGACATATAACTACAAGGTGGTGAGACAGTTCGCCATCATGACAGTGGTATGGGGTATTGTTGGCATGGCGCTGGGCGTGTTGATTGCAGCACAACTGGTTTGGCCATCCCTCAACCTCGATCTGCCATTTACTCACTTCGGTCGCCTGCGACCGCTGCATACCAATGCTGTTATTTTCGGTTTTGGTGGTAGTGCCTTGTTTGCGACATCGTATTACGTTGTTCAGCGCACCTGTCAGACACGCCTGATTTCGGACAAACTCGCTGCCTTCACTTTCTGGGGCTGGACCGCAATCATCGTTTCCGCAGCCATTACCCTACCAATGGGTCTTACCAGCACCAAAGAATACGCTGAGCTGGAGTGGCCGATTGATATCGCGATTGCCGTGGTCTGGGTTACCTACGGTCTGGTGTTCTTCGGCACCATTACCAAACGCAGTACCCCGCACATCTACGTGGCCAACTGGTTCTACGGTGCGTTCATTCTTACCATTGGCGTACTGCATATCGGTAATAACCTGGCGCTGCCGGTCAGTGCATTCAAGTCCTATTCGGCCTACGCGGGTGTCACCGACGCAATGATGCAGTGGTGGTACGGCCATAACGCCGTAGGCTTCTTCCTCACTGCAGGCTTTCTGGGCATGATGTACTACTTCGTTCCCAAGCAGGCCGGACGTCCGGTATATTCCTACCGTCTGTCTATCGTGCACTTCTGGGCACTGATCGCAACCTACGTATGGGCCGGCGGCCACCACCTGCACTACTCTGCCCTGCCAGATTGGGCTCAGACTGCCAGCATGATCATGTCCCTGATTCTGCTTGCGCCGTCCTGGGGTGGCATGATCAACGGTATGATGACCCTGTCCGGCGCATGGCACAAACTGCGCACCGACCCTATTCTGCGCTTCCTGGTGGTTTCCCTGTCGTTCTACGGCATGTCCACCTTTGAAGGCCCGATGATGTCCATCAAGACGGTTAATGCGCTTTCCCACAACACAGACTGGACCATCGGCCACGTGCACTCCGGCGCTCTGGGTTGGGTTGCGATGATCAGTATTGGTGCAATCTACCACCTGATCCCCAAGCTCTGGGGCCTCAAGGAAATGTACAGCACAAGCCTGATCAACGTGCACTTCTGGTTGGCGACAGTCGGTACCGTCCTGTACATCGTCGCAATGTGGGTTAACGGCATCATGCAAGGTTTGATGTGGCGCGCAGTCAACGACGACGGCACCCTTACCTACAGCTTTGTGGAGAGCCTTGAAGCGTCCTATCCGGGCTATTTTGTGCGCTTCCTCGGCGGCGTCATTTTCCTCGCCGGCATGCTGTTCATGGCTTATAACGTCTACATGACCGTGCGTCAGAAAGAAGCGGCTGCCCAGGACAACGCAGCAGTTCAGGCGGCGTAACGGAGAGAGACCAGATGAAACACGAAATTGTAGAAAAGAATATTGGCCTGATGATTGTCTTTATCATCCTGGTCATCAGTGGTGGTTTTCTGGCGGAAGTGCTCCCGCTCTTCTTCCTGAAGAGCGTCAACGAGCCGATAGAGGGCCTTGAGCCGCTGTCGGCGCTGGAACTGGAAGGTCGTGACATCTACATTCGCGAAGGCTGTCACGTCTGTCACACCCAGCAGATCCGGCCATTCCGCGCAGAAACAGAGCGTTACGGCCACTACTCCGTTGCGGGCGAATTCGTTTACGAGCGCCCGTTCCTGTGGGGTTCCAAGCGTACGGGGCCTGACCTGGCCCGTGTTGGCGGCCGTTACTCAGATGCCTGGCAGCGCCAGCACCTGTATAACCCGCGCAGCGTGGTTCCTGAATCCAACATGCCTGCTTTTCCATGGCTGTTCGAAGATGTTGTAAACCATAACGGCACTGCAGCCAAGCTTTCCGCCCTGCAGACGTTGGGCGTGCCCTACACTGACGAGCAGATCGCCGGTGCAGCGGATCAACTGGAAGGCAAGTTTGAAATCGAGGCCCTGGTCGCATACCTGCAGCAGCTGGGCACCGTACTTTCAGACAAACGGTGATTTGATGGATATTAACGAGTTACGCGGCGTGCATACCCTTTTAGTGATGGCGGTCTTTATCGGCATCATCTGGTGGGCATTCAGCGCCCATCGCAAAAAGGCAAACGAAGAAGCAGCCCACCTGCCGTTCGATGATGACGAGGTGGAAAAGCGTACTCTTGAACAGGAAAAAACGGAGAAAAAACAATGAGTACCTTCTGGAGCATCTGGGTCAGTGCGATCGTGCTCGGTACCGTCTTCGGCTGCTGGTGGCTTTTGCATGCCACCCGTAAAAGTCAGACAACCGATGTAGAAACCGACCGCACTGTGGGTCACTCTTTCGATGGTATCGAGGAGTATGATAATCCACTGCCCAAGTGGTGGTTCTACCTGTATATCGCTACGTGCATTTTCGCACTTGGTTACCTGGCACTTTACCCGGGCCTGGGTAACTACAAAGGCTTACTGAACTGGACGGCGGCCAATCAGTGGGAGGCGGAAATTGCCGACGCTGACGAGAAGTACGGCCCGATCTACGCGCAGTACGGCCAGACCCCGGTGGAAGAGCTGTCCAAAGACGGTGACGCTCTCAAGATTGGCCAACGTCTGTTCGCCAACAACTGCTCTGTTTGCCATGGCTCTGCCGCTCGCGGTCAGGTGGGTTTCCCCAACCTGACCGATGACGACTGGCTGTGGGGCGGAACACCAGAGGCTATCCTGGAAACCCTGCACAACGGTCGAATGGGCAACATGCCTGCGAAAGGTGTGATGCCGAACATGACCAACGAACAGGTCGACCAGGTGGTAAACTACGTTCTGAGCTTCAGCGGTCGTGAAAAAGACGCGGCTGCTGCCGAAGCCGGTAAAGCCGTATTCGCTCAAGCCTGCGTCGCCTGCCATGGTCCGGAAGGCAAGGGCATGCAAGTCCTTGGTGCACCCAACCTGACAGATAACGTCTGGCTGTATGGCTCCAACTACGAGTGGATCAAAGAGACGGTTCTGCACGGTCGTCAGAACCAGATGCCAGCTCAGAGTGGGCGTCTGTCTGAAGATCAGATCCAGATTCTGGCTGCGTACGTTTACAGCCTGTCTAACTGACTTTCCGGCCGGGCTTTCAGCCCGGCCTGGTCTGCTCAACCCTGTGTCTGCGTGCGGGCACAGGCTTGAGAAGATCAGCATCCTGCAAAGGCTCCGCGCCCGCTTTAAGACTCCATCTGGAGATACTCATGAGTAATGAAATTCCGGTCAAACAGGTCGACCCCTCCTCGGAGCCTTCGGGCAAAAATCAGAAAATTGAAACCGTAGACCTGTACGCCAGCCGGAAGAAAATCTATGCGAAGGAAGTTAAAGGCCTCTTCCAACGCATCCGGACTGTCAGCCTTTTGCTACTCATGGGCATGTACTTCCTGTTTGTCTGGCTGACACTGGACGGCAACCCGCTGATTCACTTTGATCTGCCTGCCCGGGAATTCCATCTCTACGGGGCCACATTCTACCCAAAAGACTTTTTCCTGCTCTCCGGCATGTTAATCATCAGCGCCTTCGGCCTGTTTTTTATTACCACCCTGTTTGGTCGCGTCTGGTGCGGCTACACCTGTCCTCAGACAGTGTGGACGTTTATCTTTATGTGGGTTGAAGAGCGAATCGAAGGCAGCCGCAACAAACGTATGAAGTTGGACAAGGCACCCAACTCCACAGAGAAAATTGTAAAGAAAACAACTAAGCATCTTATATGGCTGATTATTTCTTTGCTGACCGGGCTTACATTTATAGGGTATTTCTATCCTATACGGGAGCTTACCGTCGACATTTTCACCTTCCAGGCCAACGGCTGGGCTTATTTCTGGGTCGCATTTTTTACCATAGCCACCTACCTGAACGCTGGCTGGATGCGCGAACAGGTGTGCCTGTATATGTGCCCGTACGCCCGCTTCCAGTCGGTGATGTTTGATCCGAATACACGCATCGTTTCCTACGACCCTAACCGTGGCGAGCCCCGCGGAGGCCGCAGAAAAGACGTAAAACCGGAAGAGGTCGGCCTTGGCGACTGCATCGATTGTGGACAGTGTGTTCATGTATGCCCTACCGGCATCGATATCCGGGACGGCCTCCAGTACGAATGCATCGGTTGTGCATTGTGCATCGACGCCTGCGATGAAATCATGGACAAAATGAACTACCCGCGCGGGCTGATTCGTTACACCACCGAGAACGAGCTCGAAGGCAAGCCGTCGAAATTGCTGCGACCCCGTACGTTTGGTTATGGCGCGGTTCTCACAGCCATGATTTCCGCAATCATATTTGTGGTCGCGACTCGCGTACCAGCACAGATGGACGCACTGAGAGATCGCGGGGCACTGTTCAGTTTTAACGGTGAGGGGCGCATTGAAAACTCCTATACACTGAAAATAGTCAACATGTCAGAAGTTCCGCAGACCTTTAAACTGTCAGTCAAAGGTCTGGATGGTATCCGTATTCTGACTCAGACTCAGATAAACGTAGACAGCGGCGAAAACCGTTCTCTGCCAACGGTGGTGGATGTTCCGCCTGAATCCATCCCACAATCAAATAACGAAATAATCTTCCATGCACAGTCTGAAACGGATGCTTCACTGAAGCTGGAAACCGAAAGCCGATTTGTCGGTCCAACGCAGTGATCCGTCGGGGTCACTGTTGGTTACCTTTAAAAGACGAGACTGAGCAATATGAATCACGAAGTACCCGTAGCACCCTGGTATAGGCAGCCCTGGTTCTGGTTCCTGACCATAGCTCCGCTGTCCGCAATCACCTTTAGCATGTTCATGCTGGTTGTAGCGTCGAACATGAAAGATACGATGGTTAGCGACGATTATTCGAAAGAAGGTAGAGGCATTAACCTTGAGATAGCCCGTGACCAAGCGGCTGCAGAGATGGGGCTGAGCGCTGACATGGCGTTCGAAAACCGTAATCTTCTGCTGAACGTCACAACTCAACAGGGCCCGGCGGATTATCCCTATCTGATACTTAACCTGTTCCACCCGACGCTGGCGCAGAACGATCGTACCATTCAGTTTCAGAATGACGGCAACGGCCATTATACCGGCACCATGTTGCAGGATATTGAAGGTCGCTGGTATTACGAACTCCGCGGACCAGACAACCAGTGGCGCCTTAAAGGTGAAGCCTGGCTGCCCTCCGAAGGCGATCTTCACATGGGTTCCAAAGGCTCTGCAAAAGGGTGACCCCCCTGGATTGCTTCCATTGCGGCGAACCGGCTGATGGTGAGCCGCCGATTACGCTTGAACTCGATGGGCAAGACCGTTTTTTCTGTTGCCAGGGCTGCAAGGCTGTTTGTGAAATCATTCACAGCGAGGGCCTGACCGGTTTTTATCAGCTCCGCACAGAGACTGCTGTCACACCCCGCCAGCTGACAGACTCCGAGTTGGACCGGCTCAGAGAGCTGGATCACCCCCTTGTGCAGCAAGCCTTCGTTTCTCCGGTTAAAGGCGGCCAGGAAGCGCAACTTCTGATTGGCGGAATCACTTGCGCTGCCTGCATCTGGTTGCTGGAAAACCACCTCAAAAAGCAACCGGGCGTACTCTCGTTCTCTGTGAACCACACAACCCAGCGGGCGCGACTGGTCTGGGCTCAGGACAAGGCTGCCCTGAGCGATTTACTGATCGCTATTCATGAACTTGGCTACACTGCCCGCCCTTATCAGTCAGATGCTGTCGAGGAGCAACTGAAGGCGGAACACCGTTCCATGTTGATTCGACTGGCCGTCGCCGGCATTGGCACCTTCCAGAGCATGATGCTGGCTTTTCCACTTTATTTTGAGGTGGGCAGCGGCCTTTCGCCGGAGTTTGTGTCATTTTTCCGCTGGTTCAGCCTGCTGGTAGCCACTCCGGTTGTGTTTTACAGCGCAGGGCCCTTTTTCCGCAACGCACAGCGGGATATCAGGGTCCGGCATCTTACCATGGATGTACCGGTTGCCATCGCGATAGGGCTTGCATACCTCGCCAGCGCCTGGGTCACTGTCATGGGCGGTGAAGAGGTGTATTTTGAATCCGTCAGCATGTTTACATTTTTTCTGTTGCTTGGGCGCTACATTGAAGTGCAAGCCAGGTATCGCGCAGGGCTTACGAGTAACGTTTTGGCGGGATTCCACCCCACGGTAGCAACCCGGGTGGACGGTGAAGACACAGAAATTATTCCAGCGCACCAGGTTAAACCGGGCGACGTGGTTCGTATCAGACCCGGCGAAACCCTACCCGTTGACGGCGTGATTCTTCGGGGCCAGTCCACTCTCAATGAATCCGCACTTACAGGCGAGTACCTGCCGGAAACCCGGGTACCGGGAGACACCGTACACGCCGGAAGTATCAACGGTGAAAATCCATTGGACGTTCAGGTGGAAAAGTCCGGTGCCCAGACACGCCTTTCCGGTATTCTGCGGATACTGGATCGCGTTCAGTCAGAAAAGCCAGCGGTGGCGCGCATGGCTGACCGCATCGCCAGCAAGTTTGTCGGACGTGTTCTGATCCTTGCACCCGTTGTCTGGGTTGGGTGGTGGCTGGCAGGCGCTGACAACGCCTTCGATATAACGCTTTCGGTTCTTGTCGTGACCTGCCCTTGCGCCCTGTCCCTTGCGACGCCTACTGCGATTACCGCCGCGACCATTAAATTGCGGCGTTTGGGTTTTCTGCCAACCCGCGGCCATGCGCTTGAGTCCATGAACACCATAGACACGGTAGTCTTCGATAAAACCGGCACCCTGACAAAGGGTGAGCTTAGCCTGATCGATACCCGTGTTGTCGGCAGTAAAGATAAAGACACCTGCCTGCGAATTGCCGCGGGTCTGGAGCAACATTCGGAGCACCCTATCGCCCGGGTCTTTCACAACCGCCCGGCGGCGGCCATCGACCATGTGAACAACCATTTGGGCCGAGGGCTCTCTGGTCAGTTTGGTGACCGCGGGTTCTTCATTGGCCACAGGGCCTTTGTTGCGCAACACACAAGCGCTCAGGCGCCTGAGTCTGAAGTGCACTCGGGCATGGAAATATGGCTGGCTTCTGAAGATGAATGGCTGGCCAGCTTTCGGCTTGATGATCAGCCCCGGGAAGACGCTGCGCAAGCGGTCAAAGCCTTGCAGGACGCGGGCATACGCACACTGCTGCTGAGCGGCGACCGGTCCGGCCACGTGCGTCAGATTGCTGACATGCTGGGCATTGATGAAGCTATTGGCCAGGCGTCGCCGGAAGAGAAACTGAACGTTCTTAACCGTCTGCGGTCTGAAGGGCGCCAGGTAATGATGGTCGGCGACGGTCTCAACGATCTTCCGTCTATGGCTGGTGCTGGCATTTCGGTGGCCATGGGGACTGCGGCCGACCTCACTCAGCTCAAAGCCGATGCGGTTTTGCTCAATGGGCAACTGATGCAATTGGTAGAAGCGCTAAACACCAGCCGCCGTGCGCGTAAAATTATTCGCCAAAACATGGCATGGGCGCTTGTCTATAACGTCTGCGCCCTGCCCCTTGCGGCCGCCGGCATGGTTCCGCCCTGGCTCGCCGCCATCGGCATGTCCCTGAGCTCGCTGATTGTTGTACTCAACGCATTGCGTCTTGGTTTGAAAACCCGCTCCGCCAATCCTGACAGAGCACAGGAATTTGGCGTACAAGCCACGCCCTGATACCGTGAACAACTGGCTTTAACTATGAGGTTTATTCCGTGGAAATCGTAATGTTCCTGGTGCCGGTGATGCTGATCCTGGTGGTGATGGGCATTTTGCTGTTCTCGTGGGCCGTTAAAAATGGCCAGTACGACGACCTTGAAGGCCCGGCACACCGGATTCTCTACGACGACGACAAAGACATGATCCCGGAAGACGCGCGCACGGACAAGCCGAAACAGGCGGAGAGCCAGGCCGGTGAGCATGAGAATAGCCCTGAGGACGAACCTCGCCGCTCATGAACCCGGAACTCTATCTCAGCTACCCCAGTGCGTTTCTCATCGGGTCGCTTGGCAGCACCCATTGTCTCGGAATGTGCGGAGGAATAAGCGCATCTCTTTCCATGGCGCTACCGGTTGGAAAGGGCTTTCGTCTGCGCCAGTCCCTGCTGCTACTGGCGTTCAATTCCGGGCGAATCGCAAGCTATGCGTTAATCGCAACGCTGGTTGCAATATTAAGCACATCGGCCGCGAATCAATGGGCGGAGCTGGGCCTTGTTCTGCGGTCAATCGCGGGCTTTCTGTTGATTTTCATGGGGTTATCCATGGGGCAATGGTGGCAGGGCATCCGTTATGTAGAGCGCATCGGAGCGCCGCTCTGGAGGCGGCTTTCGCCCATTACGCGCAGGCTTCTGCCAGTCAATAACGCAGGCCAGGCGCTTGCACTTGGAGCGCTTTGGGGTTGGCTGCCCTGTGGACTGGTATACAGCACACTGGGCTGGGCCGCCTTGCAACCTACTGTCGGCTCAGCGGCACTCACCATGATGTTTTTCGGGCTGGGAACTCTGCCTTCCATGTTGGCGACCGGTTATGCAGCAAGCTGGATCAACGGATTAAAAAGCAATCAGCTGTTCCGGAAATTCACCGGTGCCCTGCTGATACTGTTCGGGCTGTGGACTCTGCCGCTCATGGCATTGGTCATGAGTTAGGCCGGCTCCTTTCCGGACTGTCAGATATTCAGAACATCCAGGCGACCAAAATTCCTCTCGGGGTCCTGCGCCGGCATGGCGGTTTGAACAACCGGGTCTGAATCTCCCAAGCGTTTGCCTTCACGGAAATCATACAGGTTCGTGTCTGCCAGGTGGGAGGGTTCAACATTGCGCAAAGCCCCGAACATGCTTTCAAGCCGGCCTGGGTGCTGCTCGTCCCATTGCTGGAACATTTCCTTGATAACCTGGCGTTGCAGGTTTTCCTGGGATCCGCAGAGGTTGCAGGGAATGATAGGGAACTGTCTGAGCTCTGCGTAACGAGCGATATCTTTCTCCCGACTGTAAGCAAGCGGGCGAATGACGGTATTCCGACCATCATCACTGTGCAGTACCGGCGGCATGGTTTTGAGTTTTCCGCCGTAAAACAAATTCAGAAACAAGGTTTCCAGAAGGTCGTCACGATGATGCCCAAGCGCAATCTTGGTAACGCCGTGCTCTTCCGCAAAGTTGTACAGAATGCCGCGACGCAGCCTGGAACATAGCCCACAGGTGGTTTTGCCTTCCGGAACCTTATCCTTGACGATGCTGTAGGTATCTCGCTCAATGATGTGGTATTCAACACCCATCGAAGCGAGGTATCCCGGCAGGACTTCTTCCGGAAAGCCCGGCTGCTTCTGGTCCAGATTGACGGCAATCAGTTCAAACGAAACCGGTGCGCTTTTCTGCAGGTTGAGCAGAATGTCCAGCATGGCGTATGAATCCTTGCCTCCGGACAAACAACACATTACTTTGTCACCCGCTTTTATCATCGAGAAATCTGCAATAGCCTGGCCTGCTTCCCGGCGCAAACGCTTTTGCAATTTATTCTGCTCTGATTTTTGCGAACGCTCGTATACCGAACTAGAGGTGCTATTGGAGCTTGCTGTTATCGCTTCGGGCATATCAACCATGTTCATTGGGGGAATGTTCATGAGATTATACGCATCCCATCATTTCAGGGACAGGACGCTGACATGGATATGTTGAGCTCAAACACAGAACCCATGGGAAAACGACAGCAGAACAGCTTGCGCAACCGCCAAGCCATTCTGTCAGCCGCACGCGCCTGCTTTCAGGAGCGAGGCTATGAGAACACAACCATCCGCGACCTCATCAAGCGTACCCATTTGGCTTCAGGTACATTTTATAATTATTTCAACAGCAAACAGGATATTTTTGCAGCGCTGCTGACAGAATTCCTCAGTAGTCTGAATAACAATCTGAGCCGCTCCCGGCGCTCTGCCAAGACCGCGGAAGAGTTTGTCTGTCGTTCTTATCAGGCACTCTACAGCGCAACGGCAAGGGATCCACTGGTTTATGAACTGGCCCATCGTAACGATCGTGCGCTGAAAGAGCTGTTTGGCTCCGGCATACTCGGATTGATCATGATTTCGCTTGAAGATGACGTGCGAGACGCCATTGAAAAGAAAGTTCTGCCAGATGTTGACCAAGACTATCTTTGCGCCGCGTTTTTTGGCGTTGCCTACGAGACCGGCTTGATGGTTGCAGAACGAGTGCATCTGCACCCGGAGCAAGGCGACGACGAAGTCGAGATGGCCACCCGTTTTTCAACGGCTCTTTTTATCGGCGGACTCTCCCGGCTATCAGCCCTTCCCTGTCGGCGGCGACTACCCTAACATTAGCCTCATGGAGAATAAGCCGGCGTCCCAAGATCATCACTCAGAGCCAACATCGTTAATTCAATCTGAGGCGATACTGGAACAGCAAATCCAGCATCTGCTTGTAGCTGTAGAGCATGAACTCCGCGATTCGCCAGATGGCATGGACGAGCTCAACCTGATAAAGAGATTGCAAAGTCCACCCTGGTGGCTTTTTGGAAATCTTGACTTTCAGGACCCGCAAAAACTCTATCCAACGCACTTTTTGCTTTTCCACGTATTATATCGTCTGAGGGATACCTTGGCAGAGACCGGTGAAAACCTGACTATCTCGCCCATGCGGATTACTATCGAACGCCAGGATACAATCGGCGGAAGCGGGCTGCCGGGCACGGTAGACAACCTTCGCAGCTTCTATCTCGACCTGTCCCAGTATGAGCTCCCGAAGGATGCCATTCAGCAGATGATGGACAGGTTCTGGGCAGGCTACCAAAACACCGGGCCGTCCGGACCGGAAGTTCTGGCAGCAGCAAACAGGCTCGGTTTCGATGCAGTCCCTGAGAGTTTCCTTGTGGCAAAACAGGCGTTTCGTCGCGCGGTGATGCGAGCCCATCCGGATCGCGGTGGTGATAAGGACTCAATCCAGGCGCTCAACGAGGCGTTTGCCATTCTTAAAGCGCATTTCAGTCAGATGATGGAGCAGGCATGAGAACACATAAATTCTGGATATCAGCGGCCCTGTCTTATCTCGTGCTGGCGAGTGTTCCTGCAAGAGCCGACCTTGTGGTGCTTCAGTACCATCACATCAGTGACGCGACGCCGCCTTCAACCAGTACCTCTACGTCCCTGTTCCAAGCGCAGCTCGATTTGATCAGGGAGCTGGATATTGAGGTTGTTGATCTGCATAGCGCAACAGAAAACCTGTTTTCTGATAACCCGTCGCAGCGCCAACATATCGCCATTACCTTCGACGACGCCTATGAGTCGGTTTACAGCCAGGGCGCAGACATCCTCCGGGATCAGGGTTTGCCCTATACCATTTTTGTAGATACAGCTGCCGTGGGAAACCATGGCTATATGACCTGGGCACAATTGGAAGAGCTGGCTGCGCGCGACGGAGTCGGCATTGCCAATCACAGTGCCGGGCACGGCCACCTCGCCAGAAAGCCGGGCGAGGCAGAAGCAGACTGGGAACAACGGATAACCCGCAGCCTGGATTCCGCACAGACGGAGCTGCAACAAAGATTCGAAACTGTCTTGCCCCTGTTTGCATACCCTTATGGCGAGTTTGACGAAGCTCTCGAGGCCGAGGTGGCCAAGCGGGGCTGGTATGGGTTCGGGCAGCAGTCCGGGGCTATGGGCCCGCTTTCCGGGCAAACCCGCTTGCCCAGATTTCCCATGGCCAATGCCTACGGACAGCTAAACGGCCTCAAAGACAAGCTGAAAAGCAAGGCGTTCCCAATAGACACGAGCCTCTTGCCTAATGGCATCATGACAGCTAACCCGCCAACACTTGTCTTGCCTCTCACGAAAGAGATTAAGCCCAACCACCTCACCTGCTTCGCCTCAGGCATGGGGCGCATAGAATTTGAGGCCTCTGACGACGGAATAAGCGTCAAGGCACCGAAACCCTTCAACAGCCGGAGGTTCCGTTATAACTGCACGCACCCTGATGACAAAGGCAGTTTTTACTGGCTGTCACAGCAGTGGCTGGACCTTAGCCAACCGGAAGACTGAACCGACTACCGCGCGGATCATATCGCCTATTTGCAGGTGTCCGCTGGAGAACACAATGGCGTTAGGGTGGTGTCGCAACCGGCATCATGAACGCACAACTGGCAGCATAACCGAAGCGACAGGAACACCGAGGAGCATCCACTGGGCGAACCCAACCGAAATCCCCTGGGTCTCACTCAGATAGGCCGCCAGCAGCGCGTTGGGAGGTGTCCCTATCAGCGTGGCAATACCGCCAACACTGGCAGAGTAGGCTATGGGGGCATCATAATTGCGGTTGCGGTATTGCTGACCCACATACTCAGAAAGGCTGTCGCCAGCATGAAGCCGGCAATCTGTCATCTGTCGTTGTTCGGACATGCACACCCTCTGCTTCGCCGCTTCAGAACCTTCGGGGCAGAATGATGCCTGAAATCAGCTCAGTCTTCAGCACAGCCAACGCAAACCGTTGTATAAGGCAGCACCTGAAGCCTTCGAGGGTCAATGGCTTCACCACAGACTTCACACTCGTCACCCTTGCCGTGCTCAATGCGCTCAAGTGCCACTTTTATCTGAGCCAACTCAGCCCGGGTTTCTTCTTCCAACGAATCAACGACCTCATCATTCTGAGTCTGTTGCGCCCGCTCTTCAGAGTCCTTGTCCAGAGCGCCATCTTTACGCTGTTGATGTGCCTCAAAACGTTCCAGCCGCGAGGTCAGATCGCCTCTCAGCACTTCAAGTTCCGCTTTGCGATTGCGCATGTAACATCTCCCGGTTTTTCAGAATCCAGCGTGCAATCTTTCTCAACCAAAAACGGCCGGTCAGACACTGAAGCCTAATCGACCGTAAATAATACTATTTTTTGAATTCAGGCGATATCAGCTCTTTTGCGCGCCGACTTTGCCTTTCTGCGTGGCAGGTTCGCCTGCGCCGGAAATGGCCTTCTGAACTTGCTCACGAGCTTCGTTGAAATAATTCCACCAAGCTTTCATGTCAGCAGTAAATTGCTCGTTCAAGCTTTTCAAAGTCTCAGACTGTACAGATGTCAGATTTTTCAAACCGTCTACATCACGAACTTCTGAAGCCTTCATGACTGGTTTCAAAGCTATCTCGGAATAGCACTGAAACGCCTTCATCTGCATTTCTGCAGCTTTGCCAAATTGCTCCAGAACCGTCGCGCTCAAACGGCTCACTCTTTTAAACATGTTGTTAATCATAATGATGGCTCCTTATGGTTACACCATTTACATAATTACTACTGGATTACTACATACACGTACATACCTAAAAGCGACATATATAAAGAAAGCAAGTAAACATAAAACATATATTTTCTTTTAGTAACAAAGTACAGGTAATTTAATGGAATTGCATTGGATATTTTGGGTAAACGTCAATTAAACCTTCAATATTTATGATGCAGATCAAGAGCTTTTACAATAAAGAGTGGGGCAGTGTTTGTTAGCTCCACTCGGTCGTTATAAGCCCAGTGGTCCAGAGGAGGCCCGCACCGGTATCACGGCCACCGCCATCGGGTGACGGCGGCCGGCGGCGGCGAGGAGAGCGTTATTGCTGCAACACGTTATTGCCGCAACACATAGGTACCTGGTGCATCGGCTATGGGTTTGTAGCGCCCATCACCCATCTTGGGTGGTGCCACCTGCTCCCTGGTCGAGCGTTCTGCCAGCCAGGCCTGCCAGGCCGGCCACCACGAGCCCTGATGGCTGGGTGTCCTTTCCTGCCAGGTATCAGGGTCGACGTAGTTCTCTCTCGCCGGGCGGGTTTCGACCTGATAGGTGCGCCTTGGGTGCCCGATTTCGCTGACGATCCCGGCGTTATGGCCGCCATTGGTGAGCAAAAATGTAACCTCGTCGGCGTCGGACAGCAGGTGGATTTTGTAAACCGAGCGCCAGGGCGCGACGTGGTCGCTACTGGTGGCCACGGAGAAGATTGGTGCCGAGATGTCGGTGATGGCGATGGGGCGATCACCAACAATATAACGCCCGGCAGCCAGGTCGTTATTGAGATATATCCGCCGCAGATACTGCGAGTGCATTTTATAGGGCATACGGGTGATGTCGGCGTTCCAGGCCATCAGAGCGCTCATGGGCTGGCGTTCGCCCAGCATGTATTCGCGCACCATACGCGAGTACACCAGATCGTTGGAGTTCAGCAGTTGAAAAGCACCAGCCATTTGATGGCCATCCAGATAACCACGTTCTTCCATCATGCTCTCAAGATAGTCGACCTGGCTTTCGGAAATGAACATCGCTATTTCACCGGACTCCGTGAAGTCGACCTGGGCGGCCAGCAGGGTGATCGAGGCCAGGCGGTTGTCTTCATCCCGTGCCATGGCGGCGGCCTGGATGGTCAGCAGCGTGCCTCCCAGGCAATAGCCTACGGCGTGAATCTTGTGCTCCGGCATAATCGACGAAATAATGTCCAGAGCCGCCTGAGGGCCTTGTCGCCGATAATCCGCCATGCCCAGGTCGCGATCCTCCGAGTCCACGTTGCGCCAGGAAATCATGAAGACCGTGTGACCCTGATCCAGCAGATAGCGGACCAGGGACTTTTCCTCGGTCAGATCGAGTATGTAGTACTTCATGATCCAGGCCGGCACGATGAGTACAGGCTCTGCGAAAACCTTCTTCGTGGTCGGAGTGTATTGGATCAGCTCGATCAAGTGGTTGCGGTAAATCACCTTGCCCGGGGTGGTGGCCAGGTTTTCGCCAAGCTTGAATGCCTCAGTGCCCACGGGCGCGCAGTCGGTCTGTCTGCGTCGCAAGTCTTCACGGAAATTCTCCCAACCGCGCACAAAATTCTTGCCTCCCTGCTCCCGGGTCGCGTCGATCACTTCGGGATTGAGCCAGGGGAAATTAGAAGGCGCCATGTGGTCGAGTATCTGTCGCATGGTGAACGACACTGCCTTCTCAGTCGATTTCGACAAGCCGTCGATATTCGTGGTGGCATTTTGCCACCACTCCTGTTGTAGCAGAAACGCCTGCGACATCACGTTGAAGGGCCACCGGGACCATGCCTCACCAGTAAAGCGACTGTCCTCTAACGCCGGTTGAATGCAGGGCTCCGTATCAGATGCCTTGTGAGCCTGGCTCATATAGCGCAGCAGAATCTCGGTCTTGAAGCCCGCCTCTTGCACCAGTTGCAGTTGCTTACCGGGGGACATGGCTAGATGGGCGAGCCACTCAAAGATCACGGTGGACAAGCCGGCAGGCGTAATCCCCTGAGTCAGGCCGGCCATGTTGGCCTTGCTGGTACGATCCAGCATCCTCAGGGCAAGTGGACTTGACAGGTGCAAGATTGGTGCTTTAAAGGATTTATTCATGACAATCCATACTCCTTGTGAGTCGGCCAGAGAAGTAAGGCCGCGCTTGAACAAGCGAATGCTTTCTCCAGTGTCCTATTTATATTAATTGATAATCCCTGATACATCGAATCCAACGGGGTGTCTGCGACTGACATACTTTAAGGCTCTTCTAAATAGGGGTAAGTTCTGAAAAGACTTTATTGTGGTGAGTTTTATTTTGCACTCTGGCACACATTCACTGTGAACCGCTTCTCACTGCGAGCCATCAACGCTCAGACAACCCTTGCTCGTGACTCAATACGGACTGCTTGCGCTTTACACCCCAGCGGTAGCCGGAAAGGCTGCCGTCACTGCGAAGTACCCGATGGCACGGCACGACCACGGCCAGAGGGTTGGCCGCACAGGCTCCCGCCACAGCGCGTGACGCCCTAGGCATGCCCATGCGTTGCGCAATTTCGCCATAGCTTGCCGAACTGCCAGACGGAATCTCCCGCAGCGCGCGCCAGACCCTGCATTGGAAGTCTGTACCACGGAGATCAAGGTGCACTGAAAGTGGCTTGCGGCTGTCGATCAGATAACTCATAACATCGGTAAACCACTCAACTCTGGAGTTGTTTGCATGCTCGAGTGTGGCACTCGGAAACCGACTGGCCAGTTCCGTAACCAGCTCCTCCGGAGTCTCCCCCGGTAGCACAGCGCAAACTCCGCCTGGTGTGCGCGCCACCAGAACTTCACCGAGGTAGCAATGGCCTGTCTGCCAGGTGATCGTTTCGTCCTGTGCATTCTTATCCGTCATGGAAGGCTCCTCGGTTTCGGTTCCCCGGTTTTTTCAGTCGCTTTCGACACCAGAAAATGCAGTATGACTCATGTCAGTGAGGGTGCAAACGTACAATTTTTTACGCAAATCCCCACTTTAGTCTGATTGCCGGATGCAGCCCCGGAAAAGAAACTAACCCTCCGCCCACCGATACATTAACCACAACGTTCAGAGTACTGACCTGAGTGCCAAACACTTGGCCGTGCCCTGTAGCAGGAGCCATTATGACACCCGGAAAAGCACTCTTGACCGCCTGTTTGCTATTGCTCGCCGCAAGTACAGTTGCCGCTGAAACACTGAAAATCGGCCTGAATTACCCGCAGACCGGCCGGTATAAAGATCAGGGTCTGCAACAGAGACTGGGTGCTTTTCTGGCGGTGGATGAAATCAACAAAGCCGGCGGCGTTATGGGGCAGCGTCTGGAACTGGTTATCAGGAACACTCGCGGAGAGCCCTCCAAAGGCGCAGAAAACACCGCCGAAATGATTGATAACGAAGGCGTTCAAATGGTGTTCGGTGGCGTATCCAGCTCCGTCGCAATCGCCTCTGGCAATGCCGCTCGCGAGCGCAACCGGATCTATTTCGGCACCCTCACCTATTCCAACGCGACTACCGGACGTGCGGCGCACAGCCACATGTTCCGGGAGCCCTATAATGCGTGGATGACGGCCAAGGTTCTCAGCCAGTACCTGAAACGCAACCACGCCAGTGAAGACTATTTCTACATTACTGCAGACTACACATGGGGTTGGTCGGTTGAGGAGTCCGTGCGCAAATTCTCCGACACGGAAGATACTAAACGCCACCCTGGTGTCAAAACACCCTTTCCCCGTGCCCTGGTGAACGACTTCCAGAATGCCCTGGAGCAGGCCGACGCAAGCGGTGCAAAAGTGCTGATGCTGGTACTGTTTGGTGATGACATGGTTCGCGCCCTTAACGTGGCGTACGAAATGGGCCTAACCAAGAAGATGCAGGTGGTTGTTCCCAACCTGACTCTGGGTATGGCGCGGCAGGTTGGCCCGACCATTATGGAGGGCATCGTCGGCGGCAGCCCGTGGGTGTGGAATGTGCCCTATGAACTGGACTACCCACGCGGCAAAGAGTTCGTTGAAGCCTTTTCAAAGCGCTATGAAATGCGGCCCTCCACCGCTGCGGCATCGGCTTACAGCATTGTTTATCAATACAAGAGTGCTGTGGAACGCGTCGGTACCACCAATACCCGGGCGGTGATCCGCTCACTTGAGGGGCACAGGTACATCTTCCTGAAAGACGAACAGTACTGGCGTGATTTTGACCACCAGAACATACAGTCTGTGTATGTGGTCAAAGTCAAACCCCGGGACACCATCATGGCCGACGAGTATGGTTCGGATTACTTCCGCATTGTCGAGGCGATGTCTGGCGACGATGCAGCCCAGACCCGGGAAGAGTGGGAAGTGCGTCGCAGGGAGGCAGGCAAGCCACTGACTTTGTGAGCTTACCTGCGACCTGGTGAGCAAAACAGCAGAAATCAGCTCTCGCGAGCGTCTTCCCATGTTTTGAGCAACTCGTTATAAGGAACGGTTTGGCCCTGTACCTTTTCGTTTGCCAATTTAGGCTTGGGTGCGCCGGGCTGGTCCAGCCAGTATTGCGGATCCCGTGGCTCGTTCAGTTTCGGACCGCAGTTCGGCATGACGTTAGCCCGCTCCAACCGCTCCATTACACGGTCCTGAGCATCGGCAAGGCCGTCCAGCGCTTTTTGCGGTGTTGCTTCGCCGCTTGCTGCCTGGGCAATGTACTGCCACCAGAGTTGAGCCAGTTTCGGATAATCCGGCACGTTGGTGCCTGTGGGTGACCACTGAACCCTCGCTGGGCTGCGGTAGAACTCAACCAGGCCACCAAGCTTCGGCGCCATTTCAGTCATCGCATCCGAGTTGATATCGGATTCGCGAATCGGGGTCAGACCTGCAATGGTTTTCTCCAAAGACACGGTTTTAGCCACCGTGAACTGGGCGTACAGCCAGGCTGCCAGACGACGTTTCTCGGGGGTAGAATCCAGGAAAGTCCAGGAACCTACGTCCTGATACCCCAGCTTCATGCCCTCTTCCCAGTATGGACCACGCGGAGAAGGTGCCATTCGCCACTTCGGAGTGCCGTCATCATTAACGACTGGCAGTCCATCTTCTATCATGCTGGCCGTAAACGCCGTATACCAGAAAATCTGCTGAGCGATATTGCCCTGAGCGGGTACCGGGCCGGATTCGGAAAAGGTCATACCCGTGGCTTCTGGCGGCGCGTACTTTTCCATCCAGTCGACATACTTCGTGGTCGCATAAACAGCAGCTGGGCCATTCGTAGCACCGCCGCGTGAGACGTTGGAACCTACCGGATGGCAGTCCTCCACGCGAATACCCCACTCATCAACTGGCAAGCCGTTCGGCAGCCCTTTGTCACCCGCGCCCGCCATCGAGAACCATGCGTCGGTGAAGCGCCATCCCAGGGATGGATCCTTCTTGCCGTAATCCATATGGCCGTAGACTTTCTTGCCATCTATTTCTTTAACATGGTCCGAAAAGAACTCTGCGATGTCTTCATACGCCGACCAGTTTACCGGAACACCCAGCTCATAGCCGTAGAGTTCCTTGAACTGCTTTTTCATATCTTCACGCTCGAACCAGTCGGCGCGGAACCAGTAAAGGTTGGCGAATTGCTGGCTCGGCAGCTGATAGAGCTTTCCGTCAGGGCCTGTGGTGAAATCAAGACCAATGAAGTCCTCAAGGTCCAGAGTCGGCAGAGTAAGATCTTTACCGGAACCGTTCATTATGTCTTCAACGGCAACCACTTTACCGTACCGGAAATGCGTGCCTATGAGGTCGGAGTCGTTCACATAACCGTCGTAGATGTTGCGGCCAGACTGCATCTGGGTCTGCAACTTCTCAATGACATCACCCTCCTGAATCAGGGTATGGGTGAGCTTGATGCCAGTGATTTCAGAGAAGGCCTTGGCCAGAACACTGGATTCGTATTCGTGGGTGGCAATGGTCTCGGAAACAACATTGATTTCCATGCCCCGGAACTGCTCCGCAGCTCTGGTAAACCACGCCATCTCTTTCATCTGTTGTTCTTTGGTAAGGGTAGACTTTTTGAAAGAGTCGTTTACCCATTTTTCAGCAGCGTCTGAGTACTGATCAGCGCCCGCCTGCAGGCTCAGCCCCATACTGATCGCACCGATGGCAGCGCTCAGTAGCAGGGTCTTCGGATAATTGTTGTTATTGAACATATCCAACCTCGTTTACCTTGTTGTGAATGGAGCGAAGCAAGACCGCGCTCCGTTTGGGTTTGTTACAGCGTTTGGGTCGTAAAGCCTTGTGTGTTCGAGACCGACCTTATGATTGTTTTCGATCATAGATTGAAAATTAGTTCGGTTTCGAATTCTTTACAACCTTTTAGACTCCTTTTTCAAAGGGACTGTGAAACCGCGTATTCAGCTGCATTCAGCCCCACCGCAAAAGAACCAAAAGCCACACCACAGACACTGCTAATGCAACCCAGAGCGTGATGCTGCTAACGGCAAGGAACGCCAGATGTATGTATGCAGCGGACAGCAAACCGATAAACAACCGGTCTCCCCGTGTCGTTTCGATGGGCAGAAAACCTTTGCGCTCGGTGCAGGGAGAAACGATTTCATAAACGGTCATGGCCGCAAGAATCATTGCGATAACCACAAAGAATACAACAACAGTGGGTGTCCAGTTCATCCAGGCAATCATATGAATTCTCCTTATACCCGCCCGAGAGCGAAGCCTTTGGCCACGTGGTTGCGAACAAACCATATAACCAGCAGTCCGGGAACAATGGTCAGAACGCCGGCGGCCGCCAGCACACCCCAGTCAATACCACTGGCCCCGATGGTACGGGTCATGATCGCCCCGATAGGCTGAGCATCCACAGAAGTGAGCGTTCTGGCCAGAAGCAGCTCGACCCAGGAAAACATGAAGGCGAAGAAGGCTGTCACGCCTATACCCGAGCGGATCATCGGCAAAAACACCTTCACGAAGAACCTTGGAAAGCTGTAGCCATCAATGTAGGCCATCTCATCGTATTCCCGTGGAACGCCCTTCATGAAGCCCTCAAGGATCCACACCGCTAAAGGCACGTTGAACAGGCAGTGCGCAAGCGCAACGGCAATGTGGGTGTCAAAAAGGCCGATTGATGAATACAGTTGAAAGAACGGCAGCAGGAAAACCGCAGGTGGTGCCATCCGATTGCTGAGCAGCCAGAAGAACAGGTGTTTGTCGCCCAGAAACTTGTATCGGCTGAACGCATAGGCCGCCGGCAACGCAACCGACAGAGTAATGACCACGTTGATGGATACATACAACATGGAGTTGAGGTAGCCGTTATACCAACTGGGGTCCGTAAAGATCACTGCGTAGTTATCAAACGTAAAGGTTTGCGGCCACAGCGTGAGCCCCCCGAGGATTTCCTGGTTGGTTTTGAACGACATGTTCAACAACCAGTAAACCGGTGTCAGAAGCAGCAGGATAAAAAGGGTAATCCCGACATTCTTGGAACGCGTCTGTCTCATCTCACTCTCCCTATTTTTCTTTGTCGGCGTGAGTAATGGCGGTGAAGAACAACCAGGAAATAAGCAATACAATCAGGAAGTAGATCAGTGAGAATGCCGCAGCACGCCCCAGGTCGAACTGCCCTATTGCCATGGTGGTCAGTGTCTGGCTCAGAAACGTGGTGGAGCTTCCCGGGCCGCCGCCGGTGAGCACAAACGGCTCGATATAGATCATGAAGCTGTCCATGAATCGCAACAGCACAGCAATAATCAGTACACTTTTCAGGCGGGGGAGCTGGATATACCGGAATACCGCCCATTTCGACGCGCGGTCGATTTCCGCCGCCTGATAAAATGCCTCGGGAATGGCGCGCAGACCGGAATAACAGAGCAGAGCAACCAGCGGCGTCCAGTGCCAGACGTCCATCAGAAGTACCGTCAGCCAGGCATCCAGGGTGTCTCCGGTGTAGTTGTAATCAATACCTAGCTGATTGATACCCCAGCCGAACAAACCGATATCACCGCGGGCAAAAATTTGCCAGATGGTGCCAACGACGTTCCAGGGAATCAGCAACGGAATGGCAATGAGAATAAGGCATAGGGAGCCTTTTATACCGGATTTCGGCATCATCAGGGCCACACCAATACCCAGTGGAATCTGAATCAGCAACACAAAACCGGAGAACACGAACTGCCGGATCAGTGAGTCCTGAAGCCGTTCATCCGCAAGAACTTCTTTGAACCATTCCGTGCCAACATAATAGGCCTGGCCTGGCCCGAAGATATCCTGAACCGAGTAGTTAACCACGGTCATCAGGGGTATCAGTGCCGAAAAGGCGACAAGAAGAAACACTGGCAGTACGAGCCACCAGGCGCGGTTATCAGGGATTTTGTCCATCACTGTTGCTCCTGAACCAGGAATTCATCCACGTACAGCATCAACCACTGTTTCGGGAATGAAAGATGTACGGGGCTGTCGATGCTGGCTTCAAATTCCTCATCCTGGCGCACCTTCAACTCCTGCTCGCCAAGCTGCACCGTCACGATTTTATAGGTGCCAAGATCTTCTATATCCTGGACATTTGCCTCGTAGGTATCGTCAGACGCTATAGGCGAGATCTCGATGAACTCCGGGCGTATGCCAATCTTCAGGTTCCCGGATGTCATGCGTTTGAGAATATCGACTTGCCAGCTCTCAAGTGGCAGCACAGTGGAGCCAAAACAGACGCCATCTGAACACCGCTCGACCTCCACAATGTTCATTCCCGGGCTTCCGATAAAGTAACCAACGAACGTATGATTGGGCGCCTCGAAGAGTTCCGTAGGCGTACCGAACTGAACAACCTGACCGTCGTACATCACGGCAATTCTGTCGGCAAATGTAGAGGCCTCAAGCTGGTCGTGGGTGACGTACACCATGGTGATATCAAACTGTTCATGGATCTGCTTGAGTTTCCGGCGCAGCTTCCATTTAAGCTGGGGGTCGATAACGGTTAGCGGCTCGTCGAACAGAATCGCCGAGACGTCTTCCCGCACCAGCCCCCGACCCATAGACACCTTCTGCTTTTCATCAGCGGTCAGATTCCTGGCCTTTTTATGAAGCTTGTCTTCAATCTCAAGAACCTCTGCAATCTCCTGCACGCGAACCTTGATTCGGGAGGCGGGAACCTTGTTGTTCTTGAGCGGGAACGCCAGATTTTCGTATACCGTCATCGAGTCGTAAATAACCGGGAACTGAAATACCTGTGCGATATTTCTGTCCCGCGGAGAGAGTTCGTTCACCCGCTTGCCGTCAAACAACACCTCCCCTTCCGACGGTTGAATCAACCCGGAGATAATATTCAGCATGGTGCTCTTGCCACATCCCGAAGGCCCAAGCAGCGCATAGGCACCGCCTTTGTGCCAAACATGGTCTAGCTGGCGAATGGCATAGTCATCCGGGCCTGTTGGCGTATCACTGTAACTGTGCGCCAAGGCTTTCAATTGAATTTCAGCCATCAGACAGCTCCTCCGGCAACCCGGGATGGTGTGTGCACCAATTGCTCATCCTTATCGAAGACGAACAGTTTGTTGATCGGCAGATAAACCTTGACCGGCGCGCCGGTGTGGTACTGGTGAACGCCCATGAGCTGCATCACCATCTCGAAATGACTGTTCTCAACGTGCATGAAGGTTTCAGAACCGCTGATCTCACTCAGAGCGACTTCCATGGACATCTCAAGATCGTCATCGTTGGCCGGAACCAGCGCAATATGGCTGGGGCGAATGCCGAACCAGTAATCACCGGGCGTCAGCTTTTCCAGTTCCTGGGTCAGCGCGTGGTGGGAATATTCATCAAAGGTAACTTCAGTGTCCGTCACACGTCCGCGAACCATGTTCATTGGAGGCTCACTGAACAATTGCGCGGCCAGGGTATTAACCGGCGCACGGTAAACCTCCATGACCGGCCCGGTCTGAACCACACCGCCTTCATGTAAAAGCGTTGTTGTGCCACCCAGTGCCAGAGCTTCGTTCGCCTCTGTTGTTGCGTAAACCGCAATACACTGGCGCTCCCGGAACAGGTCCCTGAGTTCCGCCCGGAGCTCTTCCCTCAGCTTGTAATCAAGATTCACCAGCGGCTCATCAAACAGCACCAGGGTGGCATCCTTAACCAGCGCGCGAGCCATAGCGGTACGCTGCTGCTGGCCGCCGGACAACTCAAGTGGATAGCGCTTGAGCAAGGGTTCAATCTGCAGCATCGACGCCGTCTCTTTTACCCGACGATCGATTTCAGACTCTGCCATTTTGGCCAGGCGCAGCGGTGACGCAATATTTTCGTAGACGGTAAGCGTGGGATAGTTGATGAACTGCTGATAGATCATCGAGATGTTACGTCTCTGCACGTTTTGCCCGGTAACATCCTCGCCGTTATACAACAGACGGCCTTGCGACGGTTTATCGAGGCCGGCCATCAGTCGCATCATTGAGGTTTTACCGGCCAACGTCCGGCCAAGCAGAACATTGAAGGAGCCAGCCTCAAAAGTGAGATTGGCATCCCGTACGTAATCGACTCCGTCGACCGTGCGGGAGAGGTTCTCCAGCGTTAAGGACATAAGCATTCCTTGTTGTTCTTATGGAAGCACATCCGGATCCTGAAACGAATGTCCGGAAATTCTATTTGGAATCTTTAAACGCAAGGCCTGTACCAGCTTTGTGAAACTTATACGTGAAAATCATTACACAGTTGATTTTAAAAGGGTTTAATTTTCGCCATATTTCTCAACCGAAAATAGCAATGTTCGTTAAGCAACACTTTGCTCAAGTTGAACATTGACGTGAACACTGTTTGCACAGATGATTGAACAGCTTCCCGGTCTCAACTGAACATACGGCTCCGATTATCAATACCGAAAAACCTGAGAACGAACACAGAGATGCAGCCCGATGAAGAAGAACAAACATCTCGATAACCGAAGTGACGTTGCGAAATCCTGGAAGCGCTGCATCGCGTGGGGCCTCGACCATGAATACGAACCGGCTCCACGCGCGCCCGAAGCTGTGCAACGGGAAGACGTGGAGCGCCAATACCGCGAATTGCTTTCGAGTACCGAGGCGGAGGTGCTTCCCTATTACCGGAACGTGCTCTCCAATAGCCGCTGCCTGATCCTTCTGGCGAATCAGCACGCCACAGTATTAAAAAGCTGGGGCGACACGCGCATCACGGAGCCCCGTCTCAAACCCTGGTTTCAGGAAGGCGCGAACTGGCAGGAGCAACAGTGCGGCACCAACGCCATAGGGACCGCTATTGCCGCCGGGAAAGCGATTCAGATACAGCGAAACGAACACTTTCTCAAGCTTCACCGGAGCATCATCGGCTCCGCCGCTCCCATATTCGATGCCCGGAAGCAGCTTACCGGTGTATTGAGCGTGTTCAGCGATGCCTACCTGCCGCAGGCGCACACCCTCGGCATGGTGCGACTGCTTACCCAGTCCGTAGAAAACCGATTGCTCAACCGGGAGTTTGAGTCGGATCACTTTCAGATCACACTCAACACCACCGCAGACAACTTCGACAGCCCCTGGTCCGGCATTCTCGTCTGTAATGATTCAGGCCAGATAGTTGCCAGCAATCAGCGCGCGGATCAGTTGCTGGGCACCCAAACCGCCGACACCAGGCTTGATGATCTGTTTACCACTCACCGTAACCACATCCTGGGCCATCCGGAACACACGGCAATACAACTTACGACCAGAAGCAAGGTAAGACTGAGCGCTCGCCTCAAGCGACCTTCTTCAACACGAAAGACGCCTTTGGATAAGGATGCGGGCATTCGGGAGCCTTCAGCACAAAACACGCCATCCGGCTTTAGCAGCTTGGAGTACGGTGACGCATCGGTTCGTCGCTGTGCCGAGCAGAGCCTGAAAGTTCTCAATCGGGGCGTTCCGCTTTTGATAACCGGCGAAACCGGCGTTGGCAAGGAAGTGCTGGTAAAGGTTCTGCACGAAGCGACTCAACGCAGGGATCAGCCTCTGGTTGCAGTGAATTGCGCGGCCATCCCGCCGGAGCTGGTGGAATCCGAATTATTTGGTTACGAGGCGGGAGCTTTTACCGGCGCGCGGGCTCGAGGCTCCCTTGGTTTGATCCGCAAGGCCCACAAAGGCATATTGTTTCTCGATGAAATTGGCGAGATGCCGTTATCCGCGCAGTCACGGCTGCTTCGTGTACTTCAGGAGCGTGTGGTCACACCCGTAGGAGCCTCAGAAAGTGTTCCGGTCGATATTTTGCTAATCACCGCAACCAACCGCTCACCTTCATCGAGCATTGAATCCGGGCAATTCCGTGCAGACCTTTACTATCGGATCAACGGGCTGTGTATCGAACTGCCCGCACTCCGAAACCGCACCGACAAACGCAACCTTATTGAACACATCTACCACCAGCACCGGGACCCTGCCCAGAGCGAGACGCTTTCCCCGAGGGTACTATCAGCTCTGGAAAATCACCCCTGGCCGGGTAACATCCGCCAACTGGTAAACGTCTTGAGGGTGGCCATAGCCATTGCCGATGGCGAGGATGTGCAGATCTGGCACTTGCCGACAGACTTCCTTGCCGAATTTGAGGCCACGGCCTCCGCCTTTGCTGACAAGCCAGCAAGGGCGGAGTCGTTCGATGCTGCACCGAAAAACTCCAGCAAGCTACGCGATCAGCCCGAAAACGGCGAGCACAACAAGCTCGCCTATACGCTTCGCGTTTACCACCAGTGTAAAGGCAACGTATCAAGCGCTGCAAAAGAGCTGTCTATCAGCCGAAATACTCTTTACAAACGGTTGCGGGAACTGGGGGTCCGTTAAACCGCTCTGCCCTGTTGGGCGGACCCCATAAGAGCTGCTCAAAGCTTATGAACTGCCTGAATCCAGCCATCGTACAACTGGTCGCGCTTTTCTTTTGTCATGACCGGCTCGAAGCTCCGGTCACATCGCCACAAACTCGCGAGCTCGTCCAGCGATCCGTATACGCCGGCTTGAAGCCCGGCCAGATACGCCACGCCGAGCGCTGTTGTTTCCACAATTGATGGCCTGTCCACTCGCGCACCAAGAATATCCGCAAGGAACTGAAGCACCCAGTTATTCGCTACCATTCCGCCATCAACCCGCAAGTTGATCGGGCGACTACCGTCCTTTTCCATCGCTTTTTGCAGATCTTTGGTCTGATAGCAAACCGACTGCAGGCCGGCAGTCACAATTTCCTTGATGCCCGTATCCCGGGTAAGGCCAAAAATTGCCCCGCGTGCATCAGGATCCCAGTAGGGTGCGCCCAGGCCTGTAAAGGCTGGTACAAGATAAACGCCGTGATCTATCGGTGTGCCTTCTGCCAATGGCTCTGTATCACAGGCGTTCTGAATCAATCGGAGGCCATCGCGCAACCATTGAATCGTTGCACCGGCGATAAAGATGCTGCCCTCCATGGCGTAGGTAGGCTTGCCTTTCAGGCGGTAGGCAACGGTTGTTAACAGTCTGTGCTCCGATCTCAGAGCCTTGTCACCGGTGTTCAACATCAAAAAGCAGCCCGTGCCATAGGTGCTCTTTGCCATCCCGACATGGAAACAGGTCTGGCCAAACAGGGCTGCCTGCTGGTCACCCGCTATACCGAGCACGGGCACGCCGTTAAGGGCACCACCCTCAGAGATGATTCCAAAATCGTCGGCTGAGTCCATCACCTCGGGCAGCAGGGATTCGGGAATGCCGAACAGTTCCAGCAACTCTGAATCCCACTGCTGGGTATGTATATTGAACAGCAGGGTCCGGCTCGCGTTGGTGGCGTCGGTTCGGTGTTCCCGCCCTCCGGTGAGATGCCAGAGCAGAAAGCTGTCAACCGTTCCGAATGCCAGCTCTCCGCGTTCGGCACACTCACGGGTACCGGGCACATTCTCCAGTATCCACCGGATTTTGGTGGCCGAAAAATAAGGATCGATCAACAATCCGGTTTTGCCATGAACCCAGGGTTCATGACTGGCACTTTTGAGTGATTTGCAATAGGAGGCTGTTCGCCGATCCTGCCAGACGATCGCATTATAAACCGGCTTGCCGCTGACCCTGTCCCAGACAATGGTGGTTTCCCGCTGGTTGGTGATGCCGACAGCAATCACTTCGTCATCATCTGCGCACTCTTCCGCCATCACCGCGTCGCAAGTCTGCTTCACAGACGACCAGATATCGTCAGGGTCGTGCTCCACCCAACCACTGTCTGGAAAGTGCTGGGGAAACTCCTGCTGCCGCACTGCGTGTATA
Organism: Marinobacter sp.; assembly: GCF_048266785.1. Taxonomy (GTDB): domain Bacteria; phylum Pseudomonadota; class Gammaproteobacteria; order Pseudomonadales; family Oleiphilaceae; genus Marinobacter. Next base: position 353,500 of record NZ_JBLWYX010000003.1, read on the forward strand.
TTGCCTTTGAGATCAAAGAGCATGGCCCGGGAACTCGTTGTCCCCTGATCAATGGAAAGTAAGTACTGGCTCATATAGCGTCTCCCCCGCTTTCTTATTTGTTCGCATTTTTGCTCTTTTGAACATGAATGCCAAGATGTTTCGAGAACAACGCCAACCAATCAGGAGGCAACTCACTCAATAGGCTGTATAAAATGCTCAAAAAGATTAAACTTTATTTGCACCGTGTTTACGGACACTCATTATTTCGCATAAGAACAACCACGGGTCGGAGGGTTTTGGAATGGCACAGCGGCGGCGGCAGGATCTGATCATGGAACTGATCCAGCAGAACGGTTTTGTAACGACCGAGCAGCTTGTCGACCAGTTCAGAGTTACGCCCCAGACAATTCGCAGGGATCTGAATGAGCTTGCAAAAGATAAAAAGCTCCGCCGGCACCACGGCGGAGCCGGTATTGACTCAAGCACGGTAAACACGGCCTACCAGGCCAGAAAGATCATGGATCTGGAAGCCAAAGAGCGCATCGCCGAAGCCATGGTCAAGTTGATCCCGGATAACTCTTCAATGTTCATCAACATCGGCACCACCACCGAAACCATCGCCAAAGCGCTGCTCGAAAAAAACAATTTGCAGATTGTGACCAACAATCTGCATGTCGCCTCCATCCTCTCCGCAAAAGAAGACTTCCACGTGATCATCGCCGGTGGAGAAGTGCGGAGCCGCGATGGCGGCATTGTAGGCGAAGCCACGCGCGATTTTATCAATCAATTCAAAATGGACTTTGGCATCATCGGCATCAGTGGGATCCATACGGACGGCTCTCTGCTTGACTTCGACTACCGCGAAGTCCGTGTGGCACAGGCGATTATTGCCAATTCCAGCCAGGTATTGCTCGCCGCTGACCATTCAAAATTCGGCCGCAACGCAATGGTAAGACTGGGCAGCATTACCCAGGCACACCATGTGTTTACTGATCAGCAACCACCGGCCGAGATCTCTAAACTTCTGAACGAATACAGCATCAACCTCCACCTCGTCTGACGACCTCCCCGAAAACGCCCGGGCATTCGGTCAAATCGGACCGCTCAGACATTTTCGTTTATTTTCTATATTTTCCTTTACGAATATTCTTGTCTTTCGCATAATAGTCATATTGCGCGTTTGCGCGCCGGAAAGCTTACTCAGGGAAAAGCGTCTTTTCCCATGGCATCAGGAGATAACCAACAATGACTATGGACCACGAGCAGTATGACGTTGTCGTCGTTGGCGGCGGTGTCAATGGAACCGGAATAGCGATGGATGCAGCCGGGCGAGGTCTCAGGGTGTTGCTCTGTGAAATGAATGACCTGGCCTCTGCTACCTCTTCAAACAGCAGTAAGCTCATTCATGGCGGGCTGCGCTACCTTGAGCATTACGAGTTCCGGCTGGTCCAGAAAGCGCTCGCTGAACGTGAATCCCTTCTCAGAAACTCACCACACATCATGTGGCCAATGCGCTTTCGCCTTCCGCACCGGCCGCACTTGAGACCTGCCTGGATGATACGCACTGGGCTGTTTCTTTATGATCACCTGGCCAAGCGTGAAGTTCTGCCGGGCTCCCGCTCCATCCGCTTTGACGCATCAGGCCCACTAAAACCCGATATCACCAAAGGTTTCGAGTACTCCGACGGCTGGGTTGACGACGCCAGGCTCGTAATCCTCACGGCCAAAAAAGCACAGCAGTCCGGCGCTACAATCCTGACCAGAACGAAGTGCGTCAAAGCCGAGCGCGGACCGAAGGATTGGAAAATCACCCTTCGCGACATGTCGAGCGATGGCGAGAAAACCATTTCAGCCAAGGTGATTGTTAATGCGTCAGGTCCGTGGGTGAGTAAGCTGTTTAGTGAAACACTCTCCATGCCGGCGCCCAGGTTGATTCGAATGGTCAAAGGCAGCCACATTGTCGTGCCACGGCTCAATCAGGAGGAGGAAGCCTATATTCTGCAGAATGAAGACGAGCGCATTGTATTTGTGATCCCCTATGAAGATCAGTTCTCTCTGGTAGGCACAACAGACGTTGAATACGAAGGCGATCCGAGAAAAGCAAAGATATCGCCGGAAGAAACGGAATATTTGCTAAACATCGTCAATGCGCACTTCGTTCGGCAGTTGAAACCGTCTGATGTAGTGTGGTCTTACTCCGGTGTCAGGCCCCTCATGGATGGCGAAGAAGAAAACGCACAGAAGGCGTCTCGTGATTACTCGTTTGAAGTCAACCAGGAGAAGGGCCAGGCGCCTCTGATTTCAGTGTTTGGAGGCAAGATCACCACTTATCGGAAACTGGCAGAGGCCGCTACGGACAAACTGTGCCAATTCTTTCCGGACGCCAGTGGGCGCTGGACAAAAACAGCGGTTCTGCCCGGCGGCGATTTTGACAACCAGCAAAACCTTGCCGCAGCGCTCAAACAAGAGTTTCCGTGGCTACCCGAGGCCATCCTTACCCGCTATGTGCGGACTTACGGTACGACGTCCCGCGATATTCTGCATGGCTGCACCTCGGTGGATGACCTTGGTCAGCATTTCGCAGGCACCCTGTTCGAAAAAGAGGTTCAGCACCTTGTGAAAAACGAGTGGGCCATGACTTCCGAGGACATCCTGTGGCGCCGGACCAAACAAGGGCTTCATGCATCTGCCAACGGTACCGAGTCACTCGATTTCTATCTGGCGGATAAAATCACCGCAGCCATTCCCGGGCCTCTACTCCACCAACGTGTCTGATGCCAATAGACCAGCTATCCGCTTCTGAAGTTCCGGAATTACCTGCTCTTCAAACCAGGGGTTCCGGCGCAACCAAAGGTTGTTCCGCGGGCTGGGATGGGGCATTGGCAGAACCTCTGGCCAATATCGCTGCCAGTTTCTGACATTGTCGGTGACAGATTTTTCCCGGTCCTTCAGGTGCCAGGCGTGAGCATACTGGCCGATAACCAGCGTAAGCCCGATATCAGGTAAACGCTCGAGTAACGCGTTGCGCCAAGCGGGCGCGCACTCCGGCCGGGGCGGCAAATCACCGGACTTACCCGTACCGGGATAACAGAAACCCATGGGAAGAATGGCCAGTTTGCGGTCATCGTAAAATACCTCACGCGTTATTCCCATCCACTGCCGGAGACGGTCGCCACTGGGGTCGTTGAACGGCAATCCCGTTTCATGTACACGCCTACCCGGAGCTTGGCCCACCACCAGAATTCGCGACGACTGTGACAACTGCACAACCGGGCGCGGCCCCAGGGGCAAGGCATCCGCACAAATCGTGCAGGCGCGTACCTGGCGGACCAGTTCATCAAAAGGCAGCTGCGCAAGAGTGTCCTTCATTAGCTCATCGTCATCCCGGCGATTGCATTAAAAGCATTTCCTCGTAACCATATAGCTCAAAAAAACCATGCGGCAAGTCGTCATCGTACTTTGATACCGCGGCCTATTCAGGGATTAATCATGAACGCAAAAGCAGGCCCTCTCCCTCTTCCCGAGATTGATGTTGAAGAGTTCCGCAAGGTTGTTCGCAGCCGCGGGGCGACGTGGTGAAAACGGTGTGTACAACCGCCAGTATCGGTTTGACCAGCAGGATCTGATCCATTATCTGTGACAAAGCTGCGGACGATCAGCCACCCTTACCCGGGCGGTTGATCGCCAAAGACACTGGCGCCCTCCTCGGGCGTGCTGACCACACGTCGCATCCAGCCGAATAGCTCTCTGCCATAGCCCTTGTGATACCCGGACAGATCCGGCCTCGCCGGCTCTCGCGCCGCAAATTCTACCTCATCTCCAACAATCGACAAGACGCCCTTATCAGCATCCAGGCGTATCAGATCGCCATTCTGAACTCGCGCAAGTGCGCCTCCATAAAACGCCTCCGGATAAACGTGAATCGCCGCCGGAACCTTGCCAGACGCGCCGGACATCCTGCCATCGGTAACCAGGCCGACCTTGAATCCCCGATCCTGGAGCACACCCAGATATGGGGTCAGCTTGTGAAGTTCAGGCATGCCATTCGACCTGGGGCCCTGAAAACGAACAACCACGATGCAATCCTTATCCAGGTCGCCAGCATCGAAAGCGGCTTTCAGCTCGTTCTGATCGTTGAACACCACCGCAGGCGCTTCAATTCTGTGATGCTCACGGGCAACCGCAGATACCTTGATAACGCCTCTGCCCAGGTTGCCATCCAGAACCTTGAGCCCGCCATCGGGCGCGAAGGCCTCAGCCGCGGTGCTCAATACGTCCGGATACAGGCTTTTCTCTCGCGCGGGTTGCCATACCAGCTTTTCCCCCTCCAATTCGGGCATGCGGGTGTAACGCTCAAGGCCATGTCCGACAACGGTCTCCACATCATTATGCAGATAGCCTGCCTCAAGCAGTTCACGAATGAGGAACGGCGTGCCACCGGCTTCGTGAAAGGCATTCACATCTTCCTCGCCATTGGGGTAAATGCGAGTCATGGAAGGAACAGCTGATGAAAGCTCAGCATAGTCATTCCAATCAATGATAATGCCTGCCGCCCGGGCGATAGCAACCCAGTGCAAGGTGTGATTGGTGGAGCCTCCGGTTACCAGAAGCGCCACTAATGCGTTAACAATGCTTTTTTCATCAACCATGTCACCCAGACCAAGCTCGCCATTGTGAGGCCTGGATAGCCGGATAACCTGTTCAGTTGCTGCGCGAGTCAACTGATCACGTAAGGGGGTATTGGGGTGCACAAAGGCGGCGCCCGGCAAATGCAGCCCCATGACCTCCACCAACAGCTGATTGCTGTTGGCCGTACCGTAGAAGGTGCAGGTCCCCGGGCTGTGATAGGACTTGCTCTCAGCGTCCAGGAGCTCGTCTTTGCCAACCTTCCCCTCTGCATAAAGCTGACGTATGCGCTGTTTCTCCTTGTTCGGCAGACCCGATGGCATAGGGCCTGCGGGTATCAGGACGGTTGGCAAGTATCCGAAACTGAGCGCACCGATCAGCAGCCCCGGAACGATCTTGTCGCAGATGCCCAACAACAGCGTGGCATCAAACATGTTGTGGCTCAGGGCTATCGCTGTACTCATCGCAATGGTATCCCGTGAAAACAGACCGAGCTCCATTCCCGGCTGGCCTTGAGTTACACCGTCACACATGGCGGGCGTGCCACCGGCAAACTGCGCCACAGAGCCCATGCCATGAGCAGCCTCGCGGATGACATCCGGAAAGGTGGCATAGGGCTGATGCGCCGAGAGCATGTCGTTGTAGGCCGACACCATGGCCACATTGGCTTTGTTCATCAGCTTCAGGGTGTTTTTATCGCCCTGGTTGCAGGCGGCAAAGCCGTGGGCAAGATTACCGCAGGAGAGCGAACTCCTGTGCGGCGAGCGGGCTTTCAGCTCATTCATGCGGCCGAGATAATCCTGCCTGGCCGCACGACTGCGATCGATAATTCGCTGAGTAACTGCGTGGATAGTCGGATGCATAATCGAGCTCCAGTATCTGTTGAGTATTCAACAAGTAATCAATAGTCCGTAATTTTACATTCTTTTTTTCACTTATGATCGCCAAAATATTCAAATTCGCGCATTAATTTGTTATATTTACTACATTATAAATCGAATTCGAACAAAAAACACCCATATCACAGGAATCAAAATATGACAATTCGTATCGCGATCAATGGTTTCGGGCGGATTGGCCGCAACACACTCCGCGCACTTTATGAAAACAACTACCGTGAGCAACTTCAGGTGGTCGCCATCAATGACCTGGGCGACGCTGAAACCAATGCCCACCTCCTCAAGTATGACAGCGTTCACGGGCGCTTTGATGCAGACGTCAGCCACGGTGCCGAATCACTCAGCGTAAACGGAGATCGAATTGCCATCAGCGCCATTCGCAACCCGGAAGATTTGCCTTGGAGCGATCTGAATATTGACGTTGTCTTTGAGTGTACCGGATTATTTACCAAGCGCGCCAAAGCAGAAGCTCACCTCAGGGCCGGAGCCCGAAAAGTCATTATCTCGGCACCAAGTCCGGATGCTGATACCATGGTTGTTTACGGCGTTAACCACAATGTGCTTACGGCAAAGCACAGGATTATTTCCAATGCGTCCTGCACAACCAACTGCCTTGCACCGGTTGCTGAAGCGCTGCATAAAGCCATCGGTATAGAAAGCGGACTGATGACAACGATACATTCTTACACCAACGATCAGAATTTAAGTGATGTATACCACTCTGATCTTTATCGCGCCCGCTCTGCAACCCAGTCGATGATCCCGACCATGACCGGTGCTGCTGCAGCCATTGGCAAGATCATTCCCGAGCTTGACGGAAAGCTTGACGGGCTGGCAGTTCGAGTCCCGACCATTAACGTATCACTGGTCGATTTCGGATTTATTGCGAGCCGGGAAACATCCGTGGAAGAAGTCAATGCAGCGGTAAAAGCCGCTGCGGAATCAAATCCTGTACTTGGCTACAACCTGGAAAAACTGGTCAGCGTAGACTTCAATCACAACCCCCTCTCCAGCATTTTTGATGCTAATCACACTCGTGTGCTGGGCCGTCATGTAAAGGTAATGTCCTGGTACGATAATGAATGGGGATTCTCGAACCGGATGCTGGACAATGCACTCGCGCTGATGAGAGCCAGCCAATAAATCCGGCTGACCCGAAACGACTCGCAAACTTTCACGAGACTAACCCGAACAACCATAGGACACGAAATATGCTCAGGCGTACCAAGATTGTCGCCACCCTAGGCCCCGCCACGGACTCACCTGAATCGTTGGCTGCCATCATAGCCGCAGGCGTTGACGTTACCCGGCTCAACTTTTCCCACGGCAGCGCCGATGAACACATTGAACGCGCGCGTCAAGTGCGCCAAACGGCAGCAGCACAAGGGCGCTTTGTTGCCCTGCTTGCCGACCTTCAGGGCCCTAAACTTCGCATCGCCCGCTTTGCCGAGAACAAGGTCATCCTGAGCGCAGGCCGAACCTTCGTTCTGGATGCTTCAATGGACAAAGAAGCGGGCACGCAGGAGCGTGTGGGCATCGACTATGAGCAGCTGATTGACGATGTAAAGCCGGGTGACATTCTGGTGCTGGACGATGGCCGCATCGAAATGAAAGTACAGTCTGTTGACGATCACAGCATTACATCGCTGGTTTTGATCGGTGGGCCGCTGTCTAACAACAAGGGGCTGAACAAGCGTGGTGGCGGCCTGTCTGCCGACGCGCTTACCGAAAAAGACAAGCAGGATATTGTGACGGCCGCCCGCCTTGGAGCCGATTACGTTGCTGTTTCTTTTGTTCGCACCGCTGAGGATATGCACACGGCTCGCCGCTTGCTCAAGGAAGCCGGCTCTGATGCTGGCCTGGTTGCGAAAATCGAGCGTGCGGAGCTGGCGCACAACATGGAAGCCCTGGACGCTGTGATTGAGGCTTCCGATGCGGTGATGGTTGCTCGTGGGGACCTCGCCGTCGAGATTGGCGATGCGGAGCTTGTAGGCGTTCAGAAACACATCATTTCACGCGCCAGGGTGCTCGATCGTGCTGTGATTACAGCTACCCAGATGATGGAATCGATGATTACCAGCCCCATGCCTACACGCGCCGAAGTATCTGATGTGGCAAACGCCGTCATGGACTACACAGATGCCGTTATGTTGTCCGCCGAAACAGCAGTAGGCGACTATCCGGTTGAAGCGGTAGAGGCGATGGTGCGTATATGTTTAGGCGCGGAAAAGCATCCAACAATGCACCAGTCGCAGCACCGGATTCACGAAAGCATGGAGCAAGTCGATGAGGCTGTTGCGCTCTCTGCGATGTATGCAGCTAATCACCTGAAAGGTGTGTCAGCGATTATCTGCATGACGGAGACAGGGGCGACGCCGAGGCTGATGTCCCGCATCAAGTCCAGCCTGCCGATCTTTGCCTATTCCCGGCATCATTCCACACAGCACCGGGTCGTGATGTACCGCGGCGTCCAGACGGTTCCGTTTGATTCTGCAAAGATTCCGAATGAGCGAACCAATGCGTTAGCCATATCTGAGCTGGTTAACCGGAAGGTGGTGGCCGAAGGCGACCTGGTGGTGATAACCAAGGGCGATTACATCAACGCTCAAGGCGGAACCAACACCATGAAGATAGTGCGGGTAGGCTCTGACATCAGCTAACGTCAGAGAGACTTCCACGGGCAATTTCGGTGATCTGCGCCCAGTCTTTTTTTGCAATAATCTCTGCTGGCGTCAGCCAGCTACCCCCTACCGTTTGCACGTTGCTCAAGGCCAGGTATTCCCTGGCCGTATCCCGGCGTATGCCCCCGGTCGGGCAGAAGATTGCATCCGGAAAAGGGCCACTCAAGGCTTTTAGCGCCGCGATTCCACCCGCCACTTCTGCAGGGAAAAACTTGAACTCACGATAACCAAGGCCGTAACCCAGCATTAGCTCGGAAGCTGTCGAAACGCCCGGCAGAAGCGGCGCTTCGGAGGTTAAAGCGAAGTCGAGAAGCGCTTCAGTGACCCCCGGTGTGACGATGAACTGGGCGCCCGCATCTTCTGCCTGGCGGTACTGGGAAAGGCAAGTCACCGTTCCCGCGCCGACCCAGGCTTGTGGGAGGGCTTTGCGCACGTTTTTGATCGCTTTGAGCCCATGCTCCGTTCGCAGGGTTATTTCCATCACGCTAATCCCCCCATCGAAGAGCGCCTGGCAAAGTGGCACAGCATCGGCCGGGTGATCTATGGTGATAACAGGCATCAACAATGACGAGCTCAGAACCGATCTGATGCGTTCGCGATGAAAACCGGATACTTGGCTCATGATGTTCTCCACACGGGGTTTAAAGAGGCTCAGGGACTCCAGAAAACCTGTAAGCCAGGTTTCAGGAATCCGCGCACCGGCATAACGAAAAGCTCGTCCGGCTGGCTTAAAGCAAGTTTCAATGTGGCCAGCTTATCATTGCCCTTCAGGTGCAATGCGGTAAAGCGTGCACCGTGCATCAAGGCATATGTCAGCGTGATGCGCTGTTGTTCTTGCGATGGCGGTGTCATAGCGGCAACAAGGTTCCGGCTTTGTGCGTCCATAGCGTGAGCGAGTTCCGGGGCGTCCGGGAACAGAGACGCGGTGTGGCCATCATTACCCATGCCCAGAATCAGCACGTCCAGGGGGAGTGTTAGCGTTGCAAGCTCCTTTTTGACAGCATCCAGACCTTCTTCGGGAGTACTACCTTTCTGCTTCAGGGAAAAGTAGCGGGCAGCTGCGGCATTATTCCGGAGCAGATTTTCTTTCACGAGTCTGGTGTTGCTGGCCAAATCGGTTTCACCCACCCAGCGCTCATCTGCAAGTAAAACATCTACCCTGCCCCAGTCCAGCTGCTTGAGGGATAAAGCATGGAAAAATGGCACAGGCGTAGAGCCACCTGAAACTGCAAGGCTTACGCGCTCAGCTTTCAGAAGCCTGCCTTCGAGGAAGGTCGCAACAGTACCGGCAAGGTCCAACGCCACCTGCTGAGCCGAGGCGCCAAAGTGTGCTTCTATGCCAGGCGGCAAGTCCATTTCAGGCGTCCTCATACCAGCTCCTTCCATCACGGGTGATCATGGCAATGGATGCCACCGGCCCCCAAGTGCCTGCCGCATATCGCTTGGGTGGATCGCCACCGTCGGTCCAGTTTCGGATAACCTGATCAACCCAGCGCCAGGCATGCTCTACCTCGTCGCGGCGTACAAACAGGTACTGGTTACCTTTCATGATCTCCCAAAGGAGACGCTCATAAGCATCAGGAATACGCTCGGCTTCGAAGGTCTCGGAAAACGTCAATTCGAGAGGCCCCTGTCGCAACCGCATGCCTTTGTGCAGGCCCTGGTCTTTGGTCAGTATTTTAAGCGACATGCCTTCATCCGGCTGCAATCGGATGATCAACTTATTGTTCGCCAGGTGCCTCTGGTCAGGATCAAAAATGTAGTGGGGAGCCGGTTTGAAGTGGATGATAATCTGGGACAACTTTTCCGGAAGGCGTTTACCCGTGCGAATATAAAACGGCACGCCGGACCAGCGCCAGTTGTCGATTTCCACTTTCAGTGCAACGAAGGTTTCTGTTTCACTTCTTTTGTTAGCGCCCTCTTCTTCCAGGTATCCGGGAACCGGCTTCCCGGTGCTGGTACCTGCAGTGTACTGCCCACGAACGACGTAGCTTTCCATCATGTCGGGCGTGATTGCTCGCAACGCTTTCAGCACTTTGACCTTTTCATCGCGGATACTGTCGGCAGAAAGGTCTGATGGCGGGTCCATGGCAATCAGGCATAACAGCTGCAGCATGTGATTCTGAATCATGTCCCGGATCTGACCTGCCTTGTCAAAATAACCCCAACGGCCTTCTATTCCCACACTCTCGGCCACGGTTATTTCCACATGGGATATATGATTCTGATCCCACTGGGATGCAAAGAGATTGTTGGCAAAGCGCAGTGCGATGAGATTCTGGACGGTTTCCTTACCCAGGTAGTGATCGATCCGGAAAAGCTGGCTTTCCCTGTAAACTTCGCCAAGTTCATCGTTGATCACCCGCGAGGATTCAAGGTCATGGCCAATAGGCTTTTCAACAACAACCCGCGTCTTTTCGGTACAGCAACTGGCGGAACGGAGGTTACGGGCGATAACGCCGTACATGGCCGGCGGGCTTGCCATGTAAACGATTAACTCATTGGTTCTTTCATCGCGCCAGGTGTTTAGCACCCTGAACGCTTCCTGGTCCTGGAAATCCAGAATCTGATACTCAAACCTCTGCACAAAAGCTTCGGCCACGGAACGATCAAACTCTTCGGGCTTCACGCACAGCTCCAGCCTTTCAAGTAACTGTTTGCGAAAAATTGCAGTATCGATATCCTGGCGGGCAAGTGCCAGTATCCTGCTGTCATCCGCCAACAGATCGGCTCTCTCCAGCTGGTAAAAAGCGGGGAACAGTTTGCGCTGAGCGAGATCGCCCAGCGCCCCGAACAGCATAATGTCGCAACGGTTAGTGATCCTGTCGACCATCGGGTATGTCTCTCCGGAGAATCAGACCAAAGAAAAACGGACCTGTTTTCACGCTTGAATGTAGTAATTTTATCCAAATAATGACAGTACTTCCGGATAATTCCAAGGACACTATCGGGCAATTGATACGTTTACTACCCAAAACCCTTTTAAATCCCGGTATAATCAGCCTGCTTTGAACAACTATCCTGACAAGGATACAGGGAGTAGCTTTGATGGCTGTAAACCAGACACATCGTGACGAGAACTTACTGGCAGACATCCAGTCCCGGCTGGACACTCTGAATAAATCGGAACGCAAAGTAGCTGAGGCGATCCTGCGGGACCCCAGCGCAGCGACCCGTTACAGTATTGCAGCCTTGGCCCGGGCATCAAACGTCAGTGAGCCTACGGTTAACCGTTTTTGCCGGGGCTTCTCTGCCACAGGTTTTCCTGATTTCAAAATCCGTCTCGCACAGAGCATCGCCACAGGCACACCCTATATTGGCCAGGACATAGAGCCTGACGATACGGTTGCAGAATTTGCCGACAAAATCATGCTGAGCACCATTGCCAACCTCGACAAGGCTCGCCAGGCACTGGATCCTCGAGCATTGGCAATCGCCATTGATTACCTGATCCAGGCCAGACAAATCAATTTTTTTGGTATGGGAGGCTCTGCTTCTGTCGCGCTTGATGCGCAACACAAGTTCTTCCGCTTTAATATTCCCGTCATGTCTTATGACGACGCCCTTATGCAGCGCATGGTAGCCGCGGGCGCCAGTGTCGGTGATGTCATCGTTCTGATTTCCTATACCGGGCGCACCAGGGAAACCGTCGACATTGCCCGGATTGCCCGGGACAACGGTGCGACCGTCATTGGCATCACAACCCCGGGGTCTCCGTTGGCAGACGTATGCACTACAACTCTTGAAGTTACCGCTCCTGAAGATATAGAGGTCTATATGCCCATGTCGTCACGGATCATCCACCTTACCGTTATCGACATTCTGGCCACCGGCGTTACGCTCAAACGCGGCAAGGACTTTCTGGGGCATCTCAAAAAAATCAAAGACAGCCTGAGGCCTACGCGCTTCCCTTCCAGCCCTGAATGAAGGCGATCCCGATTAGGGCCATAAAAAAACCCGAACAACTCGTTGTTCGGGTTTTTAGTTACTCCACTGTCTTATGGCCGCGATACCTCGGCGCTGTTCCTCAGGAACTGCTGATACGCGGCGTATTCACGCTGCCCCTCAAGGGAAGCCAGAAAGTTACGCAACTGATCCAGGTCAGCGCTGTTCTCTTCCGCGCTACCCTCATTGACAGCATCCAATGCGATCACCGCAACACCACTTCTTGTCATCGCGGTGCCGTAACTTGCGCCGCTCTCTTCCGCGGGCCGGGCCAGAGAAAAAACAGCCTGCATAACCTGCGGATCCGCGCCGGATGCATTCCGGGCCTGATCATCAAACTGCTCCCAATCACCCGCATTCAGGGCTTCCAAAGACTCACCCTTCTCAAGGCTGGCAACGATGGCTTCAGCACGATCATTCAGCATTTCCCGGGTTTTACGAGCCTCCAGGTTGCTGCGAATGCTGTCTTTAACATCCTCAAGCGCAAGCTGCTGGGCTTCACGGTACTCTCGAACACGGGCGACAACAGAAACATTATCGCCAACATCGATCAGTTCGGTGTTATATCCGCCCTCAAGAACATCCTCCGAGAAAAGCTGACGAACCAGCCCAGCATGGTCAAACGGTGCCCGTCCGCCCTCTCTGGTAACACCGGTGGCCTCGCGAATTTCCAGGCCAAGTTCTTTTGCGGGCCCCGCCAGATCATCTGCTGCATAAGCTGAATCCGCAAGCTCTGAGCGCACCTCTGCATACTTTTCCTGGACTCGCTCGCGGGCAAGCTCCGTGCGCAGTTGTTGCTCAATATCTGCCAGTGCAGGCACATCCGAACGGCGAACGTCATCAAGGCGAATCAGGTGCACGCCAAAACTGGTCGTTACCGAATCGGAAACCTCACCCTCTTGCAGTTCAAACAAGGCCTTTTCAAAGGCTTCGTCATAAACGCCGCGGCCAGCAAAACCCAGATCGCCGCCCTCTTTGGCAGATACCGTATCAACAGAGAACTCTTGCGCCAACTTCTCAAAGCTCTCACCGGCTTCCAGACGCTCCTGAATGGTCTTGATGGTCTGCCCTGCATTGGCCCCATCCGCAATCAGAATATGGGACGCACGGCGCTCTTCACGGGCCAGATCACCAGCACGCTGCTCGTAATAGGCTTCAAGCTCTTCCTGGCTGATCTCGACTTTCTCTGCCAGGGCGCCAAGCGATAAGGTAATATAAGATGCGTCAACCTGTTCAGGCTGCTTGAACGCGCTCTTGTTTTCCTGGTAGAAGGCTTCAAGATCCGCGTCGGTGATCTTGATCGCATCAGAGACCGCATCTGCGGGAATCTGAACAACCCGGAAGCTCCGCGTCTGGTTCTGGATTCGCAGAAGCTGTGAGGCATTCGCGTCAGCAACCAGGCCACTTTGCATGATGCCGCCACGGATCTGATTAACCACATACTGTTTGCGCATGGCTTCACGGAACTCACCCACGCCCATGCCCAGATTGCGAACGGAAGCTACAAAGCGATCACGGTTAAATTGCCCATCAACCTGAAACTGTGGCATCCGGGTAATCAAGGCATCAATATCCGCGTCACTGAGCGCAAGGCCCTGAGCACTGGCGTCCTGAATAAGGACCTGCTCCTGAATCAGCGAATCGAGCACGTCTTTGCGAATTTGATCCTCGTTCAGCATGGCCGGATCGGGACGCTCCATACTGGATAAACGGCGCTGGCTTTCCATCTGGACAACGCGCAGGAAATCCCGCTCGGTAATTTCTTCACCGTTCACTGTTGCCACTTCCGGCTCGCCAGAGAAGCCGCCAATAATGGCATCCATTCCCCAGATGGAGAGGGACACGACCAACAGACCGATGATGATCTTGGCAATCGTTCCTTGGGAATTTTCCCGAATATCTTGAAGCATGTTTCTCCCGAACCCCTGTTCAAGGTCGTGCAGTTTTTACCATTTGGCAGCGGTATCAGAGCCTGCTGCCGGTGCACTTAACGTAAAAAGGCGCACCCTGTCGGAATGCGCCTTGAATTCTTCTTGGCGACTCCCTTTGAGAGAAGCCCCCGGAGAAAGAACCGTTACTTAACGGCGTCTTTCAGAGCCTTACCTGCTTTGAACCCAGGCACTTTAGAGGCCGCAATCTTGATCTCGGCACCGGTCTGCGGGTTACGGCCCGTGCGCGCAGCACGATCTTTCACAGAGAAAGTACCAAAACCGATCAGAGTAACCTGATCACCTTTTTTGAGGGCACCGGTAATAGAGTTGGTCATTGCGTCCAGAGCGCGCCCAGCGGCTGCTTTGGAAATATCTGCTGATTCTGCAATTGCATCGATTAGTTCGGACTTGTTCACACTAAACCCCTTCGCTATCAGGTTGAAGATGTTCTAGGTCGGATTGTTTTTTCTCGGACGTTCTCGACTATCGCATAAGCGGTCGGAGAATTCCATTCTTCGGTTTTCTTATTCCTTTCGGCATTCAACCGGTGTTCGGAATAGGCACATACTGCGCGGGAGCCCTTGGTATTGGCTGCTTCACGGCGAAACAGTTATACCAATGGGCTCTCCGGCATGTCAACAACTCATCCAGGGTTTAATGTGTTTTTATGCGTTCTGCACCATCACCGTCTTCGTCATGCGGCTTACCTGAGCCCGCTTCTGGCGACTTGTTAACCGCGTGCGGCTCGGGCGCATAGGCCAGTGCAATATCCAACACTTCATCAATCCATTTGACCGGAAGAATCTCTAGTGAGTCCTTTATATTATCAGGTATCTCCTTGAGATCTCTAACGTTTTCATCCGGTATAATGATCGTCTTGATACCACCGCGATGAGCCGCAAGAAGCTTTTCCTTCAGCCCGCCAATGGGCAGAACCCGACCCCGAAGTGTAATTTCACCGGTCATCGCAACGTCTGCCCGAACCGGAATTTTGGTCAATGCAGAAACCAGTGCTGTGCACATACCAATACCGGCGCTGGGACCATCTTTTGGGGTTGCACCTTCGGGTACGTGAACATGCAAATCGTGCTTTTCATGAAAATCGTCTGCAATTCCCAGGCCCTGCGCGCGGCTTCTGACAACCGTAAGTGCAGTCTGAATAGACTCCTGCATTACATCACCAAGAGACCCGGTTTTAACAACCCTGCCCTTACCAGGCGTGAGAGCGCACTCAATGGTCAGCAGTTCGCCGCCCACCTGAGTCCATGCAAGGCCCGTTACCTGCCCTATCTGGTTGGTCTCTTCCGCCAGCCCGTAGTTGAACTTGCGCACACCTGAATAGTGCTCAAGCATCTCAGGCTCGATAACGATAACTGCTTTGTCATTGGCCTCCACATGCTCGCGCACAACCTTTCGGCATATCTTGGCGACTTCCCGCTCCAGACCACGAACACCAGCCTCGCGAGTGTAGTAACGCACGATATCGCGCAGCGTTTCTTCGGGTAACGTCAGTTCATCCTTACGCAATCCGTTCGCCTTGATCTGTTTCGGCAACAGGTAACGCAACGCGATGTTCACTTTCTCGTCTTCGGTGTAACCCGGAATCCGTATAACCTCCATGCGATCAAGCAACGCAGACGGGATGTCCATGGAGTTGGACGTACACACGAACATCACATCGGAAAGGTCATAGTCCACCTCCAAGTAATGGTCGTTGAACGTGTGGTTCTGCTCAGGGTCGAGAACTTCCAGCAGCGCAGACGCAGGGTCACCGCGGTGATCCATGCCCATCTTGTCGATTTCATCGAACAGGAACAGCGGGTTTTTAACACCCACTTTGGCAAGTTTTTGAAGCAGCTTGCCGGGTAGCGCACCAATATAGGTTTTACGGTGGCCGCGAATCTCAGCCTCATCTCGCACACCACCCAAAGCCATCCGCGTGTACTTGCGGTTGGTGGCCCGAGCGATCGACTGCCCAAGCGATGTTTTACCAACACCCGGAGGCCCCACCAGGCACAGGACAGGACCCTTTACTTTTTTCACACGGCTCTGCACTGCCAGGTACTCAAGAATGCGCTTCTTGACCTCGTCAAGGCCGTAATGGTCCTCATCAAGAATCTCCCGGGCTTTTTCAATATCGTGGCGCACCCGGCTGCGCTTTTTCCAGGGCACGGCCAACATCCAGTCGATATAACCACGAACAACTGTGGCTTCGGCAGACATGGGTGACATCATCTTGAGTTTGTTCAGCTCTGATTCCGTCTTCTTGCGAGCCTCTTCCGGCAGACCCGCTTCCTCAAGCTTTTGCTCCAGCTCTTCAAAATCGTTATTACCCTCACCCAGGTTACCCATTTCTTTCTGGATAGCCTTCATCTGTTCATTCAGGTAATACTCGCGCTGACTGCGCTCCATCTGCTTTTTAACTCGGCCGCGAATGCGCTTTTCAACCTCGATCAGGTCGATTTCACCATCCAGCTTACCCAAAAGGAGCTCTACACGACGATTAACGTCAAGCGCTTCCAGTAACTCCTGCTTCTCCGGAATGCGCATCTCGAGATGGGCCGCCATGGTGTCTGCAAGACGCTCCAGCTCTTCGATTCCGGCCAAGGCATTAGAGACTTCCGAAGGTACTTTTCTGGAGAGTTTTACAAACTTTTCAAACTCGTCAATCAGGGTTTTCAGGAGCACTTCTTCCTCGCGCTCAGGCAACCCCTCTTCGTCCATCAGCGTAGCGCCACCGGACAGGTAATCGGCTTCTGTGATATTACTGATCGCGGCCCGCGCATTGCCCTCAACCAGCACTTTTACCGTGCCGTCAGGAAGCCGTAGCATTTGCAGGACTGTTGCGAGTGTGCCTACCTCAAATACATCAGCGGGGCCAGGCTCATCAGTGGAGGGGTCCCGTTGGGCCACCAGCAGGATTTCCTTGCTTCCGTCCATCGCGGCTTCCAGAGCCTGAATGGATTTTTCGCGGCCCACAAACAGGGGGACGACCATGTGCGGAAACACCACCACATCACGGAGCGGAAGCAGTGGGTATTCTTGCACGATATCTTCGGGTATCCGGGTCATAAGGAATCCTCTGACGGTGTTTCATTCAGCATACCACCCTTCATTGGGGCGGCCGTTGAAATTGCAATCTCTTTACCAAACAACACAGCACGGGACGCTGCTGATACAAACCAACAAAAAAGGGGCGTTCCCGCCCCTTTTTATTTATCGTCCAGCAGTGAAAGACTAATCAATCATCTGGAACAGCTTTGGCGTGATCCGTGTTTGCATATATTTTGAACGGCTCTGAATCGCCCAATATAACGCTTTCATCAATTACGACCTTGGAAATATCGTGCTCAGACGGAATCTGATACATGGTGTCGAGCAATGTCGCTTCCATGATCGAGCGCAGACCGCGGGCACCCGTTTTACGTTCCAGAGCCTTACTGGCAACTGCACGCAACGCCTCGTCCCGGAAATCCAGCTCCACGCCTTCCATGTCGAACAGCTTCTGATACTGTTTGGTCAGAGAGTTTTTTGGTTCCGTGAGAATCTGCACAAGTGCATCTTCATCAAGCTCGTTGAGTGTCGCAACCACTGGCAGGCGGCCAACAAACTCCGGGATCAGGCCATACTTGACCAGATCTTCCGTTTCCACGTTCTTGATAACATCTCCGGTATTCTTGGAGTCATCCCGGGTAGCTACCGCGGCCGAAAAGCCGATACTGCTCTTTTCCGTGCGGTCGCGTATCACTTTATCCAGGCCCGCAAATGCGCCCCCACAGATGAACAGCATATTGCCGGTATCAACCTGCAAAAATTCCTGCTGCGGGTGTTTGCGCCCTCCTTGCGGAGGTACGGAGGCAACCGTGCCTTCGATCAGCTTCAGCAGAGCCTGCTGAACGCCCTCACCCGAGACATCGCGAGTGATTGAGGGGTTGTCTGACTTGCGCGAAATCTTGTCGATCTCATCAATATAAACAATGCCCCGCTGTGCTTTGTCTACATCGTAATCACACTTCTGCAGCAGCTTCTGGATGATGTTCTCGACATCCTCACCCACGTAGCCTGCTTCGGTGAGCGTTGTGGCGTCCGCGATGGTAAAGGGAACGTTGAGCATCCGAGCCAGCGTCTCTGCGAGCAGTGTCTTACCGCTACCCGTCGGGCCGATCAGCAGAATATTACTTTTGCCAAGCTCAACATCGCCCTTGCCTTCACCGTACCGGAGGCGCTTGTAGTGGTTATACACCGCGACCGCGAGTACGACCTTGGCGCGATCCTGACCGATGACATACTCATCCAGCGTATTGCGGATTTCAGCCGGCGTCGGAAGGCGATCACTCGGCTCCTCCTGTGCATTCTCCTGAATCTCTTCACGGATAATATCGTTGCACAGGTCGACGCACTCGTCGCAGATGAACACCGAGGGCCCTGCAATGAGCTTACGGACTTCATGCTGGCTCTTTCCGCAAAACGAGCAGTAAAGCAACTTGCCGTTATCGTCGCCTCTGCCGTTTCTTTCATCTGCCATTGAAATACCTCTGATCTCGTTTTGCCGGCGCTTCAGATACCCGTGCGCCGGCCAGGGGTGACGCAATTACTACCAGTATTATTTATTCGGCACGCGCTTATCAAGTATCGAGTCAATTAGCCCGTACTCTTTTGCCTGCGTCGGATCCATGAAATTGTCACGATCCGTATCTCGGGAGATGGTTTCCAGGTCCTGACCGGTGTGATGGGCCAGGATCGAGTTCAGGGTGTGACGGATTTTGAGTATTTCGCGGGTATGAATCTCAATATCCGTTGCCTGGCCCTGATAACCACCCAGAGGCTGGTGAATCATCACGCGCGAGTTAGGCAAGCAAGCCCGCTTGCCAGCAGCACCGCCAGCCAACAGAAACGCACCCATACTGGCTGCTTGCCCGACACACAACGTTGAAACGTCAGGCTTGATAAACTGCATGGTGTCATAAATGGACATACCCGCGGTCACAGAACCGCCAGGGCTATTAATATACAAGTGAATATCTTTATCCGGATTTTCGGATTCCAGAAACAGAAGCTGCGCCACGATCAGGTTGGCCATGTGATCTTCCACTTGCCCAACCATGAAGATCACCCGCTCCTTGAGCAGACGGGAATATATGTCGAACGAGCGCTCCCCGCGGGCAGTCTGCTCGATAACCATCGGCACCAGGGCTGACCTGGTATCCATTGCGAGACCATCGATTGGTTTCTGCGTCATGATGCGCCTGAACTCCTTATGGACAAATGGGACGTGGCTGCGAACCACGGCATCTTCAGTATTCTTGCATCCTGTACTTTGCCAGCCGCAAGTCAAGATGAAAACAGCCGGACATGCCGGCTGCTAACTCTGTTCGGCCAGCGAGGGCGGAAACTGACCCGACCCCGGCACTGTCACGTCGCTAATATCAGCGCTGGGACTGTCCAGCCTGGATGGCTTCTTCGTACTTGACCTTCTTTTCTGTAACCTTCGCCTGAGAAAGCACATGGTCAACAACCTGATCTTCCAGCACGCTGGATTCGATCTGGCTCTTCTGCTCTGGATTACCGCTGAAGTGCGCAATAACCTCTTCCGGCTGTTCATACGTTGACGCGATCTCCTGGATCTTTTCGTCAACCTTGGCCGGATCTACTTTCAGGTCATTCGCCTTCACAACTTCCTGGAACAGCAGACCGGTTTTAACACGACGCTCAGCCTGTTCCTGGAAGATTTCTTTCGGCAACTGCTGGAAATCCATCTGCCCACCGAAGCGCTGAACAGCCTCTTGACGCAGACGATCGATCTCCTGATCAGCCAGTGATGCGGGAATGTCGATTTCAGTCGTTTCCAGAAGACCGTCTACAACGTCATTCTTGACCTTGTTGGACACGGCCTGTTTGAGTTCGCGCTCCATGTTCTTTTTCACTTCTTCACGGAAGGCAGTTTCGTCTTCCGCTTCGATACCGAACTTGGTAAAGAATTCAGCGTTCAACTCAGGCAATTGAGGCTCTTCAACTTCGTGAATCTTGATGTCGAACTTCGCTGGCTTACCTTTGAGGTCTTCGTTGTGATAGTCCTCAGGGAAGGTCACTTCAATCTCGAGTTCTTCGCCGGCTTTGCCACCAACGATGGCTTTTTCAAAACCAGGAATCATCTGATCAGAACCCAGAGTCAGCTTGTGGCCTTCGGCGGCACCGCCCTCAAACTCTTCGCCATCGATAGAGCCCTTGAAGTCAATGGTCAACACGTCCTTGTTCTTGGACTTGCGTTTGACGGACTTCATGGTGGCCTGCTGGCGACGTAGGTTATCGATCATGGTGTCGATATCTTTGTCGGTAATTTCAGAGGTCAGCTTTTCGATGGAAATCTGGCTCAGGTCGCCCAGTTCAATTTCTGGCATAACTTCGAAAACGGCAACGAACTCTAGGTCTTTGCCGGCTTCCATGGTTTTCGGCTCAAGCTTGGGCCAGCCCGCAGGGTTAATATCTTGCTCCTGCAGCGCCTTGATGTAGTTGTCACGCATAATCTCGCCGACAATTTCCTGGCGTACGCTGTCACCGAACCGACGCTTGACCACGCTCATGGGCACCTTGCCAGGGCGGAAACCATTAAGGCGCACAGTACGCGCAGTTTCCTGCAGGCGTTTCTGAACCGCCTGTTCAATTTCCTGGGCGGGCACACCAATCGTCATGCGACGCTCGATGTTGGAGGTCGTTTCTACAGACACTTGCATGGAAGATCCTCAAATTTCGGGTTCGGTATATGAATGATATTAAAACCAAAAGTCCATTCCTGAGCAACTTCCCCGGAAAGGACCCAAAATTAAAAGCCGGTAGTTTATCACGGTTTGCCATGACGAGAGAATCATCTGCCACGGGTAGTTTCACGATTAATGATTACAGCGACGACTTCAGTGGAGAAATGGGGGCAAAAAGAGAAAAACAAAGGGGCATTTCTGCCTTTTCGAACTAAAAAAGGCCCTTGGAATATTCCCAAGAGCCTTCAAAATATGGTACTCCGGGAGGGACTTGAACCCCCACACCTTGCGGCAACAGGACCTAAACCTGTCGTGTCTACCAATTCCACCACCGGAGCAAAAAACCGTCAATTCAAATCGCCACCCAAACTAAAAATGTAAAATAATGACCTCAAACAAGTCACATTACTCAGCAAGGCGGAAAACGCTTCAAAGAAAAGTGGGGTGGACGAAGGGGATCGAACCCTCGACCGCAGGAGTCACAATCCTGAGCTCTACCAACTGAGCTACGTCCACCACATCGGTATATGACCTTAAAACGCTTAACTTTGCCGCTTGCGGTGGTCTGTGGTACCGGTCAAGCCGACGGCTTAAATGGCGCGCCCGGCAGGACTCGAACCTGCGACCCTCGGCTTAGAAGGCCGATGCTCTATCCAGCTGAGCTACGGGCGCTTGACCGTTCGCCCACCTGAACATCCAGAAAATGGTCGGGGTAGAGAGATTCGAACTCCCGACATCCTGCTCCCAAAGCAGGCGCGCTACCAGACTGCGCTATACCCCGTCTGAACTGAACAATATGTGCATCAGCAAAGTTGGTGCGGATATTACTGTCGCCAATTGCTTCCGTCAACAGGGAAAGTGAAATTCTCTGAAAAATCCGCCATTTCTCCCCCGATTTTTTACTGAGCCTCCGGCGATACACCCAAGGGCCCCAATTGGAGTTGGGCGGCAAGCATGAGACAATAAGACCCCTTTTATTCTATCAATGCCCAACCGACAAGACGAGCCATGAGCGCCAAACTGATCAATGGAAAAGAAATTGCAGCCACAGTCCGACAACAGGTCGCTTCAGGAGTAGAAGCCCGCACCAGTCAGGGGCTGAGAGCCCCCGGCCTGGCCGTTGTACTGGTAGGAAACGACCCGGCTTCTGAAGTATATGTAGGTAACAAGCGCAAGGCCTGCGATGCCGCAGGCATTCTCTCGCTATCCTATGACTTGCCTGGAGATACCTCACAGCAGGCCCTCGAAGCACTGATTGATGAGCTGAACGAGAACCCTTTAGTCGATGGCATACTGGTACAGCTTCCATTACCGAAGCATCTGGACGCAGACCCTATCTTGCTGAAAATTCGTCCTGATAAAGATGTGGATGGCTTTCACCCGTACAACATCGGTCGCCTGGTGCAGCGTAAGCCTGCGCTCAGGCCCTGCACACCAGCAGGTGTCATAACCCTGCTGGATAGCATTAACACCCCTTACAAAGGCCAGCACGCCGTGGTTGTGGGCGCATCCAACATCGTAGGTCGCCCTATGATCATGGAGCTGTTGCTTAAAGGCGCAACAACCACTGTGTGTCATCGCTTCACACCGGATCTGGAAAAATACGTTCGTGAAGCCGATATTCTGATTGCCGCTGTCGGCAAACCGGGACTGATCAAGGGCGAGTGGGTAAAACTCGGCGCCACGGTGATTGATGTGGGCATCAATCGCATGGAGAACGGCAAGCTGCAGGGCGACGTGGATTTTGATGAAGCTTCAGCTCGTGCTGCATACATAACGCCCGTGCCGGGCGGTGTTGGCCCGATGACGATTGCAACTCTCTTGCAAAACACGCTGTATGCTGCAAACGAACTGCACAACGAGTAATCGATTCGCACGCCCGAGTACAAAGCAGCCATAAAAAAACCCGCCGAAGCGGGTTTTTTACTCTCAGCCGATATTACTGGCCGAATTTCTCTTTCGCCTTCAGGCGATAAGCGTGCAGCAACGGCTCTGTGTAGCCGTTCGGCTGCTCGCGACCTTTCAGAACCAGATCCATTGCAGCCTGGAATGCCACGCTGTCCGCGAAGTCCGGCGCCATAGCCCGGTAAGTCGGGTCATTGGCGTTCTGCTTATCAACAACCTGCGCCATACGCTTCATGGTCTCTTCAACCTGCGCCTGAGTGCAAATACCGTGATACAGCCAATTAGCCAGATGCTGCGACGATATGCGCAACGTAGCACGGTCTTCCATCAGGCCGACATCGTTGATGTCAGGGACTTTGGAACAGCCAACACCGCTATCAATCCAGCGCACCACATAGCCAAGAATACCCTGTGCGTTGTTATCCAGCTCCTGCTGAACATCAGCCGCCGCCAGCGTTGACGGGTCATCCATCACTGGCACTGTGAGGATGTCGTCGAGGTTGGCACGAGTACGGCTCTCCAGATCTTTCTGGATATCCGCTACGGACACCTGATGATAGTGAGTTGCGTGCAGGGTTGCGGCTGTGGGTGAAGGTACCCATGCCGTATTGGCACCCGCTTTCGGGTGACCGATTTTCTGTACCAGCATGTCGGCCATCAGATCCGGCATGGCCCACATGCCCTTGCCAATCTGGGCAACACCACGGAAACCGGTTTCCAGACCAATATCAACGTTCCACTGCTCGTAGGCGCCAATCCATGCAGCCTGCTTCATCTCGCCCTTGCGAATGAACGGCCCAAGCTCCATGGAGGTGTGCATCTCATCGCCGGTGCGGTCCAGAAAACCGGTGTTGATGAACACGGCACGATCTTTTGCGGCGTGGATGCAGGCTTTGAGGTTCACCGTAGTGCGACGTTCTTCGTCCATAATGCCAACTTTCAGCGTGAAGCGCGGCAAGCCCAGAGCATCCTCAACGCGACCAAAGAACTCATTGGTAAACGCAACTTCTTCAGGGCCGTGCATCTTCGGCTTTACGATGTACACAGAACCGGAAGTGCTGTTCTGAAAACGACCGCCACCTTTGAGGTCGTGAATGGCAATCAGTCCGGTAAGTAGGCCGTCCATCAAGCCTTCAGGCACTTCAGCCCCATCTTTCAGCAGAACAGCCGGGTTGGTCATCAGGTGACCAACGTTACGGATGAACATCAGGCTGCGACCTTTCAGCTTCAGCTCACTGCCATCGGCTGCGGTGTATTCGCGATCCGCGTTCATGTTACGGGTCAGACGCTCGCCGCCTTTCTCGAAGGTTTCTTCAAGATCGCCTTTCATCAGGCCCAGCCAGTTGCTGTAAGCCAGCGTTTTGTCGTCGGCATCTACTGCGGCAACGGAGTCTTCGCAATCCATGATGGTGGTCAGCGCAGATTCCATCAGCACGTCTTTTACGTGCGCTCCGTCGTCTTTGCCAATCGGGTGACTGGCATCGATCTGAATCTCGAAATGCATGCCGTTCTTGACCAAAAGGATACCCGTGGGCGTATCGGCAGCACCGATGTAACCTACAAAGCCGGATTCGTCTTTCAGGCCGGTAACATCACCGCTCTGAAGCTTAACCGTCAACTTGCCACCAGAAACCTGATAAAGGGCCGCATCTTTATGGCTGCCGGTCGCCAAGGGAGCAGAGCTGTCCAACAGGTTGCGTGCAAATTCAATAACTTTGGCGCCACGCACCGGATTGTAACCACGGCCTTTTTCAGCACCGTTATCTTCAGAAATGGCGTCGGTGCCGTACAGCGCATCGTACAGACTGCCCCAGCGCGCATTCGCTGCGTTCAGCGCGAAGCGGGCGTTCATGATCGGCACCACCAGCTGCGGGCCTGCCATGGTCGCGACTTCGGGGTCAACGTTGGTCGTGGAGATCCGGAAGTCTGCCGGCTCATCTACCAGGTAGCCGATATCGGTGAGGAAAGTTTTATAGGCAGCCATGTCGAGCTTCTGACCTTTGTGGTCGCGGTTCCAGCTGTCCATCTTTTCCTGAATTGCATCGCGTTTAGCAAGCAGTTCCCGGTTGCGCGGCGCCAGATCGTTGACGATCTTGTCGAATTCCGCCCAGAATTTTTCGGCATCTATTCCTGTGCCCGGGATTGCTTCGTTATTCACGAAGTCATACAAATTCTTTGCGACCTGAATGCCGCCGAGTTGTACGCGCTCTGTCATCGTTCTTAGCCTCAGTGGGTTAGCCCTGTCCCGAAAGCCGCTCAGCGGTCGGGCTCGGAAAATCGAAGGCAGCATTATACGGGAAGTTCCCTATAAGGTCATTTCCCTGAATACAACACGACCTTGGTAACAGCCTTAGCTGCGCCGCCAGCTTGTTCCCTCACGGGAATCGTCCAGAATAACGCCCTGCTCTGCCAGCTCATCACGAATACGGTCGGCACCGGCAAAGTCTTTGGCTTTACGGGCATCAGCGCGAGCCTCAATTTTTGCTTCAATATTTTCAGCACTCAGCTCGCCACCGGAATCGGACTGAAAAAAAGCATCCGGATCTTGCTGCAAAAGGCCAAGAACAGCGCCAAGCCTGATCATTACAGTCGCCGCTTCTTTTGCCTCGTTATCCCGGCCTTCACGGCGATGCTGATTGATGTCATTGGCGAGCGCGTGCAGAACCGAGATTGCGCCCGGGCAATTGAAATCATCATCCATCAGCTCAACAAAGCGCCGATCGTGGTCTGTTTCAGGCACGTCGACGGATTTTGCGGGCACGATACCACGCAGAGCATGATAGAGCCTGGCAAGCGATCGCCCCGCCTCAGAAAGGTTATCTTCGGAATAATCGACCTGGCTGCGATAGTGGCTGGAAACGAGGAAGAAGCGCACCACTTCAGGCAGATAGGTCTCCAGAATTTCCCGGATGGTGAAGAAGTTGCCCAAAGACTTGGACATCTTTTCCTTGTTCACACGAATCGCGCCCGCGTGCATCCAGGTATTTACAAAGGTGTGCCCTGTCGCGCATTCGGACTGGGCAATTTCGTTTTCGTGATGGGGAAACAGCAGATCCGGCCCGCCACCATGAATGTCAAACGTATCGCCCAGGCAGTGGGTCGACATGGCAGAACACTCAATGTGCCACCCAGGACGACCCGCACCCCAGGGCGACGGCCAGCTCACTTCGCCTTCGCCCGCGGTTTTCCACAACGCAAAATCCGCCGGACTGCGCTTGGCTTCCTGCACGTCGATGCGTGCGCCTGCAAGCAGGTCTTCAAGCTTTTTCTTGCTGAGTTTTCCGTAGTTTTCAAACGACTCTACGGAAAAGTACACATCGCCGTTATCAGCCGCATAAGCATGGCCGGACTCAATGAGCGTATTGATCATGACAATGATTTCAACAATATAATCCGTAGCACGGGGCTCTGCGCTGGGCGGCAGCACACCAAGCCTGGCTTCATCCTCATGCATCGCGGCAATCATACGCTCTGTGAGATCGGTAAACGGCTCTCCGTTTTCTTCGGCACGACGGAGAATCTTGTCGTCGATATCAGTGATGTTGCGCACGTAGGTCACGTCGTAGCCACGATTGCGCATGTAACGTGTTACCACGTCAAACGCCACTAGCACCCGGGCATGACCCAGGTGGCAGTAGTCATAAACCGTCATTCCGCACACGTACATGCGAACCTTTCCCGGTTCGAGGGGCGTAAAGGTTTCTTTTTGCTGGGTGAGCGTGTTGTAAATCCTGATCACAGCTGGCCTCCTGAATGCTTACCCTTATTTACCCCAGGAATCCCGCAAGGTAACGGTGCGATTGAATACCGGCTTGCCGGCTTTTGCGGTCAGTTCCTGATCACAGAAGAAATAGCCTTCGCGCTCGAACTGGTATGGCAGGTCCGTCAGCGGCGTCGCCAGGCTCTGCTCTACCCGCGCGCCCTTGAGCACCACGAGCGATTGCGGATTAATGTGATCAACGAAGTCGCCTTCCTTGTCGCTGTCCGGTGATTCGTGGTTGAACAGGCGATCATACAGATTGATATCACAGTCCACGCTGTTGCTCTCAGACACCCAGTGGATAACGCCGTTGGGCTTATAACCCTCCGGGTTCACACCCAGTGTGGCCGGGTCATATTCGCAACGCAGCTCGACGATCTCGCCGCTGGCATCCCGCACAACTTCCTTGCAGGTCATCACATAGCCGCCGCGCAGGCGAACCGCTTGCTCCGGCGCCAGTCGCTTCCACTTGCGCGGTGCTTCTTCCACGAAGTCTTCCCGGTCGATATACAAGGTCTGGCTCCAGGTGACTTCACGCTGCCCCATATCAGGATTCTGCGGATGAATGGGCAACACCAGAGTTTCGGTCTTGTCGGCCGGATAATTGGTGAGCGTCACCTTCAGCGGGCGCATCACACACATGGCACGTGGCGATCGGGGGTTGAGGTCTTCCCGGATAGCGAACTCCAGCATGCCCATGTCCACGGTGCCACCCGCCTTGTTCACGCCAATCATGTCGCAAAAAGTGCGCAGGGATTCGGGGGTATACCCTCGGCGACGCATGCCGGAAATGGTAGGCATGCGTGGGTCGTCCCAACTGTCCACCAGGTGTTCATCCACCAGGCGCTTGAGTTTGCGCTTGCTGGTAATGGTGTAATTCAGGTTCAGACGGGCAAACTCAATCTGCCGCGGCTGACAAGGCGCCGAAATATTCTCCAGCACCCAGTCGTAAAGCGGTCGATGATCCTCAAACTCCAGTGTACAAAGGGAGTGGGTGATTCCTTCCATGGCATCCGAGATGGGGTGAGTGAAGTCATACATCGGATAGATGCACCATTTATCGCCCGTCTGATGATGGTCGGCATAACGAATGCGATAAAGGATAGGATCGCGCATGTTGATGTTGGGGGACGCCATATCGATTTTCGCCCGCAACACCAGCTCCCCATTCCGGAATTTACCGTCGCGCATGTCACGGAAAAGCTTCAGACTTTCCTCAACAGGACGGTCGCGGTAGGGGCTGTTTCTGCCGGGCTCTTTCAGGTTGCCGCGGTATTCGGCCATTTCATCCGCAGACAGAGCGCATACATAGGCCTTACCCTTCTCGACCAACTCTTCTGCAAAGTGATAGATAGCATCAAAGTAGTCGGAGGCATAACGTACATCCCCGCTCCAGGTGTAACCCAGCCACTCAACGTCCTGCTTGATGGCATCAATGTACTCCTGACTCTCCTTCTCCGGATTGGTATCGTCAAAGCGCAGAGTGCACTCGCCGGAAAATGTCTCGGCAATGCCAAAGTTAAGGCAAATGGATTTGGCATGGCCGATGTGCAGGTAACCGTTGGGCTCCGGCGGGAAACGGGTTACCACCTGGCCGGTGTGTTCGCCTTTGGAAATGGCGTCTTCAATCAGGCTCTGAATAAAGTTATGGGCTTTCTTCGGCTCGGCGCTCATACAATCTCTGTTAAAAGAAGTGGGTCATAAACCGGCTATTATACTCATAAATCCGGGCGGGACTCATGCATCGCCGGAAACTCTTGAGTACAATACCGCTTTAAACCCAACGAACAGGAAACCCTGATGATTCTGCTGACAACCAATCACGGCGATATCAAGCTCGAACTGGATTATGAAAACGCCCCTGAAACCGCAAAGAACTTTGAGCAGTATGTTCGTGATGGCTTCTACGACGGCCTGATTTTTCACAGGGTCATCAGCAACTTCATGGTTCAGGGTGGCGGCTTTGAGCCCGGCATGATCGCGCGCAAAACCCGCGAGCCAATCAAGA
Organism: Marinobacter sp.; assembly: GCF_048266785.1. Lineage (GTDB taxonomy): Bacteria > Pseudomonadota > Gammaproteobacteria > Pseudomonadales > Oleiphilaceae > Marinobacter. The sequence continues at coordinate 381,992 of NZ_JBLWYX010000003.1, forward strand.
ACGAAGCCGATAACGGCCTGAGCAACATGAAAGGCACCGTCGCCATGGCCCGCACCATGGATCCTCATTCCGCCTCTGCGCAGTTCTTTATCAACGTTGAGAACAATGGTTTCCTGGATCACACCGCAAAAAATGCAGAAGGCTGGGGCTATTGCGTATTTGGCAAGGTGGTGGAAGGCATGGATACAGTGGACGCCATACGCGCTGTACGCACCACCATGGACGCAGGCCACCAGGACGTTCCTCATGAGGACGTGGTGATCGAGAAAGCCAGCGTTATAGAGGACGGAGGCGCAGCGTGACCACGCTGTTTATTTCCGATCTTCACCTGGAAGAGTCACGCCCCGACATAACCGGGGCGTTTCTCCGCTTTTTGAAGGAAAAAGCGCCCGGAGCAGAGCAACTGTACATCCTGGGTGATTTTTTTGAAGCCTGGATTGGTGACGATGAGCACACGCCGCTACAGGAGCAGATCGCAGCCGCACTGCGTACGCTGAGCGACAGCGGCACTCGCATCTTCCTGATGCACGGCAACCGGGATTTTTTGCTGGGCGAAGACTTCTGCGCCCGCGCGGGCGCGACTTTGCTGGATGACCCCACACTTATTGACCTGTACGGCACTCCTACCCTGCTGATGCACGGTGACAGCCTGTGCACGGCCGATGTCGAATACCAGAAATTCCGCGCCAACATGCGCAACCCACAAACGCAAAAGCTCATTCTGGCGCGACCTCTCAAAGACCGCCAGCAAATGGCCCGACAGCTTCGGGAAATGAGCATGACCACAAACCGTGACAAAGCCGAGAACATCATGGATGTAACGCCAGACGAAGTTGTGCGCGTTATGGCAGCCCATGATGTGCCGCAACTGATCCACGGTCACACTCATAGGCCCGCCGAGCACGCCCTGAAAGTGAACAACAAAACCGCAAAACGGATTGTTCTGGGCGACTGGGATAAAGATCTATGGTGGCTGGAAGCTAATCCAGGGCTGGAACCCGAGCTGAAAAAGGCACCACTCTGACATTTCAGCAAGCAACCTTTCTCATGGATTAAATCTGCGACACAGAGGCTTTTATAAAGAGCCTGGCAGTTGAATGCGCAAACCGAGAACGCGTACTGTGTATAGACATTGTATACAGGACCGCAACCGCCATGAGACTCGTCGCGATCCTCAGGGATCGCCGTTTTATACTTACCTTACTACTCGCCTGGGTCTGGCTTTTGCTGATCCGTGCTGGTCTGATCCTGCAAAGCGGGGTGTGGCCGAGCCCGGTCGGAATGATTGCGGGTGATCTAACCGGCGCTTTTGTTCTCGCCATACTACTGACGATATCGCGAGGGCCTCTACGAGCAGCGCTGATCGTATTGCTCGGCTGTGCCGCCTACGTAGCAGGAATGCACCTGACGGCACACGGCACTTTGTTTCAACTGGCCTTCGCAAGCAAGGGCATGGATCCTACCTTTATAAGCGGCAGCCTGCTCAATGCCTATCTTACCCTGCTACCGCTCTATCTTTTCCTCGCCTGGGCACTACACCGGCTACACCGGACAGTGGTTCCGAGACCGCCCAGCGGATCCGTCGGCCTACTTGCATCCGGTATATCGGTGCTGCTGGTATACGCCATGTCATTTCCAAGCTTGACCACCCCGGCCAATAACGTAGTGGCCAGCGTACTGGCTCAGGTTCCAGGCACCGTCATTAACCCGCTGGGTATAGCGATCGGCGATGAAGCAGTTGAGATGGCCGGAACCCCGATTAATAACCCTGAGAGAGGAATCAACTTCTTCCACCAGCGCGTCGCAGCCAGCTCTGTAGACAAGCCTCCCAATGTACTGCTTATCATGATCGAAGGTTTGTCGGCGGGCTACTTTCCGGATATTAGCCGGTACCACGACCTGCAGCCCCTTATTACTCTGGGCGGCCTGGAAAGCGTACTGAAAGCACAGGGGTTCAGGATGTACCGCAATCACCTCAGCCTGGAGCGCCAGACGGACCGCGGCACGTTTTCAATTGTCTGTGGACGCTATCCGGATTTCCGCAGAGCCTCCAAAAAACTCCTCGACGTAGCTGAGGAGCGTGCCGCTCCGGACTGCCTGCCCGCCAAGCTCCGCGACGCCGGTTATCACACTGCTTACTGGCAAGCAGCGCCGACCAGCTACATGCAAAAAGATGAGTTCATGCCGAAGGCGGGGTTCCTGGACGTGACAGGTGCGGAAGCGTTCAATAGCGCCGAAGACATAGAAGGCTGGGGCCCGGCTGATCCGGTGTACTTTCCCAATGTTGCCGAGCGCATGAAAGAACTGGACCAGAGCAATTCACCCTGGTTTGTTACACTTCTCAACATTGGCACTCATCACCCCTTCGATATCGGAGAGGAGGCAGAACAGAACCTGGAGAACGCACAGGCGAACAATGCGGAAGGCCCTACAGAAGTAGCTTTGCTGCAGCCCCAGCAGGCTCGACGCGATGCCATGAAGGTTATGGAGAATTCCCTCGGCCACTTCCTTGAGGAACTGGCTGCCAACGGAACACTGGACAATACCCTTGTAATACTGACGTCAGATGAGTCGGGGGGCTTTGTGCGGGCAGACCATGAAACCCTGCCTCTGAACAGCAATCTGGGTATGCTTGCGGTTCGCCCGCCAGACCCGAAGGATCTTCAAGGGTATGCACGCGCAAATGCCATCACGGCGCAACTGGATATCCCCCTGACCATTCTGGACGCCACCGGTCGTGGCAAATACGCAGGCGATATGATTGGCCGCAGCCTGCTGGTCCGAAACGATCAGAAGCCCAGAGATATACTCCTGGCGGACACCTATACCGGGCTCAAGTATTTTCTCAGGGAGAAGGGAGAATTGCTGGCGTGCACGGAACTGCTCACCCGCTGCACTTCATGGGCGTTCGACCCTGACAGGGTCTTTGGATCTTTCAGGGAAGCAGACAAGCCTCCTTTTCTTACGCTGGATGAACGCTTGGCGCTGTTTAAAAACGCAACCACGCTGACCCCGACTGAATAACACCTTATGCACGTCAATCGGCATTCAAAACTCTGAAATCCCTGATCCATGAAAACGTCGATAGCCAGCACACTGAACATTCTTAACCTCCATCGCCGGGCGCTCCTGACGTTCTATCTGTTTTTTTCCGGCCTTGCACTGGCCATCATCACACCATCCCTCACATGGGCCTTGGCCTCATTGCGGCCTGTGACGGGAGATGGTGCCATCAGCACCGGTGGGATCATCGAATTTCTGGTGTCCCCTGGAGGTATTCTCTGGGTTGTGGTCAGCCTGAACCTGGCCGCACTGACGTTCCTGGTGCAACAGGCCGGCATCACACTTATTGCGGCAGCGCCGCAGCACCAGCCGTACCGGACGGCCCTGCGCGCGCTATGGGGAATAACCCGCAGCTTTCTGCCTTTGATAAAGCTGACCCTCCTCCAGGTGTTCACACATCTGATGATCGCTCTGCCTTTCCTTGCTGCCACCGGGCTCGCATGGTCATGGCTGCTTAACCTTTACGATCCGTATCTGCTTCGCATCGAAAAGCCACCCGAACTCTGGTGGTTTATCGCCTGTGCGGCTTTCTCTGGCCTTGGCATTCTTTTGTGTAACGGCTTTCTCTACCTGCGCTGGATATTGGCCGTACCTTGCCTGATGCTGCAAAGCTTTTCGCCCGCCGAGGCGCTTCACGAAAGCACACGGTTGACCCGTGGGCACAAAGGGTATGCCAGCGGGCTGCTGATTTGTGGGCTGATTGCCATACTGTCACTGCCCGTTCTGGTGACCTTCGCTTTCGACCAGATTGCTGCAGGCATCTTTGCTGCTCTGCAAGCTCACAAAGACATGCTTGCTACAGCGGTGCTGGTCCTTATCGCTGCCTATATTCTCATGGGTATTGCGGCGACGTTTCTGGGCGTCTCAGTTTATGGTGCGTTCGTTGTCAGCCTGTACCAGAAGACAAGTGGTGTCGTGTCTGCAAAGCGCCTCACCGTTCCGGAACATGCCGGGCTCAAAGCCTGGACGGCGGAACTCCTTGTGGTCGTGCTCGCCCTGAGCCAGGCCTGGCTGGTGGTTAGCGCACTGGAGCAAAGGGAGGATGTCAGCATTACAGCGCACCGAGGCAGTTCGTTAAAAGCGCCGGAGAACACCCTCAGCTCCATTGAGCAGGCAATAAAGGATGGTTCAGACTATATCGAAATCGACGTGCAACTGACCGCAGACGGCGTACCGGTTCTCTGGCACGATGCCGATATGAACCGGATTTTTGGTTTGAGAAAGCGAATCAGCGATGTGCGTTATCAGGATATGCGGGATCTTGATGCCGGGAGTTGGTTCAACACCGATTTTGCGAAAGAAAGGATTGCCACGCTGGCTCAGGCTGTGGAAACTGCGGACGGGCGGGCAAAGCTCTTTATCGAGCTGAAACCTGACCGCAACACGCCGCACCTGACGCAAACCGTCGTCGAGCTTCTCCAACGTATGGAAGCAGTCGATGGAACAATCGTTGCTGCCGCAGACTGGCTCACTCTTCAAGAAGCAAAAAGACAGGAGCCTCGACTGAAAACAGCACTGATCGCACAGTTTGTGATGGGGCCATTGTGGGCGGATAACTACGACATACTGGCCCTGCGCGCAAACCGCGTAACGCCGGCGACCATTGCAAGAGCCCACCGGGCGGAAAACGAGCTTCATGTATGGACCGTTAACCATCCAGAAGCGATGTCACGCTTTATCGATATGGGTGTGGATAACATTATTACGGACCGCCCAGAGGTGCTTGCCGACATCCTTCAGGAACGGAAAAACCTGTCCGATACCGAGTTGCTGGCAACCAAACTCCACAACTGGCTGCGTTGATGCGCAGATAAAATAGTCTAATCTTGAATCGACACTCGGCCATAACTGCCCCAAGCAAGGAACGCAAATACATGAAGCAACACCCTACCCGTTATGCATTTTTAACAACATGGCTGGCCGGGGTTCTTCTGCTCTGTTTTTCCTCCCTCGCTGTTCTGGCCGAAGACACCAGCGAGAAAGCTACCAAGCAACCGGAAGAAGCACGCCCGGCGGTGCAACCGGAATTAGAGGCCAGCACGGACGCACCTCCGGAAATCAAACTGCCTGACGCGATCAATGCTGACATACAGGAGCAGATTCGTGCACTGCAGACAGCCCTTGAACAACGCCAGGCTGCGGTTAGAGAGAGCCAGGAACGGTTGACCTACGCCGAATCCATTTTGTCCCGCCTGCAGGATGAGTATAAGAGTTTTGAACTGAGGTTGGAGAAGGCCGGGCTCAATCTGACCGCCAGCTATGCCGATCTTTTGAAACAGAGGCTTGAGCGTCTGCAAAGACAGAGCATTGCCAGCGACCTTATCGAAGGCATTGAAAACAAGCTCTCCTCTGCAAGAGAGGAACAACTGAGGCTGGAAGAGTTTGAAGCAATAGCAGAGCCGGGTAGCGATGCGCGCGGCCAACTGCGGAGCCTTCGCTCCAAATTGCTGCGCGAGTTGCATAAAGCCGTTACCGAACACATCGATGTGCTCAATGAATACTACAGTACGGTGACGACTCTTCAGGATCAGGTTCAGGAATATCAGAAGCTCTTGCAGCAACGATTATTCTGGCTTCCCAGTGCAGCCGCCGTCAGTGCAGAAACCGCCGGGGAGCTTTACGAATCTGCCAGGTGGTTTATCTCGCAATTGCGTTTTGATGCATTGAGCGAAGCCATTACCCGCTCTGTGAGTGAGCGCGGAATTCGCACAGGGTTGGTGGCACTGCTTCTAATCGTGCTGCTGCTAAAGCGCAAGGCAATCAAAAACAACCTCCTGGATAACAGCCGCCATATCGGAAACGTTGGCCACGACCGAACCGCTTTTACCCTGCAGGCACTGATCAACAGTATTCTGCTGGCATTACCGGGGGTTCTTGTTTTTTCTCTGACTGCTTTGGTGCTGATGGATGGCAGCGCATTTTACTCTGCGCTTTCGAAAGGCGTTACGGCGGCCGCCTTTGTTATGTTTTTGCTCGCTTTCATCCGCAATGTGGCCCGTAAAAAAGGGCTTGGAGAAAGCCACTTTCACTGGAATACCAACTCCCTACTGGTTATTCGCCGGGAACTGCCCCTTCTTATGGTGTTTGTTATTCCAGTGGTCGTTATTACCACTTCAACAAGCTCAACGCCTGAAGGCACCCGATTTGATGATAGTCTTGGCCGACTGCTATTCACCCTGGTTTCCATCGCACTGGCCGTATTCGCGCAGCGACTCATGAAAGCAGTGCGGGCTTACAAATCCCACAGTAACTTTTTGCTACTCCTTCATGTTATTGCGGTTGCGGCCCCTCTTATATTGGCCTCAGCATCCTTGATCGGCTACCACTACACGGCCCTGCAGCTTGAGCGCAATCTGTTCATCAGCATCTGCTGGCTGGCCTTTAATTCACTACTTTACTACGTGGGCTTACGGGCACTTTCCGTGCGTGAGCGCAGGCTCACCCTCGAGCGTCTCCAGGAACAACGCGTTGCTGAACGCAAGGCAGCGGAGGCCAAAGAGGCCGCCGATTCATCCAGTGAAAGCGTGCCTCAGACCCTGGATATGCCTGAAATGAATCTCAAGGACATCAGCCAACAAAGCTCTTCGTTGCTAAAGATTGTGATCTCTGCTCTCGCCATCACTGGCCTGCTCCTCCTCTGGGCCGACGTGATTCCAGCGCTTCAGTTGTTTAACAACATCACCTTGTGGTCCATCGCTACCGACCTACAGGGCGGCGACCCGCTACCCATCACACTTGCAGATGTGCTGCTCGCTCTGCTCGTAGCAGCCGGCACTGTTCTTGCGGCAAAAAATCTCCCAGGGACCCTGGAGGTAACGATACTGAGCCGAATGAATCTGGAACCGGGCTCCGGCTACGCCATCACAACAATCACCACCTACGTTCTTGTACTCACGGGCGTGGTGGTCTGTCTTGGCGTGATAGGTGTTCAATGGTCCAAACTACAGTGGCTGGTCGCAGCACTCGGGGTGGGACTTGGCTTTGGATTACAGGAAATCGTCGCCAACTTTGTATCTGGCATCATCCTCCTGTTCGAACGCCCGATCCGGGTAGGTGATACGGTGACCATTGATGGCATTACCGGAACGGTCTCACGCATACGTATTCGCGCCACGACACTAGTGGACTGGGACCGGAAAGAACAGATTATTCCCAACAAAACCTTCGTTACTCAGGACCTGACCAACTGGACTCTGTCGGATCCAATTACCCGCGTCATTCTGCGTGTGGGCGTTGCCTATGGCTCCGATGTTGACAAGGTGCAGGGCATACTTCTCCAGTTGGCCCGCGATAATACGCGAGTGGTGGATGACCCGGTACCTGAGGTTTTCTGCGTCGGTCTTGCAGACAGCAGTATTAGTTTCGAGGTAAGGGTGTTTGTAAAAGATCTGGTGGACATCATGCCGCTATCTCATGAAATACACGCAGGCATTACTCAGGCGTTAATGGAGGCTGGTATCGATATCCCCTACCCGCAGCGGGATATTCATGTACGCACTCTTCCTGATACTCTTCCGGGCACTCGACCAGCCCCCCAATAAGGTAGGTCTGGCCGAGTGCCTGCCAACAAGTAACGGTTTATTAATGCTGCAGAATCTGCTGCAGAAACTTCTGTGTGCGTGGCTCCTTGGGCTTGCTGAAAAATTCCGTGGGCGGAGCCTCTTCGACAATCTCGCCGGCGTCCATGAAGATCACACGGTCCGCGACCGTTTTGGCAAAGCCCATTTCATGGGTCACGCAGATCATGGTCATGCCGCTACCGGCAAGCTCGATCATAACGTCGAGAACTTCTTTGATCATCTCCGGATCAAGCGCCGACGTGGGCTCATCAAACAACATGATTTTGGGCTTCATGCACAAAGCCCTCGCAATGGCCACACGTTGTTGCTGGCCACCTGACAGCTGCCCGGGATACTTGGTAGCCTGGTCCGGAATCTTTACCCGCTCAAGGTACTCCATGGCAGCTGCTTCGGCTTCCCGACGAGGTAACTTGCGCACCCATATAGGCGACAGACAGCAGTTTTCCAGCACGGTGAGGTGAGGAAACAGGTTAAAGTGCTGGAACACCATGCCCACTTCCCGGCGCACTCTGTCTATATGACGGACATCATCGGTAAGCTCAACGTCATCAACAATGATCCTACCCTGTTGATGCTCTTCAAGGCGATTGATACACCGGATAAACGTGGATTTGCCTGAGCCGGACGGGCCACAGATTACAATGCGCTCGCCCTGATCAACCGCCAGGTTGAGGTCTTTGAGCACGTGAAAGTCGCCATACCACTTGTGCATACCTTCCACACGGATAATGCCCGGCTTTTTCTCCGCCTGTGTTTCTGTAGATTCGGAATGTTGCGTCATAGTTTTACCATCAGGTTTTGTGGCCGGTATCGAGTTTGCGTTCGAGGTTCTGGCTGGAGCGGGAAATCCCGAAACAGAACACCCAGAAACAGAAGGCCACGAAGACATAGCCCTCTATAGCGACGTTTTGCCAGGCCGGGTCTGCTATCGTTGACTGAACCGCGCCGAGAATATCGAACAGGCCAATAATCAGCACCAGGGTGGTGTCCTTGAACAGTGCGATGAACGTATTCACGATGCCGGGAATAACCAGCTTCAATGCCTGGGGCAGAATAACCAATCCCATCTTGCGCCAATAGCCAAGGCCCAGGGCGCCAGCCGCCTCATACTGCCCTCGAGGGATAGCCTGAAGCCCGCCCCTTATGACCTCTGCCATGTAAGCCGACTGCCACAATGTAATGCCAATCAGTGCCCGCACCAGCTTTTCGAAGCTTACCCCCTCCGGAAGAAACAAAGGCAGCATCACTGAGGCCATGAACAACACCGTAATCAGCGGCACGGCCCGCCAGACTTCGATAAACACCACGCAGAGGCCGCGAATAATAGGCATGTCCGATCGGCGCCCGATGGCAAGCAGAATTCCGATAGGCAGAGAGGCCAGGATTCCGATATAAGCCAGGATGAGTGTGAGCATGAGACCGCCCCACTTTGAGCTTTCCACTTCTTCCAACCCCAGAATTCCTCCCGGGATCAGCATGTAACCAATTATCGGCAGGCCTGTCATACCGAAGATTCCGAGCCATTTACGGCCAGGGAACCCTTCAATAAATTGAGGCACGAACGCCAGAGCCAACAATGCGAACATGATATCGACCCGCCATTGAAGCTCGTCCGGATAGAAACCATAAATAAAGAAGTTCAGGCGCTGATTTACAAACAGCCAGCAAGCGCCCTCCCCCACGCAATCCCCTGGGCCGGCGCCCTCGAAGGTGGCGTCCAGAAACACCCAGTTCACCAAGGGTCCGACACTGGTAACCAGCAGGTAGCCAACCACCAGGGTCAGCAAGGTGTTATACCAACTGGAAAACAGATGCGTGCGCATCCACTTGACCGGCCCGGGGTTCTTTTTGGGTGGTTTAATCGTCGATTCGGTCATCATCGCTCCTTGATCTCCACAGCCCGGTTATACAGGTTCATGAGCAGTGAAATCAGCAGACTGATCGTAAGGTATACACCCATCGTAATGGCAACAACCTCCACCGCCTGACCTGTCTGATTCAGGGTGGTGCCCATAAATACAGAAACCAGGTCCGGGTAACCGATGGCTGTCGCCAGTGACGAGTTTTTAACGAGGTTCAGGTACTGGCTGGTGAGCGGCGGAATAATGACCCGCATCGCCTGGGGAATAACAATCAGCCTCAGAGTCAGACCATTTGGCAGACCGAGGGCCTTGGAGGCTTCTGTTTGCCCCTTGCTAACCGCCAGAATACCGGAGCGTACAATTTCCGCGATAAAGCTCGCCGTGTAGAGCGAAAGCGCAACCCACAGGGCCGCCAGCTCGGGGATCAGCGAAATACCTCCGCCAAAATTGAACCCTTTCAATGCAGGCAAATCCCATTCCAGAGGTTGGCCCGCGATTAGGAACGCGACAAGCGGCAAAAGAACCAAAAGCGCGATACTCACCTTGACTGTCGGAAAGATCTGGCCGCTCGCCTTCTGACGCTTTTTGGCCCAGCTCCGCAGACCAACAACCGCCGCAATGGCCACCAGAACGGCTCCCCAGACCAGCCCAAAGCCGTCCTGGGTTACCGGCCCGGGCAGATACAGCCCCCGGTTATTCAGGAAAAATGCGCCACCAATCTCCACACTCTGCCGTGGCGCTGGCAGGCTGGCGAGCACCGCGAAGTACCAAAAAAATATTTGCAGCAAAAGCGGGATATTGCGAATGACTTCGATATAAACCAGTGCGATTTTCGCCACCAGCCAGTTACTCGACAGGCGCGCAACGCCAACCAGGAACCCGATGATGGTTGCAGCAACGACACCCATGGCAGACACCAGCAGGGTATTGGTCAAACCCACCCAGAATGTGCGCCCGTAAGACATGGTTGCATCAAAAGGCACCAGATGCATGATGATGCCGAAGCCGGCAGTCTCATCAAGGAATCCGAAACCGGTGCTGATGCCCCGGCTTTCCATATTCGAGAGAGTATTGTCAATCAGAACCCAGCCGGCCCAGAACACTACAGCCAGTGTAATAACCTGGAAAAACAGCGCTCGGATGCGGGGGTCGTACCAGGGTTTGGGCCTGGCGGATCTGGAATCAATAGATTGTTTTTTCATGCCTTGTCCCGAAAAGCTTCCCTGCAATACACAGCGTCAGAGTTAACACCGGGTGCATTGCAAGAACACCCCCGGTGAAGCCTTTCAGGTATTAGCGCACTGGTGGCGCGTATATAATGCCACCATCTGTCCAGAGGGCGTTGATACCTCGCTCAAGACCGAGGGCCGTATCAGGGCCAACATTGCGGTCGTACATTTCGCCGTAGTTACCAACCTGCTTCACGATGGCATACCCAAAGTCATCCGGAACGCCCAATTTAGCGCCCATGTCGCCATCCGTTCCCAGCAGACGCTGGACATTCGGGTTATCCGACTTCAGCATGTCGTCCACATTGGCCTCGGTAATCCCCAGCTCCTCCGCGTTGATCTGAACGAACAATACCCACTTAACGATGTTGAACCACTCGTCGTCACCCTGTCGCACAACCGGCCCAAGAGGTTCTTTCGAAATCGTATTAGGCAGAATTTTTGCGGAATTCGGATCGGAAAGCTTGGATCGCAAAGCGGCGAGCTGAGACCGATCGGATGTCAGGACATCACAGCGCCCCGCAGCAAACCCCTGAACAGATTGCTCCGACGTGTCAAAAACGATTGGTTTGAAATCCATGCCTTTGGCACGGAAATAATCCGAGAGATTCAGCTCGGTGGTTGTTCCCGCCTGGATGCACACGGTGGCACCATCGAGCTGGGTCGCGTCATCTACGCCAATGTCCTTGTTAACAAGAAATCCCTGCCCGTCGTAATAGTTCACACCCGCAAAGTTAAGCCCCAGCGATGCATCTCGGGTAAGCGTCCAGGTGGTATTTCTGGACAGTATGTCAATTTCGCCCGACTGCAACGCAGTGAAGCGCTCTTTGGCGGTCAGGGGTGTAAATTCAACGGCCTTTGCATCTCCAAAGACAGCTGCAGCTACTGCCCGGCAGGTATCCACATCAATTCCCGTCCAGTTGCCTTTCTCATCCGGTTGGGAAAACCCAGGAAGACCACTGGTCACACCACACTGGAGGTGACCTTTTTGTTTTACGCTTTCCAGCGTTGTTGCTGCAAATACGCTGGTTGTCGTAAGCGCGCCTGCAACAAGCGCCATACCAACGGCTACGGATATTGCTTTTTTCATTGTTGTTTCTCCGAACGTCTGTTTGTTTTTACCTTCCAGACTCTCGTCACCGTTCGGGCTTACCTGAGACAGTGAGCCAGCCCTAAGCAAGCCACACGTCGCGAAATGCGACGCGTCACTTTTAGGCGGCAACATAGAGTCTTATTATTACAAGGTAGAACAAAGTTCGGAAATACAACTAATTATTAGGGGGTTTTTTCTGCAGAGTTGGGAACACCGTCGGGTTCCTTGTAGGTTTCCAGACGTTTCAGCCATCCTTTTAGCCAGCGGGTTCTCTCGATCGGATCGTCTGCGTTGTCAGCTCTTCGGGTCAGAACCTTGGCAGCTGCATCCCGAAAGCGTTCCAGCGCTATGGTTTCCGGGTTGGGCTCCATGGCCAGAAGAACCTGCCGAAGCCCCCAGCCCATACCGTTGTAGCACTCTGTGTCTGAAAGGCCCTCTCCCTTGAAGTTGACATAGTCCATCAATGCATAGATGCCACCCGGTGTAGCGCTCAGTGCCTCCAGATCGGCTTGTAGTTGTGATTTCCGGTCCGTGGGCACCGACTCAACGATCACTGCAAGGGAGGACTGAGCGCGACGGAAAATAAACTCTGCTTGAATTCCCTGAGTGCCAGCCAGAAATTCCCGAAGCTCGGCCACTCTGACTGAATTTTTGGCAGACTCAAACACTGCTTTGTCTCCCCAGGGAGCATCGAAAGGCTCAAGCTCCCTGAGCCATTCAGGCACCGGTGCTTGCCGCTGGATCATATATTGAATAAGTTTCGGGAAGCTCTCCACAAAAAGTTCATCTGCCCCTTCCGGGTACCATATAAAGTGCCCAATCCCCAGCGAGGGAAACGCCTCTCCATCATTCCAGTGAACAAGGCACTGAAACTGCCCATTACATTCATTGTTAAAAATCTGTTGCCCTACCCAGTCCATTTCGTCCGGTTCAAGCGCCAATAAAACGTCCTTTTGAACACCCTCTTCCGCTGCCCCCTTTGCCGCAACTCCAGCGGTATCCGTAGCTTGCGAAACCGAGTCACACCCACCAACGAGTATGATGACTGACAATACAATTAGCGCGAATTTTGCGTTATTCACTGAACCACCTCGTTATATCGACAGGTTGCCGGCTGGTGCATGGGTCAGGCTATTCAGCGAGGTGACCGGACAGCTCTGCCCGGATGTCATCAGGAATAGCGAGGGCTTTCTCTGAGTTATAATCAAAGTGAATCAACACCGCATTGCCGCGCGCAATCATCTTGCCATCTTGCCAGGCTTCCTGAACCACCTGAAACGAGCTGTTTCCTATTTTGCCGACGCCTGTACGAACTTCAACTGGCAGGTGCCAGTAGCTCTGTGCCACAAAGTCAATTTCCACACGGGCGATGATCAGAGGCCAGGTTTTCACGTCCAGGGTTGGGTGGAAGATCTTGAACAACGGCATTCTGGCCTGCTCAAACCAGACGGGCAGTGTCGTATTGCTGATATGACCCAAAGCATCTGTGTCACTGAAGCGGGGCTGAAGCTCATCGTAAAACATGCCATCTTTCCTGGTGGTTAAATCCAGGTACTATACACCCTATGTCAACGTTACATATCGAGTAGGGTGAGGCGTTGGCGGGTCAGATCGACCAACCCTAAGTCATCGTGCAACCAACGATTGGGCATGCATAGCTGACCAGTGGACTCCGCGCATTGTGCCAGTTTTTCATCCAGATCGATTTGAAGGGCGGTTGGTAACCCAACTGCCTTAATCGCCGGTGCAGGCGCTTTGGCAATCTACCGCTCAACACGGACTTACTCCCGAATACAGACCAGAGTGCGACCTCACCGTTTCCGGCGGGCACCGGCTCTGCACCCTCACCTCGTCAGGTGGTCAGACCGTGGCGATACGCCCGGCCAGAGGAGAGGAAGGGTCAGCCAGCTCGCGACGCGGCATTCGCCCTGCCAGAAACGCTTCGCGACCAGCCTGCACTGCCAAGCGCATGGCGCGGGCCATGATGACTGGGTCTGGCGAGTGAGCAATGGCAGAGTTCATCAACACGGCATCGCAGCCCAGCTCCATGGCAAAGGCGGCTTCAGAGGCAGCCCCAATACCGGCGTCAATCAGCACCGGCACGCTGGCACGCTCGATAATCAGGCGAATATTGTGCGGGTTCTGAATACCGCATCCAGAGCCGATCAACGAGCCTAAAGGCATCACCGCGCAGCAGCCCAGCTTTTCCAATTCCAACGCCACAATGGGGTCATCACTGGTGTAGGCCATCACATCGAAACCGTCGCGAATCAGCTCTTCCGCGGCCTTCAGGGTTTCTACCACGTTCGGATACAGAGTGCTGTCGTCGCCCAATACTTCCAGCTTAACCAAGTTGTGACCGTCCAGCAGCTCGCGGGCTAGCTTACAGGTGCGCACCGCAGAACGGGCGTCATAGCAGCCAGCGGTGTTGGGCAGCAGGGTGTAGCGATCGGGCGGTAACGCATCCAGCAAATTGGGCTCATCGGGGTTCTGGCCGATACTGGTGCGGCGTACCGCAAAAGTCACCACTTCGGTGCCGCTTTCGTAGAGTGCCCGTGCGGTTTCATCGTAATCTTTGTAGCGGCCGGTACCCACCATAAGGCGAGACTCAAACTGGCGCCCGGCTATGATCAGTGGTTTATCCACGGATTGCTTTGACATCTTTGTTTCCCATTTTTAACCATTTCCCGCCGACAACGGTGAGGGAATGGTTTGGTTGCGTATGTTTTCGTCGTGCTAACCACCACCGATGGCGTGAACAATTTCAAGCCGGTCGCCAGCGTAAAGCTGCCGTATTTGATGTTGGCTACGGGGCACAATTTCTTCGTTCAATTCCACCGCGACCCGCCGCAAATCCAGTTCACCGTTCTGCAGAAACTGGTGCACGGTGGTGGGGCCGGTCAGTAGCCTGGGCTCACCATTAACTGTGATTTCCATTACAAACCCGCCAGCCCGAAGTGAATGCACGCCATCACCAGCAGCAACAGGAACACAGTTTCAGCGACCATTAGAATCACCGGTTTCCAGCCCACCACCGCCAGTTTCTGAAATGACGTCTTAATACCCAGCGCGGCGATGGCCGTTACCAGGCACCAGCGCGACATGTCTGTGAACACATCGGTGACTGCCGGCGGAATCCAGCCCAGGCTGTTTATCAGCACCAGCACCACAAAAGCTACCAGAAAGCTCGGCAGAGCCGGCACTTTACCGCTGTCGGATTCCTGACGGCTGCGTCGAAACAAAAAGATGAACACCATCACTGCCGGCACCAGCATAGCCACGCGCAACAGTTTTACGAAGGTGGACACATCACCGGTGCCCTCAGACATCATATAGCCGGCGCCGACAACCTGAGCCACATCGTGGATAGTGCCGCCCAGCAGAATACCAGCATCAGTGTCGCTCAGGCCCAAGGCCGTCACAATCAGCGGGTAGGTAATCATCGCCAAGGTGGATAGCGTAGTTACCGCAACCACCGTCAGGATAGTGTTGCGCTCCTGAATTTCATTGCGCGGCATAACCGCCGACAGCGCCAAGGCTGCAGACGCGCCACAAATAGCCACAGAGCCACCGGTCAACAGCCCCATCTCGCGGCTAAGGCCGAGCACGCGTGCTAGTAAAGCGCCCACCGTAATGGTTAGGGTTACACCCAGAATAACCGTTAACACGGGGCCAATACCGAGCTCCGCAACCTGCTCAAGGGTGATACGCACACCCAGCAAAGCCACACCCAGGCGCAAAATGGTGCGCGAAGAAAATTCCACGCCGGCCAAGCAGTGGCCTTCTTCGGTCAGAAAGTGTAGTGTCATCCCGAACAACAGGGCGTACAGAAGTGTAGGGCCGCCATAGTGGTCAGCGATAAAGGTGGTGGCTAAGGCGATGGTGACGCAAATCATCACACCCGGCATGACCTTTTGCCCGGCGCCAAACAAACCCGGCAATGAAAATCGGGACAACTGGATACTCGACATACTCAATAACTCCCAAAAGTTTAGCGTGCTACCGGAACGACAACTACGGGCACTTTGGCCCGCTTGATAACGCCTTTGGTAACCTTACCGGCGTAGGTGGCCATGTAGGTTTTCTTGTTAGCGGCCATCACGATCATGTCGAATTCACCGCGGTTGGCAAAGTGACAGATCACCGACGCGGGATACCCCTCCAGCACGGACAACTCAATAACGCGATCTTTCATCAAATCTTTTAACTTCGGATTACGGCTCCAGAATGCCTCCAGTTCCGCTGCAAGTTCACTGCGACCCTGCGCGATGCGCTGATCCATCAGAGAACCCAGTACCTCGGGATCGCGGATATTGCTTCGCAGCGTGCTGAGCACGTCGTCTGACAGCGACTTGACCACGTGCAGGATGTCTAAACTGGCGCCGGTCGCGAAAGCCAGACGGATGCTTTGCTCTATGACGTTATCGCAATTGCCGCGCATACCAATGCTGCATAGAATGCGTTCAATGTTATGGCTCATGGTGTCTCCTTGGCGATTCAGGGTTGCCCCCTGAATCGCGGATAGCATTAATAACGGTGTTGCATCAGTAGCCCAGCATGCCGGGTAGCCAAAGTGACAGCTCGGGGATGTAAGCGATCACAAACAGAGCTGCAATAGAGGCCGCCGCGAAGGGCAGCGCCTTCATCGAAATTTCTTCGATCGATGCGCCGCCTATCCCCGAGGCGACAAATAGGTTTTCACCCAATGGTGGCGTCTGGAAGCCAATGGCC
The DNA here is from genome assembly GCF_048266785.1 of Marinobacter sp. Lineage (GTDB taxonomy): Bacteria > Pseudomonadota > Gammaproteobacteria > Pseudomonadales > Oleiphilaceae > Marinobacter. Next base: position 398,550 of record NZ_JBLWYX010000003.1, read on the forward strand.
AGCGCGCACACCACAACGATACCCACGTGCACCGGATCCATACCCAGCATGTACATGATGGGCAGCAGTACCGGCGTCAGAATCATAATGGCCGCGAGGGTTTCCATGAACATGCCTACAAACAGCAGGAAGCTGATGATCATGGCCCAGATGGCATAGGTGTTGTCAGTCACACCGAGCATCACTTCGGCAATATGCGCCGGCACCCGGTTTTCTACCAACAGCCGGCCAAATACCGTAGCTGTGAACAGAATGAGCAGTACCCGTCCGGTAATCCAAGTGGTGGTTTCCAGCGTTCGCAGCGCCGATTTCAACAGCAGTTCTTTGTGCAGGAAAATACCCACAATCAGCGTGTAAACAATGGCCACAACCGCAGACTCAGTCGGGGTGAACAGGCCGGTGTAAATACCTCCCAAAATAATGATGGGTGCCAGCATGGACCAGAAACCCTTGCGCAAGGCCATCCGGATATCCGTAAAGGACCATTGGTCGCTCAGCCCGCGGTAGCCGCGTTTACGTGAAATAATATAGTTGACGGTCAACAGGAAGCCGGCAATCACCATTCCCGGCACAATACCGGCAATAAACAGTTTGGGTATAGACAGGGTTTGGAACTCACCGTGAAGAGCAATAGCCTCAGCCGGTGGCTGCAAGCCCATGCCGGAAATACCGAAGATCACCATTGGGATAGACGGCGGAATAACCACGCCCAGACCACCGGAGGAGGCGGTAATGGCCGATGCGTAGCCACGGTCGTAGCCGCGATTGGTCATGGCCGGAATCATCAGCATACCCACGGCTGCAGTGGTGGCAGGGCCGGAGCCAGAAATGGCGCCGAAGAACATACAGGCAAACACCGTGGCCGCAGCCAGCCCGCCAGTCATCGGGCCGGCAAAAGCTTCAGCAATATCCACCAGCCGTTTGGAAATACCCGCTGCCTCCATGAGCGCACCAGCCAAAATAAACGCCGGTAGTGCCATCAGCGGGAAGGCACCCACCGAAGTAAAGGACATTTGCACAAAAGCTAGAGGGTTTTCACCCAGAGCCAGATAGGTTGCCAGCGCGGCAACACCCAAAGAAATGGCGATGGGCGCACCCAAAACCAACAGTAAAAAGAACGCACCAAAAAGAACATAAATCAGTGTAGATTCCATGCTTATTTCTCCCCCGCGGCCTCGTGGTTAGCGTTTTCTTCTTCGCCTTTTTTCAGGCTCTCAAGAGCCTTGGCTTCGGGGTCGACAAGATCTACTTTTTTAACAAAGCGCAGGTAATTGTTCTGGATGATGCGCAGAGTCATGGCGGTAAATGCGATCGGCAGAATAAAGTAAAAATATTTCATTGGAATACCCATGGTCTGGGATTTCCAGAACAGGTTCATTTTGTTAAACACAAAGTCGTAGCTCAGATAAACAAAGACGGCGTTAAAGCCGATCCAGATAATGTCGGTGAGTACCGCGCAGAACGTTTCTACCCAACGCGGAAACAACTTGAACTGAAAGGTAACCCGGTTGTGGGCCGACATTTTGGTGGCATAAGCCGCGCCCAGATAAGCAAACCAGACGAAGGCATAGGTTGCCAGCTCGTCACCCCAGGGGATTGAGTAGCTGAATATATTTCTCAGCACGATCTGGAGAAACAACAAAACAACAAAGGTGACCAGGAGAAACTGACACAAGTAGTTCTCAAGGTTTTCGATTATTTTGAATAGAATGTTCTTCATATCAGTGACCACCTGATGAAAGACCCCGAAAACACCACCCAGGCGGGCCGGGTAGGCCAGCCTGGGGGACCGCGTATTTTGCACGGGTTTACGGTTTACTTGGCGGGTGCGGGCTCGCGGCCCAAAACACTCAACACATCATCAAGCTTGTCCTTGCCGCCGATGCTGTCGTAGAAGCGCGGCCAAATGCTCGTTGCCTGTTCAATCCACTCTTTTTCATCGTTCGCAGGCTGAACAATGGTCATACCTTGTTCTTCGATCAGACGCTTTTTGATGCCTTCTTCACTGGCCAACAAGTAGTCATAGCTGTGCTGTGTTGCGGCTTTGCCGGCTTCGATAACAGTAGTCTGCATTTCCGGGCTTAGGCTCTGGAACGCGCCCTCACCCATAATCAGCGGCTCCAGCGAGAACACGTAGCAGCTGTCGGTGATGTACTTCTGAACTTCGTAGAACTTCATAGCGTCGATGGTGATGTACGGGTTGTCCTGGCCATCAACAACGCCCTGCTGCAGAGCGGTAAAGGTTTCAGACCACGCCAGCGGGCTTGGGTTAACGCCCCATGCCTGATAAGACGCAATCATGATTTCGTTTTTCGGTACCCGAATCACCAAACCGTCCAGATCTGACGGCGACGCCACCGGTTTAGCCGAGTTGCTCAGGCGACGGCAACCGGAATAGGCCCAACCCAGAATACGCACCCCGGCGTCGCGAATGGTGTTTTCGGTCATCTGCTGGCCCACATCACCCTGGGTTAGCAGCTTGGCGTCTTCAGGCCCCCGAATCACATACGGAAGAGTCATAACGCCAACGGTAGGGGAAAACGGCGTGATGTTGTTAATAGCAAGAATGGACAGGTCAAGAATGCCCATACTGGCGTTGTTGATGGTGTCCTGTTCACTACCAAGCTGACCATTGGGAAACAGATTGATATTCACTTTGCCATTGGTGCGCTTATTCATCTCCGCGGCAAAGGTTTTCCCAAGCTCATACTGGGTACCACCGGCAGCATCGCCAATGGCCATTTTCCAGGTAGCGGACATAGCGCTGGCGCTGAACGCTAAGCAGGCGGCAGATACGACAACAGGAAGTGTCAGTTTGTGTGTGCGCATAATAATCTCCAAGCCTTGTTGTTGTTGTGACAGTCATTGCCAGCGGGTGTTTTGATAACGCCTGTCTGACCTTGACATTTGAACGCGTCTATTATTGTGTTGTTACTGCAACATTAACGACTGACACTTCTTTTTTACGCACTCATTCTTATAATCCATAGAGCCAGCCAGCAACCTTGTATTGGGCCAGTCTGAAGGATGTTCTAAAAAACTCTAGTCGTCTCAAATACTTGTCAATTACAACAACCGTGCGATAATCGATCATAATTCTCATTATCCAAAAAAAGAACAGAGCTCCGGCACCATGCTACTTTTCCATTTAGACTCGAAATTACCAGAGAGTCTGCAACGCCAACTGCGCGAACAGATCGCCAACGCTATTCTCGATGGCCAGATTCCTCTGGACAAAGCCCTGCCTTCCAGCCGCAAACTGGCCGATGAACTGAAAATAGCAAGAAACACCGTCGTTCTGGCTTATGAACAGCTGTTAGACGACGGTTACCTGATTTCCAAAAGTCGCAGCGGCTTCTTTGTAAACGCCGACGTGCTTGAAGGTCGCGCTGAAAAACCCATACGGCTGAACGACATAGAAGCCGAACCCATGCCCTGGGAAACTCTGTTAACGGCCCGCCCTTCCCGCCAGCAAAGCATCCGCAAGCCCAGCGATTGGCATCGTTACGACTACCCATTCGTATATGGCCAGCTAGATCCAAGCCTATTCCCCACTCAGCACTGGCGCGAATGTAGCCGCGATTCCATGAGTGTGCCGGCCATTCGCAGTTGGTCTGTGGATCACTTCAGCGAAGACGACCCGCTGCTGATTGAGCAAATTCGCACTCGCCTGTTGCCCAGGCGTGGAGTGTGGGCCAAGCCGGAACAAATATTGATTACCGTTGGTACCCAGCAGGCGCTATGGACCGTGGCCCAACTGTTGTTGAAACCGGGCCGACGTTTTGGCATGGAACATCCGGGCTATGTGGATATGTACAACATTGCTCGCCTGCTGACCGACAACATTCAATTGTTACCAGTAGACGCCCAGGGCATGCGCCCAGACGACACCATCAGCGATTGCCAGCTGGTTTATGTAACGCCCAGCCACCAATGCCCCACCGGCGCCACCATGCCACTGGAACGGCGGCGGCACCTGCTGGACCTGGCGGAAATGAACAACTTTCTGATCATCGAAGACGATTATGACAGCGAAACCAATTACCAGAGCAACCCTACGCCGGCGCTGAAAAGTCTGGACCGTCACGACCGGGTTATTTACGTGGGCAGTCTGTCGAAAACTCTGTCACCCGGTCTTCGCCTGGGCTATATGGTGGCCCACCCCACGTTAATTCGTGAGGCCCGCGCTATTCGCCGGCTGATGCTGCGCCACCCGCCCACCAACAATCAGCGCTCGCTGGCACTGTTTCTGGAACGGGGCTACCACGATGTACTGCTGCGCCAGGTTCACCGTACCTTCAAGCGGCGCTGGCAGCGCATGAGCAAAGCGCTGCAAACCCACCTGCCTAAGTTCATCACATCGTCTAACCTTGGTGGCACCAGCTTCTGGCTGAAAGCACCGGAAGGTCTGGATTTTCGCAAACTGCAGGCGTTGGCCAGAAAGCAAAGTATATTGATTGAGTGCGGGGATATTTATTACTTTGACAAGGCGTACAGTGGGTACTTGCGCTTGGGTTTTTCCGCCATTCAGGAAGATAAAATCGAGCCAGGTCTGGAACGCCTGGCGCGATTAGTGCCGGAGGCAATGCGCGAACGCTGATTCGGTTTACGGACGCTCGTCTTTGAACGCGTACCAACGATACAGAAAACTCTGACCAAAGCGGCGGAAAGGCGCAAATACCTGCGACTCCACCACTTCCTTGACATTGGGGAATGGCAGTTGCGATTCAAAGATCGGCATATCCATTCCTGTTTTATCGCCAGCGATCAACTGTGCCAGGCGCTTGCCAGCCTGCGCTGAATACATCACACCGTTACCGCCATAACCCAGAGCGTAATAGATGGTTTCCTTCGGATCCGCCTGAAAAATACGCGGCATCATATCGTGGCTGACATCCACCCAACCCCACCAAGAATAGTCAAGCTCGATACCTTGTAGTAGCGGGAACTTGCGATGCATATCGCCAACCAGCATTTCCTTGTATTTGCTTTGCGGCGCATCGCGGCCAGCAATGGCGCTGCGGCTACCGATCTGCAAGCGGTTATCAGGTAGCAGGCGGTAGTAGTGGCGTAGAATCCGCGTGTCCGTGATCACTTGCCGGGTGTGCATGTTGCAGGCTTTGACCTCGTCGTCTGTGAGCTTACGGGTCACAATCGAGTTGGACAAAATGGGCAGCAGGCGGTTTTTCAACTGCGGGTGCAGGCTTTGTGAGGTGTAGCCACCAGTCGCCATACCCACGGCACGGGCCTTCACCACGCCACCGGGGGTGCGCAAATAATGCACACCGTCGTGGGTTTCCCAACCTTGCACCGGGCTGGCCGGATGGATCTTCACGCCCAAAGCGCGGGCTTTGCGATGGTAGCCAAACGCCAGCTTACCAGCATGAATCCCAATACCTTCCGGTTCGTGCATGGCGCCGGCGGCTTCCTGATCACCAAACCAGTCGCGCTTCACCGTTTCGGCATCCATGATCCGAGCGTCGTAATTAAAGGTTTCGCGCAGTAGCTTGGCTTCTTTTTCCAGAATCGGCATCTGCTTGTCGCGGTGCGCAATGTACAGATGGCCGCCCGGCTGCGGTTCGCAATCAATGTCTTTAATCAGCTCTTTGAACGTTTCCATCCCATCCAGGCATTCCTGGTGCAGCTTGTGCGCGGTTTTAAGGCCATAACGGTCTATCCACTGGGAGCGCTTCAGGCGCCCGGTAGCGCACTGAGCCTGCCCACCGTTGCGAGTAGAACAACCCCAGCTTGTGCGATTGGCTTCTAGCACCGTGGCTTTAATACCGTAGTTCTGCGCCAGAAAAATAGCGGCTGTGAGCCCGGTAAAGCCGGAGCCCACAATCACCACGTCGGCATCTATATTACCTTGTACCGGGCCATCGTCTTCCGGAGGCTCGCCCGCCGTGCCGATCCAGTAGGTCGGCGCGTAATCCCGCCCAACGCCGGGCGTTGGGCTTTTCAGCGGATCATAAGCCGGATCGTAAGGCAGCGAAGGCTGAGTGCGCTGCTCGACATTTACATCGGTTTTATTGTTCAGTTCTACAGATTCCATGACCGGTTCCTCGCGATTGGATGACCCTACTTCAGCCCAAAAAAGACTCAAGCGTTTACGGGAGGACGATTCTTACGGAACGCGTTCTTAACGGCGATTTTGCCATCGCGGAAAGTGAACGCGTCGATCATACGTGCTTCGGTGCGTGCGCCATCAGCGGCGGTGCCTTTATAGGTGCTTTCAGAAAAGCCTTTATCGCCAATCACGTGGTGTTCAGCATCTACCCAACAAGCGTCCGACGCGTTTTTCCAGGCAGCTTCAAGCCCCTGGCGCACTTCTGCCTGGCCAACAAAGCTCTTGCCCTGCAATTCTGGCCCGGCTACGGCGTTGAACACGCAATCGTCGGTCATCATTTCCATTACGGCGTCAATGTCGTGATTGTTAAGTGCATTGCTGAAGGCTTGCAGAAAGGCAACGGTAGGCTGGCTCATAATGAACTCCACTTAAAAGAATTTGTCATTGTTATTCGCGCCCATTGGCATGGGATACGTGCGAAAAGCCAGTTTACTCCCTGGGGCATGTGGTCATTAGCGCCAGTTTCAACACTCTGTTTGGGCCAGAACCAGCTCGGGCGACAACCCTGTTATTAAGTTTTAGATCATATATTCTATAAAGTGAAACACCATGTTCCGCTTTTCATATTTTTTGTAGTGAGTTAGTCTATAGGTCTTAGAACAATACGATGTGAGGGCTCACAACCTTTCTGACCCACGCCCTGTCGGCCCGAGGAGACACAGATGAAAGATTTTCCAGGCATCAAGCCCGATACACTGCGTTCAGTACGCGAACTCTTCGGCATAGACAGCGACCTTGAGGTTCCGGCCTTCAGCTTCAGGGATGAGTATGTTCCGGAAATTGACGAGGCTTATCGTTTTAACCCAGACGTGACTCTGGCCATTCTGGCCGGCTTCACCCGCAACCGCCGGGTGATGGTTCAGGGCCTGCATGGCACCGGCAAGTCCACCCATATAGAGCAAGTCGCCGCACGCCTGAACTGGCCGTGCCTGCGGGTGAATCTGGATGGCCACATCAGCCGCCTGGATCTGGTGGGTAAAGACACCATCGTAGTTCGCGACGGCGTGCAGGTAACGGAATTCCAGGAAGGCATTGTGCCCTGGTCACTGCAGCGCCCAGTGGCGCTGATTTTTGACGAGTATGACGCCGGCCGGCCCGATGTGATGTTTGTGATTCAGCGCATTCTGGAGCGCGACGGACACTTTTCACTGCTGGATCAGAACCGGGTGATTCACCCGCACCCCTATTTCCGCCTGTTTGCCACCGCCAACACCGTGGGCCTGGGCAATATGTCGGGCATGTACCAGGGCACCCAGGTACTGAACCACGCGCAGATTGACCGCTGGAACATTGTGGCCAAGCTGGACTATTTGAGCGCCAAAGAGGAAGCCGCCATTGTGCTGGCGCGAGTGCCAGAAAAAGACAGTGAAAAAGGCCGCCAACTGATTGATGCCATGGTGAGCGTGGCCGACCTGACCCGCAAGGGCTTTGCCGCCGGCGATATTTCCACCCTGATGTCGCCTCGTACGGTGATTACCTGGGCCGAGAACTGCGAGATTTTCCGCAATCCGGCTTTGGCGTTCCGCTTGTCATTTCTGAACAAATGCGACGACGCTGAACGCTCAATTGTAGCCGAATACTATCAGCGCAGCTTTGATGAAGAGCTGGACGAATCCTGGCTGAAAGAGTCGTTCACCCCATGAGCAGCACCCCCCAGAAGCAGGCTCGCCGCCAGCAACGGGTGGAAGAGCTGTGTGCCGCGTCTATCCGGGCCATCAGTGGCGAGGCCAACCTACACTTTCGCGGCAAACGCCTGTATCAGGGTGAACATCGCCTGCCCATGCACGCGCCCCATCACCGCATTGATACCGCGGTCGCGTCGTTCATCGATTGCCGCGCTGCGGCGGACGGCATGGCGTTACGCCTGTTGTACAGCGATGCCAAACTGCATAAAGCCCATTGTCCGATAAAGCCCATTGCGCGCTTGGTGTTCGAATTGCTGGAACAGTTACGAGTAGAAACCTTGGTGCCGGCCCGGCTTACGGGCGTGGTAGCCAACCTGGAGCAGCGTTTTGAGCGCTGGTCCCATGATTTCTATACCTCTGGCAGCGCCGAAGGCAGCAGTGGCATTCTTTTATACACCGTAGCCCAGATGTGTTGGGCCAGACTGAACGCCCGCCAGGTACTGGAAGAAACCGAAGATTTTATTGAGAGCACACGCTTTTCACTCGCTTCGTCTATGGGCACCGCGCTAGCTGGGTTGCGCCGCAACCGACTCGATCAAGCAGCGTATATTCCCCACGCCCTGGCCATTGCCGAGCTGATTGATAACCTTATTGAAGCCCAGCGCTCAGGCCAAAGCGCCGATAATGACGAAAACAACAAGGATGATGACGAAGACGAACAGAAAGGCTTCGCCCTGCTGCTAGACTTTGACCAGGACGGCGATGACGACGGTTTTGCCAGCGCCCGTAGCGGCACCAGCAAAGCCTTTGGCGAAAACCAGCAGGGTTATACCGTATACACAACAGCCCACGACCGCGAAGTATCCGCCGCCGGTCTGGTACGCGCCGCCCAGTTGGAAGCGTACCGCGAGCGTTTAGACGCCGGCATCGCTGAACAAGGCATTAACGTGCAGCGCATCGCGCGCCAACTTGCGGCGATATTGGCCACACTGCAGCGCGATGGTTGGCTGTACGGCGAAGAAGAAGGCCGTATAGACGGCCGCCGCCTGGCGCAGCTGGTCAGTTCGCCTACCGAACGCCGGCTGTTCTATCAGGAACGCCAGCGGCCGGTGGCCGATTGCGTGGTCAGCATTCTCATCGACTGCTCTGGCTCTATGCGCCACCAAAGTGAGCCGGTGGCCATGCTTGCCGACATTCTGATTCGCGCTTTGGATATGATTGGCGCCAGCAGCGAACTGCTGGGCTTTACCACCAACACCTGGAATGGCGGCAAGCCATATAAAGAATGGATACGCCAAGGCCGTCCAGCCTACCCTGGTCGGCTAAACGAAATCTGCTATCTGGTGTTTAAAAGCGCCGACCGGGGCTGGCGCCGCAGCCGCCGCGACATTGCCGCCTTGTTAAAAGGCGACCTGTTCCGCGAAGGCATTGATGGCGAAGCAGTGGACTGGGCCTGCAATCGCCTGCTGGCGCGCAGCGAAAGCCGAAAAATTCTAATGGTAATTTCAGACGGTTGCCCGGCCGACAGCGCCACCAATCTGACCAACGACGCCTTCTATCTGGATAATCACCTAAAAGAAGTGCTGGCCCGGCGCGAACGCCAGGGCGAAGTTGATATTCTGGGGCTCGGCGTAGGCCTGGATTTAAGCCCGTTTTACCGCCACTGCCTGGCCACCGATATGTCCCAAGTGCTGGACAACCACCTGTTTGAGGAAATCGTTCAGTTGATTGGTCACCGCAAACGGCGCTAAACGCGACAAGACACTGTCGCCGTTGAAGTAACGGCGTAGCGGACACCCTAAGGCCGATTCACCGAGGATTCGTTTGATGGCAAAAACCCGCGTGGCCCATCAGTTTGGCATGGGCACTTCCATTCGCAGCCGCAATTACACCGAGGCCTGCGCCCGAGCCATTCGTGATGCACTGTGGCACAACTCCCTGAACGTTGCCGATGCCTTTGGCTTCCCCCGCGAGGCCATGCTGATTGATGTGGAAATCGGCGTGCAAAAGCCGGAACAAGTGAACACCGAGGCACTGCTCGCCGTATTCCCCTATGGCCAACCCAGCATTACGCTAACCAAAGGCGGGCTGGACGTGGACAAACCTGATGGCAGCGGCACCAGCGTGATCGCCAACGCCGCGATTATCGTGTCCTTTGATATGGAGCCCAATCATGACTGAGCAGCGCATTATTCTGGAGATGGGCAGCAGCAATTCGCTGTACGGGGAGGATTACACCAAAGCCGCTTGCCGGGCGGTGCAGGATGCCCTGCGTCATTCCTCCCTGGTGCTGATAAAAACCATGGGCTACGACCACTTGCAGATGCGGGTAGAAGTGACGATTGGTGTGCAGCATCCAGACAAAGTGGATTGTGATGTAGTTGCCGCTGAACTGCCCCGTGGCCGGGCCGAAGTAAGGGCCGTGCACGGTGGCCTGAACGTGCACGATCCGGATAATGGCACCACCCACGTGATTGCGACCGCAGCGATCGCGGCGTTTTTGCCCATCGAACCCGGCGCCTGGCGGTTGTCGTCACCTGGTCAGTGATGCACGCCGATTAAAAAATGCCTATCACAATCAGTGACGCGCCAATCAGTATCAGCAGCGCAAACACCAGCCGGCGCATGGTTTGCGCCGACAACGGCGGCGGCCAGTGCCGGCCCAGCCAAGTGGCCACGGCCACCACCGGGAACGCCCAGGCGGTGAGCTGCAAAATGTTTGCGTTCATTTGGCCCTGACTGATTACAAATAAAGTACGCACCCCGGACGTAACCGCAAACAGCAGGATCAGGGTGTTGCGGATGCGGATGGGCTCCAGAGGCTGGCGGTAGTAGTGGTAAATCAGTGGCGGCCCGGCAATACCAAATAGGCCGCCTAAAAATCCCGACAGCCCACCAAACAACGCAAAACTGCCCTTACCAGCAACATGTTGCTGCTGGTTCAGCTTCAACAGTAAGCCAGCGGCGCCATAAATAATCACAACACCCAACAACACACGCATTATGACAGAGGCACTGCTGCTCAGGTAATTCAGCATCAGCACGCCGAGCATAATAGACGGCACAATGGCGGCCGCAGCGAAGGCGACCGACGGCCAGTAAACGTGGTGTAAGCGCCCAGGCAGCGCAACCACGCAGTTTGCCAAGGTCATCAGGCTAATCACAGCGGCGACTGAGGTCACCGGTGCAATGCCCATGCCGCCAGCCAAACCCATAACAATCATACCCAGGCCAAAACCGGTGACGGTCTGAAAATAACCGGCAAACGCGGCAATCAGCAGAAATAACCAGGGTACATTCAGCAGAATATCCACTGCAGCGTTATACCACGTGGCCAGCACGCTGGGCCGCAGACTGAGCCTGCACCGTGGTTACCGCAATTACGTGGTAAATATCATCCACGCTGCAGCCCCGCGACAGATCATTGGCCGGTTTGTTCAAGCCCTGCAACAGTGGCCCAATGGCTTCCGCTCCGCCAATCCGCTCCGCCAGCTTGTAACCGATATTACCCGCTTCCAGGCTGGGGAAAATCAGTACATTGGCTCTGCCTTTCACTTTGGAGTCGGGCAATTTGCGCTCTGCGATATCAGCTACAATCGCCGCATCCAACTGCACGTCCTCATCAATTGCGATACCCGGTCGCAGGCGTTTTACTGCCTGTGCTGCCGAGCGCACTTTATCAATGTGGCTATGTTGGGCACTGCCACTAGTGGAAAACGATAGCATGGCAATTCGGGCTTCCTCACCCAGCAATGCTTCCGCGCTGTCAGCCGCTGCCAGGGCAATTTGCGATAATTCGGTGGCATCTGGATCGATCACCAAGCCGCAATCAGAGAAGATCATTCCACCTTTCAGGTTGTGAAAGGGTTTGCACAGCATCATCAGAAAGAAGCTGGATACCAGGGTGGTACCCGGTGCGAGTCCAAGAATCTGGATGGCGCTGCGCACCACATTGGCGGTGGTATTCACAGCGCCTGCTACTGAACCATCAGCGTGGCCTTCGCGCACCATCATGTTGGCGAAACACAGGGGATCACGTACGCTGGCATCGGCCTGTTTGCGGGTCATGCCCTTTTTCTCGCGCAGTGTGTACAGCGCTTGCGCCAGACTTTCCGTTAACGGCGAGCTGGCGGGATCGACAACGTCAATTGCCGACACATCAATGTCACAACGCGCAGCTGTTGCGGCAACGGTGTCCGCCGCGGCAACCATAATCACCTGCGCAATGCCAGCTTCAGCGGCTCTCACTGCGCCGCGCAACACGCGCTCGTCGTCCGCTTCGCACAATACGATGCGCCGTGGTGACTGCTTTGCATTTTCCAGTATTTGATTCAGGGCTTTCATAGTACCTGCCTGGCCACCAGAAAGGGCGGCGTAACGTAAAACCCCCGGCAAGGCCGGGGGTAAGTTCTATCGGCAACGCTATGCGTTACACGTAGTCCTGGTACTTCTCAAGCAAACGCACCGGCTTCTTCAGCGCATCGCGGCGGAACGGGTCGCCCAGCTCGCGGGTACACATGATTTCGATGATGGTGGTTTTACCTTCGTTCATCTGCATATTGATCGCTTTCTTCAGCGCCGGACCTACATCGTCCAGGCTATCAACGGTCACGCCCTCGGCCCCCATGGCGCGTCCGATTTCAGCGAAGCTCTGGTTGTCCAGCTCACCAGCAACGAAGCGACGGTTGTAGAATTCAACCTGGTTCTTCTTCTCGGCGCCCCATTGGCGATTATGGAAGACCACCACGGTTACCGGGATGTCGTGACGAACCGCAGTCATGGTTTCCATCAGGCTCATGCCCCAGGCACCGTCACCGGTATAGGCAATGGCCGGGCGCTCAGGCGCGGCAACTTTGGCACCCATAATGGTCGGGAATGCGTAACCGCAGTTACCAAAGCTCATTGGGGCAAAGAAGCTGCGTGGCTTGTCAAAGCGCAGATAGCTGTGCGCTACGGCATTAATGTTACCAATATCGGTAGACACCATAACGTTTTCCGGCATGGCCTTTTCCAGCTCGCGCAGTACCTGGCGCGGATGCAGGTAAGCACCACCGGAGAACGGTGTTTCGTTCTCTGCCTCTTCAATGGCGTCGAGGCTGAACGGGTCTTTTTCGTGAGTCCACTCGTCCAGCTCCTTTTCCCAGGCAGCTTTTTCGCTGGCGATCAGATCAGCGCGCTCGTCACGAGTGGCGTCACAAACCAGATCACGGCCCTTCAGGCGTTCGGTCAGCGCTTCAGCCGAGTCTTTGGCATCGCCACAAATGCCAACGGCAATCTTCTTCACTAGGCCCAGCATTTTGTGGTCGGCGTCAATCTGGATGATTTTTGCATCCTTCGGCCAGTAGTCCATGCCATGCTGCGGCAGGGTACCAAAGGGTCCAAGGCGCGTTCCCAACGCCAGCACCACGTCGGCCTGAGCCATCAGTTTCATACCTGCTTTGGAACCCTGGTAGCCCAATGGGCCACACCATAGTGGGTGGCTGGCGGGGAAAGAATCGTTGTGCTGGTAGCTGTTAACCACCGGTGCGCCCAAACGTTCAGCCAGGGCTTTACAAGCTTCTACGCCGTCTGCCATCACCACACCACCACCGGAAACAATCACCGGGAAACGGGCATTGGCGAGCATTTCAGCAGCTTCATCCAGACTCTTACCGCCGCCGGGGCCGCGGTCCAAGCGCGCAGGCTTGGGAATTTCGGCTTCAATTTCACCGTAGAAGTAGTCACGGGGAATGTTCAGCTGGGTAGGCCCGATCTCCGACATGGCACGGTCAAAACAACGGCCGGTGTACTCAGCCATGCGCGACGGATGGGTTACGTGGCCCTGGTATTTTACAAATTCCTGAAACATCGGCAGCTGGTTACACTCTTGGAAACCACCCAGGCCAATGCCGGTTGTGCCAGTTTCCGGCGTAATGATGACCACCGGACTGTGGGCCCAGAAAGCCGCCGCAATACCGGTAACGCTATTGGATACACCGGGGCCGTTCTGGCCGATCAGTACACCGTGGCGACCAGATACACGGGCATAACCGTCGGCCATGTGGGCCGAACCCTGCTCGTGTACTACGGGAATCAGGCGAATGCCGGCTGGGGCGAAAATGTCCATGGCGTCCATAAAGGCCGAGCCCATGATGCCGAACATGTCGGTCACGCCGTTGGCGACCAGCGTTTCTACAAACGCTTCAGAAGGCGTCATCTTCTGTTTGCCTTCAACGACCTGACGATTATCTGTGTTGTTGTTTGTGCTCATGAGTTATCTCCGGAGTAGTGCCAGGCTTTTCGCCTATAATTCATTTTATAGTATATTTCATTCCGGAAAACGGAATACCAACGAATTTAGACTTATCTTAAGGCATCGTCAACTCAGATTTCAGAAAATCATACAAATTGCTTTATTTTCCGAAATAAAACATAGTCGGCACCTTGGAAGGGGACAACACTATGAGCACAACCAAATCAGATGCGAACCGCCTAGAAGGCGACACGCCGGCGCAACGTTTACTGACGCTTCTGGAAGTGATCTCGGAGAAAGATCAGTTCTTTACCCTGCAGGGGATGGTTGAAGAAACGGGCATGCCCAAGCCCACCCTACACCGCATGCTGCAGCAGTTAGAAAACTCGGGCATGCTGCAGCGCGAAGCCGATGGCCGCCATTATAGCCGCGGCGGGCGCTTGCGCCGGCTGGCGGAAAATCTGCTATTGAACGACACCGTACGCGGCGCGCGCCACGCCATACTGACGTCATTGGTGGAAGACATCGGTGAAAGTTGCAACATCACCGCCCTATCTGGTGGCGAAATTCTGTATCTGGATCGAGTTGAAACACCGGCGCCCCTACGTTTTTACTTGCATCCAGGGTCGCGCGTACCGGTGCACTGCTCCGCCAGCGGCAAGCTGTTTCTGGCGCAAATGGCCTCAGCTCAGCGCCGTCGCCTGTTGGCGGATATGCCACTGAAGCAGTTCACCCACAACACCCTGATTGACCACCAGGCTCTGGAGCAGGAAATTGAAACCGTCAAACAGCAAGGTTACGCTTTTGATGATGAGGAGTTTCTGCCTGGCCTGCTGTGCATTGCAGTGTTAGCGTCTAATCCCACCAGCGTGTCCAATATCGGCGTAGCCATGCAGGCCCCGATCATGCGGGTGAATCGCGAGCAGGCGCTGAGTCATCTGCCCGCCCTGCGCCGCGCAGCCGATGCGATTGCGGCCATTTGCCAAGAAGGCGTGCCGGCCGCCAGCAGCGCTTAAGCAGCGCCGATAGGAAGCAAAAACGCCGCCTCCTTGGATGCGGCGTTTTCATTTCAGCAGTAGGTACATGGTTCAGGAATTGCCAGGACGCGCCAAGCCTAAATGCGCGCGCAGAGTACTGCTCTGGTATTCCGTGCGGAATAACCCACGGTGTTGCAGTTCCGGTGCCACCTGTTCGATAAAGTCTTCAATACCGGCAGGCAACGACGGCGGCATCAGGTTAAAACCATCGGCGCCTTCGTTGCGGAACCAATGCTCCATTTTGTCGGCGATCTGCTGCGGCGTGCCCACCACCGTGCAGTGGCCTCCGCCCGCTGCCAACCGGCCCAGCAACTGGCGCAGAGTGGGTTGTTCGGTTTCAATAATGCGTAAGATGGTGCTATAGCGCCCCTGCGGCCCGTTGAATTCAGCCAACGGCGGCAGTGTTGGCATCGGTGAGTCCAGATCCCAGCCCGAACAGTCCTGACCGATGAACAGGGCCAACTGGCGCAAAGACGCATCGGCGGGCAGCAACTCATCCAACTCACGTTGCTTGGCCTGTGCCTCCGCTTCGGTGGGTGCCACGTAGGTAACCAGGCCCGGCATAATCGGCACATTGACATCGCGACCGGCCGCTCTCACCCGTCGCTTGATATCGCGATAGTAGCTTTGCGCCGCAGGCAAATCGTAGGCCACCGCGTAAATCGCTTCGGCGCATCTGGCCGCCAGCTCGCGCCCGGGCTCCGATGCGCCGGCCTGAAACAGTACCGGATGCCCTTGCACCGGGCGTGGTACATTCAGCGGCCCATCCACCCGAAAAAACTCACCCTTATGGTTAATCGGCCGCACTTTGGCCGGGTCGGCGTAATGGCCCTGGCGATCAAATGTTAAAGCGTCATCGGCCCATGAATCCCACAACCCCAACACCGCCTGCACAAACTCGTCGGCACGGCGATAGCGCTCAGCGTGGTCAGGCATGGCGTCGTAACCGTGGTTGCGGGCTTCCACATCAAACATCGAGGTAACCACGTTCCAGCCGATG
This sequence comes from Marinobacter sp., assembly GCF_048266785.1. Lineage (GTDB taxonomy): Bacteria > Pseudomonadota > Gammaproteobacteria > Pseudomonadales > Oleiphilaceae > Marinobacter. The sequence goes on from NZ_JBLWYX010000003.1 coordinate 414,571, forward strand.
CGGCCGCCAGAGATATGATCCAACGAGGCCACCAGGCGTGCGGCGTGAAATGGGGTATAAAACGTACTGGATACGGTGCTGATGAAGCCAATGTTTTCGGTGGCGCGGCGCATGGCGGCGATGGCGGTAAGCGGCTCCAGATACCACCAGCTTCCATCAGAGACATTACCCACCGCGTTGCTGTCAGCAAAAAATACCGCATCCAGTTTGCCGCGTTCGGCGGTTTGCGCCAGACGCTCGTAATAACGGATATCGCCCAACTGCTCCACCGCCGACTGCGGATGACGCCAGGCGGCCCGGTGATGGCCGCAGCCCATCAGGAATAGGTTGAGGTGCATCATGCGTAGATCTGACGGTGAGGCAGCCATCAGTTTTTCACCAACCCGCCGTCCACCACCAGATTTTGCCCGGTCACCGAGCGCGCCCAGGGCGAGGCAAAAAACAGCGTGGCGTCGGCAAATTCCGCCGGCGTGGTCACCCGGCGCAGCGGTGTACTGGCCGCGATAAAATCAAACACCGCCTCCGGCGTGGCGGCCGAGGCGTCGGTGGTTCGAAGTAAGCCGCCCGACACCATATTCACGGTGATGTTGTCCGGCCCCAAGTCCTGCGACAGGGTGCGGGTAAGCGACAGCAGCGCCGCTTTGCCCGCGGTGTAATCGTGGTACGGCACCACTGGATTCTGGAACAGATTAGTCCCCACGTTCACAATGCGGCCAAACCGCGCCTCGCGCATGCCGGGCAGTGCCGCTTGGGTGGTATTCAACGCACCGCCTACCACACCGGCAAACTGCTGGTTCAGATTTTCCCAGGTTAGCTGTTCCGCGTTCGGACGAGCGTCGCCATTGAATGAAAAATCCGGCAGGGCGTTGTTGATAACGGTGGTCACCGGAAACCCAAAATGCTGACGGGCCTGGGCAAACATCGCCTGCACTGCGGCGCGGTCGGTCACGTCAGCCTGCACCGCCAGTGCACGTACCGGTTCTTCGCCGGCCAATTTGTGCGCCGCTTCGGCGCTGTTGCGATAGTTGATCACCACGCTGGCGCCTTCGTGCAGGAACGCACGCACCAGATACTCACCCAAACCGCGGGCAGCACCGGTTATCAAAACCAGCTGTTGATCAAGACGAAGGGATTTGTGCATAGACACCTCATGGCTGAGGCGAAGGTATGAAGTGACAGATGCGGCGCTGGGCCTGCGGCTGACATCCCTTCGCCAGTGTGAACTGGATCAGGTTCAACGGGTGTTATCTCAGCCCTGCAAGCAGGACACCC
>NZ_JBLWYX010000004.1:0-345537 GCF_048266785.1 Marinobacter sp.
CTGGTCATCAGACACCTCACTTATGGTGGCGATATTACCACCTACGTTGGTGTCCGGAATCATTGAACCACTACACCTGGCGAGGATTAGCGATCGAGATAAACTCCATGACAGAAACGTGAGGAAGTGGAGGATCGAGGACCGGTGACTGTTGGAGCCTCGTTACCCACTCTTGATGGTTGAAGAGGTATATTCTGACTTCATCATCCTGGGGTTTGGTGGACTTAGAGATGCCTCTGAAGGCAAAAAAGGCCGCGACATACGGAGAGTACGACCAATCCAGGAGCGGAGTGGGATACCCATGGTGCTGTAGCAAACTGTAGAAAGCTCCATTCTGCTCGGGATTGGAAAGATCGAAATAATGGTCTGTCAGACTGCTCAGTTTCTGATGCAACTGTCTGACATCTCTCGATATAAACTGGCTCAAGCGATACCGGCCGCCCCGATGATAGGATGTGCAGAGTTTCCAGGGATGAGCCTGCCCCCGAAACAAAAAGCCAGTCTTCGATATTGCTGAAATCCTATTCTTGAACTCGGCCCAAGATAGCTTTTCACCTGGAATACGGGATTCGCCACTCGCCTCTGCCTTGTCCAAAACTGCATTGTAAGGGCCAACTTCGGTGTTTCCTTGAAGATGAATCTGTCCGTTCCTCAATTCAATCGTCGCGTGTACTGACTGCGCGTGATGAACATCTGCAGAAAAAAGCCCTTTGATATCCTCCCAAAGCACAGGCTGTAATGTGTGAGGGTGAATCGGCGTAGTGAAAGCTGAAAATTGCTGGCTGGCCGCTTTCGAGGGTGTCCGAAATTGAAATATAGAACTGGGAAGATCCCGGGAAAATGGGAGTACCGAAGCATTCCCTTCATAATGACTGCCTACGTCGTCGATGTTAACGACTAGGTGCCCATTTGCGGGCCCAGCGTATGTCCCAATCCATTGCCCTTTTAACGACATCAACCCCTCTCAATAACTAATCACTTGTTGAAAGATTTCCCAAATCGTTTCTCTGCCAGCGAATTTGGCAGCTCTAGTCCTCCCAAGGCTCCGGCAATTCTCCAGTTTCCAACATTGCCTTTAACCCCGGCTCATCAATTATGAGGCATCCCCTCTCTCGGGCTTTCTCAACTTTAGAGGGGCCGGCATTGGGGCCACAACATAGGAATGCCAGGCCCTTTGTAACGTCCTTCTTTACTGCCATTGATCTCGTCGAGGCCAACTCTTCGAGTGCTGCTCTTTGAATTTTCGGGTAGCCCGTGAAGCAGATCTCTGGTCGAGTATCTATTTTCGGTGGGGGTGGAGTGTAAGGCTCGGTAACAGCTATCTCACTCTCGCCCAGATATCGGTTTATCCGGTCCTTCCGAAAGGTTCTAAACTGTTCATCATTCGTGCATACGCCCTGTATGTAGCGGCCAGCTTCTTTCCAATCTTCAACGGTCCAGTCGGTTGTGTGACCCCGAGAATCGGTGTAGTTAAAAGCGATCGAATTCATAAACCTCCCTGTTCTCCCTATTCAGTTTACCGGGTCCGGCAAACGTACAAGCTGGATTAACGTACAAGCATTCAACTCTAAAAAACCCGACCACCCCGCCAATAACACTGCCCCACAATCTCAATCTGGCTCATATTCTCCGGATGAATAACTTCGGGCTGATACATTGGATTGTCGCTGGAAACACGCAAGCTTCCGTCCGCCATCTTCTGCAGGCGCTTTATCCGCAAGCTGTCACCAATCCGAATAGCGAATACACCATCTGGTTTCTTCTTCGAGCGATCGATCAGCACCGTATCTCCGTCAGCCAGGGTTCCATCCATCGAGTCACCCGCAACTCGTATCGCCGCCAGGTCTTTTTGGTGCAGACCTTCACGCGTCATCCAGTCGTTTCGGAACTTCAGGTAGCTGGAGATCTGTTCCTGGTCGAAAAAGGATCCGTTGCCAGCGCTGGCCTCGACGTCATATAGCGGAACCTCGGTATAGTCCCGATCTTCGATACCGGAGACATAGTTTTCATCGATCTCACCTTCCCCAATGCCCAGCAGAAGCCAGTCAATGCTGACCCCTCTTGCTTGCCGCAACTGAATGCATTGTTCGATTGGGATTGTTCCGCGTTTCCGCCAGTTGGTGACGCTTGCCTGTTTGATTCCGAAGTACTCGGCGACTTCTTTGTCCATCGCCACGCCAAGAACTTCCTTCATCCTGTTAATTATGAGCTCGCCTAAACGACTTCTATCAGTCATTTGGTTTTCCATAGTTAATTTTCATCCGTCATTCTGTTGCATAGTTAACCGAATGGCGTCTATCATTCTGTGTAATTCAGCGTTACACAGAGGATACACCATGCAAGGTGCAAAAAAACCCAACGCCAGTCACCGAGCACCCAACGGCGTGCTTACTGCCAAACCCATCGCACTGCGCCTGCTCAGTGAAGAGCGCTCCGCTCTGGAGCAAGCCGCCGTCGATGAGGGCCGATCTCTGGCCTCTCAGGCCCGCATCTTCTTCCTGCAGGGCCTTTCCGATTACCAGCGCAACCATTCCGCCTGATTCCTGAAGGAGTAGATCGATGTATCAGGACACCAAACGCATCCGAAAGCATCGTGTGAGCCTCAATCTGGACGACTACGAGGCCGCCGTGATCAACGCACTGGTGGATTACACCGGTACCGACAGGGCCAGCCTGCTGCGCCAGATGCTGATTGCTCAGGCGGAGGCGGCCCTGTTGCCCACGTCTCCAAGCATGGCCGGTGGTGCGCCACTTTCCGAGGCCCACATTCGCACCATTTGAGGTCCTGAAAAGATGCCGGAAATCAACCTGGAGCTGACGGACCAACAGGCCGAGCTGCTGGACACCATCAGGAAGCAGCAAGGCCTTCAAACCATGGATCAGGCCGCCGAATGGCTGATCAAGCAACGAATGCGCGGCGCCAGCCTGAAGCTGACCGGAAGAAACCGGGCCCTGCACGCCGTCGGCGGGCCACGAAAGTAAAGGGAATCACCATGACCAGAGCCGCTTATACGCAATACCAGCCACCCAGGACCGTTCGGGAATACAAGTTTTCCATTCGCCTGAGCGAGGAAGACCACATCCGCCTTCTCTGGTGGGCCAGAAACTGCGGCGCCGACTCCACACGGCGCAGAGCTGCAGCGGCCAGACATGCCATCCAGCAGTTCCTGGAACAGGCCTGCGTGCCGTCAGCGGAAGAGATCATCAAGGCCAGCAGACGCCCTGGCCCACGCCGACGTGCCATTGATCGCTTCCTGGATGAGGCAGGCATACCAGATGCGGAATACCTCCGCAGGCAATACGGAAGCCGACACCGGTAATAGCAGTACCGGGCGGCAGTGAGCCCGGGTTTTTTTTGTTCATTTAGGGAATCCCCAGGGATTCCCATGCCATGAAAAGAGGGGTTCATGCAGCAGGGCAACACCGAGAAAGACCTGATGGACTGGTTCGACAAACAGGAAGTGGACACCAAGTGGCGGATCAGCGCCTACGTGACCATCTCCGGGCGGCCCATGCGAGAGATCCTGCAGGACCTCAAGCGAGTCGATGAGTCCGGTACCGGAATAAAACTGATCCATCCAGGCGGCAGCACAAGGCACTAGGGGCGACCAATGGCAAACGAGAACGAACAGACAGAAAGAGAACGAACGCCCATGAACCGGCTGACTCGCAATTTCTTGCACCTGAACTGCCCGTCCTGTGGCGAGGCCTGCTCGATCCAGTCCAGCCGCACTATTCAGGAGCGCGGATCAGATGCCCTGGTGCAGTGCCGGAACATCGAATGTGGTTACCGGGGTGCTGTCCAGGTTTCCTATGGGCCGGTGCTGGAGGCGAACAACCCCAAGCCCCAGACCGAGGGCCAACAGAAGCTCCAGCCCGGCGTCCGTAACAGCTTCCTGCGAATCCTCTGCCCTCACTGCGAAAGCGTGTGCCGGGTTCGCACCAGCGTGCAGATGATCCGAGCGCAGCGCCAGCTCTACGTGTTCTGCCAGGACGCAGACCACTGCGGGTACCGGGGCGTGGTGTTCATCACCCACACCGACCGCCTCTCACTGGATCCAGACGGCAACCTGCGCGAGATACCGCTTTCCCCGGATGTCCGGGAGCAATGCCAGTTCGAAATTGACCTGGCTTACGAGAAGTTCCAACCAAGAAAAGGAACCACAAAATGAGCAATAACGCAGTCACCAGCTCCATCACCAACGCCGCCTATGGCCAGCTGATCGCCCAACGCAAGCAGGGCTTCAGCGCCCGCGAAAGTGTCGAGGCCACCATCGACAGCCTGATTGAGGAATTCATGGTCAGCCGTCGGCAGGCCGCTCTCATCGTTACCCAGGCATGGGCGGATCTGGAAGACACCGGCAAGCCTGCCGCCTTCGTCGATGTCAGCCGAACGACGGCCAACATGGTGGTGGTGAAAGACACCGCCACCGGCTGCACCAGCATCTTTTCGGTGCACGAGCTTCTTCAGTTCCGGGCCAATAACCCAGACCACGTTAACCGCATTCAAGCCTGATCCGGAGCCATCCGCATGCAAGACCAACTACGGGCCGACATTCTGCGCCGACTGCAGAGCGACTTTGACGGTTTGGAGCGCGGCGAATTCCTGCGCCGCCTCCGCTGCCCGTCCTGCGGCAAGCGCGAAGCCTTTGTGGGCACCGAGAAACCCTGGATGGTTAAGTGCGGCCGGGAGAGCAAGTGCGGCGAGCAGCACCATGTGAAGGAACTGTTCCCGGATCTGTTCAACAGCTGGACAGAGCGTTACGGCCGTAAGGACCGCAAGGCTGGCGAGCGGGAGACCGGTACCGAAGTGGCGGATGCCTACATGGTCCATGGCCGCGGCTTCGATCTGGCCAAGGTGCGTGGCTGGTACACCCAGGAGCAATACTGGGACCGCGAGCGGAACATAGGCTCTGCCACCGTGCGCTTCCGCATCAATGACCGGGGCGACTACTGGGAACGGCTGATCGACAAGCCGCACCGCTTCGGCAAGAAAAAGGCCCACTTCAACTACGGCAGCAAAACCAAGGGGCAGGCCTGGGTACCGCCCGGGCTGGATCTGGCCCAGGGCAAAGAGCTGTGGTTCGTGGAAGGTATCTTCGATGCCATCGCCCTGTACCACGCCGGCATTGCGGCCGTGGCTGCCTTCAGCTGCAACAACTACCCGGACACCTTCCTGGCAGAGCTGAACAAGGCCCGGGAAGAAGCCGGCGAAGACCTACCCCGCCTGATCTGGGCCATGGATGGCGACGCCGCCGGCGTTCGCTACATCCGCAAGTTCGCCAACATCGCCCGGTCCCAAGGCTGGAAGGTGGGCGCTGCAGTGATCCCTCAGGAGGGCAAGCACAAGCGCGACTGGAACGATGCCTGGCAGCGCGGCGAGCTGATCAGCGAGGACGGCGAGCCCACCACCAAGGAATTCCTGTACCAGGGTGATCTGGTTATCGCCCGCAGCGCCCAGGAAAAGGCGAACCGAATGTACAGCCACACCGGGCGCAATGAGTTTCCCTTCGGCTTCAACAACCGGCTTTTCTGGTTCAAGTTGAACATGGAGGAATTCCACAAGGCCATGCGGGACCTGGAAGACAGCGACGAGCCGCTGACCGACCGCCAGATGGTCGACCGGGCCCTGGAACAATGCAACGCCGTGGTGGAAATCGCCAACTGCTACCCCACTGCCCTGTACTACCTGGCCAACAAGGTCACCGACGAGAGCTGGTATTACTACCGGGTGGACTTTCCGCACGATGGCCGGCCTGTGAAGAACACATTCAGTGGCGGCCAGCTGGCCAGCGCCAGTGAATTCAAGAAGCGCCTTCTGGGCATTGCCCCCGGTGCCGTATGGACCGGCTCCAGCCAGCAACTGGACCGCCTGCTGAAGCAGCAGATCAGCGGCATCAAAACCGTTGAGACCATCGATTTCATTGGCTACAGCAAAGAGCACGAGACCTGGGTATTCCCGGAGCTGGCCGTACACGCGGGCCAGATCCACGAGCTCAACAACGAGGACTACTACGACATCGGCCGCATGAGCGTGAAAACGCTTTCCGAGTCGGTGGCGCTGTCCATCAACAAAGATCGCAGCGACTACCAGCGCGGCTGGGCCCGGGACCTGGCCGAGTGTTTCGGCCCGAAGGGTGTGATTGCCCTCGCCTACTGGCTGGGCAGCCTGTTCGCCGAGCAGATCCGGAGGCAGCACAAGTCGTTCCCGTTCATCGAGATCGTGGGTGAAGCGGGCTCCGGTAAATCCACCCTTATCGAATTCCTGTGGAAGCTCGTAGGCCGGCAGGATTACGAGGGCTTCGACCCCAGCAAGGCCACCCTGGCCGCCCGGGCCCGGAACTTTGCCCAGGTCTCCAACCTGCCGGTGGTGCTGATCGAATCCGACCGGGACCAGGACGGCGCCGGCGGCAAGCAAAAGCAGTTCGACTGGGATGAACTGAAAACCGCCTACAACGGCCGCAGCGTGCGCAGCCGTGGCCAGAAGAACGGCGGCAACGATACCTACGAACCCCCGTTCCGTGGCGCGATCGTGATCAGCCAGAACGCCCAGGTGAACGCCAGCGATGCCGTGCTGCAACGGATCGTGCACCTGAACGTTACCCGCGAAAACCACAACGAAACCACCAAGGCCCTGGCCGAAAAGCTGGAGCGCACACCCATGGACCAAGTTTCTGGCTTCGCTCTGCAAGCCACCACCTCAGAAGCCCAGGTAATGCGAATGGTGTGCGAGCGCTCCCCCCAGTACGAAAAGGCCCTGGCCGAGCTGCCGGAAATCCGCATTCACCGGATCGCCAAGAACCATGGCCAGATGATGAGCCTGATTGATTGCCTGGGCCCGGAAGGACTGAAGCTGCTGCCGGAATCCTACCTGGAACCGGCCCGCGAAATGATCCTGGACATGGCCAAAGAGCGCCAGAGCGCCGTTAACGCAGACCACCCAATGGTGCAGGAATTCTGGGAAGCCTTCGACTTCATCGAGGGCCTGAGCGGCACTCCCACCCTGAACCACTACGGCGAGAACGAGAAGATGATCGCCGTGAACCTGAAGCACTTCGAACAGGTGTGCACGGAAAACAAGCTGCGCATACCCCCGATATCGGAGCTCAAGCGCCACCTGAAGACCAGCCGCAGCCGGAAGTTCATCGAGAGCAGCCGCACCGTGCGCTCGGTCATCCGGGAAAGCCTGAATTCATCAGCCAGCACGTCGGTTCGGTGCTGGATCTTCCAGAAAGAAGCGTAAGGAGGAAACCGCCGTGGAATACACCTTCGACCAAGCCGCCGCCCTTCTGAACATGGGCCGCAACACCCTTATCCGACGCCTACGCGAGGAAGGAATGCTGGGCAAGGACAACCTGCCAACGGGCCGCTGGCGTGGCCGGGGTGTCTTCCGCGTGATCACCAAAATGTACCGACATCCGGTGGCCGGCTACAGCCATTACGGCCGCGCAGTCATCACTGCGAAAGGCCTGAATACCGTAAGCCGCAAGCTCGGCCTCACCCAACACCAGCCGGAAGGCACCAGGCACACGGTGAGCTGGGTTAACTGACCCCTTAGGGGTTGCACTTTGAAAACACGTGATAGGACTGGGGTTACCCATTCTTCCAGAGACAGGAGAGCAGTATGGAACACGCAACCAACACACCGGCCACCCCGGAAGCCCGCCTTCATGACGTTGGCGAACTGACTGTTATCAACGAAGACCACGGCCGCTGCCACCACCGCGTGGCCATGGTGTTGATCTTCGATTCAGTCGAAGAGGCCGCCGCGTGCATGAAGGCCGGCCTGGTGCGCCTGGTACCGGCCAACGATCTGAACCCGGAAGCAACGGAGCACCTGAGCCATGGATAAAGCCGATATCGCCGGGGACTACATCGAGCAGTCCCTGGAACTTGCCCTGGAGAACCAGCGCAACAGGACCACCGCAACCAGTGACGACCCTTACTGCGAAGAGTGCGGCACCGAGATCCCCGCCAAACGGCGGGAAGCACTGCCCGGCTGCCCCACCTGCGTGGACTGCCAGCAGATGCTGGAAGTGAAGACGCGGAACTACAGGTGACGCTGTGATGGATAAACGGAGAAAGCCAATGGGCAAAAACAGCCGTCTAGTCAAGCAGATCATCGACAGCCTCGATGTTCTGGAAGATATCTCGGACGAAATCCAGTTGCAGGACCTGGAACGACTGGAACAGGAAATGGCAGCAGCGCTCAGGTTTACCGTGAGCGAGGCGATCGCACGGAAGCGGATACGGTTCGTCTATGAAGGCTACGCCGTCAACCCGTTGCTGCCCGACAACTTCTCAAGTTGCCCGAACGAAGAACGGCCGGAGAGCCACCGATTCTGGTGGTACCGCCCCTACATCGTGACCCGGCCATCAGCTGAAAAGACCGTCTTCTGGGTGGAATGCCTAGATGGCGGCGCCTGGGATCGCCCCACCTGGTGGGGAGAGGCCGAGACCCTCGAAGCCGCAGCGGAAATCTGCCGCAACGGACCGAACTGGAAAAACCCAAATAAGGCCGGAAAGGCCAACGGAGAATAATGATGAAAACGCAAACGCTGACCAGAGAAGAATTCATTGCCCAGTTCACTGCCCGGCAAGAGCAGGAACGGGCCAACTTTGCCGCCATGCGCAAAGACCCTCAGGCCTGCGCCACCACACTCTGGCAACTGGCCTGCGGTGACACCAGCGGAAGCCGCTCAGCCAGCGCCCTGCTGCTTTCACTCTGGAACAACCACTTCGCCGCCAACATGCGCGACGTGATGGGGAACCTGGACATCAAACACACCGAAGCTGCCCTTGGCCTGCTCGAACATATGGGCGGTGGCTGCTGGCTGGAACGGTACCTGAAGGATGACCAGGTCCTGCGGGTGATCAACCAGTGGGGCGAGTTCCACGAGATCCGGAGGGACCGGTCATGAGCATGCAAGAAACGACAAGGCAGGAATTCGAAGAAGGCCTGCGAGAAAGCTCTGGACTGGCGCCAGGAGTTCATCGACAAAAAGCGGAAGAAGGCACTGGAACAGGAGGAGACGGCGTGAACTACGAAACTTGGAGAGCGACTTTTCAGAGCAGCGAGCAGGCTGCCAGAGCAGCGTACCAGGAACTGCAAGCGGACACCGCGACGGATGCTTACGCAGTAATCGAAGAAGGCGGGAAGATCGGATACACAGTGATGGTCCATGAAGATGGCATCGACCCACAACAGGCCGAAGAAACTGCCCGTAACTTCTGTCATGAACACATTAACGACTGCGCCGGCAATGGTGTTGAGGGCGCTGGAAGTTGGGTTGTTCGCCCGCTGACTATCGGTCGAATCAAGCGCCACATCCAACCCCAGGCGCAGGAGCGCTCTGGCCATGAGTGATTTTAAGAAACTGTTCAACGCCGCAGCCATGGCATTCGGTATCGGCTTCTGGTTCGCCGCCGGCGCCACACTTGGAGTGTCCACTGTGTCCGGATTCGCGGGCTTTGGTGTCGACTACATCATGATCGTGGACCAGCCGGAGGAATGCGAAGGAGGCCCGTGTGGATAACGTAAAAGGCGGGCACCTTGCCCGCTCCGCAGCCATGCTCTGCCAGGAGCCAGCCTTCCGGCTTTACCTGGACCGGGCCCAAAGCGTTAAAGGAAATGTGAATATTCCGAACGGCACCCACACAGAGGAAGACGCCCGGGACCTGATCACCACTGCCTGCCAGATCAGCAGCCGGGCAGAACTGGATCATAACGTCCGGGCTGCCACCAAGTTCCGGCAGATCAAGGCACACTTTCAGCGCTGGAAAAGCCGGCAGGGCCGGCGGGAGGCGGAACCACAGTGAGACCGGTCTCAATACAGACCTTTATCGAGGTGGTTTACTGCGACGACAACCAGCCGCCGTCTCTGGCCACCATTCGCAGGCGTTGCCCAGAAATCCCGGGTGCGTTTCGCGATGGCCGGCGCTGGCGAATTGATCTCGATACCTACTTCGAAACCATGGAACGGCGAATCCGGGGTTTGCCGGAGAACCCGCAGGAGCTAGGATTACTTCAGGATCTGGCAGAGCAGTTGCAATAATATGGCCCCACCACGCAGAAAACCCGGCCAGGAGTGGCTTTCCCGCTACCCTGGCCTTTACATCAATTCCCGCGATGGCGTTTTCCATGTACGCCACCCCGTTACCCGTAAACAAGGCAGCCTCCAGACCAAGGACAGGCAAACCGCCATCCGGCGGTGGGCTGTTCTTCAGCAAATGTGGGAGCAATCCACAACCGACTTCGACGCACAACTGATGGCCGGCAACATGGCCGCTGCCCGCCCGCCCCAATCAGCGGGCCGAATCACCATGCAGCAATATCTGAAGCGCTGGCGTACCGAGGTGCTGGGGCATAGCGTGGTTAACGGCCGGGTGCAATGGGCTGAATGCCATGTTCTGAGTGAGCGCGGCCGCAACCGTGGCCGGCCAATCGCCATTCCCACCCGAAGAGATTACGCCAACGATGCGCAGCAGCTGGAGGCCAGCGAGCATTCCAGGTTCACCCTCTCCGATCCGGCGATCCTGAGAAAGGTTCGCCGCCTGCTTTCCTCCTGGAACACCAAGCCCGTGCACTATAACGGGCTGCGCAACACGCTTTCCCGGGTGTTCAGCCATGCGGTTGAGGATGGGCTGATCGACAGAAATCCGGTACCGGATGTGAAGAAGGCGACAGAGCCCAGGCGGGAAGTGCTCATCCCGGATGATGCCTATGCCGAAATATCAGCCCAGCTCCTCGAGCACAAGCTGCAGCGCCAAACACACGATGGCACCTGGCGCGCGAAGATCTGCGACATGATCTACATGATGAGCCAGCAGCCGATCGACGTGTTCGGGCTGCGGGAAGACCAGATCCACGACAGCGAAGGACCGATGGGAGAGATCCACTTTTCCCGTCACAAAACCGGCGTAGCCATAATCATTGAAATGAACGAAGACTTGCGCCACCTGGTGGACTGGTTCAGGACCTTTAAGCGACAGCAGGGCATCATCTCCCCTTACCTGATGGTGTACCCATCCTATTTCGACATGCGCAGCCGGCACCAACCGGTGAAACATCGCTTCATGCAGGGTTCGTGGGCACAGGCCTGCAAGGATGCCGGCTACAGCGGCCAATACCAGCTCCGCGACCTGAGAAAGAAGGGATTAACAGACGAGTTCGTGTCACAAGGCGAGAACAACAAGGGTGGCCATCAGACAGAAGCCATGCGTCGGCATTACCGTCTGATCACACCGCCGGAGCGGAGCAAATCCACGCTGAAATCGATAGAGTCTGCCAAGCCGAAACCGTAAAAGGATGTCGACATGTTGTCGACATGATGTCGACGTCCGCTAACTCGCCAACGATCAGCGCTGCAAAGTACTGGATTTTAAAGGGAAATAATGGAGGCGCGGGTCGGAATCGAACCGGCGTACGCGGAGTTGCAGTCCGCTGCATGACCACTCTGCCACCGCGCCTAAAAAGATCGAAGGAATCGAGTCTTTGTGCTCTCAGGTTGGCATTGAGAGACTTGAAGAAATTGGAGCGGGAAACGAGATTCGAACTCGCGACCTCAACCTTGGCAAGGTTGCGCTCTACCAACTGAGCTATTCCCGCTTCAAGCTACCGAAGCATTGCCTCGACAACGGATGCGTATTCTACGGATTACGGTTCCTTCGTCAATACCTTTTTTTAAGTTTCTGTTTTACCGGGGGTTTGCGAATAAATTTTAACCAACACCTCCCTTCAATTTCATTGCCTCAAGATCCCGGGGTTCAACGCCCAGATCCCGCCATTTTTCGGGGTGGCAGGTAAACAGCAGTATCTGATGCCGGGTTGCAGCATCGAACAGGATGCGCTTCATGCCATCCAGGCGTTCAGCGTCGCTGTGTACCAGTGTGTCATCCAGAATGATCAGCGTTGGGCGCCCCGCTTCCTGCAACAGGTCGGCGTATGCCAGGCGGCTGATCAGCCCCATTTGCTCCCGTGCACCAAAGCTCAGTTCTGCCATCTGGCCCAGTTCACTGCCTCGGCTAAACTTTCCGGGCATGAGGTTTTCATCGACTTCCAGGCTGGCCTCGGGAAACAGTACCGTCAGGTAGTGGTCCAGGTGTTTCTGTAGCGGAGCCTGCAACCGGCGTGTCAGGGCCTGGCGCTTCTCCTTCAGCAGGTTGAGCAGAAGATCCAGCGCCTTCGCCCTCCGGTCCAGCTCAAGATACCGGCGGTTAACGTGCTCCAGCCTGACAACCAGTTCGTTGTGTTGCTCCTCAAGCCCCTCAGCACCCCAGGCCTCAAGCCTTGCACGGATTTCACTCAATTCCAGAGCTCGATTCTGCTGAGCTTTTTCCTGATGTTCGGCGGTGGCCCGGTAACGCTCGATATCCTGCTTCAGAAGCTCAGGGCGAGCCTCGCGAATTTGCGCTTCGCGTTCTTTCAGGGAAGCCTCAAGCGCTGCACTCTGCTTTTCCGCATTGGCAATATCCCGGGCCAGCTCTTCCATTTGCTGCTGGCGCTCAACGCTGTTCAGCTCATCCTGCATCCGCTGCCACTCACGGTGGGCCGCCTCGCAAGTATGCCGCGCTTTCAGCAACAGGGTTTCCTGCTCCCGCTGTCTGGACTCTGCTTCCGTTAATCGGGCCTCTGCCTGCTTCAGCTCGGCCTCCACCTGGCTCAGGGGCTTATCGCCGCCCTCAATATCAGCTGCAGCTGCCGGCAAGGCTTCGAGTTCGGCACGGCGGGCGAGCTGCTCGGATTCCAGCTCTTTACTCAACGAGTTCAGTTTCTCAACACCGCTCGGGGCCAAGGATTTCAGAACATCATCGAACCGCTGTATCTGTGCTTCAGCATCTTGCAACCGCCCCAGCTTCAACTCAGCGGCCTCAACGGACTCAACCGCCATAGCGACTAATTGCTGAGACAGTGATTGCTCCAGCCGTTCAAGTTGACGGCGGAGACTTGCCAGGTCATCACCTCCGGGCTGAATGCCAAGGCTGCCCAGGCCCGGAATTTCCAGAACACCTGACTCCAGCAGGAGCTTGTCGCCCTGCCCCTCAATATTCTGCCCATCCAGAACCAGAGCTTTGCCCGGGTTCAGGTTCCAAGTGACACGAGTGGCTACGGTCTGGATTCGAATATTGGCATCATCCAGTTCACGTTGATTCTGTTTAAGTCGGTTTAACTCACCGATATCAATCATATTTTGCTTTTTTTGTTTTCGGGCACTGTCCAGCGATGCCTGAATAACCTTGGCTTTTTCCTGACTTTGTTTGAGCTTGGCGAACTCCGCTTCCAGCCTCGTGCAGTCCTTCTGAAGGCGCTCCCGTTTATCCCTGAGATGGGCCTGCTGCAGAACTCCTGTGGCGAGTTGATATTGGCTGCGCGCACTCTCAACCGCCTTCACCAACCCGGGGCTGGCTAGCTCTTCATGTTCAAGTTGTTTTTTGGCTTGCTCGTAGTTTTTCAGGCGCAGCTCCAGCTGCTTGCTCTGATTTTTCCAGTGAGCCTGGTTCTGCTGCAGCAAGGTCAGGTTTTGCCTCAGCTGTTTCAGCGAGTCCATCCCGCGGGCTTGCTGTTCCTGCAGCGCCTCAACGTCCCGGTATTTTATTTCTGCGCGCTGCATTTCGCGCCGGGCTTCGTCCCATGGCCGCTCCCGATTCGCCTGCTCATGTTCAGTCGCCAGAGTGGCCAGTCGGTCTACCTGATCTTTATATTGTTCGACCCGTGCCTGCAGATCAGACTTCTGCAGCTGCAACATTTCCCGGGTATTCGCAAGATCAAGATACTCGCCTCTTGGTTTCCCGGTCGATGTCAGCAACTCCTTGCGTTGCTGTTCCACTGCCTCAATTATTTCGTCCCCTCCGCTACTGGCGACTTCGCCCACCAGGTTGTTCAAAGCGGATTTCAGGTGGCCGCCGGCATGCAGAACGGCTTTTTCAATATCCTGCCCCGTACCCTGTTCAACCCAGAGCAAGCCCGGAATGCCCCAGTGCTCTTCTTTGCTGGCGCCCTTTTTCGGGAACTGATAACCCAGTAATTCAGCAAGTTTCTCTTCGGCTTCTTCGCCACTGAACGCGGTGCTGTCTACCAGAAGATCACAGCGGTGGCGCTTGAGGAAGCGCTTGTCCAGTTGCCAACGTTGCCCTTTATGTTCAAACAAAAGCTCAACGGTAGGCGCGGCTGATGAGTCCCCCCACGGCGCCAGATCTTCAGCAGATTTGGACCTGTAACGTTCGAAAAACGCAGCCCGAATGGCGCGCACCAGTGTGCTTTTACCGGATTCATTGGGGCCGTGTATCAGGTTGATGCCGGGCTGCAAGTTGCCTAGTTCCAGTCCGTGCCTGAACTGGCGGAACTGTTCAACTCGTAAACGCTGAAGCTTCACTTGGCCACCTCCGCGTCCTTCGGCTTGAGCAGGCCGGCCAGAATAGCCAGCGCATCCCGTGCAACCTCGACATCATCACCTTCATCGTTCGCCCGTTGATTCTCCCGCAACTCCTGAACCACGTCTCCGAGGTAGCCGTCGGCGTGCAGTGCGGCAATATCCTCGTCCGTTGGCTCCAGTTGCAGCCCGGAACGGTCGCAGGTAACGCTGCGATAGCGTGCATCCGCAATGGATAGCGCATCCGTCAGTTTTTGATCGCCAACCAGTGTGAGGGTGCCGTCCAGCTTTACATCCAGCACCGAAGCCTCAGGCAACTGGCTTATGCGAGTCAGCAACTCATCCAGATCGGAAGGCACCGACAAGCTCTCCCGCCACTGGTGCCATTGATAGCGTGCGGTTTCATATCGGGTAACCTCTGGCTTAGCGCCCGGCTCTTCAATATCAACAATCAACACGTACCCCGCATCGTTATTGCGGAACCGCTCTGGCTCCGGCGTGCCGCTGTACCAGGTACGCTCGTTAATCTCCCGCACGCCATGCCAGTCACCCAGGGCGAGATAATCCAGTTTTGCGGTTTCCGTTCGGTCCGGAGCGATAGGGTTTGTGGAGTCGATATCCTCAGGCAGCACGCCTTGCACGCTGCCGTGAGCCAGGCCAATGCGCAGCAGTCCTGAAGGCGTTTCTATCGTGTCGAAGGGCTGGGTCAGATCACCATAGGTATGGCGCTGTGTCAGGGGCGCTGCCAGCACAGCAATGCCCTGCTCCGGTAATTGCGTCACTCCGGATTCAAGTGCCAGATGGACGTTAGCCGGCACCGCGCCTAGCCGTTTTGCCCGCGTCCAGACACTTTCTGCGAGCGCCGCGTCGTGATTGCCGGGCAGCATGACCCAAGGGCCTTCAAAGTTTCGGGTGGCATTGAATACTCGCCGGATAGTGCGATCAGAAACTGTCTGGGCATCAAACACATCACCTGCAACCAGCACGGCATCACACTGGTGCTCGGTTGCCAGCGCCGCCAATCGTTCGATGGCCTCGTAACGGGCTTCCACCAATGCGGCGCTGTCTTCGGTATCAAACCGGCTGTAGGTTCGGCCCATTTGCCAGTCCGCTGTGTGTAAAAATTTTGGCACCCGTTTTCTCCTTGAAAGAAATGGCAATGTGGGCATGGTACACTCAAACCAACTCAACGGGGTGCCGGGCAAACGCCGGGCTGAGACCATACCCGCGGAACCTGATCCGGATTATGCCGGCGAAGGGATTGAGCACTCACCGGCTTAGGTGGGGCCCGCGGCACGGTTGCCTCTGAATGGCTACCCCTGATCTGTCGCGGAGGTTACAAAACCATGCTCATCCGGGCGCTTGCGCTGTTCCTGCTCACTTTAGCCTCTGTGCCCACAAACGCTCAGAAGGTACCAGCCCTCACGATTTATACCCACCCCTCTTTTGCGGCGGAATGGGGTCCTGGGCCGGCTGTAAAGGAAGCCTTCGAACAGACCTGTAACTGCCAGATCAACTATGTGGTGCTCGACAGTGGTGGTGACATTCTTCAACGCCTGCGCCTTGAGGGCAAAAGCTCCCAGGCTGATCTGGTGCTCGGGCTGGACACTGGCACCATGGAAACGACGCGGCAAACGGGTTTGCTGGCAAACCACGAAACCGATCTGTCAGGCCTTAGCCTGCCCATAGCATGGCAGGACCCAGTGTTTGTGCCTTATGATTGGGGCTACTTTGCGTTTGTTTACGATACCGAACAACTCCCAGAACCTCCAAAAAGTCTGGAAGCGCTGATTGCCGCGCCTGATGATCTCAAGATCATTATCCAGGACCCGAGAACCAGCACGCCCGGCCTTGGCCTGTTGCTCTGGATGCGCCACGTCTACGGCGACCAGGCTCCCGAAAAATGGCAGCAACTGAAGGGTAAGATTCTCACCACCACAAAAAGCTGGAGCGACGGTTATTTCTCGCTGTTTATGAACGGTGAGGCACCGATGATTCTCTCCTACAGCACCTCTCCGGCTTACCACATGGCGGTGGATAAAACCGACCGTTACCAGGCTGCGGAGTTCGAAGAAGGCCACTACCTGCAGGTTGAAGTAGCCGCCCTGGTGAAATCATCCGATCAAAAAGAGCTTGGTCAGGCCTTTCTCGATTTTATGTTGAGCGCAGACTTTCAGCGCCACATTCCTCTGAAAAACGTCATGTATCCCGCCACGGATTTGGGCGACGAGTTACCCGCAGTGTTCGATAAGCTGATTCAGCCGGCAGAGGCACTCTATTTTGACCCGAAAATGGTGACCGATAACCGCCGGCAATGGCTGAATGAATGGCTGGATGCCATGACACGGTAAACCAGCGTGAACGGTGCCATGAACCTTCGACCCTCCGCACCTTTCAGCCGACCTGGATGGCGCCTGTGGCCGGGGCTGGCCATTGCCGGTGCGCTGGTGGTGCTGGCGATGGCAGGGCTGGGCGCGCTGGTCTGGGAAGCTTCACTGCCGGATATGAATGAACTCTGGCGCAGCCGTTACCTTCGTACGGTTGTTGCCTTTACGGTCTGGCAGGCATTTCTTTCTGTTGTGCTCAGCCTGCTTGTGGCCATTCCTGTCGCCAGAATTCTGGCAAGGCAATCCGTCTTTCCGGGCCGCGTTGTTTTGCTACGTTTGATGGAACTCAGCCTCGTGCTCCCCTCGATTGTGGCGGTATCCGGTCTCGTCAGCGTTTATGGCCGCCAAGGCTGGCTCACGGGCTTTGCCGATGACTGGCTGGGCGCATCCTGGAACCTTTACGGCATCAACGGCATTGTTCTGGCTCACGTGTTTTTCAACGCGCCCTTGGCAGCACGGATTCTGCTGCAAGCGATTGAGAGCGCACCGGCATCGCAACTGCGGGTTGCCGCGCAACTCGGGCTTGGCCACTGGTGGTATTGGCGTGCCGTGGAATGGCCAGCCGTCAAACCGGTCATGCCCGGCCTTGCCGCTCTGGTTTTCACCCTGTGCTTTACCAGCTTTGCCATCGTGATGACCCTCGGCGGAGGGCCGGCGGCCACGACCATTGAGGTTGCCATCTACCAGTCACTGCGCTTCGAATTTGATGCTGGCCAGGCCGCGCTGCTTGCGATGGTTCAGCTGGTTATTTGTGGGTCTCTCTGGTGGCTGGCAGCCCGCCATGGGCTCACTGCATCGCTACTTCCGAACAGACGGGTTGCTTCACATCGAAGCAAAGCCGGCAACTCAATCTGGGCACGCCTTGGAGATGCAGCCGCCCTGGGATTGTTTGTGCTGTTTTTGGTGACGCCGCTGATTGCCATTTTGCTTCGGGGACTGCCTGGCATGGGTTCGGCATTTTTCCCGGAAGGGACATTCTCTGTGAATCCTGCCTTACTCGATGCCACCCTGAGAAGCCTGGCCATCGCTATACCCGCCGGGCTGATGTCCGTGAGCGCCGCACTGCTGATTCTGGCTTGCGGAACCGCAGCGTCCCGCCCGGCCATTACACGGCTTACAGATGTCGCGGCCTATCTGCCATTGATGGTTCCGCCGCTGGTTCTCGGTACCGGCCTGTTTTTGCTGTTCCGGCCAAGTCTTGGCAACTCCAGCGAAGGGCTTATTCTGGTTACGCTGATCAACGCCATGATGGCTCTGCCTTTTGTGTTGCAGATGCTCAGAGGGCCCATGGGTAATCTGGATTCAGCCAGCCGCCAGCAAGCTGACCAACTTGGCATGCTGGGCTGGTATCGCTGGCGCTGGTTGCACTGGCCACGAATGCGCCGGCCACTGGCACTGGCAATGGCATATGGTACCGGTTTATCGCTGGGAGACTTCGGCGTTATCGCCCTGTTTGGTAGCCCTGGCCAACCCACCCTGCCGGTGCTGCTTTACCAGCAACTGGGCAGCTACCGAATTGATGCCGCGGCCGCAACCGGGTTGTGGCTTGTGCTGCTTCTGCTGATGCTGTTCAGCGTGTTCAACCGGCTGGGTTCTCCCCTGTTCAATGCCGGCTTGGCGTCCAAATCATCCCGCACTGTTCCGGAACCTGAACATGCTTGAGGTAAAAAACCTGGTTTTCGCCTATCCCGGTCAGGAGGCTCCCTGGAATTTTCAGTTCTCTGTGGCACCGGGGCAGTGCATCGCGATCCATGGCGCCAGCGGCTCCGGCAAGTCCACCCTTATGAACCTGCTCGCGGGTTTTCTGGAGCCGCAATCCGGCGATATTTTGTGGCAAGACAAAAGTCTGCGCCACTGTGCACCCTGGCAACGGCCGATGACCAGTGTGTTTCAGGAACACAACCTGTTCGAACACCTGAGTGTGGCGGCCAATATCGGGCTCGGTATTCACCCTGGGCTAAAACTCACACCCAATGATCAGCAAGCCATTGAGCACGGGCTGGAAAGTGTAGGCCTGGGTGGCTTTGGCAAGCGACTGCCCGGTGACCTTTCTGGTGGCCAGCGCCAGCGTATTGCGCTATTGCGCACGATATTACGGCAACAGCCGATGATGCTGCTGGATGAGCCACTTACCGGGCTCGACAGTGATACCCGGGATCTTCTCCGGCAACTCTTGTTGGAACAAAAAGCCCTGGGCTCACTCATTGTTCTGGCCAGCCATGATGACGAAGACCGCCGGATACTGGCAGATAGCATTTGTAGACTCTAAGCTAGTAAGCTAATAAACCAGACCAATCAACCTTTGGAATTCTGACACCCGTGCCCATAAGTGCCAGTTCCCCGGATAATGAAAATTCATCGCAAAGCCGTCGCGAGGCAGGGGCTCTGACAGGTGAGAACCACCACCTGGTAATTCGGGGCGACTGGACGCTGGCCGACTATCAAACGCTTAAACAGAAGGTGCAAGAATATGCCGGGCAGCAGTGGGACACCGACCACATCGATCTGAAAGGTCTGGGACGGGTTGATACGGCAGGCGCCTCACTTCTGGTTGCACTGCTCGGGCCGAAGACCCTCAGCGCGCTGACAAAACAGGACGGCATCCTGCCTCAGGAACAAAGCGCTCTGCTTCACGCGGTGGCAGATGCACTGCAGGAGAAGCCGTCACCCGAGCCGGAAGGCCTGGCACCAATCTCGCAATTCCTCACAGAAACCGGCAAGACGGTCGAGGCCATCTGGCACCTGATCTATCTGTTGTCGGGGTTCGTTGGTCAGATTCTCGCAACCTTGTTCGCTGTGCTGCCAAGGCCCAAGCGCTGGCGTGTCACGGCGTTTGTAGCCGCCATTCAGGATACCGGGCTCAACGCTCTCCCTATCGTCGCACTGCTCACCTTTCTGGTGGGTGCCGTGGTGGCATTCCTTGGAGCCACGGTTCTGACCGGCTTTGGCGCTACGATTTACACCGTCAACCTGGTCGCCTTCTCGTTTTTGCGCGAGTTCGGTGTTCTGCTCGCTGCGATCCTGCTTGCAGGCCGCACTGCCAGCGCCTTTACTGCGCAGATTGGCGCCATGAAGGTAAACGAAGAGCTGGATGCCATACGCACGTTGGGGCTGGATCCGGTTGAGCTGCTGGTGATCCCGAGAGTTCTGGCGATGATGATCAGCCTGCCTATTCTCACCTTTGTGGGAATGCTCGCCGGTTTGGTAGGCGGCGGTGTGGTTTGTGCGATTGCCCTGGACATTTCACCGGCTCAGTTCATGGCCATTATGGAGCGGGATATTGCGCTGAAACACTTCCTTGTCGGCATGTCGAAAGCGCCCATTTTTGCCTTTCTGATTGCTGCCATCGGTTGCCTGGAAGGGTTCAAGGTCGGCGGCAGCGCCCAATCTGTTGGTGTACACACTACATCAAGCGTTGTTCAATCCATTTTTGTGGTGATTCTTCTGGATGCTGGTGCGGCACTCTTCTTTATGGAAATGGGCTGGTAAACCATGACGAACTCAACAGACCAACAAGCCCATAACAAGCTCGCTTCTGTCATTGAAGTCCGGAGTCTTGATAATCGCTTTGGCAGCCATGTCGTCCATGAAAACCTTGATCTCGATCTCTTCAGGGGAGAGATTCTGGGCGTTGTTGGCGGTTCCGGAACCGGTAAATCTGTGTTGCTCAGAAGCATTGTGGGACTGCATACGCCCTCAGAGGGGTGTATACACGTATTTGGCAAAGATCTTACCGAGCTGAGCATCAAAGAGCGTTCGGAAACCGAGCAACGGTTTGGCGTTCTCTTTCAGCGGGGGGCCCTCTTTACGTCACTGAATCTTTTGCAGAACATTGCCCTGCCCTTGATTGAACACTGCGGCCTGCCCCGCTCGGACGCTGAAGAACTTGCCCGCATGAAGCTGGCGCTGACAGGGTTGCCAGGCGATTCCGCCCGCAAGTACCCGTCGGAACTCTCCGGTGGTATGGTCAAACGCGCTGCTTTGGCTCGGGCATTGGCGATGGACCCGGAAATTCTGTTCCTGGATGAGCCTACTGCGGGCCTTGATCCGATAGGCGCTGCGGCTTTTGACAAATTGATTGTTACACTCCGGGATGCATTGGGGCTGACCGTTTTTCTGGTCACCCACGATCTGGACACGCTTTATACAACCTGCGACCGGGTCGCCGTTCTGTCTCAAAAAAGAGTTCTGGTCGCAGATCGCATTGAAAAAGTCGCAGCGACAGACGATCCGTGGATCCAGGATTATTTTCAGGGCCCCCGCGGGCGGGCCGCCAGTTACGCATTCCGGGCTCAGGAACAGAGCCGGCTACGGGAGTAAGAGACTATGGAACCGAAAGCACATCATCTGGTGATCGGGGTTTTTACGCTGGTTGCGGTGGTGGCAGCACTGTTGTTTGCGCTGTGGCTTGCCAAGTCATCTGCAGACCGTGAGTGGGCCTATTATGAAATCGTTTTTGATCATGCCGTAGGTGGACTGTCCAAGGGCAACCCCGTTCTCTACAGCGGCGTTGAAGTAGGTGATGTGCTTGAGCTACGGCTGGATTTCGACAACCCCGGCCACGTGCGGGTTCTGGTGCGTGTGGAGCAAAGTGTACCGGTGCGAAAAGACACTCTTGCCGGGTTGGTGCTGGCCAATATTACCGGCAGCATGAGCGTTCAGTTCAGTGGAGGTAGTAAAGACAGCCCTATACTGGAAGGCACCCGTGAAAAACCAGCGATGATTACCGCCGAGCCTTCGGCGTTCAACAGTCTCCTGACCAACGGCGAAGTGCTACTAACCAAAGCAGAAAAGCTGCTCACCAATGCCAACAGTATGCTTTCAGCGGAAAACACCGAAAATCTGACAGTGATTTTGCGAAACACCCGGGAAGCAAGCGACTCTCTGCTTGGGAGACGCGAGCAACTGGTTGCTCTGCTCGAGCGCATGGACGACGCGGGCAAACGTACAGCAGAAGCTGCAAGCAAGGTTTCTACCGTCTCCGATAATGCCAATGCGCTGCTACAGAACGAAGCGAAATCCTTGCTGACGAGCATGAACAAGGCAATGACAACGTTCCAGGAAACGGCCGCGCGTATTGATCGTTTAACCCGGAATAACGAAGGCGCGCTGGATTCCGGGCTCCAGGGTATGGGCGAGCTGGCACCGGCTCTGAGAGAGCTGCGAAACACACTAAGAAACCTGAATCAGTTTACCCGTCGCCTGGAAGAAGACCCCACGGGCACCATCTGGGGTGGCCCCACAATCAAGGAGGTATCCCAGTGAACAACCCTACCGCAAAGGCTTTCCGGGCTGTGGGTACCGCCTTGGTCGTTTCCGGGATGATGACCGCATGCACGGTTTTCCCAACCCCTGAAGCACCAAGGGTAATGGACTTTCCGACACCTCAGAACGTTGAAAAAAGTGTCACAAGCAAGCCTCAGAGTCTCAGGGTTGATACACCTTTTGCCTCCGAGCCGTTTAACAGCACGCGGATTCTGGCAAAGCCTGAGCCATGGGAATTCAGGGTATACCACGGCGTAAGGTGGCGGGATACAGTGCCGGTTATCCTACGGGATATGCTGGTGGGCGCGTTCAGGACAAGCGCAAGCTTCCGTGACGTATCGATGGATACCGGGCCTGGCAATACGGACCTGACACTGGCCACGGAGATTACGGCTTTCCACACCCTCCGCCAGGGTGACAGCACGCGGGTGACCGTTGCCATCTATGGGCAACTGATCGACAACCGCTCACGGGTGACACTCTGTTCTGACAGCTTCATCGCTTCCACGCCTGCCAGAGACAACGGCATTGAATCGGTTGTCCAGGCGTTTGGCAGCGCCGGGGAAAGGCTTGCAAAAGATGTTATTGGTTGGGCAAAGGCTTGTGAAACGCGGCCGGATCAGGCCTTTTCAGGAAACAGGTCCGGCCAGGCAGCCTTAAGGTAAAGCCCCATCGACCAAAGCGTTAACAGTGCTGCGATATACAACAACCCCACGGCAACATCCGAAAGAAACTGGCCCGGGGGAAATGCCAGCAACCCCACAATAGACGCCATCTGCGCCGTGGTTTTGATCTTGCCAATGTAAGAAACAGCAACGCTTCCACGGCTGCCGATTTCGGCCATCCATTCCCGCAATGCAGAGATCACAATTTCCCGGCCGATAATCACTGTTGCCGGAATGGTAAGCAGAATTGCCGAATACTCCTGAATCAGCAGCGCCAGCGCTACGGCCACCATCAGTTTGTCTGCCACCGGATCGAGAAACGCGCCAAAAGGCGTACTCTGGTCCAGCTTGCGGGCAAGATAACCATCCAGCCAGTCAGTCACGGCCGCCAGTGCAAAAATCGCCGCACTGACCATATAGCTCCAATCCACGGGGAAATAAAACACCGCCACAAAGACCGGAATCATGATGATGCGGGAGAGTGTGAGCAGGTTGGGTAAATTCATACTGTTATTACTCGTCGTGCAGTGCTGCGTATATGTTTTCAGCCAGTGATTTGCTGATGCCCTGAACCTTGGCCATTTCATCGACACTGGCTTTGCGAAGTTCCTGTATGCCACCAAAATACCGGATCAATTCCCGACGACGTTTGGGGCCAACGCCGTCAATGCCTTCCAGGGTAGACTGGCGGCGTTTCTTGTCGCGCCCTGCACGGTGCCCGGTAATAGCGAAGCGGTGGGACTCATCCCTGATGTGCTGAATAAGGTGCAGTGCCGGCGAGTCGGCAGGCACACGGAACACGCTACCCGTCATGGCATCGATCAATTGCTCCATGCCTGCGCGCCGGGTTACGCCCTTGGCCACACCGATCAGGGGAATATCAGAAACCCCAAGCTCATCAAACACTTCCCGTGCAATGCTCAACTGGCCCTTACCACCATCAATGAACACAAGATCCGGGCGTTTGCCCTCACCTGCAACCATACGGCGATAGCGACGAGTCAATACTTGGCGCATGGCTCCATAATCGTCACCGGCTGTCACACCTTCGATGTTGTACAGCCGGTAATCACTTTTCAGGGGCCCATTCTCATCGAAAACGACACAGGATGCGACGGTATTTTCACCATGGCTGTGACTGATATCAAAACACTCCATCCGTGAAGGCGTCTCTGCCAGCTCCAGCATGTCGCGCAGTGCCAGCAAACGACGGTAGACCGTTTCCTTGCTGGCGAGATGCGTAAGCAAGGTTTGCCGGGCGTTGGTCATGGCCAATTCCAGCCAGCGGCGCCGCTCTCCTCGCACATTTCCGCGTATACGGGTTTCGCGATTTGCCGTATCAGACAGCGCCTGGGCAAGCAGCTCCTGGCCATCAATATCAACCGGGACCAACACATCTCTTGGAATCTCGCGGCGCGTGTTGCCACCAAAATAATACTGCCCGAGAAAGGCGCCTAACAGCTCCCCCTCAGATTGCTCAAGAGAGTAGCGGGGAAAGTAATCCTTGGTTCCCAAAACCCTGCCACCGCGCACAATGATGACCACGATGCACACAACGCCAGCATCCTGTGCGATGGCGATTACATCGGCATCGCCGCCTTCGCCATCTACCGACTGCTGTTCCTGGACATGGCGCAGATGATTAATCTGGTCCCGGTAGGACGCAGCTTTTTCGAATTCCAGATTTTTCGCGGCCTCTTCCATGGCATCCATCAGATCACGAATAATGACCGGGTTTTTGCCTTCCAGAAACATGGTGGCGTGGCGGATATCCTGCTGGTAGTCCTCGGGCGAAATATACTCCACGCAAGGGGCCGTACAGCGGTTAATCTGATACTGAAGACAGGGGCGTGTCCGGTTTCGAAAATAGCTTTCACTACAAGACCTTATGCGAAATACTTTTTGCAATATATTAAGACTTTCCTTGACCGCACCCGAGCTTGGGAACGGCCCGTACCAGGTGCCCCCGCCCTTTTTGGTGCGTCCACGTCGGAAGGTCAGCGAAGGGTAATCGCTGTGGGAAGAAACGTAGATATAAGGATAGGATTTATCATCCCGGAGCAGGATGTTGTAAGGCGGGCGCAGAGATTTGATCAGGTTCTGCTCAAGCAGAAGCGCTTCCGTCTCGCTGCCGGTGATCGTCACTTCAATGGAAGCAATCTTTGTCACCAGCGCTTCTGTTTTCGGCGCCAAGCCGGTTTTGCGAAAATAGCTGCTGACCCGTTTCTTCAGGTTGCCTGCTTTTCCGACATACAGCACCGAGCCGCCTTCGTCGTACATTCGGTATACGCCGGGCCGCTCAGTCAGCTGTTTCAGGAAGTGTTTGCTGTCGAACTCCCCGCTGCTATCGCTCGGGGAATCAGACCTTGTGGGCATCGAGTAACCCGAGTCGCACTGCCATCAGGGCCAACTCAACATCGCTGGAGATTTCCAGCTTTTCAAATATCCGGTAGCGGTAACTGTTAACGGTTTTGGGACTAAGGCAAAGCTTATCCGAAATATCCTGCACTTTCTGGCAGTCCACCACCATCATGGCTATCTGCATCTCGCGCTCGGACAGGCGATCAAACATCGACAGTTCGCCTTCATCATCCTTGTCGCCGCTTAACTGCTTAAGCGCCATTTTCTGGGCAATTTCGGGGCTTATATAGCGCTGCCCCGAGTTTGCCATGCGGATAGCACGAACCATCTCCCGGATATCAGCGCCTTTTGTAATATACGCTGTGGCTCCGCTCTGCATTACCCGGGCGGGGTAAGGATCGTCGGCGCAAACGGTTACCACGATCACACGAATCGTGTCGTCAATTCTCAGGATACGCCGCGTGGCTTCCAGTCCACCAATGCCCGGCATGCGGATATCCATTAACACGATATCCGGACGATCTTTGCGCACGAACTCAATAGCGTCTTCACCAGATGAGGACTGGCCGATAACGTCAATATCGGGATTGTCCGCAAGCATCCGGGTTATCCCGGAACGAACCAGCTCATGGTCATCGACAACCAATACCCTGATCAAAATTCACCTCGCACACCGCGTTCGGAAACCAGCGCGATTGTAACGTTTACAGACGTCCCCGGGTAGGTGCAAGCCGAAATACCCTCCGGGGTTAACCTTTCATTCCGGCACACCAAGCCCGGCTGTGTTCTCAACCGGATCAAACCAGACCACCAGATCACCCTTGCCGATCGCCGCCAACACGCGGCTGCGCTCGGCCAGAGGGTTCTCGGTATCGTTCAGCCCGTGGTAGCGGGTGCAGTACTCTTCTGCGAGACCATTCAGTTGATCTTCCGTCAGCAACTCTCTGTCTACAATGAATTTTTCCTGGCGAGGATCGGGTTGTGGCTGGTGCCCGGTTTGGTCGCTCATAATATCTCCTGTGAAGATCGCCATCTTAAGGATTATGTCGACGAAGGAGAACCCTTGCCCCCTTTCAAAATTCGAAACGATTCTCTATTATCCGTCGTTTCCAGAAAGTTTGAATGCTAATGAACTCGTCTGTTTTTCGCCTCACACTCCCGATTCTGTTCGGTTACCTGCCACTCGGCATGGCTTTCGGGGTGCTATTCACAACCCAGCTGGACTATGCATGGTGGGCGGCTCCGCTCATGGGCGTAGTGATCTATGCCGGTGCCGGTCAGATTCTGGCGGTCAGCCTGCTGGCGGCGAACGCTGGCTTGCTGGAAGTGTTTATTGCCATGTTCGTGCTGAACGCCCGCCATCTTTTCTACGGCCTGTCGTTGCTCGGCCAGTTCCGTGACGCGGGTTGGCGCAAGCTTTATCTGATTTTTGGCCTGACTGACGAGACCTACTCATTGCTGACCAGTCGGTCGCGCTCTCAGGACACCCTTCATGAGCTCGACGTTGATTTCCGGATTACGGCATTCAATCAGGTTTACTGGGTGATTGGGTGCACCCTGGGAGCACTGCTGGGCAGGAATGTGGCCTTCGATAGCACAGGAATCGAATTTGCGCTTGTGGCGCTGTTTATCGTACTGACAATCGAACAGCTCAAAGCCCTTGGAGATGCTTTCCCGGTATGGGCCGGCGCAGCCGCTGCGGGTGTTGCCATGATATTGCTACCACCGGCACATCAGTTGATTGGTGCCATCGCCATCGTTACTGCGGTACTTTTGCTGCAATACCGGAAACTGCGAGCCAGGTCCGGCGCGGAGACCAGCAACCATGTCTGAAACTGGCTACCTCGTTGCGTTCATCACCGTCGCAGCAATCGCGACTTTTGCAACCAGAATCATACCTTTTTTGTTTTTTGAGCGTCATACCGAGCACCCGCTCATCAAACACCTGGGCCGTTATTTGCCGGCAGCCGTTATGGCTTTACTGGCAACAGTATTTTTGCAGCGTTCGGGAGATTGGTCAGCGACAGTGCCCGGGCTGGACGCCATTCTGGCGGGCGCGTTAGTAATGGTTATTCATCTTTGGCGCCGCAATGCCCTGCTCTCTATCGCGGCAGGCACAGCGGCGTATATGTTGATACGCCAGACCGGCATCTTGGAGTAGGGCCTCATGGGCTGAGGCTTGCTTTGCCTCAGTGCTGACCTTCCAGATTAGCGACCAGCCTTGAATCGCTCAAAGCAGCCGTGCGATGCTTGACCACTCCCTTGTACTCAGAGCTTTCAATCATTGTCATAAACGCGTCGATTGATGGATAGCGTACAAGCAGCACCTGGTCCCAGGATTCGTCTGGCGGCGCGATAAGGGAGCCAACGCTTCGGCCCGACCATATAACTTCGGCCCCCACGGCACTGACACACGCAGCGGCTTCGCGCATATAAAGCTGGTAGGCTTCTCGCCCGCTTCGATCACCGGAATCATCAGCGTAGTTTGCTTTGTCATGAAACCGTAACAGGTTCAGCATGACCACAGGCTGATCTTTAGGCGTATCAGCCAGAACCTTTCTCAGTTGCTCCGGCGCGGGATTTACGGCGTTCATGCTGGCCCTCATGTTCAGATATGTTGCGCGACACTATAGCCCACCCCTCATGTCTCCCGGCAAGTGATTTCATTACCTTTCCGTCAGATCTATTATGTGGGCACCAATCCTCAGACCCCTGGCCAATCCAAATGGACCTGATCAGCATTTTCCAACAGACACTGGAAACCACCCTCCCGGTTTTTGCCATGGTGTTTATCGGGCTCGGCCTGCGAAGAGTTGGCTGGATTGATGATGCATTCGTGCACACGGCTTCGGCACTGGTTTTCAAAGCTACACTGCCAACCCTGGTGTTTCTCAGTATCATAAAAGCCGATCTCAGCACCTCTCTGAACCCCAGACTTTTGATTTTCTATCTTTTTGCAACTTTGGCCAGTTTCAGTCTGGCCTGGTTGTGGGCACGCTGGCGCGTTAAACATGCTGATCGCGGCGTTTACGTGCAGGGAGCCTTTCGGGGAAACTGCGGCATCGTCGGGCTTGCTTTGGCGGCAAACCTGTACGGGGATTTCGGGCTTTCGGCGGGCAGTATTCTGCTGGGGGTAGTCATCCTGTCTTACAATGCGCTTTCGGTGATTGTGCTGGCAGCTTATCAGCCAGGACAACCACCCCATTTGCAGCGCATCCTGCAGGATATTCTGCGCAACCCTCTGATACTTTCAGTATTCGCCGCCATCCCAGTGGCTTGGTTAAATTTGCAACTGCCTGACTGGGTACTGACCAGCGGTGACTATTTTGCTTCCCTCACCTTACCGCTGGCACTGCTGTGCATCGGCGCAACGGTGTCACTTAGTGCCCTGCGCAGCGACAGTTCAACCGCACTCAGCTCGGCGCTCATGAAAATGGTGGCATTGCCAACATTATGCACTGGCGCAGCTTGGGCGATGGATTTCTCTGGACCCGAACTCGGCCTGCTGTTCCTGTTCTTCGCAAGCCCGACCGCCGCCGCCAGTTTTGTTATGGCCAAAGCGCTCGGCGGCAACGACCGGCTGGCGGCGAACATAATCGCAATCACCACGCTGATGGCGAGTGTCTCCATCACCTTGGGGGTATTTGTCCTGAAAAGTGCAGGACTGATATAAACAGAGCTTGAATCCCGAACATTCACCGACAAACAGGGGCACGTGTGGTGGAAAGAAAACCCTTTTCTCAGGCCTGCGAAAACAACAAGCAGGTTATTCTTGAAAAACTCGGCGCCATATTCGCTGGGCCCGGAACCGTCCTGGAAATCGGCACGGGCACCGGACAACACGCAGTTCATTTTGCCCTCAACCTTCCACACCTAAGGTGGCAGCCAAGTGACCACCCGAGCAACTATCAGCTGTGCGAGCCGTGGCTGCAAGAGGCACGACTACCAAATATCAACAAGCCTCTGGCTCTGGATGTCAGTGCCAGTGACTGGCAGTTGCCACCGATTAACGGTGCGTATTCCGCCAACACGGCACACATCATGTCCTGGCAAGAGGTTGAAGCGATGTTTCAGGGCGTTTCTGCGAACCTCCAACGGGGCGAAGCCTTCTGCCTGTATGGGCCATTTAATTACAACGGGCGATTCACCAGTGCCAGCAACCAGCAGTTTGACGCCTCGCTGAGGCGGCAGAAACCGACAATGGGCATTCGGGATATGGACGACCTGAATCAGGTCGGTGACTTGAACGATTTGGTGCTGGAAACCGATGTTGAAATGCCGGCAAACAATCGCCTATTGGTGTGGAAGCGCCGCTAGACCGTAGCGACCCCATTCGCTTCTCCCTACGAAGATCGGCGCTATTAAAGCGCCGATCCAGGAAGCACGAGTGCGTTATTTATTATTCAACCATTCATGGAAACAGCAGGCTGTCGCCATTGGATAATTTTCACTAAGGCCAGAGCAGGTACGATCAGAGCCGCACTTGCGAGCGACAACTGTAGATTTGTCAGAGGCACTGGACCACCCCCGGGGATTGCCAATAACATTCCACCGAGGATCAGGGCGAACCTCACCGGCCACTGGATAACACCGCCGCGGGCAAGGTTACCGATACCGAGCAACCAGCCCTGTATAGAGCCTGCAATCAGAATCACGCCGGCCAAAGCTTGCATTATGACCACGACAATTTCATCCCAGCTACCCTGAAAAATAAGCGCAGGGTTCAACACAAACAGGAAAGGGATAAAATAGATAACGCTGCCCAGCCGCATCGCCTGAAAACCTGTCTCCATTGGTTTGGCTCCCGCCACTGTCGCAGCAGCAAACGCACCCAGGGCGACTGGAGGAGTGATGAAACTAAGCATTCCCCAATAAAGTATAAAAAGATGCACCGCCAGCGGGTCCATGCCCCCACCGTTAATGAGAGCAGGCGCCAGCGCCACCGCCAAAAAGATATAAGCAGCTGTCACTGTCATGCCAATTCCCAGAATGAAACTGGTCAGAGCCCCCATCAACAGCAGCACCAATATGTCCCCACCGGCCAGATAGATTAAATCGTTGGCGATGGTACCCGACAAACCCGTAACCGACAGAGCACCAACCAATAACCCGACACCAGCCAGAATGGCAATAAGTTCAGCAAACAGCTTCCCTGACTCAGAAAAGAAATCCTTCAGGTCCTGCCAGCCCCACCTCTCATATGGCAGCACCTGATTGATTATCAGCAGCAGTGCCGTGGCGTAGAAAGGCGCTGTTGCTTCTTGCCGCAAGAAAAACAACATCCAGATCAGCAACCCGAATACGAAAATAAAGTACCAACCTTCCTTGAGTGTGTCTTTTAGTGAAGGCAGCTCATCTGGCGGCAGTCCTTTCAAGTCATGACGGGCAGCGTAAGCATCAATTTGGATAAACAGGCCGAGAAAATAAAGCACTGAGGGAACGACCGCCGCCAATGCAATAGTTCCGTAAGGAATGTTCAGAAATGCAGCCATTATGAAGGCCGTTGCTCCCATTACCGGTGGCATCAATACCCCTCCGGTCGATGCACAGGCCTCTACACCAGCAGCGTAAGATTTGCTGAAACCGACCCGGCGCATAGCTGGAATGGACATGACCCCGGTAGTCATAACGTTTGTGATTACACTGCCACTCATCGAGCCCATTAAACCACTGGAAAAAACCGCAACCTTAGCTGGCCCTCCCCGCACGTGCCCTAACAAAGCGAACGCCAGGTTAATAAAAAACTTGCCACCACCGGTCTTTTGCAGCGCAACACCAAACAGCAAGAACCCGATGACCAGGTTAGCAAAAGCCTGAAGAGGAATACCCATAATTCCCTCACGACTCATAGCCATGTATATCGCCGTCTGCGCGGGTGATGACGGAAAACCCTGTATAGGCCCCGGCACCATATCGGCAAACATGGGGTACAGGCTTGCCACCCCCACAATTGTAGCTATGGGTAGACCACCTGCCCTCCGTATCGCCTCCAGCACCGTAATCCACAACAAAAAGCTCATCACCACAGCATAATGGGGTGCGTCATACTCCCACCCCCGATCAAGTATTTGCTCTGCATTGAACACAAAGAAGCTACAGATCACAGCTGAGGCCACAAAGAGCA
This sequence comes from Marinobacter sp., assembly GCF_048266785.1. Lineage (GTDB taxonomy): Bacteria > Pseudomonadota > Gammaproteobacteria > Pseudomonadales > Oleiphilaceae > Marinobacter. The sequence continues at coordinate 31,172 of NZ_JBLWYX010000004.1, forward strand.
AAACATCGTACCAAGGCACTTTGTTTCGGGCCGCGAAGCGATTCATCGGCCATAAAAGAAAAACCAACGGCAACATGAGTGCCACGACTGTATAAAAGAACTGGCTTTCGACCTGAGTGACCAAGTTGATCAGTTGAAGGTTAAAAAGGTAGTCGATTGTCAGTAGCGTCAAGATCAATGTAAACAGGCGGGGAATCCACAACCACCCCCCCACCAATTGCCGGATACCGGACACACTTTCGCTGTCCAGATCGATTGCGGGCGTTTGCGTCATTGTGCAGAAACTCCAGTCAGCGATACAGGCGAGAGGCGCATATGCCTCCCGCCAGCGATGGTTTGGATGTCAGATAAAAATCGGGCTCATACCTTCCGCTTCGAGAGCCGCAGCTCTTGCCTTCATCCACGCAAGGCGGAATTCGTCTTCCGAATCGGGGGTATTACCGGAAGTAAACTGTTCCCAAGCGTCCAACAGAGTTTTCTGCCTGCGTACGAGCATGTCCTGATGCTCCTGCATAACATCAGTCCAATGACCAATCTCTTTGTAATAGTCCACAACGGCGTCATGGAAGGGGACCACCCACTGCATATTCTGGTTTTCCAGAGCATAGCCTGAGTTACCAGGCGCAGCGTCTTTGTACTTGTCGTAGTCTTCTGTAAAGACTTTTACCAGGCTCTTGACCAGCGTTTTATCTGTATCAGCGTTCGCTACAACTATGGGGTATGGGTAGCTTGAGCCAATCCAGGGGTCATCCTTATCTATACCAGCGCCCACCGTAACCTTGTGCGGCTGAAAGTAGGGCGCGACTTTCTTCAGGCGAGCCCACCCTTCCTTGTCTTCGGGGTCCAGGGTCAACCAGGTTATGCCGCGGGGGCCGGCAGCAACCTGTTGAGGCCCCCCGGCCACGGTTGACGTGAACGCGGTATCAACCTGGTCTGCGACGATTCCTTCAAATGAACGACCGTAACCTGGAAACTCAACTCGCTCGACGTCATCCCATGTCAAGTTGCCAAAAGCCAGCATCGCTTCGGTACCCAGGTTGTTCGCATCATCACCGCGCAAATAAGCCACACGCTTACCTTTCAAATCAGAGGGCGTTTTTGCTCCGATATCGCCGGCTACCGCAACACCGAGGCCGAAGCCTGCAATAGACGTGGTAATCACACGGATGGGCTGAGGCCCCCAGCTCTTATTTGCAAATAAGAGCACCCCCTCTGCACCATAAAAAGCTGCAATGCCGCAGGCGCAAACAGGAACACGACCCATTTTAAGGGGTGTCATGCGTGACACGTCGTTCTCACCTGGCAGAATCCGCAGAGAAACGCCGTACTCGTTCTTAAGCAAGTTGCCCATGGACGCCATCTGGCTATACCCAGTCGAACCGGTGCCATAGGCGGTGATACCCAGCGTCTGAGGTAATTCAACACCATCTGCGCTGAAGGCAAAGGTAGGAGCCAAGGCCACAGCCACGGCAAGCAATCCTCTTTTGAGGTTAAGCATTCTTTCATCCTCTTGTTAATTATTGTATTTCTTTCTTCTTCCGCTGTGCGAAATGTTATTTTATTTTACACTCTGACTTTAGTTTATTATCGAAGATACTGTCAATTTCAGATGGCGGATTAGTTTCAGCAATACACGATGATCAAAATATTGAATTTTCTTTAGAATTTCAGAGTTGAGCTCAGTCTGGCGAAACCATATTCGGGGTTGTTCGGGCATCTCGGGCCCGTCAAAGTAGACGGTTGTTATGACGCCCGCAAAAAACGCGAGAATTCTTAAAAAAGGAGGCCATTGGCCACAACAGTGTTTATCCAATGAATTACTCCCTAAGAAAAGCACGGCCCGACGATATCGAGTGGCTATACGAATTGAACAGGAAATCCTTCGTTGAGGTTGTGGTTCGCCAGTTCGGTAAATGGGATGAAGCTTTCCAGCGACAGATTTTTTTCTTGAAGTGGGAAAAGCCGCGCCCGGCTCAGATTATCGAACAAGGGAGTGATCGGGTCGGCGTTGTGATTCTGGAACAACTTAAAGATTGCAACTGGTTACACGAGATCCAGATTTGTCCGAACTACCAGGGCCAAGGCTTGGGAACGACACTTCTACGTGACCTGCTGGCAGACGCTCGGTCACGGGGTGTTCCGCTTCGTCTTCAGGTTTTGCATGCGAATCAGGATGCGAAGCGACTGTACGCGCGAATGGGATTTCTGGAAATCGAGAGACTGGCAAACCACTTTCTGATGGAAATCCGTTAACAGCGTCCAAAAAACAGAGTTGGATGCAAAGGTAAACAGTGGCCCGGGCAGAAACTGGCACAGGGCCAGCAGATCGGTATAGGCCTGCTCAGATAACCAAGATTACGCTGCCTGCGCATCATCTCGTTTCTCAATTTTGTGTTGATCTTCGGTACTGTTAATTTTCCAGTAACTCGATATGTACAGATGGCTTTTTGGCATTTGGCGCTGCTGCTTAAAATATGTCCGTAGTGCCCGCATGCTGTGAAATTCGCAAGCCGTCCAGACTGCCGGCTGGCCCGGTAGCCAGACAAGCTGTTCAATGCGTTTCAGCAGAGCGCTTGTATCAACATTCGGGATGGCATTGACAACCCAGTGAACCTCAATATTTTCCGGATGCTGCAGCGGCTGGATATCCTCGTCGGTCACAACTTCAAGAACCGCGTAACCCCGTGCATCTTCGGGCAGCTGAGCGAGATTGACTGCGATTGCGGGCAAAGCAGTCATATCGCCCACCAACAAATACCAGTCCGCGTCGTTATTGACCAGTTTCTTAAGCCCCGGCCCGCCCACGAGAATCTGATCACCGGGTCTCGCTCTGCGGGCCCATGCTGATGCTGGTCCGTCTGCCGTGTGAAGCACAAAATCCACATCAAGCTCATCGCTGCGCTGTCCGCTGATGGTGTAGGTTCGCATCAACGGTCGCGCCCCCCCGGGCTGCGGAAAAATCAGCTTTATATAAGCGCTTTCCTGATCCTCCGGAAAGTCGGCCAATCCCGAACCACCAAGCGTTACACGTAGCATATGTGGAGTGATGTAGGCGGAGCGAATCACCTCCAGAGTTCTTGGCGCAGGTTTAGACATCAGGACTTCCCCTCTTCAGCGTTGGCAATCTGTTCCGCGCTGTCTGCCATGGTCTGACTGATACGGAGGAACAGCGTGAGCTCATCGCTCCCCAGTTTTGCAGTCAATTGTTCTACAGCCCACTCTTCCACTGCATCAATTTGAGCCATCACTTTCCTGCCTTTGAGCGTCGGTTTCAGGAGCTGGCTCCGGCGGTCAAGGGGATTATCTGCCTTAACAATCAAGCGGGCTTCAATCAAGTCGTTCAAAGCGCGGGTGATCTGCGCTTTGTCGCGCTGCATTCGTTTGGCGATTGACTGCGCGGTCGCCTTACGGTTACGACAGATTCCCTTCAGCACCCTGATATGCGTGACCGGTAATTCGATTTGCTGTTTGCGGATGCCTTCGCGCAGAAGGTGTGTATATGCATGCATCAACCGGTGCACGGCTTCGCTAAGTGACCTGTCAGGCATAAGCAACCTCTATCTAGTGGATAGTGTCAACTATATGGAATAATGGTTGTTACTGTCAACCAAAACCAAACTGCCCTGAGGAAAGTATTATCAAATGGCATCAGCGGCTGAATCTGACGTGCGATGGTTTAGCAAAAAGTGTAGCATTTGAGCGATCACTCAAGAGTCCATCAAATACCGTTTACTTTCTCTTTCGGAGACTCAAGCGTGGCAAGCGCGTACTGCTCAGTATCGCGCTGCACGCGCCGTGGGGTTCGGCAGCCCAGCAATAGTGGCATGACCGCTGGAGGGTTATTCCAAAGTTCCGGCCAGTGTCTCAGCCAATATGACTCATTTCGTACAAGGTGAAATCCTCAACGGCTCCCTCAACTGCTTTGAGGTAGTCCTGCAGGGGCTGCGCCGCCATATGGGCCTGCCATGTCTCGCGGGACTCCCAGCTCTCGCAGAACATAAAATGCTCAGCGTTCTTGTTGTCCTGATGGAGATCGTACTGCAGGCAGCCGGGCTCTTTACGCGTGGGTACGAGCAGCTTTTCCAGCTCACGCTTTAAAAATTCGCCTTTTCCGGCATGGGCCGTGATATGAGCAATGATGGTAAGCTTAGTCATCCGTTTGTTCTCTCTTTTCAAAAGGGTTAAATGCGGGTTGTGAAGGTTCAAAAACCTTCCAGAACAACCTTGCCTACGGCACGACCGGATTCCAGTTCCGCGTGTGCTGCCCTGAGGTTTTCGGCATTGATAGTGCCCAGATGCTTACCTGCAGTTGTGCGGATATACCCCTGATCCACAAGATTTGCGACTTGCTCCAACAGTTCATGCTGCGCATTCATATCCGCAGCCTGGTGCATGGAGCGAGCGAACATGAATTCCACATGCAGTGACAGACTCTTTGGTTTGATTTTCATCACATCCAGTGACGCAGGATCGTCGATCAGCGCAATTCTGCCAAATGGAACGAGCATATCTACGTAGCTGTCGAAGTACTGTTCAGTCGCATTAAGACTGGCCACATGAGTTACCGCCCCAATCTGCCCCTCTGCCATCAGCGCATCAATCTGGGGCTTAAGCGGTTGCCGGTGGTCCACCACAAAGTCGGCACCTAGCGCCTGCACCCAGTTTCTGGAAGCTTCACGGGATGCGGTAGCGATGACCGTTGCCCCGGTCAGGGTTTTGGCCAGCTGGATCAGAATAGAACCAACTCCGCCAGCAGCGCCGACAACCAGCACGACTTCATTCGACTTACCCCGATCCCCCGGTGATTGCCGCTTGAGCTGCAGGTGCTCAAACAACAATTCCCAAGCCGTAATAGTGGTCAGTGGAAGTGCCGCGGCTTCTGAGTCGGAAAGGCTCTGGGGTTTATGTCCTACGATCCGCTCATCCACCAACTGGAACTCGGCGTTAGTTCCGGAGCGCGTAAGATCTCCTGCATAGAAAACCTGATCACCAGGCTTGAAGCCGGTGACAGCTTCTCCAACCGCAACTACTTCTCCTGCGGCGTCCCAGCCAATCACCTTGTACTTTCCGTCTTCCGCAGGCACATTCTGGCGGATTTTGTAGTCCACCGGATTAACGGCAACGGCTTTTACCCGAACCAACAAATCACGACCACTGGCGATCGGTTGTGGTAACTCGATATCGATAAGCGCGTTTTTATCGGTAATGGGAAGCGCTTCGCTATAACCTATGGCTTTCATCTGCTGATCTCCTGCGTTTGCTTTATGCCATGATGGCGTTTAACTGGTGATCAGTGTGAACCTTTACTAAACTGCCAAAAACAGCTTAATCCCTGAAACACTATCAAATTATTTTTGACAATATGACGATTGACGACCTCAAAGTAATCCTCAAGGTGGCCGAGTTTCGCAGCATTACCGCCGCCGCGGCCAGTCTCGACATGCGCACCGCGACCGCCAGTGCGGCGGTGAAAAGAGTGGAAAGTGCACTGGGTGTGGAGCTCTTTGTCAGAACAACGCGGCAACTGAGGCTCTCCAATGCGGGTGAGAAATACCTCCCGCAGTGCGAGCAGGCATTGAATATGCTGGAGCAGGCACGTCATAACATTCTGGGCGACCAGGATTCGGTGGAAGGTGAGCTACGCCTTGCCGTGTCCTCTGATCTAGGGCGTAATCGTGTGCTGCCCTGGCTGGATGACCTTATGGAAAACCATCCGCACCTCAGCCTGCGCGTCAATATTAGCGACAGTAACATCGACTTCTACAGGGACTCCGTCGATATGGCCTTACGCTACGGCTCCCCCGACGATGCCGGCCTGTACGGTTTCAAAATCTGTGACGTACCAGGCATCCTATGCGCAACGCCGGCGTACCTTGAGCAGCATGGAACGCCCAGCCACCCCCACGACCTGGCGTCTTACAACGGCCTGTTCTACCAATTACAGGACATTCCCTACGATATATGGACATTCACCCGCGGCGACCAGCAGTTCAAGGTACGAATGCGAGGTGACCGTACCTCCAACGATGGCGACCTGGTACGTCGCTGGTGTGCAGCTGGCAAGGGATTCGCGGTCAAGTCCTGTCTCGATATGTCTGATGACCTGCTGACCGGTCGGGTGGTCAGCGTCATGTCCGAATTTCGACCGCGCGTTACAGAGCTGTGGCTCATTTGCCCGAGTCGCCAATCCATCACACCTGCGATGCGCCTGCTAAGGGATTATCTGCAAATGAAATGTGCCGCTATTTTGAAGGACCTGACAGAAAAAGGAATTCTGCCCAAAGGTTCGATCAGTTTTTGAGTGGTCACTCATTTATAACTTGAGTGATCACTCAAGTTAAGTTAAGGTACTGCCGTTGAACTCGCTTTTGCTCAACGCCGTCCTTTATTGAGCGATCACTCAACCAAAGCAGCGTCAAATCAATGCGAGTCATATCACATTTGTCTTACTACAAGGAGCCACTCCATGGCCAAGTTTACCCTTCACGATCAGCAAAGTGCTCCAAAAGAAAGCCAGGACCTGCTCGACAAATCCGTTAAAGCCTTCGGAATGATTCCGGGCTTGCACGCGGTTATGGCCGAAGCGCCCGGGCTGCTTGAAGGCTATCAACGGCTTCACCAGCTATTTTTGGACAGCAGCTTCGATGACGAGGAAACCACCGTCGTGTGGCAGACCATTAACGTTGAACATGCATGTCACTACTGCGTGCCTGCTCATACCGGCATCGCCAAAAATATGAAGGTTGATGATGCCATCACCGAGGCGCTGCGTAACGAAACCCCGCTGCCGACAGATCGGTTGGAAGCTCTGCGTGATTTCACTCTCGCCATTGTGCGTAACCGGGGCAACGTTGATGACAGCGCTGTGGCCGCATTTCTGGAGGCAGGCTTCACCGAGCGTCAGGTTCTGGAGGTCATTCTTGGTTTGGCGCAGAAAACCATGAGCAACTACACTAACCACCTTGCCGACACGCCGATAGACAAGCCTTTTCAGAAATTTGAGTGGTACAAGGCTGATTAATAAGACAACGAGTCGGAGCGGTTAATCAGCGTTCCGACTCGTCGCAGCTTGAACTAACCTGGAATGGGGCCTGCATTATGTCGAACACCAAACAGTACGAACCACCACGCGTCTGGACCTGGGACGCCGAGAATGGCGGGGAATGGGCCAAAACTAACCGCCCCATCGCCGGCGCTACACATAAGGCGACGCTGCCGCGTGGTAAGCACCCTTTACAGATCTATTCGCTGGGCACACCTAACGGCCAGAAAGTTACCATCATGGCCGAAGAGCTATTGGCCATCGGTGAAACGGGAGCAGAATACGACGCTCACCTGATACGGATTGGCGATGGCGAGCAGTTCTCCTCGGGCTTCGTCGAGGTAAACCCAAACTCGAAAATCCCCGCACTTTTTGATACGGACACCGGCAGCCGGGTCTTTGAGAGCGGCTCGATCCTTCTCTATCTGGCGGAGAAGTTCGGGCATTTCCTCCCAAAAGATGCAGCTGCACGTACCGAAGTACTGAACTGGCTGTTCTGGCTGCAGGGTTCAGCGCCCTATCTGGGCGGTGGGTTCGGGCACTTTTATGCTTACGCGCCCGAAAAGTTTGAATATCCGATCAATCGTTTCACCATGGAAGTGAAACGCCAGATGGATGTACTGGATCGGGAGCTCGCCGAGCATCGTTATCTCGGTGGAGACGAATACTCCATTGCCGACATAGCCACCTGGCCGTGGTATGGCAATCTGGTGCTGGGCGAAGCGTACGGTGCTGGTGAGTTCTTGCAGGTCGAGAGCTACAAAAACCTCCGGCGCTGGGCTAAAGAAATCCTTGAGCGCCCGGCTGTTCAACGTGGTCGCATAGTAAATCGTACTTCGGGAGAGCCTTCCGAGCAGCTACATGAGCGCCATGACGCCTCGGATTTTGATCTGAAAACTCAGGATAAACTGGCAACGGAAACGACAGTCTGAACAACCTGTCCGAGTGAAAGCCTGCTCTCAGCCGTCATAGCAATGAGAGCAGGCAAATACGCACTAAACATCAGATTGTGTCTGCAACCTCTTCAGCGCGCATCGCTTCCAGGGACTGGGCCATGTCTTCCGCGAGCGCATGTACGGTCGCACTATCTACGTCACGCTGTGCAAAAGCCCGCAACCCCATTATCTCCGCCTGCAACCGCCGACCAAGTAGAACGGGATCAAGCCGACTATTCAGTTCCCCGGCCCTTTGGGCTGCAGAAAAGCGATCAATAAAGAGCACTTCCATACCCGCCAGCAACTCTTCAGCCTTATCCCGAGCGGCTTGTTCTCGTTCGCCGAGCTCCAGCAGGCTTTTAACCAGCATGCATGCACGGCTTGGCAACTCCTTATCACAAATCCCACCGAGCCCACGCAGATAGGCCGCCAACCCTGCCAAAGGTGATTCGTAAGCTTGAAACGTACGCTCCAGTTCTACCAGACCAAGGCGGGAATAGCGCTCCAGGGCCTCCTGGAAAAGCCCATCCTTACTGCCAAAGGTGGCATAGATACTACCCGGCCGCATATCGAGGGCCTTTTCCAGATCCTTCAGCGAGGTGGCATGAAAGCCCTTCTGCCAGAACAGCTGTAGGGCTCGTTCCAGAGAGTCTTGCCGATTGTGGATTGATGCACGCGCCATAAGCCATTTCCAGTGTTTTACAGGGCCGCAATACAACGCGGCGATAAACTTGAATGATTACTCAATTTTATCTTGAGCGATCACTCACGTCCAGCTACAGTCGAAAAGATAATCCATCATTCAGACAACCGCTTGTATCCGCCGTAACCGAAAGAGGATGTTCTATGCCACACACAAAATTTCCGCAGATTATCGTTTTCGATGTTAACGAAACGCTTCTTGATATAACGACCCTCGAACCATTGTTTGATCGCGTTTTCAGTGATAGACGGATCCTGAGAGAGTGGTTCGCCCAGTTGATCCTCTACTCGCAAACAATGACTCTATCCGGCATCTATATACCCTTTGGTGATCTCGGCGTGGGAACACTGCGGATGGTCGCCGATATTCATCAGGTGACCATCGAAGAGAGTGATATTGCGGAGCTGAAGGAACGGATGAGTACAATGCCGGCCCATCCAGACGTCATACCGGCCCTGACCCGATTGCGCGACGCCGGGCTCCGGTTGGTGACACTGACCAACTCCGCCAGCGGAGCTTCGCCTACTCCAATGGATAAGGCGGGGTTAAGTCATTTTTTCGAGCGAACCTTCAGTGTCGAGACAACAAGCAAATTCAAGCCATCGCCCGAAACCTATCACCTGGTAGCAAGGGAGCTGTCAGTCGAAACGTCGGATCTGTGCCTCGTAGCGTGTCACCTTTGGGATACGATAGGCGCTCAGGCCGCTGGCTGCCATGGTGCCTTTCTTACCCGGTACGGCAACGCCATGCTGCCGGCACCTGGTGTTCCGGTTCCGGATCTTGTTGCATCAGAACTGACCGTTCTCGCCGATCAGATTATCGGCCGTCAGTAAGCACCCTCACTGTAAATCAGCTCGTAGCTGTGACTATAGATCTCCACAATGTTTCCAAAGGGGTCTTCCATGTAAATCATGCGGTAGGGCTTCTCACCGGGATAGTAATAACGCGGCTTCTCCATGCGCTTCTTGCCACCGGCCGCAACGATGCGGTCGGCCAGTTCTTCAAGGTTCGGATCCTGTACGCAGAAATGGAAGATGCCGGTTTTCCAGTATTCGAAGTTATCCTCCGGATTCGTCTGGTTTTTGAACTGGAACATCTCAACGCCAATCCGGTCACCGGTAGACATATGGGCAATACGGAAGCTTCCCCAACCTTCGCCAAATACTTCGGTGCACATTTCACCAATGGCGCTGTCGTCCTCAACGATTTCGGTCGGCGCCATGATCAGATACCAGCCCATAACCTCGGTATAAAATTTGACGGCCTCTTCCAGATTGGGAACTGAAATACCGATGTGGGAAAAATTTCTGGGATAAACGTTATTCATGCCCTGCTCTCCTGTTTTAAGGTCCAGACAGGTTACAAACACATTGTGATTACGTAAAATTATCGTTTGTCATTCATATGAGTACAGTTTTTAATGACTAACACCTTATGGCTACGCAGTTTCTGCACGCTCGTTGAAGTAGGCCACTTCACCCGCACAGCCGAGCGCCTGCACATGACGCAATCGGGGGTTAGCCAGCACATACGAAAACTGGAAGATCAATTGAGCGTAGCGTTGCTAATTCGTGAGGGCAAAAAATTCTCACTCACAAATGCGGGCGAACGCCTTTACGCAGAAGGGCGCACTATCATCCAGGCCCTGTCGAGCCTGGAGCAGAGAATAGCCGAGGATCCCGCCTATGAGGGGCTGGTTCGGGTGATGTCTCCCGGAAGCGTAGGCCTCAAGCTTTACGCCCACCTTCTCGATCTGCAACGCCAGTATCCGAAGCTCGTCATTGACTATCGATTTGCTCCGAATACGGATGTTGAAAACGCTATCTCCAACTACGGGATCGATATCGGGTTTATGACCAGTATGTCAACTCTTGAGGAAGTCAGCTGTCAACCGGTTGCAAGGGAGTCACTGCTATTGGTTACGCCAGCGAATGTTGTTGAACCAAGCTGGAAGGCATTAACAGAACTTGGGTTTATCGATCACCCTGATGGGGCCCATCACGCTGGCATGCTGCTTGGTGCTAACTATCCGGAGTTTCAGCACTGCAACCTGTTCGAAAAGAAGGGTTTTTCGAACCAGATCGGTCTGATTCTGGAGCCGGTAAGTAAAGGGTTGGGTTTTACTGTACTACCGGCTCACGCTGTTGAAGCCTTCCCGAAGCCAGAGCTCGTCAAAATTCACCGACTTCCTGTTCCTGTTAGAGAGCCGCTTTACCTTGCGGTTCGGCGCGACAAGCCATTGCAAAACCGAATGGACACGGTGATTGCAGAGGCCAGAAAGTGGCTTTGATCCCTGAAGATTGCTCGGCTCTCATCTTTTATTTCAGCCAGTAAAAAAACCCCGACATCGCTGCCGGGGTCTTGTATTGGCGGAGAGAGAGGGATTCGAACCCTCGAAACGCTATTAACGTTTACACACTTTCCAGGCGTGCGCCTTCAGCCACTCGGCCACCTCTCCAATAACCTGTTTCAAATCAGCTATATCGTCGCTCATTTGAGGGCGCAAACTTTAATGGTTTTGGTGGCGCTTGGCAACTACCTTGCTATAAAACCCGGCAATTATTCCGGATTGCGCTAATAATAACCTGTATGGTATGCGCCGCTCGCGCTTCGAGCTCGACAGTATTTCTATTCTGTTCAGCCTGTTAACCAAGCCTGGAGGCTATCAATGCTCATGAAATCGGAACAATCAATCCTGTTGCTGATAGACGTTCAGGAAAAGCTGATGCCTGCCATTGCCCACGGGCAGGAGGTGGTCAACCAGTGTGTCATCCTCGCTACGATTGCGGGGCTTCTGGATATCCCTGTTCTGGCAACCGAGCAGCTGCCGGAAAAGCTGGGACCCAACGTGGGAGTGGTGAAGGAACTTTGCCATCAAACGCTGGCCAAATACCACTTTGACGCCTGCCCCGACGGTTTGGTTGAAAACCTTCCGGAAGGCCGGCAACACGTTATTATTGCGGGCTGCGAGACTCATGTGTGCATGATGCAAACGGCGCTCAGCCTTGTTGATGCTGGCTATAAGGTGTGGGTTGTTGCAGATGCGACGGGCTCCCGCAACGAATTCGACCGGGACGTTGCCCTCGACAGGCTCAGTGACAGCGGCGCACGTATCGTCACGACCGAAATGGTAGCTTTTGAATGGATGCGACACTGTAAGCACTCTGCCTTCCGTGATGTGCAGATGTTGATCAAGTAGCCGCAAAGCGGCTCATCCACTGGCAATTCTTCAGCGTAATGGATGTTTCAATTTATATTACTATTAAAGAGGTATGCAATGCTGAACATGGATTTTGACAAAAGGGTGGTAGTTCGCACCGGCGAACAGGACTGGGCGCCTAGCCCCGCTACCGGAGTCGTCCGGAAAACTCTGGCCAGAGAAGAAGCTGAGCGTGGCCACGCAAGCAGCGTTGTTCGCTACGAGCCTGGCGCCTCATTTAACCGGCATGAGCACCCTCTTGGGGAAGAAATACTGGTTCTGGAAGGCGTGTTTTCGGATGAAAACGGCGATTACCCTGCCGGCACCTACCTGCGCAACCCACCCGGAAGCGGGCACACACCTTTCAGCAAGCCTGGCTGCACGCTGTTGGTAAAGCTGCATCAGTTCAATGAGCGCGATCTGACGACTGTTCGCGTTGATACCAGAAACAGCAATTGGTTGCCTGGTATCGGTGGCCTTGAAGTCATGCCGCTTCACGAATTTGAACACGAACATGTGGCGCTTGTTAAATGGCCTGCCAATGAGAAGTTTCAGCCGCACAGGCATTTTGGGGGTGAAGAAATCTTTGTGCTTTCCGGGGAGTTCTGTGATGAACACGGTCGCTATCCTGAGGGTTCCTGGCTAAGAAGCCCTCATTTGAGTCAGCATCACCCCTTCGTGGAGCAAGAAACCGTTATCTGGGTGAAAACCGGCCACTTACCCTTTTGACAGCAAGCTATTTCGCCGAGCTGTGATCCACTACAACAAGCTCCTCGAGATCAAATCCAGCCTTCAAGGCTACTTCCCTGAACCGCGCAATTGCTTCCTCACTCACGTCAGGTGTCCGTGAGAGGAACCACAGATAGTCTCTGTCGTAGCCGGTAACGAATGCGTATCCGCGGTTGGTTACCTTGATACTGCCATCATCTTGCAGTTCGTATTCGGCGGTTACCCGGCTCAGCCCCTCCTCGAAGGAGTGGTCCAGCCGGGCAATTTCGTACCACTTGCCCAAGTACTTATCTGCATTTAGCCCGGTGACGGGCTGTATACCTTTGGGTACGCCTGTGCAGGCCACTATCAGAAAAAGAAGCGGTAGAAGAAATAGAAGCTTCAGACGCTCACATGCTTCACCAATCCGACGCTGCCAAAGGCTGGTTGATCGGAGCATCACTCTCAGGTTTGACGCCTCCAGCCTGACCTTCGGCAGGGACTGCAAACACGTGATACGCCTCGGGGCCAAATTGATCCAGCGCTGTGTCAAGGTACTCATAGGTTCTTGGCACTGGCTCCCCGGAAAGGGCTACCCGGAACTGCCGCTTCAGTTCAGGGCTTCCAACATTCAGCGGTTGTTCCACCCACAGGTAAACTGCTTTGTGTGGAACGATGTATTCGCAACGAACTACCCGGTATCCCTCGGTTAGCGATAATGTGGTCGGCTCTTTCCCCGGTTCAAGTCGGAATTTATGGATAGTTTTCATGGCTGCTTCTCCTTATGGGTTGCTGCCTTTTACCTCTCCATAATGCCGGCAATCAAAGCTCGATAAAACAATGTTTTTTAATTATTTTACATCGATTTTTTCGATGTATTTTTAGTGTTCCTGAAGTCTGTGCGCGCCTCACAAATAGCGCGGACGCCTTCGTGGCTCAGTCTGCTGCCGCGGGTAATGGCGAACAGCTCATCGGTCACATCATCAATTGCAAGGAGATGTTCCACTTCATACTGCCGGCAAACCTCACCCCGAATTACGGTAGGCGCGGCAAAAACACCAAAACCTTCACGCCCGAAAACCTTGATCAACGCACTGTCGTCCACCCGTGCTACGAGATTCATACGCACTCCGTTCAGCGAAAACCAGTTCATCAGACGTTCAAAGTAAGGCACATCAGTAGCATTTGCGAGAAACGGCTCTCCATTAAGTGATGCGGGTAGCCCAGGCTTTAACCGTTGAGCCAGGGCCGGCGCTGCAAAGAGGCTGATACTGGAGCTGCCGATCGGATGAACCGTCAGGTTTGCTTCTTTCTGGATACCCGGCATACGGTCCGTAAGCACAACATCGAGTTCTTTTCGCTTGAGGCTTAGAATCAACCCCTGAGTCCGGCCTGTCTGACACTCAAGCTGAATCGGCCGATCAATCGCCATAGCGGGCTGCAAAAGGTAGTAAACGATCAGTTTATGGATGGAAGCGGAGATGCCGGCTGAGAGGGCCAGCGGGCGATCTGCTGGACCTGAGCGCAAGGTTTCAGTTAATGCCCCGGTCAGCGCAAAAATGTCATCGGCGTACCCGAGTATGAACCGCCCCAGATCAGTCAGGATGAGCTTGCGATTTTCCCGCAGAAACAGACGACCACCAATGGAAGCCTCAAACGTCGCCAATTGGCCGCTGAGGGTTTGAGGCGCCAGCTCAAGAACATCGCTGGCTTTGGCAATAGAGCCTTCACGGCTTATTACCCAGAAATAGTAAAGATGGCGAAGATTAAGCTGCTCCATAGGCGCCCACAGTCATGACGATTCACCAACTTCGGCCTCTCTCCGGGTTAACCAAAGCATCATAAACACAGCATGAATAACAAGAAATGGCACCGCAATCATTACCAGAGAAGACCAGCCAAGCCAGGAGAGAATAACACCTGCCGACAAAGCGGCCGTAGCCTGCGAGCCAAACACGAAAACGTCATTCAGGCCCTGAACCCGGAATCGCTCGGCAGCTGTGTAGCCACGGGGCAACAAGGTGGTGCCGCCCACAAACAGGAAGTTCCAGCCAACACCGAGTAGTAGCAGAGCCGATAGGTAATGGTGAAAACTGACACCACTGGCCGCCAGCACAACACACCCCGAATACGCCAGCAGCCCGGCTGCCATCATCAGCGGAATGCCTACAACCCGCGTTAGCCAGCCGCTGATCAGCGAAGGCAGATACATGGCCATAATATGCAACTGAATAACCCGCTTGGCGTCATCCAGATCATGCCCGGCCATTTCAGTCATGCTCAGTGGCGTTGCGGTCATGATAAAGCTCATTACCGCATAGCCAATGGCAGCAGAACTTACAGCCGCCCAAACCAGAGGGTTAGCGAGAATTTCCCGCAGCGGCCTGCCACCGCCCGCGTGTGTTTCTTTTACCCGCTCGCCTTTTGCCTGGTATCCCACAACGAGTATCACCAAGGCTGCAAACTGAACACCGGCCAGAACCAGCCAACTGGTGAGGAACGGGTGGTCTGCCCCGGCTCCGTTGCCGAATGCAGCAATTTCGGGCCCAAGCCATGCGGCAACCAGTCCGCCTAGCAGAACCCGTGCAGCAGCTGAGCCCGCCATGTTATCCGGCACCGATTCCATGGCCGCGAAGCGATACTGATGAACCACCGCCAGCCCCGTCCCACCTACGACGGCGGCCAGGCAAAGCAACGGAAACTGGCCGAGCCAGGAAGCCAGCGCACCGAGAATACCAGCAAGCATGCCCATTGACGCGCCAAGCAGCATCACCCGCTTGCGCCCTAACCTCTCCATCAGCCAGGTAGCAGGTTTTATGGCAAGAACGGTACCCACAACTACGAGCCCAACAGGCAGCGTGGCGTACTCCGGGGCCGAGGCCAGAAGACGCCCCTGAATACTCCCGATAAATACAATAAAAGGCGCAGTACACATGGCCAGTGCCTGTGCAGCCACCAGAACCCATACGTTAAAGGGCATTGCTTATTTCTTCCTGTAGATGATTCCCGGCTGGCATTGCACCATTTCGTAGAGCTCAGGCATGCCGTTAAGAGATTCCGAGGCGCCCAGTATCAGGTAGCCACCAGGGTTCAGAGTGGCATGAATACGGGTCAGAATGTCTTTCTTCAGGGCTGCGGAGAAGTAGATCAGCACGTTGCGACACATCACTATGTCAAACTTGCCCAGCATGTAGCGTTCGAGCAGGTTCAGCTCCTTGAACTCAACCATGCTTTTGATGTGCGGCCGAATCTGCCAGCCCCCATTGGCAGAAGGTGTGAAAAACTGTTTCTGCCGCTCCGGCGAAAGCCCTCGACCAATGGCGATCATCTCGTATTCACCGCGCCGTGCTACTTCGAGCACGCTTTTCGATATGTCCGTCGCGGTAATTTTCACATCTCGCAGCTTTCCAGGCTTCTGGCGCCTGAACTCATCAACAATCATGCCCGCAGAATAAGGCTCCTGTCCGGTAGAACACGCAGCAGACCAGACTCGCAAGGGAGCGACAGAGGAACGTGCAGCAAATTCCGGAAGCAGTTTGTCCTGCAGGATACGGAACGGGTGGTTATCCCGGAACCAGAGCGTTTCATTGGTGGTCATAGCGTCTATAACCACTTCCTTGAGGTTGGCACGACCCGGCCTTTTAAGGCGTTCAAGCAATTCTCCAAGGGAGTTCAGGCCATTCTCCTCCAGAATCCGCCGTAACCGACTTTTCACAAGGTACTGTTTGTTATCGCCCAACAAAATACCACACGCATCCTGCAGGAACGTTTTGAAGGCTTCATATTCCTGTGGCGTAATTTCCGCTTTCATTGGTTCTCAGTTCTGAATGAATTTCCGGACAAATAAAGAGTCAGCCCTGATCCATGATTTCCATGATTCGTTCAGCGAGCTCATCCGGGCTGAATTTTGCCATGAAATCATCAGCTCCCACCTTCTGAACCATAGCCTTGTTGAATACACCGCTCAATGACGTATGGAGCATAACAAACAGATCGCTGAGTGCAGGATCACTTTTAACCCGTGTAACCAAGGTATAGCCATCCATTTCGGGCATTTCCACATCGGAAATTATCATCGAAAGGTGGTCCTTTGCTTTTGAACCGTCCTCCGTGATCTCTTTCAGATACTGGAGGGCTTGTTTACCATCGTTCCGGACTACGACGCTCATGCCAATCGCGATAAGGCAGCGCTCGATCTGGCGGCGTGCTACCGCGGAATCATCGACCACCAAAACCGGCAGGTGCCCCGGAGCCCGTTCAGCGCTCTTGCTGAGGACTGCCTCGGTAACATCCTCCCGGAGAGGAGAAACCTCTGAGAGAACCTTTTCTACATCGATTATTTCTGCCAGCTTGTCATCAATTTTCGTAACCGCTGTAAGGTAAATATCCTTACCCGTGCCCTTGGGAGGAGGGAGAATGTCTTCCCAATTCATGTTCATGATCCGATCTACTGCCGTTACCAGAAAGCCTTGGGTTTTGCGGTTGTACTCGGTGATGATCACGAAGCAGCTCGACAGGTCTTCCTGAGGAATTCCCGGCAAGCCAATAGCCATACCCAGGTCAATGACCGGAATGGTCTCGCCACGGATGTGCGCCACACCGCGAACAACTGCGCGACTGTTAGGTATGGAAGACAGCTTCGGACACTGAAGTACTTCCTTAACTTTGAACACGTTGATGCCGTATATCTGGCGCCCACGCAAGCGAAAAAGAAGAAGCTCAAGGCGATTCTGCCCGACCAGCTGCGTCCGCTGGTTAACACTGTCCAATACGCCTGCCATAACAGTCTCCTCTGGCCGATCGTATGCACCGGCATGCATTTTGCTGATCTTTGGAATTGAGTCACCTGGGCGACAGAATAACGTCACCCACATGCGGATAAGCCAGTTTAACGGCCGGAATACCGCAATCCTTAGGCATTTATAGTAAATTTTGCCGTGTTACTGACAGCATAGGACAAACCAGGCCATATGCGCACCAAGCTTTTAGTCTCGCTTTTATTCATGTCGGCTTTGGCCAGCTCTGTGCTGGCGGAGACGACAGCAAATGAAATTCGTACCGCGACCACATCATTTCTTGATGCGTTTGCCCGCACCCAGGCCAAAGAGGGATATCAGGTTACGTTTGAGACCGGCCGTATTGATAGCCGAATATCTCTTGCACCTTGCTCGGCCCCTCTTGCGGTAGAATTTTCCGGTGATCCCTGGAAGAGTGAGCATCCCTCTGTACAAGTGGCTTGCAGCGGTGAACGGCCGTGGCGTATGTTCGTAACAGCCACGGTTTCTATCAGCGGCCCCGCACTTGTCGCGGCCCGCCCTTTCGGGCGTGGCGAGCGAATAACCAAAGGCATGCTTGAGGCCCGCTCTGTCGTGGTGAATGCCAGCCGGCGAGGAATAGTGACCGATGCCGCCCTTATAGAAGGTATGGTTGTGCGCAGACCGGTTAATGCTGGTTCGGTCCTGACGCCCGACCTCCTTGAAGCACCAGACGCTGTCGCGCGGGGCGACCATGTTATTATCAGCGCTCGCAGCGGATCTTTTTCGGTTCGTTCCCGGGGCAAAGCTCTCGCTAACGCGTCCGTTGGTGAGCAGGTTCTGGTAGAAAACCTTGCCTCGTCACGCACCGTCAAAGCCAACGTTATTGCCCCCGGGCACGTTGAGGTGCCGATGTAATGCGCTCCGGGCCAGCTGCCTGGCAGATCTTTTCCGCCGGCAAAAAACTGCCACCGGTCGATCACTGCCACAAGGCCCGTTAAAACTGTGACAGAATGTTAACAAAAAGTGTACTTTTGCCCCTAAAGTAATCCGGCACTGTGCCGTTACATGGGTATAAACCCGAGTCAGCCCACGTCTGTGCGGCTTAACTGTAAAGCAGGTAATGATATGTCAGTTGACTTAAATGGAATTGGCCAAGGCCAGGTCAACACCCAGAGAACAACGGCCGACAAGCCCGCAAACAGCCAAAATGCCGGGCAAACTGCCCGCGAGCAGACCAAGGCACAGAGTGCCCGCGGCGAAAACGTGAACCTGAGCAGCCAGGCCAGGAATCTCAAGCAGCTTGAACAAAAGCTGGGAGATTATCCTGAAATGGATGACGAGCGGATCGAAGAAATTCGTACAGCGCTCGCAAATGGCACTTATAAAGTTGATGCAGAAAAGCTGGCCCAGAAGATGCTTGATATGGATAAAAGCATATTCGGGTGAGTAAATCATGGCTGCAATTGACGATCTGAAAAACCTTCTGTCCCAGGATATCCGCCAACTCGAAACCTTGGTGGAAATCTTGCGACAGGAGAAATCCTGCCTTTCCGGTTCCGACTCCAAAGCACTTGAAACACTGACTCAGCAAAAGAACGCCGTTCTTGAAGAAATCCGTGAGCGCGCGAAGCAGAAGATACGCCTGCTGGTTGCGATGGGATTTCGACCAGACAGCGGCGAACCTTCCCGCTTCATCCGCAGTGCCGGCCTCAGTGATCTCTACACCCTCTGGCATGAAGCGGACACCAAGCTTCGGGAATGCCACCTTCTTAATGAAAACAACGGGCGAATTATCAACCATCTGCAGAAGCGTCTGACCCGACTTACCGATATTTTTCGGGGCGCCTCCAACCAACAGAAGCTCTACGGCGCCAAGGGCCAGCAAACAACCGTATCAAGCCGCACGGTTCTCGCCAGCGCCTGATCAGCGAATACAGGGCGGGCTCCCGAACAGCGAATCAAATCTGTTAAGATCGGAACACAATTGAGTTCGTGTGATTATTGCAGGAACTCCACCTGCCGCTAACCGACTGAGAGCCCCGGTAATGATGAATCTGGCAAAACCCTTGCACAATGTAATCCACGTCGTAGTTTTGATTCTCGGTTTGTGGTTTTTAACGCTTCAGGCCCACGCCCAGACCGACGCAAATGACACCAAATCCAAATTGCCTGAGGTGCGAATCCTTACCAGCGAGGGTGCCATTGAACTGCAGCTACGCCCTGATGTAGCTCCTGAGACGGTTGAGAACTTTTTGCAGTATGCCCGCGATGGTTTTTTTGACGGCACGATCTTTCACCGGGTTATCCCGGGCTTCATGATCCAGGGCGGTGGGTTTACCAGCGATATGGCACGCAAGGAAACCCGCGCGCCTGTCAAGAATGAGGCGTCTTCAACCCTTCCCAATCTGCGTGGCACAGTGGCCATGGCGCGGACCAATGCCCCGGATTCTGCCACATCCCAGTTTTTCATTAACGTAACAAAAAACGATTTTCTGAACGCCGGCGTTCGGGGCGCAGGTTACGCGGTCTTTGCAAAAGTAACCGCAGGTATGGGTGTGGTTGACCGTATTGCTGGCGTAAAGACTGCCCGCGTCCGGGGCATGGCTGATGTACCGGTAAATCCGGTGGTGATCGAAAGCATTACCCTGCTGGAATAGGGGTGCGTGCTCCCTTCTCTACCAACCCGCCTGCTATTGAACCGGCCGAGCTGGTCTGGCACGACGGCGTACCCAAGTCCAGGCTGTTCGGAGACGCCTGTTTCAGCCGCCAGTATGGGCTGAATGAATCCCGTCACGTGTTTATTGCACAGAACGATCTGAAAGCGCGTTTCGCCGCAGTTCCCGAGGCCGGATCTTTCGTGGTCGCGGCAAGCGGGTTCGGCACAGGCCTGAACTTCCTTGCCACGTGGCAGGCGTGGGAGTCTTGCGGCCCCTCCCATGCAGCGACGCTCCATTTCATCGCCATTGAACGTTTTCCGCTGACTCTTGCGGATCTTGAAAAAGCGCTTTCGTGCTGGCCGGAGCTTGGCGACGTGTCGGGTGAACTGATTGCCAGTTACCCCTCATTGGTTCGCGGCGCCCATCGCCTTGTTCTGGCCGGCGGCCGGGTTCGCCTTACTCTGTTTTTTGGCCACGCAAACGATGCCTTGGACACGCTTCGCTTTCAGGCCGACGCATGGTTTCTGGATGATTTTACACCGGCGATTAATCCGGAAATGTGGCAGGGAAAAACCATCGCCAGAATCCGCCAGCACTGCAAACCCGGCACCACGCTGGCTGCGCTCACCTCAGAGGACACAATACTGCGCACGCTGGAGGGCGTGGGTTTTCGTATGCAGGAGTGTGAAGGCTTCGGGCCTGATCAAACGATGCAGCGCGGAGTTTTCCGATCGGATATTGCACCTCTCACCCCAACTGACACTGCTGGGAAACCAGTCAGATCCGTTGCCATCATTGGCGCAGGTATCGCGGGGTGCCTGCTCGCAAACAACCTCGCGCGCAGAGGTTGCGCTGTTACACTGATCGATTCCGCGGAGGAGGCTGGCTCGGCTGCATCCGGCAATCTTCAGGGCGCCATGTATGTAAAACTTGGCGTGGAATTCAACCATCAGACAGAGCTTGCCCTCTCTGCCTTGATGTTCAGCCAGCGCTACTACGACTCATACCGCGATACGCTTTGGCATCCCACCGGCCTGCTGCAACTGGCCTGGAGTGACAGTGAACAGGATCGTCAACGCCGTTTCATTGAGCGCAACCATTACCCTGAAGACCTTTTGCGCCCGGTCACCAGGCAGGAAGCCGAAAATCTCACCGGAGCTCGCCTTGAAAGCGGCGGATTATGGTTTCCCGGCAGCGGTTGGCTCGAGCCCGGCAAGTTATGTAAGTCACTTGCCTTGCATCCAGGGGTTCATAAAGCGCTGGGGCGCTCAGTAAAGGAGATGGCGATCTCAGATGGCCAATGGCATCTTTCCATAGCAGGCTCGGATAACCCTGACATTCAGGCCGATTGCGTTGTGATCTGTGCGGGACACCAGAGCCCACAAGTCATTCCCGGCTCGGGCAAGTTTCGCTTCAAGGCAATTCGTGGGCAGGTAACTCACATGCCTGAGACCCTTTCAGAAAGCCCCACGGCGGTTATCTGCGGAGCCCGTTACCTGAATCCAGCCTACGGCACTCAGGGCCAGCGGCTCGCGGTTGTGGGCGCGACGTTTGATCTTCGCAACGACAACCCCCATTCCACGGCGGAGAGCCACCGGGAGAATATCCGGGAGCTTTCGGCCATGGTGCCACAAATGCTATCAACGAAGCTGGCAACCAGTGACGTGTCGGAGCAGCTTGCGGGCCGCGTTGGATTTCGCTGCACAACCCACGACTATCAGCCTGCAGCAGGGCCATTATTTGATGCAGAGGGACGGGTGGAGGAAGGCCTCTATCTTTTGACTGGCTTGGGCAGTAAAGGCCTCACCTATGCTCCTTTGCTCGCGGAGTTTGTTGCAGACCAGATAACGGGGCAACCGTCCGCTCTGCCAGTGACTTTGGCCAGAAGGCTGGCGACCGGGCGCATGCACCAGCCGAAGGTGGCATCTTCGTAACGAATTACCGCTAATGATCCGTACTCCGGCGCCGATATACTGGTTGAGAGGTGTGTACTTCAGAGGGTAAGAGAAGTGTCCATTTTTGTCAGTGAGCCAGGCCGTCCCATCGGGACAAGGTTGCCGGAGATCTTTCGGGGGCGACGCGTGGGTGAGGTCGCTGAGCTGACAGCAGGCCAACCGATCAACCCCAAGCGAGGTGAAGCAACGGATGCCGAGTTTCAGCTAGCGGCTCAATCGGGCCGGCATCGTGCTCTGGAAGAGTACGGCGCGACCGCCGCAGGCGAACGCAAAGACCAACGGTCTTATCTGCCGGTTTCCTATATCTGCTCCCCGACACTTTACTCGATACCCGCCTCCGCAACTGTGGCCGAGGCAATCACCATGATGGACGAACAGGGCGCCAATCACCTTGTGGTTACAGCCGACGCAAACGTTGCCGGGCTCGTAGCGCAACAATGGCTACTGGCATGGCTTCATGATCATCAAACCAATGCCATGAGTCAGAGCCTGACTCATATCGAGCTACCAGCCTTTCTGACAGCCTCTCCTGAAACCGATGCCCACCAGCTTGCCAGGCTGATGCTGGCACACCAGCTCAATGCCGCTCTGGTTGTAGACACTCAGGGCGAACCTGTAGGTGTCGTGACCAGCACCGACTATCTGCGCCTGTACGCCAGTGCCAGCGGGCAACAAGGCAGTGTTTAGAGATCGGCAACTAAGGGTTAAGCAACAAACCCTCCGGGCTGATCAGTAGTATTAACTGATCTCCCGGCGCTGACACCTCGAGCAATTGAAGCAAGCCACCCTTCTGATTGAATATCAGCACCTGTACCCTGTCGTTATCCATGCTGTCGTATCCGACGACAAACATTCTGCCGGCATGTCCCACAGTGACATCCGTTGCGACAAAGCTGTGTTCACCGGGCGTTTCCAGCTCGGGCAATTCGCAACGTTCCCCGCAAACTGTGACGCCAGCGCTTACAACAGGTCATGCTCCTTCAACATATCCAGCAAAGCCTGCTCGTCCATCACCTGCACGCCGAGCTGTTCAGCCTTTGCAAGCTTGGATCCGGCGGCTTCACCTGCCACTACACAGGTTGTTTTCTTCGAAACACTGCCTGCAACTTTCGCTCCCAGCGCTTCCAGCTTTTCCCGGGCTTCATCACGGGTCAGTTCCGTCAAGGTGCCTGTCAACACCCAGGTCTGACCCTCAAGCGGCTTTGCGCCCGCCGTAATCTCCTCTTCCTGCCATCTGACGCCAGCTTCACGCAGGGCGTCGAGTGTTTCCCGGTTATGGACTTGTTCAAAGAAGCTGCGAATATGACCGGCGACAATCGGCCCGACATCCGGTACCGCCATCAGCGCTTCCTCATCCGCCTCTGCCACCGCCTCAAGGGTGCCGAAATGCGACGCCAATGATTTCGCCGTGGCTTCACCCACTTCCCGGATACCCAGCGCGTAAAGAAAGCGCCAGAGCACTGGTTCGCGGGAGCGATCAATGGCTGCTACCAGATTACTGGCGGATTTTTCACCCATGCGCTCCAGTCGGGTAAGATCCGCAGCGGTCAGGAGGTAGAGATCAGCAACGGTTTTCACCATGTCCTGATCAACCAGGATATCAATCCACTTGTCCCCCAGTCCTTCAATATCCAGCGCCTTTCTGGACGCGTAATGCCGAATCGCCTCTTTTCTCTGGGCAGGGCAAAACAGCCCGCCGGAGCAACGCGCGATGGCTTCGCCTTCAATCTGGATAACATCCGAATCGCAGACCGGGCATTGTTTGGGGAGCTCTACGGATTCAGCGTTTTCAGGACGCTTTTCCAGAACCACCTTCACAACTTTTGGAATAACGTCACCGGCCCTGCGGATAAATACCGTATCGCCAATGTGAACGTCCAGGCGGCGGATTTCATCCATGTTATGAAGCGTGGCGTTGCTTACCGTCACACCGCCCACAAAAACCGGCTTCAGCCGTGCAACCGGTGTAACCGCTCCGGTGCGACCCACCTGAAACTCCACATCCTCAATAACCGTCAGTTCTTCCTGTGCGGGAAATTTGTGGGCAATGGCCCAGCGTGGCGCCCGGGAAACGAATCCCAGGGCTTCCTGATAGTCCAGCCGGTTGACCTTGAATACGATGCCATCGATCTCATAGGGCAGCGTATCGCGCTTCTGCATCAGCTCTGCATAGGCCGCGAGACACTCGCCCGCACCCAGGGCTTTACGCATTTCCGGATTAATACGAAAGCCCCAGCGCTGAACTTGCTGAAGACTCTCCCACTGCGTATCCGGCAACAAGCTTTCATCAGTGACCGCAACGCTGTAGGCGCACATTTCCAGAGGGCGCCGTGCCGTGACGGTGGATTTTTTCTGACGCAGGCTTCCAGCAGCTGCGTTCCGTGGGTTTACGAAGGTTTTCTCACCCTGATCTGTCAGCCGGCGGTTCAGCGCTTCGAAGCCGGCCCGAGGCATATAAACCTCGCCCCGGACTTCCACCAGATCCGGAACGTCGTCGCCTCTCAACCGCAGCGGAACAGACGGAATAGTACGAATGTTTGCCGTGATGTCCTCCCCGGCATAGCCGTCGCCCCGGGTTGCCGCCCGCGTAAGCGAGCCTTGCTCGTAATGCAGGCTGACAGCAAGTCCATCCAGCTTCGGCTCGCAAACGTACTCAACGTCTTCATCACTGCTGAGCCGCTCCCTCACCCGGCGATCGAAATCACGGAGTTCGTCTTCGCTGAATGCGTTGTCCAGCGATAGCATGGGCAACCGGTGGATCACTTCCTCAAAACTGGTTTCTGCACTGCTGCCTACACGCCGGGTCGGTGAATCGTCCGATGCCAGCTCGGGATACTCAGCCTCAAGCTTCTGCAGCTCCCGGAACAGGCGATCATACTCCGCATCCGGAATGCCCGGATCGTCGAGCACGTAATACCGGTAATTGTGCTCTTCAAGGGTAGATCGCAGCTCCTCTACCCGCTTGATCGTGTCCGGTGACGGCTTACTCATACATTCGTGCTCTTGGCTGTCAAAAAAATGCCCGGACTACTCCGGGCATTGTTGTTTCAGTTCTGATCCCAGCCGGCTCAGTGGCGAGGCGAGCGCTGCTTGCGTTCGAATTCGCGAATACGTTGCCGACAGTGCTCGATCGTCTGGGCCGTCATCACGCTACGGCGCTCATCCTTTAATTCGCCGCCCAGGTTACGAACAACACACTGAGCGGTTTCAAGCATGAAATCAAAAGCCTGCAATGCGTTCGTTGGTCCTGGCATGCTCATGAAAAAGCTGATGCCCGGTGTCGTCATGGCAGCTGCGTCATTGGGCGTGAAGGTGCCAGGCTCAACGGCGTTCGCGACGCTGAATTGCACGGGGCTGATGGTGTCCTCTGCTTCATGGCGATGGTAAATTTTCATATCGCCATGAAGCAGACCGCAAGCTTCAAACAGCTTTTGCAGTGCGCTTCCACTGAAGTCCTCTCCCTGGCGGGCGAGCACGTTGATCACAATAACCTCACGGGCTTCCGGGCGGTTGGCTCCAGCCAGAGGTTGCTCCGGGCGAGTGCCTGCAGGGTCACGGCGCGCCGTATCCTGCTCTACGTCAGTCGTGCTTGCAGAAGGCTCATTTCTGACACCCCCTGGTGAAGGTTGCTCTGGCGACGACAACTCTTCATCGTCGACCCCCCACCCCGTATCACCGGTCAGATTTTCGGGCTCCACAGAGGAAAAACCAGACTCTCCCACGCTGCCGCCGGCCGTTCCCTGCTCCCAACCCACAACATCACCCTCAGGTGAATCGTCGGGCAAACCGGCATCTTCCCGCCGAGCTTCACGAACGGGCCGTGTCGGCTTTTGTTTCGGAGCACGAGAGCGTGACGGTTTTTCACGCCTTACGTAGCCACGCTCTTCCAGCGTATCTTTCGAAATCGTCCTCGCCCCACCGTTCGGGAGCTCAGGATTATGATGCTCATCCAGCGGAGAGTCTTTCAGGTCATCGGCGCCCATACTGGAAGAAATCGCAATAGACTCCTTACGGGCGCGGCGCATGCGCCTTAAACCGTCAATAACAATGCCGATGATGACCAGGGTGCCGATGGCAATTAACCATTCCCTAAGTGACATAGTGCTGCTGTCCTGTTTGCAGATCAGATCCGGAGGCGAATAAAGGGCTCCGGCTGCTACTCTAAAAAAAGCCCGTAGTGAATACAACGCAAAGCCGCATCACATGGCCTTATTGTCATGCTTGGCGGTTTTCTATCCGGTTTCAGGCCTCCGCCAGAGCGGCCGCCTCTTCCACATCCACAGAAACCAGGCGTGAACACCCAGGCTCGTGCATGGTTACGCCCATAAGCTGATCTGCCATTTCCATAGCGATCTTATTATGGGTTATGTAGATAAATTGTAGCTGTTTTGACATTTCCTTGACCAGATTCGCGTAGCGACCAACGTTGGCGTCATCAAGAGGTGCATCAACTTCGTCCAGCATACAGAAAGGCGCCGGGTTAAGCTGAAAAATGGAGAACACCAGCGCAATGGCCGTTAGCGCCTTTTCACCGCCGGAGAGCAGATGGATAGTGCTGTTCTTTTTGCCCGGTGGCCGCGCCATGATCGTCACGCCCGTTTCGAGAAGATCCTCGCCCGTCAGTTCCAGATAGGCGTTGCCGCCACCAAATACTTTCGGGAACAGTGCCTGCAGGCCTCCGTTTATCTGATCAAAGGTTTCCTTGAAGCGCTGCCGGGTTTCGCGATCAATTTTGCGGATTGCCGTATCAAGAATCTCCAGCGCTTCCATCAGATCCTCGTGCTGGCTATCGAGATAGGTTTTACGTTCGCTCTGGACCTGATACTCATCAATCGCCGCGAGGTTAATGGCACCAAGACGCTGGACACGGCTCCCGATTCTTTCAAGCTCCGCTGCCCATTCGTCCGGGTTCGCATTTTCTGGCAACTGCGAGAGTACGTCCTGCAACCTCACATCCAGCTCTTCAAGCTGCTCGATATGGTTACCCGAGCGGATCTCAAGCGCCTGGGATTCCATTTTCAGCTTTTCCAGCTTTGAGCGGACGTCCTGAATCCGGTGATCCGTGCCACTTCTGCCCTGCTCTTTTTCCCGCACCTCGCGATCAATTTCTTCCAGCGCATCACGGGCTGCATGCAGCTTTTCTTCTTCCGCTAGCCGGCGATCCAACAACCCTTCAAGCTGCATCTGCAGATCTTCCATGGGCTCTTCCGCGCTCTCCCGGGATTCCCTGAGCATTTCCAGGCGCTCTTCCAGCCGTTCCTTCTGCAACTGCATGCGGTCTATAGTCTGCCTCAGCCCGTCGCGCTGGCTGCTGAGTGACTGCAGCTGCAGTTGCAATTGATGAGCGTGATCGCGGTCGTGGCGCGCTTCCTGGCGCAGGCCATCGAGCGTCTCTCTGAGCATGTCGCGCTGCTCGAGCAGACGTTCCTTTTCATCGTCGCCGTCTTCGGTCAGCGCCAGTGCCTGGTGCCATTCTTCACGAGCGATGCCAAGGTTTTCCTGCTGTTCGTCCAGGTTCAGAGCTACGTCTGCAACCTCCTCCTGAATGCGTGCAAGTCGTGCATCAATCTGCTCGGCGCGGGCGCGAAGCCCGCTTATTCTGGAGACGACCTGGCCAAGCTCACGATCGGTTTCGCTCAGCCGGGCCTGGGCGTCATCCCTTGCGGCCTCTGCCCTTTCGGTCCGTTCCTGTAAGGCCTCATAACGAGTTCTTACCTCTTCGAGAGACTGTTCCGCCTGGGCCAGTTGCTGCGTCAGCTCATCCACTTTTTTCTGTCGTTCGATAACGCCGATCTGACCGGCGTCGGAATCTGGCATCAGAACCCAGTCGCGGGCAGCCCAGACTCCCTCTCGGGTGATAATGCTGTGGCCTTCTGCAAGCTCAGTCCTCTGTGACAAGGCATCGGAGAGGGTTTCCGCCGTTCCGATTCCCGCCAGGATGGCGTTAACCGAAGCCATCCCGGCAACCTTGGCGGCCAACCCCTGAGCCGGCGCCGAAGCGCTGCCAACAGAGCCAGACCGGATAACGGCCAAACCCTTTGGCGCGCCATGCAAAGCCTGAGACATCGGATCAATTTCAGGCAATACCAGCCCCTGGCTGAAGCGCCCGATAACCTGTTCCAGCGCGAACTCCCAGCCATCGTCTATGCGAAGCTTGCCGGCAACTCGAGGTAAATCACCCAGGCCATGCTCCGCCAGCCACGCCTGCAACCCGTCATCCTGCCCACCCATCTGTTCGTCGAGCAAAGACTGCTGGGACTCCAGAGCGGCCTGCAGGCTTTGAACCCGCTGGCGAGCGTCGGTCAGGCTTAGTTCAGTATCACGCTGGTTACGGCGAGCTTCCTGAAGTTCATCGTGCACGGCCTCGATGCGCTCAGCGGCGCCCTCACGCTGCAGCTCCAGTGCCTCTTGCTGCTCCTGAAAGGCCTCAAGCTCGGCTCGGTCAATCTGGCCGTCCAGCTGCGTTTGTTCGTCGTGAAGCTTGCGCTGGCGGACCAGCAATTGATCTATAGCCTCTTCCAGGGAGCGAATGCGGGATTGAGCAAGCTCCGCTTCGCGGCGGGCATCTGCGGAGCGTGAACTGAACTCCTCCCAGCGCTGCTGCCACTCGCTCATGGCGTCTTCCGCCTGCTGAAGCTTCTCCCCGGATTCTTCCGAACGGATGGCCAGCGCCTCCTGCTCAGGCTCAATCATCTTGAGCTCTTCATGGATTCCGGCCAGCTTTTCTTCATCCTGGCTCAGCTCGCGGGCAAGCTCGCGCTGGTTAGCCATGGCCTGATCCAGCTCTGCAGCAGTTTGCCGGCTACGTTCACGCTGATGCTCAAGGCTTTGTTCGATGCGGGCAATATCGGCACCCGCCTCATAATAGCGAGCCTGGGCACGGTTAAAGTGTTCTGTGCGTTCGTGGTGGCCATCCCGGAGAGACTCGAGGGATGTTTCCAGGCTAATGCGCTGTGTAAGCTGTTTTTCAAGCTCCAGCTCGGTGTCACGGATTTTTTCGCGCCAACTTTGCAAGTCGTTGTCCAGTGCCTGCCACCGCAAAACGGTCAGCTCAGCTTTTTTCTGGCGCTCGTCATGTTTATAGGCTTTGTATTTCTCAGCAGCCGCAGCCTGCCGCTCAAGGTGCTGTAACTGGCGCCCAAGTTCTTCGCGGAGATCGGTCAGGCGCTCGAGATTTTCCTGGGTGCGGCGCATCCGGTTTTCGGTTTCCCGACGCCGCTCTTTGTATTTCGATATTCCGGCCGCTTCTTCAATATAGGTTCGCAGCTCCTCCGGCTTGGCCTCAATCAGCCTTGAAATCATGCCCTGTTCGATAATGGCGTAACTTCGGGGCCCGAGGCCCGTGCCCAGAAAAAGATCGGTAATATCCCGGCGGCGGCACTTTGCACCGTTGAGAAAGTACTCTGACTGGCCCTCTCGGGAAACCCGGCGGCGCACTGAAATTTCGTTGAAGCGGAAAAATTCTCCGGGGGCGGAGCCGTCACTGTTATCAAAGACAAGCTCGATGGACGCCTGACCCACGGGCTTGCGGGCGCTGGAGCCGTTAAAAATAACGTCGGTCATGGATTCGCCGCGCAAATACTTGGCAGAGCTCTCTCCCATTACCCAACGAACAGCGTCGATAATGTTGGATTTGCCGCAGCCATTTGGGCCAACCACCGCCGTCAGATTCGTAGGGAACGGAACCGTAGTGGGGTCGACAAATGACTTGAAGCCGGCAAGCTTGATGGACTTCAGGCGCATGTCACGCGCTCTCCTCCTCCCTGAGCGTACTCAGTACCTGTTGACGCTGATGTTCGCCAAAGTCCGTTATTGCGGACTGCATACGGTCAGCGTCGCCACTCACCGCAGCTTCTCCGAGACGGTTGAAAAAGACAGCTGTCTGCCCGATGCCTTCACGGAAATTCTCCAGTGCAACAAAATAAGTGCGACTGATCGCGGGCCGGAAGTTCTCCAGAGTCTCCTCCAGGAACGGGTTGTCCACAAGTCCGTAAGCGTAACGCATGACTCCAAAGCCAGCATCGATCACTTTTTCTGCCGCATCTGGCCCCGTTGAGTTTACAGCCTGGATAACCGCCTCAACTTCACGAACCCGGCCCATAACACCGCCCAGTTCATCGCCCGACCAACGCTCGATTACTTTGCGTCCGAGCATGCACAGCAAGTCGATGTAGATATCGTAAAGACTGTCAACGCTGGCCACGGTCAGGCTGGAAACCACCGCGCCTCTGCGTGGAAAAATCTCAATAAGATGCCTGCGCTCCAGAATCAGCAAGGCTTCGCGCACCGAACCGCGGCTGACGTTGAGGTCACCTGAAACCTTGAGCTCCTGGATGCGACTCCCGGGCGTCAGATCCCGCGTAACAATCCTGTGCTCCAGATGCTGGGCGATCTGTTCGGAGAGACTTTCTGGGGCCTGAAACGTCATACGGAATGTTGCTCATTTCTGGAAACAGCGGGGATTCAGTTGATGATTGAACAGCCAGAGTTTAACACAGGGATTCGTCATCCCCACCCCCTGACCAGCATTTTGCGCCCGCGACCGCATCCTCCGGAAGGAGCTTGCCGCTTTCTTGACGCTTGGGGCCGAGCTTGCTCACCGGCACATCAAAGCACCTTAGAAGTTCAACACATATATTTGTTTTATATACGTAATTTATTGACAGGCACAAACCATGCTAATACCCGCGCAAGCAATCGATCAATTCTGTCAGCAGAGTGAACCTCAGTGAAAAACATACCGTCGAAACAGAGATCCACCTCTCAGCCGAAAGATCTGGCGGCACTACGACAAGCTTATCAGGGCTGGTCGAACACTCCCGATCCTTTCAGCAGGCTTACACGGCGGCTTTCCACGACTCTCTCGCTGGAAACCCAGCTTGGCATTCTGGCGGAAGAACTGGGCGAAATCATTCCCTTCGACGCGCTGAATTACCGCCATCAGATAGCTCATCGTGATTTTGTGTATGCAACCGGTATCGGTGGGCCGCACCGCTGTGAGTATCGGCTTAATCTCGAAGGCGTGTGTTACGGCACTCTGACACTGAACCGTCGTCGCAAATTTTCAGACGACGAACTGCAGGGCATTGAAATGATCATCAGCGCGGCCATCTGTCCGCTACGCAATGCCTGCCAGTTTATTGCCATTGAACAGGCGGCGCTGACTGATTCGCTTACGTCAATTCCCAACAAACGGGCTCTGGACGAGCATCTTCAGCGCGCAAGCATGCTTGCACAACGTCATGCTGAGGAGTACACCCTGATTCTGTGCGACCTGGATCGTTTCAAAACGGTAAACGATCAGCACGGGCATGTTGTGGGTGATCACTTGCTGAGATTGACTGCTGAGGCATTGGAGGCTGCAATCCGAAATTCAGACAGCGTTTACCGGTTTGGTGGAGAAGAGTTCGCTATTTTGCTGCCCCATACGTGCGAGGAGGAAGCCTGGGATGTAGCAGACCGGGTACGCAGTGCCGTGGCAAACCTTCGGGTGGACTGCGGAGGCACTGAGCTTTCGGTAACAATAAGCTGCGGTGTAGCCCGCTATATGCCGGAGGAAGCCGCGGACCAGTGGATAGCCCGCACTGGCGAAGCACTTTACCGGGCCAAAGATCAGGGCCGAAACTGCACCCGGGTGTTCGCGACCATTCGCTGAACAGCCCGGTTCAGGATCAACACATGGAATTATCTGCCCGACTTACCGGCACTTCCGGAATGGGCTTTACGCGGCCGGCCAGACCCTGTCTTCGGCCTGCCCGCCCCGGTGCGAGGCCTATCAGAGCCTCCGTTTCGAGTCGGTTTGGTATCACTGACATCCCAGCGCCGGCTTCCGGCTTTTTTGTTACCACTCCCCGGGCTCTTTCTTCGCTGCCGGTCGTGGGCAGCCTGCTCGTCCGGCGTTTTTTGCGGTATATCTACCGATTCAAGCCCGACCGTTTTACTCAGTGAGTCGACGGCTTTCTGATCCAGCTCTTCCCATTTCCCAAGCGTCAGCCTGCTTGGCAGAAAAACCGGCCCATAACGCACACGCTTCAGACGACTTACGCGTACACCCTGGGACTCCCACAAACGCCTGACCTCACGGTTGCGGCCTTCCAGAAGCGTAACGTGAAACCAACGGTTGATCCCGCTGCCGCCGGCGGGACTGAGATCACTGAATTTTGCCATGCCGTCTTCAAGAAGAACGCCGGCCATCAGGCGCTCAATCATGGCGTCATCAACTTCGCCAAATACCCTGACTGCGTATTCCCGGTCAATCTGGCTTGAGGGGTGCATCAGACGATTGGCGAGCTCTCCGTCGGTAGTAAACAGCACAAGCCCGGTGGTATTGATGTCCAGCCGGCCTATCGATATCCAGCGGTTATCCTTGAGCCTGGGCAGGCGGTCAAATACCGTTGGCCGCCCCTCAGGATCCTTCCGCGTAGTCACCTCACCTTCAGGCTTGTTATAGATAAGCACCCGGCGCACAGTCACCGCAGCCGCCGCCACTTCCAGCCGCTTTTCGTCCAGCTCGAACCGATCATTCACCGTTGCTTTCTGGCCCGGCACAGCGGCCTCACCATTGACCGTAAGGCGCCCGGTTTCCATCCAACCTTCGATTTCCCGGCGCGAGCCGATACCGGCACGGGCGAGAAGCTTCTGGATCCGCTCCGGCTCCTCATTAGTCACTGTATCTGCGGCCGGTTTTGCTTTTCTTCCGGGGCGTTCTGACGCCATGAACATAATCCTTAATCGCTGACTGATACCCGAATGGTATCAGTGAATTGTCTCGCCCGGAGGATTATCCCCGGCGGGCTTTGCCGATGTTGAATCAAACTCAATCTCGGCTTGAATACTGTTTTCAATTTCCCTGCCTATTTCTTCCAGGTCCCGGATCTCGGACAAAGGTGGCATCTGGTCCAGGCTGGAAAGATTGAAATAGTCCAGAAACTGTCGGGTCGTCGCATACATCGCAGGCCGGCCGGGAACGTCCTTATGCCCTACAATGCGAACCCACTCTCGCTCAAGTAATGTGCGAATGATATTGCTGCTTACCGTAACACCCCGAATGTCTTCAATCTCGCCACGGGTAATGGGCTGGCGGTAGGCGATCAATGCAAGCGTTTCAAGCAGGGCACGGGAATAGCGCTGAGGTTTTTCCTCAAACAACCGGCTGACCCAGGGCGCAAACTCCTCACGAACCTGAAGCCGGTAGCCGCTGGCTACTTTACGAAGCTCAAACCCCCGCCCCTCGCACGCACCGCCAAGAAGCATCATCACATGTTCCATGACCTGCCGTGCCGGGCGTTCATCTTCGGTAAACAGTTCCCGTAACTGGTCAAGTGACAGGGGCTTACCCGCAGCCAGCAACGCCGCTTCGACAATTGCCTGAATTCTGGAAAGATGTTCTTCGTTCATGATGGCGATCCGTTCTTCGGTGCGCTGTTTTCCGATGCGGAATAATCTAGCGGGCAGCCCGGGCGCGCACGTGAATCGAACCCAGCACTTCTGCCTGTACTACTTCAATCAGTTGCTCTTTCACCAACTCGAGCGTTGCCAGAAACGTGACCACCACGCCGAGCCTTCCTTCTTCAACGGTGAAGAGACTCTGGAAAGCAACAAACTGATCTTCCTTTAACACTGACAAAATGGCCGACATGCGCTCCCGGGTGGAGAGTTTCTCCTTTTCCACATGATGGCTGGTAAAAAGGTCCGCTCGTTCCAGTACGCCACGAAGTGCAAGAAGCATATCCATAAAATCGACATCGGGATGCGGTTGGGTCGACGGTAACTGCGGTAGCGATGCCGATACAGAAAAACTGTCACGCTCCATACGTGGCAATGTGTCGATGTCCTCAGCGGCCTGCTTGAATCGCTCGTACTGCTGCAGCCGCCGAATCAGTTCAGCTCTTGGGTCCAACTCATCTTCTTCGGCGCTCTCATGCCTCGGCAGCAGCATGCGGGATTTTATTTCCGCCAGCGTGGCTGCCATCACCAGGTACTCTGCAGCCAGCTCGAAGCGCATAACTTCCACGGCTCCGATATAGTCCATGTATTGCCGGGTTATTTCACTCACGTCTATATCCAGAATATCCATATTCTGGCGACGGATGAGGTAGAGCAGAAGGTCGAGCGGCCCCTCAAAGGCTTCCAGAAACACCGCAAGCGCGTCTGGCGGGATATACAGATCACTGGGAAGGTCAATCAGATCTTTCCCTGAAACCCGCGCCAAAGGGGCCAGCTCTGGCTTGGCTGACTTAACGATAACTCAGACCCATTGCTGCCCGGACTTCCTCTAGCGTATCACGGGCTGCGTCCCGGGCATGTTCACGCCCTTCCTGCAAAATGGAGTGCACAAGATCGGGATTGTCTTCATATTCAAGAGCCCGCTCACGCAGGGGGCGCTGCTCTTCCAGAATCGAATCAATAAGCGGTTTTTTGCAGTCGAGACAGCCGATACCGGCGCTGCGGCAACCGGTCTGAACCCACTCTTTCGTTGCTTCATCGGAGTAGACTTTGTGCAGCCCCCACACCGGACACTTCTCCGGCTCGCCTGGATCTGTCCGCCGCACCCGCTGGGGGTCCGTTTGCATGGTACGGACTTTCTGAGCCACGCTGTCGGGATCTTCCCGCAGGCCAATGTAGTTATTGTAGGACTTGGACATTTTCTGTCCGTCAAGCCCCGGCATTTTTGAGTCTGGCGTCAACAAGGGCTGTGGCTCCGGGAGAATGACCTTGCCACCACCTTCAATGTATCCATACAGGCGTTCACGATCACCGATGGAAATGTTCTGCTGCTCCATAAGCAAGGCGCGAGCGGTCTCCAGAGCTTCCAGATCACCCTCTTCCTGGTATCTCTTTTTTAGCGTGCGGTAGAGCTTGGCGTTTTTCTTGCCCATCTTGACGATGGCAGACTCCGCCTGATCTTCAAACCCAGGTTCGCGCCCGTAGATATGATTGAAACGGCGGGCTATCTCACGGGTGATTTCAACGTGAGACACCTGATCTGCACCCACCGGCACCTTGCCCGCGCGGTACATCAGTATGTCGGCCGTCTGCAGCAACGGATAGCCCAGGAAACCATAAGTTGCCAGGTCTTTTTCACGCAGCTTTTCCTGCTGGTCCTTGTAGGTGGGAATGCGTTCCAGCCAGCCCAGAGGGGTGATCATGGACAACAGCAAATGCAGTTCCGCATGCTCAGGCACCTGGGACTGGATAAACATGGTGGAGGAGCCGGGATTCACCCCGGCGGCCAGCCAGTCGATCACCATGTCCCAGACACTTTGCTCGATGCCGGAGGGGTCATCGTAGTGTGTCGTCAGGGCATGCCAATCGGCGATAAAGAAGAAGCACTCGAATTCGTGCTGGAGTTTCACCCAGTTTTTCAGCACACCGTGGTAATGACCAAGATGAAGCTTGCCGGTCGGACGCATACCGGACAATACCCGTTGCTGGGAATCTACAGAACTCAAAGCACAAACTCCTTCATTTGAATGGGATCCGCCCATGGTAGATCAGACGACCCGGCATTATAAATAAAAAACCCCCGCTCTGCAGAACAGAAACGGGGGTTTTAGCGAAAGAAACCGGCTTTACCAGCCAGTCACTTCCTTCAGAGCCTTGCCAATCTCGGCCAGACTGCGCACGGTTTTAACACCAGCGTCGTTCAGAGCCGCAAATTTCTCGTCTGCCGTACCTTTACCACCAGAGATGATGGCACCGGCGTGGCCCATACGCTTGCCCGGAGGTGCTGTAACACCGGCAATGTAGGAAACCACAGGCTTGGTGACGTTTTCCTTGATGAACGCAGCCGCTTCTTCTTCAGCGGTGCCGCCGATCTCACCAATCATAACAATCGCTTCGGTCTGCGGGTCGTCCTGCAGCAGCCTGAGGATATCGATGAAGTTGGATCCCGGAATCGGGTCACCACCAATGCCCACGCAGGTAGACTGGCCGTAGCCGAAGTCTGTGGTCTGTTTGACTGCTTCGTAAGTCAGGGTGCCGGAGCGGGATACGATACCGACCTTGCCTGGCTTGTGAATGTGGCCTGGCATGATGCCGATCTTGCACTCGCCCGGTGTGATTACGCCCGGACAGTTAGGCCCGATCATGCGAACGCCTTTACGATCAACGTATTCTTTGGCGTACAGCATGTCGATGGTCGGAATGCCTTCAGTGATGCACACAATCAGTTCAAGGCCGGCGTCCGCCGCTTCAATGATGGCGTCTTTGCAGAACGGAGCCGGAACATAGATCACGGTAGCCTGAGCACCGGTCTTTTCTACAGCTTCACGTACGGTGTTGAACACCGGCAGCCCCAGATGCTCAGTGCCGCCTTTACCCGGGCTAACACCACCAACCATCTTGGTGCCGTACTCAATCG
The DNA here is from genome assembly GCF_048266785.1 of Marinobacter sp. GTDB lineage: Bacteria > Pseudomonadota > Gammaproteobacteria > Pseudomonadales > Oleiphilaceae > Marinobacter. The sequence goes on from NZ_JBLWYX010000004.1 coordinate 67,490, forward strand.
CCTGCTCAGAGTGGAATGTACCCTGTGCGCCGGTAAAGCCCTGGCAGATTACCTTGGTGTCTTTATTAATCAGGATGCTCATTATTTACCCCCTGCGGCTTTAACGACTTGCTCTGCAGCATCGGCCAGGCTGCTGGCGGCGATGATGTTCAGGCCACTTTCAGCCAGTACCTTGGAACCCAGTTCAGCATTGTTACCTTCAAGGCGAACAACAACTGGCACCTTAACCCCAACTTCTTTAACCGCACCAATGATGCCTTCGGCAATCATGTCGCAGCGAACAATACCGCCGAAGATGTTAACCAGCACGGCTTGCACTGCATCGTCAGACAGGATGATCTTGAACGCTTCGGATACGCGCTCTTTGGTCGCACCGCCGCCAACGTCCAGAAAGTTAGCCGGGCGGCCGCCAGAAAGCTTGATGATGTCCATGGTACCCATGGCCAGACCAGCGCCGTTAACCATGCAGCCGATATTGCCTTCAAGTGCAACGTAGTTCAGTTCCCAGGCTGCAGCTTCGGCTTCACGGGCATCTTCCTGTGAAGGATCGCGCATTTCCTGCAACTTCTTCTGACGGTACAACGCGTTGCCATCGACACCAATCTTGGCGTCCAGGCAGTGCAGATCACCGGCTGGAGTGATTACCAGCGGGTTGATTTCCATCAGTGCCAGGTCGTAGTCTTCAAACAGCTTTGCCAGGCCCAGGAAAATCTTGGTGAACTGACCAATCTGTTTGCCTTCCAGCCCAAGCTTGAACGCCAGCTCACGACCCTGGTATGGCTGCGCACCTACCAACGGATCGATTTCGGCTCTCAGGATTTTCTCAGGAGTTTCTTCCGCAACCGTTTCAATTTCGACACCGCCTTCGGTGGATGCCATGAATACGATACGGCGAGTGCCACGGTCGACAACCGCGCCAAGATACAGCTCCTGATCGATATCCGTCAGGGATTCAACCAGAATCTTGCTGACCGGCTGGCCGTGCTCGTCGGTCTGAAAAGTAACGAGCTGCTTGCCCAACCACTGCTCTGCAAACGCGCGGATGTCGTCAGTGTTCTTGACCAGCTTTACACCGCCGGCTTTACCGCGACCGCCAGCGTGAACCTGAGCTTTCACAACCCAGCTGTTGCCGCCGATCTTTTCTGCTGCTGCTACTGCTTGATCCGGAGTATCACAGGCAATGCCCTGTGATACTGGCAAGCCATACTCAGCGAAAAGCTGTTTGCCCTGATATTCGTGCAAATTCATAGTTAGTGTCCCGCTTTTTGATGAAGGATAACCACGTACGGAAAGTGAACCCGCGACTCCCCAGCCGGGGAGTCCTTACTGCGAATTCGGTTCGGCGGACAGGGGGTCACCTGAACTCGCCATGATCGCAACCGGAAATCAGCTGTTTTTATGGTAAAGGGGCGCCATCACGGGCGCCCCTGCTTCCTGGCTTGCGTTACTTCTTTTTGCGACGGTTCGCAATATGAATCGCGCCACCGTTAACCGCCAGCGCTGCCTCGTGCACAGACTCGGACAGAGTCGGATGTGCAAAGCAGGTCAACGCCAGATCTTCTGCACTGGAGCCAAATTCCATGGCGATAACGCCCTGAGCAACGATTTCCGATGCCTGTGGGCCCACAACGTGGAAGCCAAGAATTCGATCAGTCTTCTCGTCGGCAATGATTTTCACCATGCCTGAGGTGGAGTTTGCCGCCATCGCACGACCATTAGCCGCAAACGGGAAAGTACCAACCTTATAGGCTTCGCCTTCACTCTTGAGCTGCTCCTCCGTCTTACCTACCCAGGCCACTTCCGGCGATGTGTAGATGACGTTAGGAATACAGTCATAATTAACCTGCGGCTTGTGGCCAGCGATACGCTCGGCAACCATGACGCCCTCTTCCGAGGCTTTGTGCGCCAGCATTGGGCCACGAACAACGTCGCCCACGGCCCATACACCCGGCGCCTCGGTTTTGCACTTTTCGTCAACAAAGATAAAACCACGCTCATCCATGCTAACGCCAGAATCTGCTGACAACAGATTGTCGGTGTATGGCCGGCGGCCAACGGCAACAATCAGCTTGTCGACTTTCAGTTCCTGCTTGCCCTTGCTGTCCTCGTAGCTCACGTTGACCAGCTTGCGCTTGACCTCGGCACCGGTTACCCGGCCACCCATTACAATATTCAGGCCCTGCTTGCGGAGCTGTTTCAGAGCCTCCTTGGCAACCTGCTGATCTACAGCGGGAAGGAAGGTGTCCTGTGCTTCAAGTACCGTCACTTCCGAACCCAGACGAGCCCAGACACTGCCCAGCTCAAGCCCGATAACACCAGCACCGATGATGCCAAGACGCTTGGGAACCTCATCAAATTCCAGCGCACCTTCAGAGTCCACGATATAGCCTTCGGTCATAGGGGCCGGCGGTATATCAATAGGCTTGGAGCCGGTAGCTATAATAACGTTCTCTGCTTCGTAGGTTTTTGTCTTGCCGTCTTTATCCGTGACTTCAACCTGACGATTAGCCAGAAGCTTGCCGTGGCCGTGAAAGGAAGTCACTCCGTTGGCCTTGAACAGCCCGGCAATACCACCCGTCAGCTGTTTAACGATGCCACTCTTGCGTTCCATCATCTTGGCGATGTCGATTTTGACATCCTTGGCAATGATGCCCTGCATTTCGTAATCGTGGCTCGCTTCCTCAAACTTGTGAGAAATTTCCAGCAACGCTTTGGAAGGAATACAGCCCACGTTAAGGCAGGTGCCACCTAGTACCTGGCTTTTGCCATCTTCGGAGCTCCACGACTCGACACATGCGGTTTTAAGGCCAAGCTGAGCCGCTTTTATGGCGGCAACATAGCCACCAGGGCCAGCGCCAATGACGATTACGTCGTACTTATCAGACATAGTTAATCCTGTTTTCCGATTCGTTAAGTGTCGGCTCAGACGTCCAGCAAAATACGCGCCGGGTCTTCGAGCATTTCCTTGATGGCCACAAGGAACTGCACCGCCTCCTTGCCGTCGACCATACGGTGATCATAGGACAACGCAAGGTACATCATTGGACGGATTTCCACCTTGCCATTGACCGCCATCGGACGCTCCTGAATTTTGTGCATACCCAGGATAGCCGTTTGCGGTGGATTCAGGATCGGCGTAGAAAGAAGCGATCCAAAAATGCCACCGTTGGTTATGGTAAAGGTACCACCAGTCATATCTTCAATTCCAAGCTTGCCACCTTTTGCCTTGGTGCCGTACTCGACAATTTTCTTCTCGATATCTGCCAGTCCCAGTGCATCTACATCGCGAAGTACCGGAACCACCAGACCACGCTCAGTGGAAACCGCAACACCGATATCCTGATAGCCGTGGTAAACCATATCGTTTCCGTCGATAGACGCGTTAACTGCGGGGAAACGCTTCAGGGCTTCGGTTGCAGCTTTGGCGAAAAACGACATAAAGCCCAGCTTGATGTCGTGGCGCTTCACAAAGCTCTCTTGGTACTGCTTACGCAGCTCCATGATTGGGCCCATGTCGACTTCATTAAAAGTCGTCAGCATGGCTGCTGTTTGCTGGGCATTCACCAGGCGTTTAGCGATGCTTGCACGCAGGCGCGTCATGGGAACGCGTTTTTCCATACGCTCTCCCGCAGCAATATTGGCCTCAGGCGTTGCAGCCGAAACCTTCGCGGAACCACTTGAAGACTTTGCACTATTTACATGATTTTGAACATCTTCTTTGGTTACTCGACCGTCTTTTCCAGTACCCTTGACGGAACCCGGATCAACGTTATTCTCATCAGCCAGCTTGCGGGCTGCAGGGCTCAGAATGGCGTCGTCCGAGCTCTGGCTTTGATCAGGCTTGGCCTCTTTCTTGTCAGCATCCTTGTCAGCATCGCCATCTTCGCCGGCGTCGGCTTTGCTATCCTTACTGCCCTTGCTGTCAGCAGAGTCGGAGTCGCCCACGGCACCTTCTTTGAATTTGCCGATAACCTCACCGCTTTCCACGGTGTCACCTTCTCCTTTGACGATTTCTTCAATAACGCCGTCAGCTGGCGCTACAACCTCAAGGACCACCTTGTCGGTTTCAATATCGACGATCAGATCATCACGTGAACAGGCTTCGCCGGGCTGTTTGTGCCAGGTCGCGACGGTACCCTCTGCGACCGACTCCGGGAAAACGGGTGCTTTTATCTCAGTAGACATTACAGTTCCTTAGTTCGGTAGCTCGTCAGATTTCAAACGCGTCGTTAACAAGATTTTTCTGCTCTTCAATATGAACAGACATATGACCTGCTGCCGGAGCAGCGGAGGCCTCACGACCGGCGTACTGAAGATGAAGCTTGGGGTTCAGCCGCTGCAGCGCGTTGCGCATGTGGTGCTGACTGCTGTACCAGGCGCCCTGGTTCATAGGCTCTTCCTGACACCAAACCACGTGTTTCAACTTTGAGTACTGGGCCAGAGTTTCATCCAGATCTTCATTGGGGAACGGATAAAGTTGCTCAATGCGCACAATGGCAACATCGTCGCGCTCATCGGTTTTCTTCTTTTCCAGCAGATCGAAATAGACCTTGCCGCTGCAAAGAATAACCCGGGTAACTTTTTTCGCTTCCGGCAGTTCTTTCTCGGGAAGAACGGTCTGGAAGGTGCCTGACGTCAAGTCATCCAGATCCGAGGTCGCTTCCTTGTGACGCAGCAAGCTCTTGGGTGTAATAGCAACCAGCGGCTTACGCAGCGGGCGCTTTACCTGGCGACGCAACATGTGGAACACCTGGGAAGGTGTTGTTGGCACACATACCTGAATATTGTGCTCGGCAGACAGTTGCAAGAAGCGTTCAAGGCGTGCAGAACTATGCTCTGGCCCTTGCCCTTCATAGCCGTGCGGCAACAGCAGGGTCAACCCACACAGGCGCCCCCACTTGTGCTCACCGCTGGTGAGGAACTGATCGATAACAACCTGGGCACCGTTTGCGAAGTCACCGAACTGTGCTTCCCATACCACCAGCGTATCTGGCGTGGTGGTGGAGTAGCCGTATTCGAACGCCATCACCGCCTCTTCAGAGAGCAGCGAGTCATAAATTTCAAACATCGGCTGCTTGTCAGAGAGTTGCGCAAGAGCGATATGTCTGGATCCGTCTTTCTGGTTATGCAAAACCGCATGGCGGTGAGAGAAGGTTCCACGACCCACATCCTGACCGGTCAGCCGGATAGGATGTCCTTCATTCAACAGCGTTGCGTAAGCCATGATCTCGCCATAGCCCCAATTGATGGGCAAGGCACCCGCTGTCATTTTCTCGCGATCCGAGACAATCTTCGAAACCTGACGCTGAACACTGAATCCTTCAGGTACCTGGGTCAGCTTTTTACCCAGCTTCTGCACAGTTTTCAATGGCACACTGGACTTGCACTTGGCAGTCCATTGATGGCCCAGATAAGGCGACCAGTCAACGTACAGGTCTTTATTGGGCTCCTTGACAAGGGATTTGACCACGTGCTCGCCATTATCCAGCGCGTCACGATAATCATTTTCCATCTGCTTGGCTTCGTCTTCACTTACGACACCCGCAGCAACCAGCTTCTCCGCATAAATCATGCGGGTCGTCTTCAGCTTGCGAATCTTTTCGTACATCATCGGCTGAGTTGCGGCGGGTTCATCCGCTTCGTTGTGCCCGCGACGACGATAACAAACCAGATCGATAACCACGTCGCCCCTGAACTCGTTGCGATAGTCCATCGCCATTTGAGTCACAAAAACAACCGCTTCAGGGTCGTCCGCGTTCACATGCAGTATCGGCGCCTGAACCATCTTGGCGATGTCAGTGCAATACTCTGTAGAGCGCGCATCTTCCTGTTTGCTGGTGGTAAAGCCAACCTGGTTGTTGATAACAATGTGAATGGTGCCGCCCACTCCGAAACCACGGGTCTGGGACATCTGGAAGGTCTCCATCACCACACCCTGACCGGCAAATGCCGCATCACCGTGCATGATAACGGGAACCACCTGATTACCTACTGTATCGGAACGACGGGATTGACGGGCACGCACAGAGCCTTCAACTACCGGCGATACGATTTCAAGGTGAGATGGGTTAAACGCCATCGCAAGGTGTATCTCACCGCCTTCGGTCATCACGTTCGATGAGAACCCCTGGTGGTACTTAACGTCACCGGAGCCTGAATCGGCCAGCCTTTTGCCCTCAAACTCGTCGAACAGCTCCTTGGGGTTCTTGCCAAGTGTATTGACCAGAATGTTCAGGCGGCCACGGTGGGCCATACCCAGAACAATTTCCTTGGCGCCGTAATGGCCTGCCCGCTGGATAAGCTCGTCCATGCAGGGAATAAGGCTTTCGCCGCCCTCAAGCCCGAAACGCTTGACGCCGGGGTAACGGGAGCCAAGATATTTTTCCAGGCCTTCAGCCGCCGTGAGGCGCTCCAGAATATGTTTGCGCGTCTTGGCCTCATAACCCGGCTGGGAGCGAACCGGCTCCATACGCTGCTGAAACCAGCGCTTAATGCGGGTATCAATTATGTACATGTACTCGGCGCCAATACTGCCGCAGTACGTCTGCTGCAATCCGTCGACGATGTCTCCGAGTTTCATGGTTTCAGAGCCAAAGCTCAGAGAACCGGTCTGGAAGGTCAGATCCCGGTCAGCTTCCGATAAATCATGGAACGACGGGTCAAGATCTTCGACGCTCGGTCGCTGCCAAACTCCAAGCGGGTCAAGTTTTGCTTCCTGATGACCACGGAAGCGATAAGCGTTGATTAGCTGGAGAACACGTGTCTGCTTTTTATCAGCATCCGACGTTGCACTGGCCGGCACGCCGTTATTTGCGAGAAAACGCTGATTGCGGGATATGTGCTCAAACTGCTGGCGGATCGAAGAGTGAATGACATCACGGCCGTGATAGCCGTCAACGCTCGGAAGCTTGTCAAAAAAACTGCGCCACTCTTCGGAAACGGCATTAGGGTCTGTCAGGTAGGTTTCAAAAAGCTGTTCGACATAGGCCAGATTTCCACCCTGTAAGTGGGACGTCTGCCATAACTGCTCCATCATGCTTTCTTGCATTTTGAATAGCTCACCTTGGGCTGGTGCGGGGGAGCCAAGTATGGTCGGCCAGGGGTAAATATCAGTCAATACGGGTTTTTACGGGATCGACTGTGGCAACCACACCCAACACGGATGTTTTCCGTTCCCCAATGATTTTTTTGTACTCAGCAACACCGCAAGAAAACATGGTAAGTTCCCGCCACGGCTTGCGTAGTGTGCACCCGGGTAAGACCATTGACTATAAGCCTTTGGTTGAAGGCCCCGCATAAAGCGAGGCCTTCCGGGTTCCAACCTGGTCAGATCAGTATAGCGCCTGTCTTCGATTCTGCCGCTCAAGTCGCCCGGTGCAGCAAAAGATTTCGAATATGGCCTATTGCCCTTGTGGGGTTAAGGCCTTTCGGGCAAACGCTGACACAGTTCATGATACCCCTGCAACGGAAAACACTGAACGGATCATCCAGATCGGCAAGGCGCTCCGCCTGAGCCGTATCACGGCTATCAGCAAGGAAGCGGTATGCTTGCAACAGTCCAGCCGGACCAATGAACTTGTCCGGATTCCACCAGAACGATGGGCAGGACGTGGAACAGCACGCACAGAGAATACACTCATACAGGCCATCCAGCTTTTCGCGATCTTCTGGGGACTGCAAACGCTCAATGGCGGGCGCTGGATTGCCGTTAATCAGGTACGGCATCACTTTTTCGTACTGCTTGTAGAACAGGCTCATATCAACGACCAGATCACGAACAACCGGCAGACCCGGCAGCGGGCGCAATACCAGCTTGTCATTCTTGACGACCTGAGACATCGGCGTAATGCACGCAAGACCATTTTTGCCGTTCATATTCATGCCATCAGAACCGCAAACACCTTCACGGCACGAGCGGCGATAGGCCATTGACGGATCGCTCTCCTTGATGAGATTGAGCACGTCAAGAACCATCAGATCCTTTCCTGCCGGAAGCTCAACATCAACGTCCTGCATGTAAGGGGCGTTGTCAGTTTCCGGGTTATAACGGTAAAGGCTTACCAACATAATATATGTCCCCCTTAGTAAGTCCGGACTTTTGGCTGGAAGGTTTCGACGGTTTTCGGCGAAAAGTTAACGTCACGCTTGCCAATACGCTTATCCAGCGGGAAGTAGAGAGAGTGCTTCAACCAGTTCTCGTCATCACGCTCGGTGAAGTCGTTACGGGCATGGGCACCACGGCTCTCTTTACGCTCGTTTGCAGCAATCGCGGTAGCCTGAGCCACCTCAAAAAGGTTATCCAGTTCCAGCGCTTCAATGCGCGCAGTGTTAAACGCACTACTGGTGTCTGCCAGCTTGGTGTTACGAACACGCTGGCCGATAGCCTCCAGCTTCTCCAGACCTTCTTCCATGCTCTTACCGTCGCGGAATACGCCGAAGTAAAGCTGCATGCAGTTCTGAAGATCCTTACGAACTTCGGCGACGCTTTCGCCTTCCGATGCGCTGTTCAGACGATCCAGACGAGCCATGGCGCGCTTGATATCCTCATCGGTTGCACCGTCAGCCTCAAAGCCACCGCGCAGCTGTTCTTCAATGTGCAGGCCCGCCGCACGACCGAAAACAACGAGATCCAGCAGCGAGTTGCCACCAAGGCGGTTTGCACCGTGAACGGAAACGCACGCCGCCTCGCCACAGGCAAACAGGCCCGGGATCGGCTGATCGTTACCCTTTTCATCCTGGGTCAGCGCCTGACCACCTACGTTTGTAGGAACACCGCCCATCATGTAATGACAGGTTGGAACAACCGGTACCGGCTCTTTTACAGGATCCACGTGAGCAAATGTACGGGATAACTCACAGATACCCGGCAGGCGCAGATTCAGAGTCTCTTCACCCAGGTGATCCAACTTCAGCAGAACGTGATCCTTCTCCGGTCCACAACCGCGACCTTCGAGAATCTCGATAACCATGGAGCGCGCGACGACGTCACGGCCAGCCAGGTCTTTCGCATTCGGAGCATAACGCTCCATAAAGCGCTCGCCTTCAGAGTTGATCAGGTAACCGCCCTCACCCCGACAACCTTCCGTTACCAGCGTACCGGCACCGTATATCCCGGTTGGGTGGAACTGCCACATTTCCATGTCCTGCATCGGGAAACCGGCACGCAGTGCCATGCCGATACCATCGCCGGTGTTGATCAGCGCGTTGGTTGTGGAAGCGTAGATTCGGCCTGCTCCGCCTGTTGCCAGCACGGTGGCTTTGGACTTGATGTAAGCCACTTCACCAGTTTCAATTTCAATAGCGACAACGCCAACCACTTCATCCTTGCTGTTCTTGACCAGATCGACGGCGTACCACTCGTTCAGAAAAGTAGTGCCACCTTTGAGGTTCGCCTGATACAGAGTATGCAGCAGTGCGTGACCGGTACGGTCGGCAGCAGCACAAGTACGCGCAGCCTGGGTCGGGTTATCCGGCCCCTTGGACTGACCACCGAACGGGCGCTGGTAGATGCGACCCTGTTCCGTGCGCGAAAATGGCAGACCCATGTGCTCAAGCTCAAAAACAGCCTGCGGCCCCACTGAACACATATATTCAACAGCGTCCTGGTCGGCAATGTAGTCAGAGCCTTTGACGGTGTCGTACATATGCCAGCGCCAGTCATCATTGGGATCAGCGCTTGCGATCGCACAAGTGATGCCACCCTGGGCAGACACTGTGTGCGAGCGGGTTGGAAAAACTTTCGTGATACACGCTGTGTTAACGCCCGACTCGGTTAACTGCAGGGCTGCTCGCATACCGGCACCACCGCCACCAATAACAATAGCGTCGTACGACATGGTCTTGATATTAGCCATCAATTAAAGCCCCCAAATAATCTGAATACCCCAAACCACATACACGAAAATCACGAGAATGCACGCAGCCTGGAAAAGAAAACGTTGCATAGCAGATTTGATGTAGTCCGTAGAAACTGTCCAAAGGCCAACCCAGGCATGGGCACCAATCGAAAGCAGAGTGAGTAGCGTGAAGATCTTGAACCACGCCTGATCAAACAGGGCTGACCAAGACTGGTAATCGACATCGGTCGTTACAAAAAAGCCGAGCAAAAACAAAGTATAAAAGGCCAATATGTAAGCGGAAACACGCTGGATGATCCAGTCTTGAATGCCGTTACGGCCAATGTTGGTCACGCTATTCATGCCCATATCCAGACTCCTGCCACAACAATGAGGATGACGGAAACTGCAATTGTGATCTTGGCGGCCGCACGCCCGCTCTCCAGTTCTTCACCTATGCCCATATCCATGAACAGGTGCTTGATACCAGCAACCAGATGGTAAAGCAGAGCAGACAGGATGCCCCAGATAATCAGCTTGGCAAGGAAGCCGTTCAGCAATTCACTGACCTGACTGAAGCCGTCTTCCCCGGATAGGGAAAGCTGAAGCCCGTAAAGCATGAACGCAACACCAACAAAAATGATGATGCCGCTGACGCGGTGCAATATGGACGTAATGGCTGGCAGCGGAAAATGAAACTTGCTGAGATCGAGATTTACTGGTCGTTTGCTATTCACAGCGCTCTCACACTCTCTTTTGATACCGCAAAGCCGGCGGACCGGTAGCGGATAGTTGGTATGTAACGATCGGATGAAGGATACGGGATCAACAACCGATTGGTTCAGGAGGGCGGACACCAAACAGGTAGCTTGCTACGAACAAACCCCCGTGAAGATGAATCCCCGATTCCGGGCTAGGGATTATAAGGAGACGCCCGTATAATTACAAACGCGCAACCCATGCAAAAGCATCCCGGAGGCACCAGCTGAGCAAGCTATAAGACGTATTGACAAACACAATTTTTGTCTGAAAGCCGCGTTATTCGTGATATCCCTGATTTACAACAAGGACAACGCCACCGGGCTCCCCCACTCTTTCATTGACAAAAAAAGCCAACACCCTATATTTTGCCGCCAGTTTTGCGATAATACGCGCCTTCTCATGCAACTATAAAGGCAGCCTATGCTGTTCAAGCTGATAAACAGGAGAGCACTATGACCGACAGGAAAGCCACGCTCTCGGTGGGGGACAAGTCCATTGAGCTACCGGTTTATTCCGGCACCGTTGGCCCTGACGTCATCGACGTACGAGGCCTAGTCCAGCAAGGCATTTTCACTTACGACCCAGGGTTTGTTTCAACAGCAGCCTGCGAGTCGGCCATCACTTACATTGATGGTGACAACGGCGTTCTTCTGCACCGGGGCTACCCCATTGAACAGCTCGCGGAGTACTCGGATTACCTGGAAGTCTGCCACCTGCTGCTGAAAGGCGAATTGCCCACAGCCGCAGAAAACAAGCAGTTCCACGACACGATCAAAAACCACACCATGCTGCATGATCAGATGCGCAATTTCTTCCACGGTTTCCGCCGGGACGCGCATCCAATGGCCATCATGTGCGGTGTTGTCGGCGCGCTTTCTGCGTTTTATCACGACCAGATGGATGTTACTGACGAACATCAGCGTGAAATCACCGCGCATCGTCTGATCGCGAAGATGCCGACGATTGCAGCCTGGTGCTACAAGTACAGCATTGGCCAGCCATTTGTTTACCCGAGGAACGACCTTTCGTATTCCGAAAACTTCCTGCAAATGATGTTTGGTGTCCCCTGCGAGCCCTATAAGCCAAACCCGATCCTGGCGAAAGCCATGGACAAGATTTTCATTCTGCATGCTGACCACGAACAGAACGCATCAACATCTACTGTTCGGCTGGCCGGATCTTCTGGCGCCAACCCTTATGCCTGCATCGCGTCCGGCATTGCAGCACTTTGGGGCCCGGCTCACGGTGGCGCCAACGAGGCCGTCCTGAACATGCTCGCGGAAATCGGCGACGAGTCGAACATTGAAACATTCATTGCCAGGGCCAAGGACAAAGATGATCCTTTCCGGCTTATGGGCTTTGGTCACCGGGTCTACAAGAACTTCGACCCACGCGCCAAGGTAATGGCTGAAACTGCACACGAAGTTCTGAAGGAGCTGGGGCTGGAAGATGATCCGCTCCTGAAAATCGCCCAGCGCCTTGAGCAGATTGCACTGGAAGACGAGTACTTCGTTAAGCGCAAACTTTACCCGAACGTGGATTTCTATTCCGGCCTGATCCTCAAGGCAATCGGAATTCCAACGTCCATGTTTACAGTAATCTTTGCCATGTCACGGACGATCGGCTGGTTCTCTCACTGGAACGAAATGGTCAGCGGCGACTACCGCATTGGCCGTCCTCGCCAGCTGTATACCGGCTCTCCGGCACGGGATTACCCTAAAAAGTAACGCGCTGCCAGTTCCGGAAACCAAAAAGCCGCTGATTAAGCGGCTTTTTTATGCGGGTGACAAATAAAGCTTTTGATCCAGAAACCGTTTAACTCTGTGCTAACTTAAGCTCCATAACTTAAAAGGAGATAGCAATGACGACCGCAACCTTTATCGGCCTTGGCGTTATGGGTTACCCCATGGCCGGCCACCTGGCCAACGCCGGCCTTACCGTCCGCGTATGGAACCGCTCAACACAAAAATCCCTGCAATGGACAAAGGAGTATCCCGGAACTGCGTGCCAAACCATCGCAGAAGCCGTAGACGGCGCAGACTTCGTTTTAACCTGCGTGGGCGCAGACAAGGACCTGATTGCGGTTTATGAAGGTGAGGATGGCATTCTGGCGCACGGGCAATCAGGCGCCATTCTCGTAGATCACACAACCGCATCAGCAGGGGTTGCAGAAAGGCTCGCCGAGTCTTCCCGCAAAGCCGGCATGGGCTTTATTGACGCACCGGTTTCCGGTGGCCAGCAAGGGGCACAGAATGGCCAGCTTACCATCATGTGTGGTGGCTCCGACGCAGACTTCGCCAAAGCCCAGCCATTGCTGCAACACTATGCCAAGGCGCTGAATCTGATGGGCCCCGCTGGCAGCGGTCAGAAAACAAAAATGGTGAATCAGATTGCGATTGCCGGCCTGGTCCAGGGGCTCTCCGAGGCCCTGCACTTTGCCGAACAGGCTAACCTTGATGTCAGAAAAGTTGTGGACGTCATCTCCAAGGGAGCCGCTCAGTCGTGGCAGATGGAAAACCGTTCAGGAACCATGATTGATGGCGAATTTGATCATGGATTTGCCGTGGACTGGATGCGCAAGGACCTGGGCATTTGCCTGGATGAGGCTCGTAAAGTGAACGCCTCATTGCCGGTCACAGCTCTGGTGGATCAGTTCTATGGCGATGTTCAGGAGATGGGCGGGAAGCGCTGGGACACGTCTTCACTGATTCAGAGATTGCGTAAGTTCAGATAAGCCAAAAGAGATTAGGTGAATAAAAAACGGTCAGAGCGCTTACTCTGACCGTTTTTTCCAATCAAGCGCGAAACCGCTGCTATTTCTCGCGGGGCTGCCATTTCCCATTCACATACCACGCGGACCAGCCGGTCGCTTTACCGTCTTTTTCCGACATCACATACTGCTCTTTGGTCTTGCGGCTGTACCGAATGACCGTAGGGTTACCCGCTGGATCCCGCTCCGGGGCCTCCATCAAGTAATCGTGCTTGGGATCGATTTCCTTCCGGTGCGGTTTGATTTCCATAACCAGAGGTGGACGAGTCTCACGATTTTTCGGGAACTTGCTGGCCGCCAAAAACATTCCGGATGCGCCGTCACGCAATACATAAGTGTCATCCACTTTCTGGCATTGCAGTTCTGGCATTGGAACCGGATCCATTTTGGGGGGCGCAGGTTCACCGCTCTTCAAGAGCTTACGGGTGTTCTTGCAGGTATCGCTCATACAGCCAAAATACTTGCCAAAGCGGCCTGTTTTCAGCTGCATTTCAGAGCCGCACTTATCACATTCCAGCGTTGGTCCATCGTAGCCTTTTATGCGGAACGTACCCTCTTCTACCTCATAACCTGGGCAGTCAGGGTTGTTACCGCAAACGTGCAGCTTGTGGGTTTCATCCACCAGGTAGCTGTCCATTGCGGTAGAGCATATAGGACAACGCCGCTTCTTGCGCAACAACAGGGTTTCGCCCTCACCTTCAACGTCGTCATCGGCGCTGACAACTTCGTCACCTGATACCAGGTTGATGGTGGTTTTACAGCGCTCTTTCGGCGGCAGCGAATAACCAGAGCAGCCAAGGAACACACCAGTACTGGCTACCCGAATCTGCATATTCCGACCGCAAGTCGGGCACGGGATACTGGTTTCGGTTGGATCGTTCGGGCGCATACCGCCTTCGCCATCGGCAGCCTCTGCTGACTCCAACTGCTGACGGAAACGGGCGTAGAAATCATTAAGAACCTTCTTCCACTCCACGTCACCCTCGGCAATATGGTCAAGGTCGCCTTCCATCTTTGCCGTAAAATCAAAATCCATCAGGTTGGAAAACGACTCACACAGCCGATCGGTAACAATTTCACCCATTTTTTCAGCATAGAAACGTCGGTTCTGCAGACGCACATAGCCCCGATCCTGGATCGTCGAGATAATCGATGCATAGGTCGATGGGCGGCCAATACCCTGCTTTTCAAGCTCTTTGACCAGGCTTGCTTCCGTGTAACGAGGCGCTGGCTTGGTAAAGTGCTGGCTTGGCTCAAGCTTTTCGAGACTCAGGGACTCCCCAACCTTGATATCCGGCAGCGCAACATCTTCTTCCTTCTTGGCCGACTGAGGCGCAACCTTGAGAAAACCTTCGAACTTGATAATGCGCCCACGGGTGCGCAACTCATAGTCACCATTGGCCACTACGATGGATGTACTGAGGAATTCAGCCTCAGCCATCTGGCAGGCAACGAACTGGCGCCAGATCAACTCATAAAGTTTCTCTGCATCTTTTTCGAGACCGCTAATCGCGGAGGCCTGACGAGTCACCTCGGTGGGACGAATGGCTTCGTGGGCTTCCTGAGCACCTTCCTTACTGCCATAAACCTTGGGCTTCTCTGGCAGATAGCGGTCACCGAACTGATCCTGAATGTAATCACGACAGCCATTGATGGCGTCCTGGCTCAGGTTCGTCGAATCGGTACGCATGTAAGTAATGTACCCGGCCTCATAGAGGCGCTGGGCCAGCATCATGGTTTTCTTGACGCTGAACCCCATCCGGTTACTTGCTGCCTGCTGCAAGGTCGACGTAATAAATGGTGCGCCCGGGCGAGATCTGGTCGGCTTGTCTTCCCGCTTGGATACTTCAAAGCTGCCTGCTTTAAGGCGCTCTACGTGCTCAACACTTTGTTGCTCGTTAACCGGGCGGTATGGCTTGTCGTTGTAGCGGGTAACCTCAAACCGAACGGGTTGAGCGCTGGCTTTGGCACCCAGCCCGGCAAAAAGCTGCCAGTATTCTTCCGGGACAAACACCCGTATGTCGCGCTCTCGCTCTGCAATCAATCGCACCGCAACCGACTGCACCCGGCCGGCGGACAGCCCGCGGGCAAGCTTGGCCCAAAGCAGAGGCGACACCATGTAACCCACAACCCGGTCAAGAAAACGTCGCGCCTGTTGAGCGCTTACCTGGTTACTGTCGAGACTTCCCGGGTTTTCAAACGCCTCCTGGATCGCGCGCTTGGTGATCTCGTTGAACACCACACGGCGGTACTTTTCAGGCTCGCCACCAATGGTCTGCTTAAGGTGCCACGCAATGGCTTCCCCCTCGCGGTCAAGATCCGTTGCGAGATAGATATAGTCAGCATTCTTGGCAAGTCGTTTGAGCTCACTGACAACCTTTTCCTTGCCAGGCAAAATTTCGTAACGGGCGCTCCAGTCATTGTCGGGATCGACTCCCATCCGGGCAACCAACTGCTCACGAGCCTTGCGTTTTTTATGCGCAATCTTGTCTTCGGGGCTGAGTTTGCGAGTGACCGCAGCCTGCCTGGCGCGTTCTTTCGGATCAGACTGGGATCCGCTGCCACTGACGGGAAGATCACGAATGTGCCCGACGCTGGACTTTACTATGAAGTCAGAGCCCAGGTACTTGTTGATGGTCTTCGCTTTCGCTGGTGACTCGACAATAACGAGACTTTTACCCATATCGGAGATCTGTATCCTTGGCGATAAATCGGTCAGTAAAAATGCGGACCGGAAACTCGCTGTAAAATCAATCGGCTGGAAAAACTATAGGAGCCGCCATTATGTATAGGCTCACTGTTTTACAGGGTCAGGAATAGCAAGACAACCCATTCTTTGTTTCAACCATGCTTTTCCAGTTCTCAGGACGCACCTTGAGACTGCACTGAAAGCAGGAAGGCCCGGCGCATGCCGGGCCTTCCATGAAAGCGTTACTGTATCCGTCTAACGGCTTACAGGCGCTCCCAGACCGTTGCAATACCCTGACCCAGGCCGATACACATGGTGGAAACACCAAGCTTACCGCCTTTGTCCTGCATTACGTTCAGCAGTGTTGTAGAGATACGGGCACCGGAACAGCCCAGCGGATGGCCAAGAGCGATCGCGCCGCCGTTCAGGTTAACCTTCTCTTCCATTACACCCAGCAGTTTCAGGTCTTTCAATACTGGCAAAGACTGCCCGGCAAAGGCTTCGTTCAGTTCCCAGAAGTCGATATCTTCAACTTTCAGACCTGCACGCTTGAGCGCCTTTTTGGTTGCCGGCACAGGGCCGTAACCCATGATTGCGGGATCACAGCCGGCTACTGCCATGCTGCGAATCTTCGCAATCGGCTTCAGACCCAGCGCTTCTGCGCGCTCTGCAGACATCAGCACCATCGCTGCGGCACCATCAGTCAACTGAGAGGAGGTACCCGCCGTTACAGTTCCGTTCTTCGGATCGAAAGCCGGCTTGAGCTGGCCCAGTGATTCCGCAGTGGTCTGTGGGCGAATCGTCTCATCGTGCTCGATCAGCACTTTGAAGCCATTCTCATCGTGACCTTCAATAGGTACGATTTCGTTCTTGAAGCGGCCTTCCAGCGTCGCTTCGTGAGCCAGGCGATGTGAACGCGCACCGAACTCATCCTGCTGCTGACGGGTAATACCGTGCATCTTGGCCAGCATTTCTGCGGTCAGGCCCATCATATTGGAGGCCTTGGCAGAATACTTGGAAGCCGCAGGGTTATGGTCAAAGCCTTCAGTCATGGGGACGTGCCCCATGTGCTCTACACCACCAACCATGAACACATCACCGTTACCGGTCATGATGGCCTGCGCCGCTGTATGGATTGCGCTCATCGCGGAACCACACAAACGGTTTACTGTCTGGGCTGCAGACTCATGGGGAATACGGGTCAGCAGGGAAATCTGCCGGGCCACGTTAAACCCCTGCTCTTTGGTCTGGTTTACACAACCCCAGATCACATCTTCAACTTCTTTCGGGTCGAGCTTCGGATTGCGCTCAAACAATGCATCAATCAGCGTTGCCGACAGGGTCTCCGCACGCACGTTGCGGAAACAGCCATTTTTGGCACGACCCATCGGAGTCCGCACGCAATCGATGACGACAACGTCTCTCGGATTAAGGCTCATAGATCTTTCTCCGTTCGGAAATCTCGTTCAGGGTTAGCCAAAGAACTTTTCGCCAGTTCTGGCCATTTCACGCAGTTTCTCGGTCGGGTGGTACAGAGGACCGAGATCTGCGAACTTGTCTGCCAGTTCTACGAACATATCTGCGCCCATATCATCGATATAACGCAGGGCACCGCCGCGGAACGGCGGGAAGCCGATACCGAAGATCAGACCCATATCAGCATCAGCCGGGCCTGCAACAATGCCATCTTCCAGGCAGCGAACGGTTTCGAGGCACAGAGGGAGCATCATGCGAGCAATGATATCCTCATCACTGAAATCGTTCTTACCCTGAACAACCGGTTCAATCAGCTTGTAGGTTTCTTCATCGACAACCTTCTTCTGCTTGCCCTTGCGGTCCAGCTCATATTTGTAGAAGCCTTTTTCGTTCTTCTGACCGTAACGATCGTTCTCGAACATTACTTCAACGGCGGACTTGTAGTCTGCCTTCATGCGCTCAGGGAAGCCTTCAGCCATTACATCGTTGGCGTGTTTGGCAGTGTCCATGCCGACAACGTCAAGCAAGTATGCAGGCCCCATTGGCCAGCCAAACTTTTCCATCACCTTGTCGACTTTCTGGAAGTCGGCACCGTCACGAATCAAACCGGAAAAGCCGCCGAAATAAGGGAACAGGACGCGGTTGACCAGGAAGCCCGGGCAATCGTTTACAACAATCGGGGTCTTGCCTATCGCCTTTGCGTAAGCAACGGTTGTTGCAATGGCGCGATCGCTTGTCTTCTTGCCACGGATAACTTCAACCAACGGCATCATGGGCACCGGGTTGAAGAAGTGCATGCCACAGAAGTTTTCAGGCCGCTTAAGGTTCTTGGCCAGAAGGTCGATTGAAATAGTTGATGTGTTAGACGTCAGAATGGCGTCATCACGGGTCATCTCTTCAACTTCACACAGAACAGCGTCTTTTACCTTGGGATTCTCAACAACAGCTTCAACAACCAGATCTACGTTCTTGAAATCACCGTAGTTCAGGGTTGGCGTAATGCTGTTAAGAACATCAGCCATCTGCCCGGCATTCATGCGCCCTTTATCAACACGCTTGGTCAGCTGCTTCTTGGCTTCTTTGAGGCCCAGCGCAATGCCGTCCTGGTTGATGTCCTTCATGATGATTGGCGTGCCTTTCAGTGCTGACTGATAAGCAATACCACCACCCATGATTCCGGCGCCCAGTACAGCGGCCAGTTTCACGTCAGACGCTTCTTTTTCCCACGCCTTGGCTTTTTTCTTCAGCTCCTGATCGTTCAGGAACAAACCCACAAGGCAAGCAGCCACATTCGTCTTCGCCATTTTGGCAAAGCCTTTGGCTTCCACTTCAATCGCCTTGTCGCGGGTCAAGCCAGCGTGCTTCTGCATTACCTTGATCGCTTCCACCGGCGCAGGGTAGTTCTTACCCGCTTTGCCACCGACAAATGCTTTGGAAATCTCGAACGCCATCATGCTTTCCATGGCATTCAATTTGATCTTGCCCTTTTTCTCTTCACGACGCGCTTCGTAATCAAGCTTGCCTTCATTGCACTGGTTGATGATGGCCACTGCGGCCTCGACCAGTTTTGCAGGCTCAACGATCGCGTCGACTGCGCCAGTTTTCAGCGCTGCGTCAGCACGATTTTCTGCGCCACCACAGATCCACTCAACAGCGTTGTCCACACCCACCAGACGGGACAAGCGAACGGTTCCGCCGAAGCCCGGAAAAATACCCAGCTTCACTTCCGGCAGGCCGACCTTCGCCTTGGGAGCCATAACCCGGTAGTCCGTAGCCAGGCACATTTCAAAACCGCCACCCAGCGCGATGCCGTTAATGGCCGTAACTGTCGGGAACGGTAGGTCCTCTACGGCACTGAAAATGGCGTTGGCTCTGAGGTTGTTGGCTACCAGATCTTCTTCCGAACCGGCGAACAGGTCGGTGAACTCATTAATATCAGCACCAACAATGAAACTGTCTTTGGAGCTGGTTATCACCAGGCCCTTGAGTTTCTTCTGTGCTTTAAGTGCATCAGTCGCGGCGTGGAGCTCTTCAATAGTAAGACGGTTGAACTTGTTTACCGACTCGCCTTGCAAGTCGAAGTCCAACTGAGCGATCCCGCCTTCGATCTCTTTAACCGTGATGGCTTTACCTTCGTAAATCATCAACTGATCTCCAGTCTGTGTTTGGAACTGCTTCCAGCTCTGGCCTGAGCCCAGTCGCGAGCTGCCAGAGCTGTTCATGCAGCGAGATTTCGGTCACTGCCCGATTAATCGACTCAAAAATTCATACAGTCGTTTGAATCGTTAGGGCACACGATGAGAAAAAACAACACGTTTGTCAATTTGTTTCTTTCTTGCCACACACCACATGACCAACATTTCGATGTCTTTTTAGTGCATAGCTCTTATTTTTCATACAGCTATGCGTAGTACAGAGAAAAAACTTTAACTTAATCACGCAAATTTCAAAAATGTTTACATTTCTCCAAGCCAACACTCGCAAAACCGCTTGATTGGCCGGAGAAGTTACTTTACCTTCGATCTACGACTTTGGTACACAATAATAAACGCTTTACGGAGACTCATCCGATGAAAACCACCCGCCTGCGGACGCCCTCCCTGGTCTCTGCACTGCTACTACTCATGCTCACGTCGATGAGTGCCCGGGCGCAGGACGCTGACGATTTCCTGTCTCAGCTTCACAGCTTTCGCGTCAGCAATTATATTTCCCTGGATGCCTACTATCGATTCATTGGAAGCGGCACCACCAATACCCTGAACCAGATCATAGCAGGTATCAATTCAGCCAACGACGCCATGAATCTGCTCACAAAGAGCACAAGTGGCGTGTTGACAACCGAACAGATTGAAGCGCTCAACAAGGAGTTCGACAAGTTCAAAGCCTTGATGCGTGACAACATCAATGATGTGCGCAATACCGGCTACCCGGATTTGCGGCAGGTTTCCGATATGGCCAACCAGGCGCTGACCATGAACGATTCGGCAACGGAGCTTTACCAGATTGCCCAGGAAAATTCCCAGACGAAAACCAGCCCGCGACTGGAAGCAGCACGAATGGGCGCCGTGAAGATTGCCCAGATGATGGCGAAATACTCGGTCCGCACCAATTCATCCGTTGCCCAGACGTTTCAGGGCTCATCTACTGAGGCGCCTCTTGACGAGCAGGCAAGGGAGTTTGAGCAGCTAATGGCAATTGTTGTTAAAGGCAAAAGTGACGATGCGCTGGATGTCATTTTGAACGACGTCGCTGCCAAATGGCAGTTCATCCGCGGCTCTTACATCAATTACAACGAAAACAATGTTGGTTTTGTAATCGACAGGTACTCCAAACGGATCCTTGAGAGCCTGACCACGGTTATCGGGTTGCTTCAGCAAAAGGCCTGAGAACCCAAGTACCCCTTTCCCCGGGCTGGCTCGCGTACTATGCTGTAATAAAGCCTGAACACAAAGGAGTTAGGGATGTCTGCATACAAAAAAATGCTTGTTGCCATAGATCTTACTGAAGAAGCACCACAGGTTCTGGATAAGGCCAGAGCAATGAGTGATGCGCATGGTGCAAATCTGGTTCTGATACACGTTGTAGAGCCTGTGGGCTACGCCTACGGTGGCGATATCCCCATGGACCTGACAGAACTGCAGGATCAGCTCGATAAAGCTGCCCGTGAGCAGCTTACCGCCTACGGTGATCAGTATGGTGTCGATAAGGCCAACCAGATTGTTACCGTAGGCCGGCCAGAGTCTGAAATTCACCGCCTGGTCAAAGAACAGGAGGCAGATCTGGTGATTGTGGGGAGCCACGGCAGAAAAGGGTTCCAGCTGCTTCTGGGCTCAACAGCCAACGGTGTTCTACATGGGACCGAATGCGACGTTCTGGCCATCAGGATTCGCTGATACCTTCTGTAAATACAGATTCCGGATAAAAACAGCCCGGGGCATAGTCTGCACCGGGTTTGTTTTTATCTGCAGGAAGTTCAGCTCAGCGCCTGCTCCTCAAGCTCCATCCAACGCGCTATTACTTTCTCTAGGCGCGCTTCCGTTTGCTCGAGCTCGTCCAATGTCGATGCGACCTCTTCGGACGTTCCGGAATAAAAATCCGCTGCCGAGATACGATCCTGGATGCTGGCGACTTCCTGCTCCAGCGTTTCTATCTGCCCCGGCAACTGCTCAAGCTCAAGCTTTAGTTTGTAGCTCAGTTTGACCGGTTTAGGCTGGCTCGCTGATCCGCTCGGCGCATCCTTTGCAGGCGAGCCATTCTTTTTCCCACCACCGCTCTGTTTACCAGACTTCGCCGCCTTATCATGCCTGTCGGGACGTGCGCCGCTTGCCTCGGACGGAAAGCAACCACCCTGTCGACGCCAATCGCTATAGCCACCCACGTATTCAAGCACGCTTCCTGAACCATCCAGAAAAACGGTTTCCGTTACAACATTATCCAGAAACTCACGGTCGTGACTGATAACAATTACAGTGCCGGCAAACTCAGCAAGCTGCTCTTCAAGCAGTTCGAGTGTTTCAACATCCAGATCGTTGGTTGGCTCATCGAGCACCAGAATATTCGCGGGTTTGCTGAACAGCTTGGCCAGCAAAAGCCGCGCCCGCTCACCGCCCGAAAAAACCCTCACTGGAGACCGCGCCCGCTCTGGCGTAAACAAAAACTCCTGCAAGTACCCAAGCACATGCTTACTCTGGCCGTTAATATCAATAAACTCACGCCCTTCAGACAGGTTATCAAGGGCATTCCGGCTCAGGTCCAGCTCACCACGAAGCTGATCGAAATAGGCCACTTTGAGGTTGGTCCCCAGGCGAATCACCCCCTCTGTGGGCTGAAGATCTCCCAGGAGCAGTCGCACCAAAGTTGTTTTGCCCGTCCCGTTTTCTCCCACAAGGCCGATCTTGTCGCCCCTGAACACGGTCAGGTTCATATCCCGGATAATCGGTGTCCCCTCGGGATAAGCAAAACCGGCATCAACGGTCTCAACCACGAGCTTGCCTGAGCGCGCCGCATCCTCCACCGCAAAGGTTGCCGTTCCACCACGAACACGGCGTTGCCGGTGCTCTTCCCGCATTGCTTTAAGCGCCCTCACCCGGCCCATATTGCGAGTGCGACGCGCCTTTATGCCCTGGCGAATCCAGGTTTCTTCCTGTTTCAGGCGCTTGTCAAAAAGCGCGTTCTCCCGCTCCTCTTCCTCAAGCGCCTTTTCCTTGAGCTCCAGATATCGGTCGTAAGAGGCGGCAAAACTGACCAGTTTACCGCGATCCAGCTCCACCACCCGGGTAGCCATACGCCTTATAAATGCACGGTCGTGGCTCACGAAAAGCATCGCCCCACGGAAGGCTGCAAGCGCCTCCTCAAGCCATGCAATCGCGGGTACGTCAAGATGGTTGGTCGGCTCATCCAGCAACAGAATATCAGGTTCTCCTACGAGAGCTCTGGCCAGCAACACCCGGCGCTGCCAACCTCCAGAGAGTGTGTTGAGTCGCTGATCCGGATCTATACCGTACTGCGCGAGAATCGCTGTAACCTTCTGATCAAGTCGCCACCCATCGAGCGCTTCGATGCGCTCCTGAACTTTCATCATGCGGTCAAGACTGGCTTCATCGACCTGCTGCGTCAGAGCATGAAATTCTGTCAACAGCATGCCGGTTTCTGGAAACGCGCCGGCTACGACCTCATACGCCGTTCTTGAATCGTCCGATGGAAGATTCTGTGGCAGTACGGCCAACACCGCCCCATCCTCAAGGCGTACCTTGCCTCCATCCGGCACAACCTCCCCACTGACAATCTTTAGCAGGGTTGATTTGCCCTCTCCGTTGCGTCCCAGCAAACATACCCGCTCACCGGCATCAATTATAAGAGATGCCTGGTCCAGCAGCGGGTGCATCCCAAAGGCCAGGGAAATCGAGTCCAGCGTTAACAGTGGCACGTTGCGTTCTACTCCAATTCAATAACAGTGACGGAATCATCCACGTGGATAACTCCCGGTGATTCGTGAATTGCGTTCTGGCCGAAAATCACACCATCGGCCGTTCTGCGATAGCCTGAGAGCGTTCTCAGGGGTTGCAGGCCCGGGTCTTTTACCCCGATATCGGGGTCAACGGTCGTCAGAACACAACGGGAACTGGGCTTTACAATATCAAACTGCTGCCCTCCCACCTCAAGCTTGCGCCAGCGGTCTTCCTCCCAAGGCGCAGAACCCTCGACAACGATATTGGGCCGAAATCTGCGCATATCCACCTGCACTTCAAGGCGCCCATTCAGCTCTTCCAGTGACGCCAGATTGGTGATCAGGAAAGGGAATCCATCGGCAAAACCTACACGGCGGTATTCGGTTACGCGCCCCGCATCTACACGCCTGAACGACGAATCCGGCATGTAGAAAAAATACAACTCTGCATCACAGAAGCGACTCAGCGCCTGGCTGGCAAGCAACTCCCCTTCCTGAGCCTTCACCCAGTCGCGCCAGACCAGAACTCGCGCTTCCTTATCCGTTGCCTTTAGCGTGAAAGCGCCCTCGCCAGGAATATGGATGCGGACGCCATTCTCCACAAAAGATGCCGCAACCTTCGCCAGTTCGGGAAAGGTTCTCTGGGTAACAAAGTTTCGATCTGAATCAACTATCATCCAGCGCCGGTCACCCTTGGGGCCGAAGTCGTCCATTTCAAACGATGGAACCTGAATACCAGAAAGAGACTTGACCGGGTAAATATGGAGGGAATGGACTTTCACAAGGCGCATCTCCGGAGCAGAGTGTTAATGTTGGCGAGACGGCCCAGTATACCAAAAACAAAAAGCCCGACCTCTTACGAGGCCGGGCTTCCGGAATCTGGAGCGGGAAACGAGATTCGAACTCGCGACCCCGACCTTGGCAAGGTCGTGCTCTACCAACTGAGCTATTCCCGCAATGTTGATCAGCTTGCGCCGACAACGGAACAGTATTCTACGCATCCCGCCCTTTTCGTCAACCTCCTTTCCAAATTTTTATTGGCCAAAGCGGCTGGCCGCACCCAGATATGCCTTTTCTTCCTCGGTCGATGAACGCCCGAGAGCCTGGTTTCTATGGGGAAACCGACCAAAACGCTCAATGATCTTCTGGTGGTCCTGTGCGGATCGCAAAAAACTTTTCATAAAGTCATGGAGCATCCCTGAGGTAGACGCGGCCAACTGCTCATAACACTCAACCGAGAGTGCCTGATCTCCAACGCGCTCGGAGTGCTCCAGAGGCATATATATAAACGCTCTCTGGACCGGTGGAAGCGCCATATCATGACCCTTGCGCATGGCCTCTTTGCAAAGTTTGTTAGCCAACTTGTCCTGCTCAAAGGCGAGCGCGCCACCCCGGAATATATTTCTGGAGAACTGGTCAAGCAGTATGATTTCAGCAAGCCTGCCGCCGGCCGCTTTGCGCCAGTGATCAAGCCCCTGCTCTGAAGCAAACAGAACCATGGAAAGAAACCGACGTCGAACTTCCTGATCAAACCTCTTGCTTGAACGAAACCACCGGTTGCGATGGAAGCTGTCAGGCAATCCATGTTCATCGAGATCTCCAAACCAGAAATCCAGAATCTCTTTCCAATCGAACATTACATAACACCCTGTTATCTTGATTGAAGGGACTGGCAGAGAATACCGACCCGTAACAAGATTTTCGACAGGCACCTCACTTACGATTATCCGGGAGCATTAATGAACAGCCGCCGCATTATCCTTTTAGCACATGGCAGCAGTGACAAACGCTGGTGCGACACCTTCGAGGCCCTTGCAGGGCCAACTTTGAACGCTGTCAGCAATTCCAGAATCGCTTATATGGAACTGGCCGATCCATCGTTGGACACAGTGGTTCATGAAGGGGTCGCCGCAGGTGCGCGTGAATTTACCGTCGTGCCTCTGTTTCTGGCAGCCGGGCGCCACCTGCGAAAAGATGTGCCGGCGATGATAGAGGCGCTGGAACAATCTACCGGAGCCAGTATTCAGCTTTCACCCCCTATCGGAGAAAATCCTTTGCTCGGGCAAGCAATCAAGGATGTTGTTGCTCTCCAGCTTGGCCAAAGCGCCGGACAATAAGGAATACAACCATGAACAAGCGCGTACTGATTACAGGTGGCACGGGATTTATTGGCCATGTGCTGTGCAGCGAAATGCTGACACGGGGTTATGAACTTGCAGTGCTAAGCCGGCAATCCGCGGATACGGTGCGCTCACTGTGCGGTCAGGTTGATGCTATCTCTGATCTTGAAAGCCTGAGATCTCACTCGGGTTACGATGCCGTGATCAACCTCGCCGGCGAAGGCATCGCAGACAAACGTTGGACCGATCAGCGAAAGCAGGCTCTGCGGGATAGCCGCATAAGCCTTACCAACAACCTTACAGAGATCATTGCCAGCTGGGCCAAGCGGCCAGAGGTGTTGGTTTCAGGGTCTGCGGTTGGTTTCTACGGCGATCAAGGTAGCACTCTGGTTACCGAAGAAACGACACCCCATGATGAATTCAGCCATCGGCTGTGCAGGGACTGGGAAAACGCTGCTATCAAGCTACGGTCGCATTCTGTGCGCGTATGCCTATCCAGAACAGGCGTCGTGGCTGGCCCCGGAGGCGGCTTTCTGCAGCGCATGATGCTGCCTTTCAAGCTCGGGCTGGGTGGGCGCCTCGGTGATGGCCATCAATACATGCCCTGGATCCATCGCGATGACGTTGTGGCTGCGCTTATCTGGATGGTCGAGACCCCTGAAGCCTCGGGCGCATACAACGTGGTGAGCCCAAATCCGGTGACAAACCGGGAATTCACACGCTGCCTGGCAAGTGTGCTCAAACGGCCAGCAATATTTCCGGCGCCTGCACCGATTCTTAAAGTAGCGCTCGGAGAAATGTCACGCCTTTTACTGACTGGCCAGCGGGCAGTACCCGCAAGGCTGACCGATTCCGGATTCAGATTCAGCTACCCTGCGCTCGATATGGCACTCGAAGACGCTACAGGTTAAAACGCTCTTATTTTCAATAAAAGCGTTGACAGGTGAGGGAGGCTTTCTTAATATACGCGCCACCTCGACGAGGCACAGTTTTTGAAGCGTTGCGTCCCCTTCGTCTAGTGGCCTAGGACTCCGCCCTTTCACGGCGGCAACAGGGGTTCGAACCCCCTAGGGGACGCCATTTCTGCTTCACAGGATTGCAATCCTGGAAGCAAAAATCTTTTAAGCTGTTAAAAGCTTCAAACAGCTTTTCAGGCTGCCTCTCTATCAGTATTCAGCTCTTTCTTTTGTTGCTCTCCGCCATGCGCCTTTTGATCGCGCATAACAAATATTCCTATGCCAACAAAAAACACGACCACCAGCAGAACTGTTGCAATTCCAGCGAATACCACTGCGTCCATATACATAATTCTTCTCCTGCCTAATACCAAACTTGATTAAGCTCAGGTTACGGCACCCCTGAATACCGATATTGATCTGTGTCAATGGACGACATCACTCTTTAAACCGAAACATCCAGTAAACACCGAGGTGTACACATTCCGCAGGTCTTTTCACGTATTTTCAAGGAATTTGGAGCGCGGGGCTGCTATAGTCCGCTGGTGATAGACTGTCCGCATTTATCAACCTGTCCGGGTGGCTGAAGTTACAACATGCCGAAATTACCGACGCGTTTTCAACGTTTTCGCAAGGGCTCTCCCCTTTCCTTCAGGTTGCTCGCCTGGATACTTTTGTTCAGCTCGGTTTTCACCCTGACTGCTTCTGCTATTCAAATCTATTCCGACTATCGCAAAGATCTTTCCCAGATTGATAGCCGCATGCAGGTCGTGGAGTCCGGGTATGCCTCCAGTCTCGCCAGAAGTCTCTGGGCTCTTGATCAGAAACTTCTCCAGACCCAAATGGAGGGTATTCTCAGCCTTCCCGACATCGCTCATCTGCGGCTGGGCATTGAGCCCGACTCCGAATTGGTCATGGGCGAAATCCCCCGTGGAGCCAATACCCAGACACACAAGTTCGACCTGATCCACCAGGGTGATGAAGCGTTAAAGCTCGGCGAGCTAACGGTAACAGCGGATCTGGATCGCGTTTATCAAAACATGAAGGAAAAAGTTGGCATCATCATGGCCACCGAATTCCTCAAAACCTTTTTCGTGTCCATTCTGATCATATGGGTCTTCCAACACTTTGTTACTCGCCACCTGACGACGATGGCGAACTACGCAAAAGACTTCTCCCTGGCAAACCTCAGCACTCCACTCACACTCGATCGCCCGGATACCCCCTCA
Organism: Marinobacter sp.; assembly: GCF_048266785.1. GTDB lineage: Bacteria > Pseudomonadota > Gammaproteobacteria > Pseudomonadales > Oleiphilaceae > Marinobacter. Next base: position 95,275 of record NZ_JBLWYX010000004.1, read on the forward strand.
CACCGCAACGATGAAATCGGGCGCGTAACCGAAGCGTTTAACCAGATGCGCGAACGATTAAACGACGACATGGTGCGCCAGGAACGGGATGCAGCGGAAATCCACAAATTCACCAAAGCCATCGAGCAAAGCCCCTCTTCCGTTGTTATCTGCGATCGTCAGTGGCGGGTCGAGTTCGCCAACCACAAATTCACACAGCTCACAGGCTATGACTCGAAATCGATTGTCGGCCGGCATCCCGGCGCTTTAAGCAACGACAACAGGGAAAACCGCGAGAACCGCCATTTGTGGCAATCCATCCGGTTGCAGGTTCAGCGTGTCGGCGTCTGGCAGGGTGAAGTTAACAGCATACGGCGCAATGGCGAGCGGTTCTGGGAGCAACTAATCGTAACACCTATAAAGGATGCGGCAGGTGAAACCACAGGCCATCTCATACTTGGCGAGGATATCAGTATTCGCAAGCGCTATGAGCAGCAGCTTCTGCGCCAGGCCAATTACGATATCCTGACCGGCCTGCCCAACCGCATGCTCGCTCTGGACCGGCTCAAACTGGCTTTGGCGCAAGCCAAGCGCGAGAACTCCATGGTTGGCGTCATGTTTCTGGACCTTGATAACTTCAAGCACATCAACGACACACTGGGCCACGACGCCGGTGACAATCTGTTGATTGAAGCAGCCCGGAGAATCTCCAGCTGTCTGCGCGGAACCAGCACGGTGGCACGACTCGGGGGCGACGAATTTCTTGTTATCCTGCCGGGCCTCACTGGCCCGGAATCGTCCTCGCAGGTTGCGGAACGCATTTTGGAGAACTTTGTCCCTGCCTATTCGCTGAACGGCCAGGAAGTGTTCGTCAGCACCAGTATTGGCATTGCCATTTTCCCGACGGATTCCGACAACAGCGGCACCCTGCTTCAACACGCTGATGCCGCCATGTATCAGGCAAAACACCAGGGCAAAAGCTCCTATGCACATTTCACTCCGGAAATGTCCGAAGTGTCTCATGAGCGCCTGCAAATGGAGTCCCGTATGCGGCGGGCACTCGAATTACAGGAGATGGAGCTCTACTTCCAGCCAATTGTGGATACGAAAACCGGCTCTCTGCACGCTGTGGAGGCGCTGCTTCGCTGGAACAATCCGGTTATGGGCATGATCATGCCCGATCGCTTTATCCCGTTGGCAGAGGAGACTGGCCTTATTATCCCCATTGGTGAATGGGTGCTTGAGCAAGCTTGCCGTGCGGCAACCGAGTGGACAGCGATAACCGGTCAGAACATTGGCATATCAGTTAACGTGTCGCCGCGTCAGTTTCGCGACCCGGGTTTTACCAAAGCGGTCATGCGCGCCCTGTCCAGCAATGATCTGGCCCCCGAACGGCTGGAACTCGAAATCACAGAGCGACTCCTTCTTGATAACTCGATAGAAACAGCAGAGATTCTCAGGGAACTCGACCGTGCGGGCATACGCCTGTCCGTCGATGACTTTGGCACCGGCTACTCAGCACTAAGCTACCTCAAGAGTTACCCCTTCGATACGCTCAAGATTGATAAAACGTTTGTTCAGGATGTCATGAAAGAGCCTGAGGACGCGGCCCTTGTGCGCGCAATCATCAATATGGCTCACAGCCTGGGACTTACCATCATAGCCGAAGGCGTTGAGGATGAGGCGCAAACCCACTTCCTGAAACAGGAGGGCTGCGATTTTGCCCAAGGCTATTTTTATAGCCACCCTCTTCCTGCCGGAGAGTTTACCGAGTGGCTAAGACTCAATCACCGGTTACCAATCTGATATTCAGGGGCCGTGGAATCATGAAACAAACCATTCTTGTTGTGAACTGCGGCAGCTCGTCTTTAAAGCTCGCCCTGTTCGACGAAAATGAAAATAAGCTCGCATCGGCAACAGCGGAGCGCCTTAACGAGAAGGATGCGTTTGCCGAAATCGATGGTGACAACCGCACTGTTGCGCTCCTGACCGGCGCCAATCATAAACAAGCACTGCAGACACTGGTCTCAACTCTGCGAGAACGACAGCTGATGCCTGCTATTCCGGCGTCTATTGGCCACCGCGTAGTTCATGGCGGAGAAACCTTTCGCGAAGCGGTTCTGATTGACAGTAAGGTGATGGGGGCCATCAATGACTGTGCTGGCTTGGCACCACTCCATAACCCGGAAGCCATTGCCGGAATCGAAGCTTCCCGGGAGCAGTTTCCCGACACTCCCCAGATTGCCGTATTTGATACCGCCTATCATCAGACTCTTGCACCGCGAGCGTACCTTTATGCGCTACCAGAAGCCTACTATCGGGACTGGAGTGTGCGGCGCTATGGATTCCACGGAATCAGCCATTTTTTCATGGCCAATGAAGCCGCTCGGCGGCTCGGGAAAACACCTGCGACCACATCTATCATTTCAGCTCATCTGGGCAACGGTTGCAGTATAACGGCGATCAAGGATGGCCTGAGTGTTGATACCAGCATGGGACTGACGCCGTTAGAAGGGCTGGTTATGGGAACTCGCAGTGGTGATGTCGACCCTGGTCTTTTCGGTTATCTTGCCTCACGAGGCATGCCGCTGAACGAGGTGCACGAGGTACTTAACCACAAGAGTGGCCTTCTCGGGATATCGGGGCAGACCAACGATATGCGCTCTCTATGCAATCTGGCCGATAATGGTCATAAGCCTTCGGCTCTTGCCATCGAGATATTCTGCTTCCGCCTTGCAAAGTACGTAGGCGCCATGATGGCTTCGCTAAGCCAACTGGATGCGCTGGTGTTCACTGGCGGCATCGGGGAGAACAGCAGCCGGGTACGAGAGAAAACGCTGAGTCACTTGAGGCTTCTCGGATTTTATATTGATGCGGATATGAATGAGCATCACGGCCGTGACAGCGACGGCAGAATAGAACACACCGATTCACATTTCCCGGTTCTGGTCATTCCAACCAACGAAGAACTCGTGATCGCCCGCGAGGCCGCGCGCCTGACCACCATTTTTTAAAGAACCCTCTGGAACTCCTTTATGGCCAAAAGCCTGTTTATTGCCCCGACATCCATGGATTCCGGGCTTACCTCTGTTTGTCTGGGCCTGTTGCGCGCCATGGAGCGTGTGGGCATCAGTGTCGGATTCTACAAACCCTTTTGCCAGTCTCATAACCGGGGGGAGGCGCAGCATAACAACGGCAAAGACTCATCCGTTACCTTTGTACGCTCCCGCAGTCACTTGCAGCCACCCGATCCGATTCCTCTGAAAAAAGCACAGCAGTCGCTGAACCGCGGAAAATCCGACCTGCTGATGGAAACGGTGGTTGGTGAGTATCAGAAAGTCGCCAAGGATGTCGATGTCGTGATCATTGAGGGTCTTGTTCCCGATCGCAGTGAAGCTTACATAGCCCGGCTGAACGTGGAAGTGGCGCGCAACCTCGGCTCTGATGTGGTACTGGTAAGCACGCCGGGCAAAATCTGCGCAACCGAACTCGACGAGGAGCTGGATTTCTCCGCACGTCTTTTTTCCGATGTATCCGCGCAGGATGTCATTGCGGTTATTCTCAACAAAGTCGGCGAGCCCAAAAGGTCGGGACTGGAGCCCTGCAGCAATATCAGCCAGACGGAATGTGAAACCATAGACTACCGGAGCGCCTGTAAAGTCTTCCGGGAAGGTCGCTTCCGGCTGCTGGCCGAAATCCCCTGGCAGTCCGATTTGCTGGCGCCCAGGGTATCCGATATCGCCCGGGAGCTTGATATTCCCGTGCTGCACGAAGGCCAGATGTACACTCGTCGGGTTCAAAAGGTTTCTGTCTGCGCCCGGTCAATCCGTAATATGACGGAAACCCTGAGCCCAGGCACACTGATGGTGACCCCCGGGGATCGCGAAGATATCATTGTGACGACCGCGGTTGCAGCCCTGAACGGTGTGCCCCTGGCTGGTCTCATGCTGACGGGCGGCCTCATGCCTGATCAGCGCGTGATCGACCTGTGCTCCCGTGCACTGCATACCGGTTTGCCGGTGCTGAGTTCGCACACCAATACCTACGAAACCGCCCGTATGCTGGCGAACCTTTCCACCGCGATCCCGACCGATGACCCGGACAGAATCGAGAAAGCCATGGAGACGGTAGCAACAAAAATCGATACCGGCTGGCTTCAGGAACACCTTCGCGTTGAGGTTCAGAGCCGCTTGTCGCCCCCGGCATTCCGTTACCAACTCTCTGAACGCGCACGTGCAGCTAACAAGCGCATCGTGCTCCCAGAGGGCAGCGAACCACGAACCGTTCAGGCTGCGATCATCTGCCACCAGCGCCAGCTCGCACGCTGTGTCCTGATCGGCGCCGAAGACGAAATCCGAAGCGTCGCGGCCTCACAAGGCCTGGAACTACCCGATGATATTGAAATCATTGATCCTGCCCGTGTGCGTAAAAACTATATCGCACCGATGGTAGAGCTACGTAAGCACAAAGGTCTTGCTCCGGATATGGCAGAAGCCATGCTCGAGGACAACGTGGTTATGGGCACCATGATGGTTGCTCTGGATGAAGCCGACGGACTGGTTTCCGGGGCCATCCACACCACCGCCAATACCGTGCGCCCTGCCCTGCAGTTGATCAAGACCCACGAACACGCGCGAGTTGTCTCCTCGGTTTTCTTCATGCTTCTGCCACAACAGGTTCTGGTCTATGGTGATTGCGCGATCAACCCCGACCCCAATGCGGAAGAGCTCGCCGATATTGCCATACAGAGTGCCCAATCAGCGGAAGCCTTTGGTATTGAGCCTGTGGTAGCCATGATCAGCTACAGCACCGGCGAGTCCGGAAGCGGGCACGATGTGGAGAAAGTGCGGGAAGCGACCCGGATTGCCCGTGAACGCAGGCCAGACCTGCTCATTGACGGCCCGCTGCAATACGACGCTGCCGCCATCGAGAGCGTGGCACGGAGCAAGGCTCCGAACAGCAAGGTGGCAGGTAAGGCGACGGTGTTCATATTCCCGGATCTCAACACCGGCAATACCACCTACAAGGCAGTTCAGCGCAGCGCTAACGTGGTGAGTATCGGCCCTATGCTTCAGGGCCTGAGAAAGCCGGTAAACGATCTGTCCCGGGGCGCCCTGGTAGAAGATATTGTGTTTACCATTGCGCTCACAGCGGTACAGGCAAAGCAGGTAGAGGATGCGGGGCTGGCCTGAACCGCCCCGCTCAACAAGCAGGCGGTGTCAGCGTTTGAGACTTTTCTGGCGGGTCCTTTTCACTTTGCGCCCGGCTTTCAGATCATTATCCTGTTTGACCTTCTGGCGTGGCGTTTTCCGGTCAACGTTACCGGCGAAGGGATTTTCACCGGACCGAAACTCAAACCGGATCGGCGAGCCGGTCACATTCAGCACCTTGCGAAACGTGTTTTCAAGATAGCGTTTATAAGAGCCTGGCAAGGCGTCTGTCTGATTGCCATGAACAACAATAACCGGAGGGTTCGATCCACCCTGATGGGCATAGCGCAGCTTGATCCTGCGCCCGCGAACCAGCGGCGGCTGGTGCTGCGCAATCGCATCCTCAAGTATGGCTGTCAGGCGATTGGTCGGCCACTTCGCCATGGCGGATTCGTAACAGGCCTCGACCGACTCATACATAACGCCCACACCGGACCCGTGGAGTGCGGATATATAGTGTTTGTCGGCGTAATCCAGGAAGTCCAGGCGACGCTTTACCTGCTCTTTAACCTTGGCGCGGGCCTCCGGATCCATCCCGTCCCATTTATTAACCGCAATGACCAGCGACCGGCCTGCATCCAGAACAAAACCGATCAGGTGCAGATCCTGATCAACCAGCCCTTGTTGCGCATCCAGCACCAGTATCACCACATGGGCATCATCGATAGCCTTCAGCGTTTTGATAATGGAAAACTTTTCGACAGCCTCGTTGACGTTCTTGCGGCGGCGTATACCGGCTGTGTCAATCAGGGTGTATTGTTTTTCGTGGCGCTCATAAGGGATGTAAACACTGTCTCGCGTGGTGCCGGGCATGTCGTAAACAATAACCCGATCTTCGCCCAACATCCGGTTAACCAGCGTCGATTTGCCAACATTGGGGCGACCCACAATGCCGATACGAATACCCGGATACCGGTCCGCATGATCAGATTCAACCCGGTCTTCTTCAGAAGGCAACAACAACTCCAGCATCGAACGGATGCCACGGTTGTGTGATGCCGCCACCATAAAGACCGATTCAAATCCGAGGCTATAGAAATCAGCTGCCGCGACGTCGGGGTCCTGGCCATCCGTTTTGTTGACGACCAGATGGGCCTGTTTGCCCGACCGACGCAGATGGTCGGCTATCTCCTTGTCCCCCGCCATGAGCCCGGCGCGCCCATCAACCAGAAACAGCACAGTGTCTGCCTCTTCAACCGCCTGCAGAGCTTGCCGCGCCATTTCGGCATCCAGCCCTTCTTCTGTTCCGGTAAGACCCCCGGTATCAATGACGATAAAACGTTGGTCTTCGTAGGCGCCCTCACCGTATTTACGATCCCGGGTCAGGCCAGGAAAATCCGCCACCAGCGCATCCCGGGATCGCGTCATCTGGTTAAATAGTGTCGACTTGCCAACATTTGGCCGACCGACAAGGGCAATTACTGGGGTCATAATGGTTCGCTATACAGTCGTTTTAGGCCCGGCTTCAGGCAGGGCGTTGAGGGCGTGCGGATCAGTTCCGCTCCCTCAGTTTGAATACAGACAGTTTACCGCTGTTTCCGTAAACCATCAGGTTTCCGTTTGCCAAGCGTTGTAAAGGAACACGGAGCCCATCACTGTCGTAGTGTTTCTGGCCTACGAGGCTTCCATCATCACGGGAAAGCACATGCAGATAACCTTCGTAATCGCCAATAATCAGATAGTTTTCGTAGACGGCAGGCTGAGTCAACTGGCGCCAGGACAAAGCGTCCTGAACCCATAGTTCTCTGCGGTCAGAGCCCCGATATGCGATGACGTTGCCGTTTGCCGAAGACAGGTAGATATTGCCTCCTCCAACCATTGGAGCATGCAGGCTGGATGCCTTACGGCTCCAGATTTCCTGGCCGGTACGGATATCAACGAGTGCAAGCTTGCCCTGATAACCTGAAACCATAACCGCAGAATCAAGAACCAACGGCTGGCCAGAGATATCTACCAGCCTTTCAAGCTCTGTGCGGCCCTGAGGCTGCCCTACTTCGTATTGCCAAAGAGGCTGACCCACATCGGCTGATAACGCAATGAGCTTGCCATTCGAGAATGAAGCAAGCACAACGTCACCACCGACTAATGGGGCGGCCGCCGTTCGCAGAGACAGAGCTGGCACCGCGCCATCATACTGCCAGCGTTTTTCGCCGGTGGCCGTATCGAAAGCAAGAACCCGGCCATCAGTGGTCTGAGTTACCACCAACACACCGTTTGACTGGGGAGCTGCCAGAGCTTCCGTTGGCAGCTCTTTGCGCCAGAGCTCACGACCGTCTTCACGTGAAAGCGCAACCAGATCGGCTTCACGGGTAACCAGATAAAGCTGGGCCTGGTCGCCGCCAACGCCTGCGAAGATCCGGTCGCTCAGGTCCCGTTCCCATTGCAGCTTACCGGTCTCGGCATCTACCGCTAACAACTCACCATCAGCGGACGCCGCATACACTGTGCCACCGACATCCAATGGCGAGAGGTACAGAAGGTCACCATCATGCCCGTCACCGACGGATCGGCTCCAGACTTTTTTGAACTCAACCGTGTTGTCCACTTCCGGAACCGACACCGGCTGCTCAAAGGTATCCGGGGTGCTGCATCCGGAGATGCCCAGTGCAGTTGCCAGAAGGAAAAAAACTCCAGCACGGACCAGCCAGTTACCAGACAGGCGCATCAGGCCTCCTCTCCAACACCGAGGTCAGACAGCTTGAGCTCCAGAATGCCGCTACGGCCTTGCTGGCTTTGCTCGCGGGCCGCCAGGTAAGCATCGCGTGCGCCCTTCTCGTCGCCTTGGGCGAGCAGAATATCGCCGCGTAACTCAGAGAAAATGGCTGCAAACGCGTCCGCTCTCTCCAGGCTTCCCGCGCCGTCAATCGTCGCTAGCGCATCCTCATGCCGCCCAGCAGCGAACTGGGCACGAGCCAGGCGATTACGAACTACCAATGCCAGAGCTTTATGCTCACCCGCTTTTTCGAGTGCCCACTGGAGCGAATCAATCGCTGCTTCCGTATCACTTTCCTCAACCAGTTGCTGGCGAGCCAGAATCAGGTTGCCGTAGACCGCGTAGGCGCTGTCGGTGTAATCCTCGCGCAGGGTCTCTGCAATAAAGGCCACTGTCTTACCAGAGGTGTCATCCACTTCGTCGGCAAACGCATTCAACAGGGTTGCAAATTGATTAGCGGCCTCAGCTCGCTGCTGGTCCTGATGGTTCTGCCAAGCCTGCCAGCCAAAAACAATCGCCAGGGCCGCACCGATACCAATGAGCAGAGAACTGCCATTCCGCTTCCACCAGTCCTTGATCGCCTGTACCTGTTCTTCTTCGGTGCGCAGTTCCGCCATGTTGACTCCTGTAATGGTTTTTTACTTTTATGTTCGTTCGAATCAGTTCGCCAGGGCTTTCGCAAGCACTGTTGCAAGATCACTCTGCGCCACACTGCGCTGGTCCTCTTGCGAGCGCAGCGGCTTGAGGCCCACCGTGGTACTCTCCAGCTCGTTCTCACCCAGAATGACCGCGTAGCGGGCGCCACTTCTGTCTGCCTTTTTCATCTGGCTTTTGAAGCTCCCGCCGCCGCAATGGCTGATAATCACACGGCCTTTTAATTCGCTGCGTAAATTCTCGGCAAGCGCCAACGCTGGTGCGACCGCAGCCTCACCCATAGCCGTTACATAAACATCTGCATTGCCGTTGGCTTCTTCCGGCACCAGCCCAAGAGTATCAAGCAGCAGAATGAGGCGTTCGAGCCCCATAGCAAAACCGACCGCCGTCGTCGGCTTGCCGCCGAGTTGCTCTACCAAGCCATCGTAGCGCCCACCTGCACAGATGGTTCCCTGGGCACCAAGGCTATCGGTCACCCATTCAAAAACAGTTTTGCCGTAGTAATCGAGGCCGCGAACAAGGGCCGGGTTAATCGTGTAGTCAATTCCTGCCGCGTCCAGCAATTCCTTGAGACGGTCAAAGTGCTCTCTGGAATCTGCATCAAGATAGTCTTCCAGGCGCGGTGCGTCTGTAAGCAAATTGCGCGTGCCCGGGTCTTTACTGTCCAGAATGCGCAGCGGATTGGTTTCAAGGCGTCGCTGGCTGTCTTCGTCAAGCTGCGCTTTGTATTCCCCCAGGTAACCGACCAGAGCCCCACGAAACTCTTTACGCGCCGCCGATGAGCCAATGGAATTGATTTCAAGGCGTGCATGCGAACCAAGACCCAGCTCGTTCCAGAGCCTGGCTGTAAGAATCAGCAGTTCCGCATCGATATCCGGGCCCTGCATGCCAAAGCATTCCACACCGATTTGATGAAACTGACGGTAACGGCCCTTTTGCGGCCGCTCATGCCGGAACATCGGCCCGGTGTACCACAATCTGCGAGTCTGGTTGAACAACAACCCGTGTTCTTCAGCAGCACGAACACAACCGGCCGTGCCTTCTGGCCGGAGGGTCAGGCTGTCACCGTTGCGATCCTCAAACGTGTACATCTCCTTTTCAACGATGTCCGTAACTTCACCGATGGAGCGCTTGAACAGATCGGTCTGCTCCACCACGGGCATACGGATTTCCTGATAACCATATTGTCGCAACACCTTGCGCGCGGTGGCTTCAACAAACTGCCACAGCGGTGTCTGTTCTGGCAGGATATCGTTCATCCCGCGTATTGCCTGAATCTTAGCCAATGTAAACCCTTAATTCTTTATGGAAATCGTGCCTGACCGATCACTTGCCTGAACGCGCAATGATGGCATCTTCCTGCTCTTTGCGATGAGCAATCTCTGCACGAATCAACCGCTCAAGGTCATCAGTAAGGTTTGCATTATCGAGCTTCTGATTCGGCTTGCCTGCCCTGTAGAACAGGTTTTTCGGGCTTCCACCGGTGAGGCCGATATCAGCCACTTTGGCTTCACCAGGGCCATTTACGATGCAGCCAATAATGGCAACGTCGAGAGCTTCATTTACATCTTCCAGCCGGACTTCCAGATCGTTCATGGTCTGAATCACATCGAAGTTCTGACGGGAGCAGCTTGGGCAGGCAATGAAGTTGATACCCCGGCTGCGCAAACGCAGGCTTTTGAGGATATCGAAACCAACCTTGATTTCCTGAACCGGATCCGCCGCCAGAGAAACCCGGATGGTATCGCCGATACCGTCCATCAACAGCATACCAAGGCCAATGGAGGACTTGACCGTTCCTGAACGGAGCCCACCGGCTTCAGTGATACCAAGGTGAAGCGGCTGCTCGATCTGGGAGGCAATTTTGCGATACGCGGCTACCGTCATAAAAACTTCCGAGGCTTTCAGACTGACTTTGAAGTCCTGAAAATCATGACGGTCGAGAATGTCGATATGACGCATAGCCGACTCAACCAGTGCATCGGGAGTCGGCTCTCCATACTTGCGCTGAAGTTCCTTTTCCAAGGAGCCTGCGTTTACACCAATACGTATCGGTATGTTGCGATCACGCGCCGCGCTGATCACCGCGCTTACACGGTCTTCGCGACCAATGTTGCCCGGATTGATTCGCAGGCAGTCTACGCCCAGCTCGGCAACCCTTAACGCAATCTTATGGTCAAAGTGAATGTCTGCAACCAGAGGCACGGAAACCCGATCGCGAATCTTTCCGAAAGCGTCGGCGGCGTCCATGGAAGGTACAGATACCCTGACGATATCGGCACCGGCGTCCTGCAACGCCTCAATCTGGCCTACCGTCGCATCAACATCGCAGGTGTTGGTGTTGGTCATGCTCTGCACTGCGATTGGCGCATCACCGCCAACGGGTACATTCCCGACCATAATCTGGCGGGATTTACGTCTGATGATCGGGGATTCGTGTTTCATTTGCTTGTGACCGAAATAGAGAAATACAAAATTGTTCAGATTTTCAGGGTAAACTCAGAGCGATTGTTCACAACCGGAAAGTCACCCATATCTACAGGTTCACCCTGAAAGAGAATCGTTGCAACGGTGTCTACAGCACCAATAACAACGTTCAAAGGCGCCTCTCCGGATACTTCGAGCCTCTCTCCCGCCCTTTTCAATGAGCTTGCCAGCTGACTTCCCGTTGCGTCCCGTACCTGTACCCAGCAATCGCCGGTGAAATCTATTTCCAGCCGGCCCGGAACAGAACCAGCATCTTCACGAATCGATGGCTGAGCCAGCGCGGGCTCGGTAGATTGGGTAACAACCGGTATCCGGTCTTCTGCAATGTCATCCCTCAAAGCAGGCTCCAGGTCCGAGGCTACCAACTTTTCCTCTGTCGCCTGGTCCGCTGTACTTGTGTCGGTATAGTCGTCGGACAAATCTCCCGAAGAGCCGTCAACCACCGTTTCAGTTTCAGGTCCATCACCGCTCACGCCAGGCAAATCATCCTCAGCCGCTGCTGAATTTGCTTCAGGAGCCGGGCTGCCCGGTGCAGACATTGTGGTAAGTGAGACACCGGCGTCACCGGAGCTGAACTTCGGCAAAATGAACATGACAACCAGCGCCCCAATGAGCACGCTCGCCGCAACCAGTAAAAGCAGCCTGCCGATCCGGCGTTTTCTGCGCCTCCGCCGTTCAATATCAATCAAGGGGTTGGCTTCCAGCTCTGCGGCTTTCTGCTGTCGTACGGGTTCAAGCTCGCGATTCAGATCTGCAATAATTGCGTCACCGCTGAGGCCGACCTGCCTGGCATAGGCCCGAACGTAGCCTTTAAGAAATAGTTCACTGTCGATCTGCCCGTAGTCACCGTTCTCGATGGCCTGGATTATGCCGGTTCGCAAATGCTGGGCGTCAGCGATCTGGGAAACGCTCAATCCGTTCTTTTCTCGGGCTTTCTTCAGCTGTTGGCCAACGGTTTCAGTCGACACGGTCTGTTGAGTTTCATCTCTTGTCATTAGAAATCAGCGCCTTGTATTGTTGATATTCGACTGACTCCGGGTATTTGTTCCTCAGTTGCAACACCATGCTGGATTCCTGGTTTCCATCACCGAGAAAACGCGCGATGCGGATGCCGGTCAGCAGGCTCTCAGGGGAGTGCACCACACCATCGCTTCTTTGCATCATCAACAGCAGGCGATCGTAATAACGCGCAGCGCCTGCAACATCACCGGTTTCCACCATCACGCGGGCAAGTGAGAGCAGCGAACGAGCGTCGCCGCGGGTCAGCTCAGAGGCGCGACGATACGAAACAAGCGCTTCGTCCAGTTCGCCGAGTCGTTCCTGAGTCATACCCATATTATAGAATACCGACCCACGACCGTTGTAATCCGTATCCCGGGAAGCTGCACGAAACTGGTTACGAGACTCCTCCATTCGGCCCTGGGAATAGAGAAATGCCCCGTAATACACCCTGGCACGGGTATAGTCAGGATTTTCCGAAATTGCCTTTTTGAACGTCCTTTCGGCGAGCTCGGGCTCGCCATCTGAGTTGTAGATCAACCCTAACGCGGCAAGAGCAGGAGCATTCTCTGGCTCAAGTTCCAGCGCCCGATCCAGATGAACCCTTGCCCGGTCGACGTTACCTTGTCCGATATAGGCCGTAGCCAGCTCAACGTAGTTTTCAACGGCTTTCTGGCGATCCGCTTCACGTGAGAAACGGCTGTCTGTTGTGGTGACACAGCCCGTAACAAAAAGAGCGACCAGCAAGGTTGCTACAGCAGAAAAACGTATACCTACTGATTTTATGGCCACAGGGCGCATTCCTCGCGGTTCGGGCGTTGCAAGAGTCCGTTCAGGGATTCACCTGCTGAACACTGATGTATCTTTGGCTTCTTCGGGTTCGATCTTCTACCTGGCCAACCAACTGGCCGCAGGCGGCGTCAATATCATCGCCCCGGGTCGTTCTGATGGTTGCGATGTAACCGGCCTCGTTCAAGATAGCCTGAAATCGCCGGGTAGCGTTCATGCTGGGCCGGCGGAAGTCGCTTTCAGGAAACGGATTGAAGGGAATAAGATTGATCTTGCATGGGAGATCGCGGAGCAATTCAGCAAGTTCTCTGGCGTGCTCTGGCTTGTCATTCATGCCTTCAATGACCGTATATTCAATGGTTGCCTTGCGTTTTTCGGGCAAACGACTGAAATAGCGACGCGTAGCCGCAAGAAGTTCCGCGATCGGGTACTTCTTGTTGAGCGGAACCAGCTTGTTCCTCAACTCATCATTGGGCGCATGCAGAGAAATGGCCAGTGAAACATCGGTAACTTCCGCAAGCTTGTCAATACCCGGCACAACGCCGGAAGTGCTCAGCGTAACCCGGCGTTTGGAGATGCCATAAGCGAGATCTTCCATCATCAGATTCATGGCATCCACAACATTGTCGAAGTTCATCAGAGGCTCGCCCATCCCCATCATGACAACGTTGGTAATTGGCCGGTCGGGGCCCGGCTCGAACGGCATGAATGCCTTCCGGGCAACCCACACCTGGCCGATAATTTCAGCAGCAGTCAGGTTCCGGTTGAAGCCGCGCTTGCCCGTTGAACAGAAGGTGCAGTCAAGGGTGCAGCCGATTTGTGACGATACGCACAAGGTACCGCGCTCGCCGTCCGGGATCAGCACAGTTTCTACACTGTTGCCGTTGTCCATGCGCATGACCCACTTGCGGGTGCCGTCTTTCGACGTTTCGTCATAAACAACTTCCGGGCCACGAATCACAGCCACCTGTTTGAGCTTGTCCCTAAGGGATTTGCTCACATTAGTCATTTGATCGAAGTCATCCACGCCGCGCTGGTGCATCCATTGCAGCAACTGAGTGGCGCGAAAACGTTTTTCCCCCAGGGTGTCAAAGTAAGCCTCAAGCTTGGCCTTCGGCATTCCCAGCAGGTTGGTTTTTTCAGCGGCCGCTGTCATTTTATAACCTCGATCAGATAACCAATGCGAGGGCTACCAACGGCAGCCCCCGATCAACAGAATCAGCCGCGCGGGCAGATTTCGTTGTCATTGAAAAAATAGGCGATTTCACGCTCTGCAGAAGCTGCAGAATCAGAGCCGTGAACCGCGTTCGCATCAATGGATGAAGCAAAATCGGCACGAATTGTGCCAGCTTCCGCGTCTTTCGGGTTGGTAGCGCCCATCAGGTCACGGTTTTTCAGGATGGCGCCTTCGCCTTCAAGAGCCTGAACAACAACAGGGCCGGACGTCATGAAAGCAACCAGGTCATTGAAGAACGGGCGCTCTTTGTGCTCAGCGTAAAAGCCCTCAGCCTGTTCCTGGGTCAGGTGCATCATGCGTGAAGCAACAATGCTCAGGCCGGCTTTCTCAAAACGGCTGTAAATTTCACCAATTACGTTCTTTGCAACGGCATCGGGCTTGATAATGGAAAGCGTGCGCTCGTTCGCCATGATATTTCTCCTGCAGGGTTTAGGTTTATAAGATACGGGCAAATTTCAGGCCTGAGATTATACGCAGTCGAAGGCCCACTGCCTACCGCACTGCGCGAAGGCGAGTAACAACATCAACAATTTGCGCACTCGCAAAGGCAATTTCTTCCTCCGTTGTATAACGCCCGATCGAAAACCGGAGTGCCCGATTAGCAAGGTCATCACTCAATCCAATACCCCGGAGCACGAAAGAAGGCTCTACGGTTGCGGAGGCGCACGCGGAACCGGAAGAAAGCGCGAGATCGCGCAGTCCGAGCATCAAGGATTCCGCATCGACACCTTCAAACGACAAATTGATAATGCCCGGTACGTGGTTGGCATCCGAGCCGTTCAGAGTTACACCCGGCAACTCATGCAGCCCTTCGATAAAAGATGAGCGCAAACGCTCCAACTGCCGCATCTCATCTTCCAGGCAGGCCTCAGCAATCGAAAATGCCTTACCCATACCGACGATCTGATGCGTTGGCAGAGTGCCGGAACGCATACCGCGCTCATGGCCACCACCATGAATCTGCGCCTCTATGCGTACATTGGGGGAGCGCCTGACATACAGAGCGCCCACGCCTTTGGGGCCGTATACCTTGTGACCAGAGAGCGACATGAGATCCACTGCCATGGTCGTGACATCAATGGGCAGCTTGCCAGCAGCCTGAGCCGCATCTACGTGAAACATCACGCCGCGATTGCGGAGCGCCTCGCCAATGGCCGTTATGTCGGTCACGCAACCCAACTCATTGTTCACCAACATCAAGCTCACCAACACCGTTTCCGGCTTGAGTGCCGCAAGCACCTGATCAGGCAGTATTCTGCCGTCACTCTCGGGTTTCAGCCAGGTAACCTCAACGCCCCGCGTCTCCAGCCACTTGCAGGTATCCACAACCGCTTTGTGCTCAATGGTTGAGGTTATGACGTGCGCATTGTGCCGGCCAGAAACCGCCCCTTTAATGGCAAGGTTATCCGATTCTGTGGCACCGGAGGTCCAGACAATTTCGCGGGGATCGGCGTGAATCAGGCTCGCGACCTGGCCACGAGCCGACTCCACAGCCGCTTCCGCTTGCCAGCCAAAGCCATGAGAACGAGACGCAGGATTGCCAAAAAGGCCATCCTGCGTCAGGCATTTGATCATTTCTTCAGCAACTGCGGGGTCAACGGGCGTCGTCGCCGCATAATCGAGGTACACAGGCTTTTTCATAAAATACAGAGACTTGATTCAGGCGGGCGCCTGATCAATCAGACGCTCGGTATTAATCGTGTCAGAGTCGCCATCAGCCTGACGGCGGTTCTGTCTGTCCGCAACCTGGCGGATTTCGTGTCTTTGCATCAGGTCACCGAGGCTGATGCCACTGAGAAACTGATGAATCTGATCGCTCAGATCAGACCAAAGATGGTGGGTAAGGCATTTTTCGCCGTTTTGGCAATCACCTTTATTACCACACCTTGTTGTATCGAGGGATTCACTCACCGCATCGACGACATCCGCAATGTAAATATCGGCAGCGCCCCGGCTCAGGCGATATCCCCCTCCGGGACCCCGAATACTGGCCACCAGCTGCCTGCGGCGAAGGCGAGAGAAAAGCTGCTCCAGATAGGAAAGCGAAATTTCCTGACGGGCTGAAATATCCGCTAGAGTTACCGGCCCCTGCCCTCCGTGAAGAGCAAGATCCAGCATCGCCGTAACTGCGTAGCGGCCTTTGGTAGTCAACTTCATGGCATCAGCCCCGTGATGGGATTGAATCTCGATATCGGAGACCGAGTATGAATTGACCAAGTAATCCAGTCAAGTATTCAGCCCCGACCCTCGTTGTCGTCACGCACGCAATCGAAATCGTCTTCATCCAGAACGGGCAATTCTCCGTTCTGGTATTCGCTGTTCACTTTGCGCAGCGCTTTGCACATGAGCTCGATACGATCATCCACTGCATGCATGTGGTCCAGCAGCGCTCGCATAGAGCGGGCGACAGGGTCGGGCATTTCCTCGGTCACGCCATACGCATCAAAACCCATGCGTTCTTCCATTATCTTGCGGCGGGCATCGTCCTCAGAATGCTGCTTCACGATAATGCGGCCCGGAATACCGACAACTGTTGCCCCGGCAGGGACCGTCTTGGTTACCACGGAATTCGAACCGATCTTGGCACCTTCACCTACTTCGAAAGGACCCAATATCTTTGCGCCTGCACCTACCACGACGCCGTCGCCGATCGTGGGGTGGCGCTTACCCTTGCTCCAGCTCGTTCCACCGAGGGTCACACCTTGATACAGCGTAACGTCGTCACCAATAACCGTTGTCTCACCAATAACCACACCCATACCGTGGTCAATGAAAAAGCGCCGGCCAATCGTGGCTCCCGGATGTATCTCGATACCGGTAAACCACCGCGCCAGCGTCGAAATCGTGCGCGCAAGCCATTTGAGCCCGGCATTCCAGAGCCAGTGCGAAAACCGGTGGATAATCAGAGCATGGAGCCCTGGGTAGTTTGTCAGCACCTCAAAGGTATTCCTGGCAGCAGGATCCCGGTGAAAAACGCTTTTTATATCTTCACGCAAATGCCTAAACATGGCCATCTTCCTGTCCGGTCGGCTCGCTACCGCCCTGAGTTAGTTTTGTATTGCCTTGGGCTCCGGCGGCCTTCTGCACCGCACTGAGAACTCCCCGAAGAATATTGATTTCCATCTGATCAAGCTTTGCCCGCTGAAAAAGCCGACGCAAACGGGACATCAACTGCCTTGGATTATCTCGACGATGAAAATCCACGTCATGCAATGTTTGCTCAAGATGGCCGAAAAAGCCCTCGACATCCCCAACCTTGGCCGGCGGCACATCCCAACCCGCATCACCAGGCGCCAGCATCGGTCTTAGATAGGGGCTACCCTCGCCACCTTCAAGACTGCGAAGAAAAAGCATGCGCAATTCATAGCACATGATCTGGACCGCCATCGCCAGATTCAGGGAGCTGTAATCCGGATTTGACGGAATATGAATATGGTAGTGGCAACGGTGGAGCTCATCATTGCTCAGCCCGTGATTCTCCCGGCCAAAAACCAGTGCTACCGGCCCGGCATGGCTTTGTTCTGCCGCAATCGCCGCTGCTTGCGGTGGCGGCACGACTGGCCAAGGCAGCTTGCGCCCCCGGGCGCTGGTACCCATTACCATCACACAGTCTTCCAACGCTTTATCCAGGGTGGGGACTACGTGCGCACGATCGAGTATGTCGGAGGCACCGGCAGCGCGTGCGTATGAGGCTTCATCCGGGAACGAGTTCGGGTTGACCAGCCATAAATTGGCCAGCCCCATGTTCTTCATGGCCCGGGCAACCGCACCAATATTGCCGGAATGAGAGGTCTCAACGAGAACTATCCGGATCTGATCCTGAAACGCGTCCGGCCCTTCCAGTGGCGGAGATGGTTTGTGCATTGGCTGCAGGCCCAAAGTTAAAATTTAAGGGCTGTAATGATAGCAGAAAGCACGTACTTCCCGCGCCCCCGGAAAACCACTGATATCGCGTTATCCGTGCTATTCCTGAGTCAAAAAACATACAAGGGGGATGATCTTTTGCTATCATACCCGGCCTTCACACACCCGGATAATGAACACTCAGATGCAACCAGCTATTAAAATGGCCCTGCGCGTCGCGCGTCAAGGGTCGGATTACCTGAAAGCCCACTTCGAGCGCCAGGAGCCTACCGGAAAGGACGACAACGAACGTCGCCACCAGTTGGACCGGGTAGAGCAGTCTATTTATGACAATTTTGCCGAGCAGCTTGAAAAAGCCTACAAAGATCACACAATTGCGCCGCTGAATGAAGCAGACGCCGGAACCAGCGAAAGAAGCTGGCACATTTTCCCGGTGATGGGTCGTGAAAACTTTCTCAGGGGCATCCCCGAGTTTGCTTTGGCCCTGGCGCAAAAGAAAAATAACCGCATCGAAAACCTGCTTTTGGTGAACCCGGTTACAGGCGAAGAATATTCTGCCAGCCGTGGGCGCGGAGCCGCGCTGAACAGCCGCAGAGTGCGCGCATCAGAAGTCAAGCACACAGAAAAGGCGGCCTTTTCAACCAACCTTCTGGACCAGGCGCGCAAGAGCGATAACCCATTGCTCTGGGGCGAGATGGCTGCGGTATTGGCGCAGAACTCCTCAATGTTCCGCACCTCGGGCTGCGTGGTTCTCGACATTGCCCGTGTTTCTGCGGGCCTTCTGGATGCCGCCGTTATCTTCCGCCCTGAAACAGCAGACCTGGATCTTGGCGTAACCCTGGCCATGGAGTCGGGCGCACTTACCGGCGACTTCTCTGGCAATCCGTCGACAGGCAAAGCCCGTCAACTGGTCGTTGCCAACCCGAAGCTGTTCCGGGAAGTTCTTAAAGTACTGCATCCGTTCCGTGGCCGACTACCCGGCTAATTGGAGCACCCGGTTCTAGCCGAAGTTTGATTCCGGGCACAAAAAAACCGCCAACTGAAAAGTGGCGGTTTTTTTGTGCCCGGAGATTAAACCCCGGTGCAGCATCACATACGGTTAAGCCATTCCGGTGGCTGCTCATCCTCTTCGGCGTCTGCTGCACCTTCTTTCGCGGGAACCATCAGATCCTCACGGGAAACACCCATCACCATCAACAGATTGGCGGATACATAGATGGACGAGTAGGTACCCACCACAACGCCGATAATCAATGCGAGAGCAAAGTTGTTGATCGCCTCACCACCCAAAAAGTACAGAGCCAGCAAAACCACCAGTGTCGTACCCGAGGTATTTATGGTCCGTGCAATGGTCTGATGGATAGACTCATTGATAATATCCCAGGACTCGCCCACCCGCATTTTACGGAAATTCTCACGGATACGGTCAGCCACAACGATGGTGTCGTTCAGCGAGTAGCCGATAACGGCCAACAAGGCAGCCAGAACCGTCAGATCGAATGTCCACTGGAACAAGGCAAAAAGCCCGAGAACGATAATCACGTCGTGAGCCAAAGGCACCACGGACGCAATACCAAACTTGAACTGGAAGCGCATACCTACATAGATAAGCACAACCACAAGCGCGAGTAGCAGCCCAAGACCACTTTCCTCTTTAAGCTCGTCCCCGACCTGCGATCCCACAAACTCGGAACTTATCAGCTTCAGCTCGTCACCACTTGCCTCAAGAACACCGGTGATCTCCTGGGCCAGTTGATCATTGCCCGCTTCCGACAAACGCACCAGAACGATCGTATCGGCGCCAAAGTTCTGCACCACAAACTGATCGTACCCCGCCTCCGTCAACAGTGAGCGCACCTGATCCAGTTGCGGCGCCTGCGCATATTCCAGCTCAACGGACGTGCCGCCGGTAAAGTCCATACCAAAGTTGAGGCCCCGGATTCCCAGGAGCGCGATAGATGCGACCACCAGAAAAATAGAGATTGCGGAAGCAATCTTCCGGAAACCCATAAAATCAAACGCTTTCTTTTGATCATCAGACATTGGCGAGCTTTCCTCCGATCGACAGTTTCTCGACCCTGCGGCCGCCATAAACCATATTGACGATGCTCCGGCTAACCATCAGCCCGGAGAACATCGACGTCAGAATCCCGATACACAGCGTCACAGCAAAACCTTTTACAGGGCCGGTACCCATTGCGAAGAGAATAATAGCCACGAGCAATGTGGTTATATTGGCATCGAAGATGGACACAAACGCACGGGAATAACCGGCATTGATGGCAAGCTGCGGTGACACGCCCGATTTGAGCTCTTCTTTGATTCGTTCAAATATCAAGACGTTGGCATCTACTGCCATACCGACGGTTAACACGATACCGGCAATACCCGGCAACGTCAGCGTAGCTGAGAGAATGGACATACAGGCTATAAGAAGCATCAGGTTGATGGTCAGAGCGATATTCGCTACAACCCCGAACCCTCGGTAGTAAACCAGCATGTACAAAAGAACAAGAATAAAACCGAGCGCCACTGACATCATGCCGGCGTCGATGTTTTTCTGTCCCAGGCTCGGCCCGATGGTGCGTTCCTGTACAAAGTACATGGGCGCCGCCAGCGCACCGGCCCGCAGAAGCAGCGCAAGTTCTGATGCCTCCGGAATGGAGTCGAGCCCGGTTATACGGAAGCTGCTTCCCAGCGCCGACTGAACCGTCGCAAGGCTGATAATACCCTTATCAACAATCCGTTTTTCTGTTTCCACCGGCTCGCCGTTGACCATTCTGGTCTCGGTTTCCGTGCGGAATTCGATAAACAGAACTGCCATACGGCGGCCGATGGCGTTGCGCGTGGCACGATTCATCAGGTCGCCGCCCACAGAGTCCATGGTAATGCTGACCTGTGGCTGGCCATTCTCGTCAAACGCCTGTTGTGCATTGGCAACATTATTACCGGTGGCAATAAGCTCACGCTCCAGGCGGGCAGTGCGCTGGCGCTCATCGCGGAAGCTGAACTGTTCGGTTTCACTTGCAGCCGCATCCTGACGCGCTTCCATACGGAATTCCAGGTTCGCCGTGGCGCCAAGAACCCGTTTGGCCTGGGCGGTATCCTGAACACCCGGAAGCTCAACAATAATCCGATCAGAACCCTGCTGCTGAACCAACGGCTCAGCAACACCAAGCTCATTTACACGATTACGGATGGTCGTAAGGTTCTGCTCAAGGGCATACTTCCGAATGGCACTTACCTCACCTTCAGATAAGGTAAGAACGATCTGAAACTCACCTGCAGTGGTTCTCTCGTCCAGCAAAAACTCGTTGTACTGACGCTTGATCAGAGAAAATGCTTCGGCACGCGATGCTTCATCGCGGAAACTCAGGACAATGTCCCGCGTTCCCTCTACATCACCGCCGCGATAGCGAATACGTTCGTCACGGAGTTCCTGCTTGATCTGGCCCGAGACCGCTTCCAGTCTTTGGCCAACGGCAGTATCCATATCCACTTCCAGCAGAAAGTGAACACCACCACGCAAGTCCAGGCCGAGCTTCATTGGCCCGGCACCCAGACTCTTCAACCAGGACGGCGTCGACGCTGCCATATTAAGCGCAACAAGGTAGTCTTTACCAAGAGCAGCCTGAACCGCAGGGCGGGCGCGCAGCTGATCATCGGAACTGGTTAACCGTATAAGGGCATCCCGATCCTCAAGCGTACTGCTTTTAACCTCGATACCATCCGATTCCAGCGCTTTAACGGCTCTCTCGAGCACCGCAGAATCGACCTCGGTGCTGCTACGGGCACCGGTGATTTGCACGGCGTAATCATCGGGGAACAGATTGGGTAAAGCGTAGATAAACCCGATCGCGATCGCGACCAGGATAACCAGGTTTTTCCAAAGCGGATACTTGTTCAGCATGGGATCCCTTGTAGCCGGCTCGGAGGCCGGCCTTGGTGTTTCAGCCAGGAAGGTTCAGGTCAGCGGGTATCAGGGCCGGCCGGAGAGTCCTTGCTCAGATATCTTTGAGCGTACCTTTAGGCAGTGCGGCAGCAACAGCTACTTTCTGTACTTTCACTTCAACGTTGTCAGCAATTTCAACAACGATGAAATCATCAGTGACCTTGGTGATTTTTCCGGCGATGCCACCGGACGTTACCACTTCATCACCTTTATTCAGGCCAGACATCAGTGATTTGTGCTCTTTGGCACGCTTGGATTGCGGACGCCAGATCAGGAAGTAGAAAATCAGAATAAAGCCGGCAAAGAAGATAACCTGGCCCATAACGCCCATGCCACCTCCAGCAGGAGCTGCCTGGGCCATTGCCAGTGTGGGCATCATTGCCATAAGGCCGACGAGAAACAACTTGACTGATTTCATCAAAACTCTCCGTTGATTAAATAAAATTGGTTACCCATTACCCATGGCTGGCACTGTTTCGCCGCGCAGAGCATAGAAGTGGTTTATAAAGTCCGACAATGTACCTGCTTCAATGGCCCCGCGCAATCCAGCCATAAGGTTCTGGTAGTAGCGCAGGTTATGGATCGTATTCAGCTGGGAGCCGAGCATTTCTCCACATTTATCCAGATGATGCAGATAACTTCTCGAAAAATTCTTACAAGTATAACAATCGCAACGGTCATCCAGCGGCGCGGTGTCATGGCGATGCCTGGCATTGCGGATCTTCACGATACCGGTCGATGTGAACAGGTAACCATTGCGGGCGTTTCTCGTGGGCATGACGCAGTCGAACATATCAACGCCCCGACGCACGGCTTCAACAAGGTCTTCGGGCCGCCCTACGCCCATCAGATAGCGCGGTTTATCGCTGGGCATCTTCGACGGTAAGTGGTCGAGTATGCGAATCATATCCTCTTTCGGTTCACCAACCGACAGGCCTCCAATGGCGTAACCGTCGAACCCGATATCTGTCAGCCCCTCCAGAGAACGGTCTCTCAGGGATTCGTACATTCCGCCCTGAACAATACCAAACAGCGCTGCCGGATTGCCTTCGTGAGCATCCTTGCTGCGCTTCGCCCAGCGCAAGGAGAGCTCCATGGATTCCTTCGCCTGTTTCTCGGTTGCAGGGTACGGCGTGCACTCATCAAAAATCATAACGATATCAGAGCCCAGTTCGCGCTGAACCCGAATCGCAATTTCGGGCGACAATTCGACCGGCGAACCGTCTACCGGGGAACGAAACGTCACCTTTTCTTCGGTAATCTTGCGCATTTCGCCCAGACTGAATACCTGAAAACCGCCCGAATCCGTCAGAATCGGCCCCTTCCACTGAGTAAAGTCGTGAAGATCTCCGTGGGCTTTAACCACTTCGGTTCCGGGGCGCAGCATCAGGTGGAACGTATTGCCGAGAATGATCTCAGCGCCGATTTCATGGATATCGCGTGGCAACATCCCCTTTACCGTCCCATAGGTGCCAACGGGCATAAACGCCGGGGTTTCAACCGTACCGCGCGGAAAGGTCAGTCTGCCGCGCCGGGCAAGGCCGTCTTCCCCCAGTTTTTCAAAGGACATGAAACAGGACTGGCTCACGGTGTGTCTCCGGTATTGAGTGATGATGGGCTGGCTTCCGGAACAGTCTCATCGGGTGCACCAAGCAGCATACCCCGGCTAGGCTCCTGTCCGGTTATGAACATGGCATCGCCATAACTGAAAAACCGGTACTGTTCGGCAATCGCATCACGGTAGGCATGTTTCACATGCTCAAAGCCCGCGAACGCGCTGACCAGCATGATGAGTGTGGATTCCGGCAAATGAAAATTGGTGACTAGCGCATCGACGGTCTGAAATCTGTAACCCGGATAGATAAAGATATCCGTTTCGCCCCGAAAAGGTTTCAGGTAGCCGCCCCGACTTGCAGATT
This sequence comes from Marinobacter sp., assembly GCF_048266785.1. Taxonomy (GTDB): domain Bacteria; phylum Pseudomonadota; class Gammaproteobacteria; order Pseudomonadales; family Oleiphilaceae; genus Marinobacter. The sequence continues at coordinate 119,078 of NZ_JBLWYX010000004.1, forward strand.
CAAGGGATCGTACCGAGGTAGTGCCAACGGCAACTACTCGACCACCCCGTGCTCGGGCAAGGTTAACCGCTTCTACTGCCTCCTCGGGCACATGCGCTATTTCACTGTGCATAACATGGTCATCTATGCGGTCTACGCGCACAGGCTGAAACGTGCCGGCACCTACGTGTAAGGTCACGAACGTACTCTCCACTCCCCGCTTTTTGAGAGCTTCCAATACCCTTTCATCAAAATGCAGGCCGGCTGTTGGTGCGGCAACGGCGCCCGCCTCCCTCGCATAGACGGTTTGGTAGCGCTCACGATCTGTTGATTCGTCAGGCCGATCAACATAGGGCGGCAAAGGCATGTGGCCAATGCGCTCAAGCGTATCGAGTACCGGCTCATCGGCCTCGCTCTCCAGATGAAACAGCGCATCATTCCGGCCAGTCATGCGCAGCGCAGTACCGTCTTCAAGAATAACCTTCTGGCCTACTTTCAGCGCTTTGGACGCACGAACGTGGGCAACAAGATCATGGTCACCGGTTACCCGCTCTACCAACACCTCAACCTGACCACCGGTTTCTTTTTTCCCGAACAGGCGCGCAGGAATAACACGGGTGTTATTGAACACGAGCAGGTCGCCAGGCTGTAGCAAATCGGGAAGGTCGGTGAAAAGACGATGTGCGGTATCACCGGTAGTGCCTTCAAGGCATAGCAGACGGGAAGCGCTGCGCTCCCTGAGAGGGTACCGGGCGATGAGTTCGTCCGGGAGATCAAAGTGAAAATCGGAGACGTTCATGGACCGGGCTGTTCAAGACGCCGCACTATGCGACTTTTATGTGGTAGCGGCGGGCGGACTCGAACCGCCACACTATTTCTAGCAACGGATTTTGAATCCGTCGTGTCTACCAATTCCACCACGCCGCCAACGAAGAGAGGGGAATTATACTTAGCCTGATCGTGAAAGCAATACACAGGACCCGCGAGTTTTCACGCAAGCCCTGGAATTTATAACCTGTCGAAGAGCGACAACTGGGAAACCTGGGCAAACGATTGCTGTGCAGCCTGCAGCACAAAGCTCTGGAAGCTGAGATTGCTGATCGCTTCCGCGTAGTCTACATCCTGTAACTGAGAGCGGATTTCGTTGGTATAAACGGAAGAATCTGCAAGAAAGCTCTTGGTGGATTCCACCGCATTCATACGCCCGCCAAGCGCGGTCTGTTTGAGAACAACGCTCTCCTGGGCGTTGTCGAGATTAGCCAACGACTGCGCGATCAAATCATCGTAACCGGCATTGCCTTCGGGCGAGCTCTTATCGAGAGATTCAAGCCCGGCAATCAGGTTTTCGATGGTGCCGAAAACGGATTGCCGTTCGTTGATTTTCAGTGTGAACGTATCCCCTGCTCCCGGCGTTATATCTGCGATGGTTGCTTCCACCCCGGCAACCACAAAAGATGCGCCGCTTTCATAAATAGCTGGGCTAACCGTAAGCGCGTTGCCTTGGCTGTCCTGCGCCTGAATGTAGCCAGCACCGTCTACCGTGACCGTAATATCATCCGGAAAGCTGCCGCTGTAGGCTGCGTTGAGATGGGCTTCATTAACAACTGAAACGCCCGAGATAAAACCACCTGAAACGTCGTTGGTATATTCACCGGTCGCAGCCGCGGGCACATTAACAAAAATCCCTTTGCCGTTATCGCTGATGGGTACGGTAACACCATCGTCAATTTCCAGAACCCGCTGGCCCTCGTCGCCCTGGTAGACGTACTTTCCTTCATCGTTCTGCTGGAAAGCCTGAATCGAGCCCTGAAAACCACTGAAAATATACTCACCGGAAGCATCCCGGGTGTTTGCGATATTGGCGAGCTGCCCCAGCCTCTCTTTCATTTCTGAAGAAATCGAACGCCGATCATTGGGCGATAAAGACCCATTACCTGCCTGAACAGTCAGTTCACGGATCCGCTGAATCACGTCAATCGAGCTTGCCAGAGCGCTCTCCTCTTGTTTGAGCCGGCTGTCGGCAAGGTTGACGTTGCGCTCATAGGTTTTAACCCGCGACAGTTCCTGATCAAGCTTCAGAATACGGGCCGCAGCCACCGGATCATCGGAAGGCTTGTTCACTCGCTTACCCGTTGATATCTGTTGCTGGGTGCTGTTCAGATTACTGTTCAGCTCCTGCAAACGGTTAATACCACTCGAGAATACCTGCTGTGATGAAATTCTGATCATGTCACATCACCTCGTCTGTTACCGGAAAGTCTGCAACAGCGTATTAAACAAATCCTGGGCCACCGAAATGACTTGTGCCGAGGCGTTATAGGCAGCCTGGTACTGAATCAGCCTGCCGGCTTCCTCATCAAGGTTTACACCGGAAACCGATTCCCGCTGGCCAGTAGATTGCTCCAGCAGAGTTTTACCAGCCTCCAGGTCGAACTGGCTTTGACGGGTTTTTACGCCGATGTCTTCCACCAGCCCGGCATAGCCTTCGGTGAAGTTCTGGCTTTTGCCATTCAGCGTATTGGCGGTACCCAATGCGGCCAGCAGTTCGGCGTTGCGGTTATCTGAAACACCGTTGCTGTTGTAGGCAATCTCAAAGGTATCGCCGGTTGCCGGCTGACCCGTCAGCTTGAACTGAAAGCCCTGATAATCACCGCCCGCAGCGGGGTCGTCGCTGAACACCGTATTGATCTTGCCGGCTTCGTAGGGTTGGTTAGCCGTGCCCACCGTCGCACTCGCCGGCGGTGGCCCGGTCACGGTAAAGGTCATGCCCGTTGGGCCGCCCGCCGCAAAAGAGATTGTCAAAGGCCCGTTAGCCAGTTCACCAGCCGTTTGAAAGCCCGGCAACAAAGAACCGGTAAACGGGCTGCGCACGTTCAGCATGGTGCCCTGATCGATTTTGCCAGTGCCCACATTCTGATCACCGGTGGTGGCCCGAATCGGGCTGGCAAACGCCAGGTCTTCTTCACGATTGACTTGCAAGCCAATTGATTCTGCAGCATTACGGCTGGGCTGAATCAGGTACTTGTCACCAGCATTGAAGGTTCCACCTTCTACCCGGATATTGAACCCGGGCATGGTGATTTCAGACTGAACCGGGTCCGGCAAGCGGCCCTGATTTACAATCTTTCCGGAGGCCTTGTCGATAAGCTCAAAATTGCGCCCATCTCCGCTGAACTGCAGCGTCCAGCTTCCGGCCGGTAATTTGGTGCTGTCGGTAATTTCGACCGCCAACTGGCCGTCTCGTGGTAACTGATTGTTGGCATTCGCCACAACACGGCTTCTCTGAACCGCCAAGTCGTTAACATCGTTAAAAAACAGCCCACCCAGATCGCCTTCAAGGTCCATACCGATTTCGTGCTGCTGGTTCATGCTGGCCGCAACGCCTATGGCGATCCGCCCCAACTCATCAAACGCCGGCTTCAGCGCCTCATTGTCAAAGCGCCTGAGCCCGCCCAGCTGTCCACCGCTGACCTGCTCGTCAATATTGAGCGTGCGCCCACCATTTGTGAGCGTAAATTCCAGCCGGGTGGGGTCTTCCGCGTTGCCCCGGGTGCCGAGCTGCGCAGCATTATTTCCCACAACCAGAGACAGGCCGTTAGAAAGCGAAACGTTTACCTGGCTGCCCTCGGTTTCCGTTACCCGTATGTTGACCAGTTCAGAGAGCTGGCGCAGTTTTTCATCCCGCTGGTCCAGCAGTTCGTTCGGCATTCTGCCCTGAGCCAGACCCGGGGATTCTGAGATAGCCAGGTTCAGATCCGCGATGCTTTTCAACAGCGTGTTGGCGTCTTTAACACCCTGCTGCATTTGCGTCTTTACCGATTCACGCTGCTGAACAAACTCCTGGCTCAGCGCCTGGAACCGGTTGACCACCTGTTGTGCTTCGCTCAGCACCAACTGGCGCTGCGGCAAAGAGGCCGGATCCTCTGCGGCATTTTGCAGGCTCGCAAAAAAATCGTTTAACGCATTGTTCAAACCCGTGGATTCGCCACCCAGCAGGTTATCCAACCGGTTCAGTTCGGAATTCAGGGTCTGCTGCTCGCCAGTCAGGGTGCTGTCTTCGCGCACCTGCTGCACAAGGTACTCGTTCGCCAGCCTGCGGATGTCCACCACACTGACGCCTTTGCCGATCGTTCCGGCACCTGTGCGCTGGCCTTCCTGAGTTTCGAAAAGCACTTCCTGCCGGCTGTAACCACGCGTATTCGCGTTGGTAATGTTATTACCGGTAGTATTCAGAGCACTCTGGTGGCCAAGGATACCGGTCAGGCCAATTCCTATCAGTCCCGCCATAATGTTTACTCCCCGGCTCCGTTATCCATTGAAAGTGTCATCAGCGAATCACGGTTCATAATCCGGTTGATCTTGTCGCCATACTGGGGATCTGTGGCATAACCCGCTTCCTGCAGCTTTCTGGCGAAAACGTCTGGTTGATCAGCACTGGCGAGCACGTCCCGATACCGGGGGTTCGATTCCAGAAACGCCACATAGTCCCGAAAACTCGATTCGTAATCCGGGTAGGCCCGGAAATCCGCACGCTCCTTCATCGGAATACCCTCACGGAATTCGGTCGTGGTGATAGTCACCGCGTCGCCCTGCCAGCGGCTGTCGGCCTTGATGCCGAAAAGGTTATAGCTAGGCTGGCCGCCATCGCCCTGGATCATGTGTCGACCCCAACCTGTTTCCAGGGCAGCCTGCGCAACCATCAGTTGGGGGCTAATCCCGGTGTCTGCGGAGATACTCTCGGCAACCGGCAGCAGCGTGCGTACAAAATGCTCAGGAGATTCGAACTGCTCCGGCAGCGCACTGGCTCCAACGGCAGGCGTTGAGATTTCTGCAGCGGCAACCTCGCTAACTGCTTCAACCCCCTCCGGCAACCGGGGCGAGATCGGCGGTAAACTGCGATCATAATCTGCCAGCGCAGTCTTGTGGGATGCCAGCGGAGTACCCTCTTTGCTGGCGCCGGGAATATCCTTGCCCAACTGCCGTACCAGAGCTTCAGCAAGCCCGGTCCCCTGCCCACCGGCCATGGTAAGACTCATCTGGCTGTCGAACATGTCGCGGTAGAATTCTGACTGGCTGCTTTTCAGGTAATTGCCCTCAGCAAACACATCTCCGGCTTTGCGCATGGACTTCAGCATTTCAGACAGAAAGATGCTTTCAAACTGGCGTGCAACTTCTTCAAGCGCTGCCTGCTTATCTTCCCGGGCACTGTTTTTCAGTGCATTCAGCCCGCTGAAATCTGTGTATACCCTGGCTTGTTGAAGCTGATAGTCCTGCATCATGTCACCTAGATAACAATGAGCTCGGCGCGCAAGGCACCAGCCTGTTTGAGGGCTTCCAGAACTGCCATGACATCCCCGGGAGCAGCGCCCACCTGATTCACGGCCTGAACAATCTCATTCAATGTAACCGCCGGTCCGAACTTGAACATGCGGGCTGGCTCTTCGGTAATAGCAATCTGGCTATCCTGCACAACCTCAGTGTTACCGCGGGCAAACGGATTTGGCTGCTGAACGTCCGGGTTTTCCTGAATGGTCACCGTAAGGTTGCCATGAGTAATAGCCGCTGGGCTGACCTTAACGTTCTGCCCTATAACGATGGTACCGGTGCGGCTGTTGATCACTACTTTCGCAGCATCTTGAGCCGGGTCCACCTCCAGGTTTTCCAGGATGGAAAGAAAGCTTACCCGCTGGGAGGGATCACGCGGCGCCCGCACAGAAACCGACGTTGCATCGTGGGCATAGGCCATTTCCGGTCCCAGGTGCGCGTTGACTACCTCCACCACACGCCGCGCGGTTGTAAAGTCCGGACGCATCAGGTGGAAGGTGATCGTGTCACCACGGGTAAAGGGAGAAACAATCTCGCGCTCAATGGTGGCGCCATTCGGGATACGGCCAACACTGGGAACGTTCACGGTGATACGTGAACCATCCAGCCCCTCGGCACCGAACCCGCCGACTACGAGGCTGCCCTGCGCCATGGCATATACGTTACCGTCAGCACCTTTGAGAGGTGCCATCAGCAGCGTGCCGCCTCGCAGGCTATCCGAGTTACCTATAGATGAGACCGTAATGTCTATTTCCTGGCCCGCCTTGGCAAACGGCGGCAGGGTGGCACTTACGGTTACCGCCGCCACGTTTGCCAGATTCGGGTTCACGCCGTCTGGGAGTGTGATGCCGAACTGGGTCATCATGTTTCGGAACGTCTGATTAGTGAACGGTGCCTTGTCGCCCGTACCATCCAGGCCCACCACCAGGCCGTAGCCCACAAGCTGGTTATTACGCACACCTTTGATCCGCGCCAGATCCTTCAGGCGGTCTGCCATCACAGGCGCCGCCAACACAGCAAGCATCAACGAGAGAACAACGCACCGGCGTATCATCATAAGGGCCACCACTCGCTGCTGAAGAAGCGGGCCAGCCAGCCCATCTGGTTTGCCTGGTCGAAATCACCTGTGCCACCGTAGGCAATGCGGGCGTCCGCAATGCGGCTGGAAGCCACCATGTTGCCTGGGTCAATATCCTGTGGCCGCACCAAGCCGGTCAGCCGCACATACTCATCGCCGTTGGTCAACGAGATCCACTTCTCGCCACGAACTCTCAGCACACCGTTTGGCAGCACTTCTGTAACCGTGACGGTAATGCTGCCCGCCAGGCTATTGCTCTGATCTGCCTCCGCCTTGCCTTCAAAGTCTCTTTCATTCTTGATAGACGTTGCTATACCGAAATCATTCTTGCCCAGAATGTTGGGCTCCGGCAGTGAGATATCACTGTCCTTGCTGATCTTGGTTTCTGCATTCTTGCTGGCGCGTGTGGATTCCTTAAGCGTGACAGTGAGTACGTCACCCACGTTCAAAGCCACGGTGTCACCGTAAAAATTGTAGTTTCGTGAGCTCTGATAGATAGCCCCGGATTCCGGATCACGCTGCATCATTGCCTGAGCACGCACAGGGGCGTACGCGGGGTCGTTCGGCTCGGCTCTTGGCCGGCTCATGGCCGTACATCCCTGCAACACGATCAGCAGCCAGACCAACAGAAAAGTCCCTGCCGGCCTGATTAACCAGGTAGATGTAGTCGGTTTCATGAGCTCACTCCTCACTGCTTGTCTCGCGCCCTTCATTTCATAATCCAGGCACCGAAAACCTGTATCGTTCCAATCATTAGCCAATGTTGTTGGTAATAAACTGGAGCATCTGATCCGTTGTGGAGACCACTTTGGAGTTCATCTCGTAAGCACGCTGGGTCGTAATCATGTTCACCAGTTCTTCAACAACTTGCACGTTGGATGACTCAACCATGCCCTGCTCCAGAGAGCCCAGGCCGGCCAGGCCGGGTTCGCCCTCAGCCGGATCGCCACTGGCGTTGGTTTCCTTGAAGAGGTTGTTGCCAATGGCCTGCAGCCCCTGCGGGTTGATGAAATCAACCAGCGTAATCTGGCCCAGGTTAACCGGCGCCGACTGGTCATCGGTGATCGCCGATACCGTTCCGTCTTTGCCGATCGTTACGTTTGTGGCGTTCTCTGGCACGTTGATGTTGGGCTGAAGTGCGTAGCCATCCGGTGTAACCACATCGCCGTCGGCATTGAGCTGGAACTGACCATCCCGCGTGTAGGCTGTCTGGCCGTCCGGAAGCTCGATTTGCAGAAAGCCACGGCCATTAACAGCCAGATCGAGAGGCTGCTCGGTAACCTGAAGATTGCCCTGGCTGAATTGCTTCGCAGTGCCAACCACTCGTACACCGGTTCCCAGCTGCAACCCCGAAGGCAGCTCAGAGTTCTGCGTGTTCAAACCACCAGGTTGCCGGTTGATCTGATACAGCAGATCCTGGAATACCGCCCGGTCTCGCTTGAAGCCCGTGGTATTCACGTTGGCCAGGTTGTTGGAGATGGTGGACATGTTGGTGTCCTGGGCGCTGAGCCCCGTCTTACTAACCCAAAGAGCCGGATGCATAATCATTACTCCTTGCCGGTGCCTGGCAAGCGGCTAATGTTTGCCGCTTCTGGCCAGGCTGGCGTTGTTTTCACGTTGTTTTCAACAGCTATCAGAGGTTTTGCAACAGTCGTGCCGCTGCTTCAGAATTCTCGTTTGCGGTGCGCATTACCTTCACCTGCATCTCGTACTGGCGCGACAACTGAAGGTTGGAAATCATTTCTTCCACGGCGTTTACGTTGGAGCTTTCAAGAAAACCAGAGGCCACCCGCAAGGCAGCATCAGCGGGCTCTTCACCACCAACCTCTTGACCAGCTTTGCGGTGAATAAACCCGTCCAGACCTTTCTCAAGCGCCTCCTGCGGCGGATTGACCAGCTTCAGCCGGTCGACCTCCACCAGCTGATCCGGGGGGCCGCCTACGGGAACGATAGAGACAGTGCCGTCTGCACCGACCTGAACATTATCAAAGGGGGGAAGCGCAACCGGGCCGCCGTTGCCCAGCACCATCTCACCTGTGCCAAGACGCACCAGACCATTAACATCAATCTGGAGGCTACCGGAGCGGGTAAAAACTTCCTCACCGAGGTTGTTCTGAATAGCCAGCCAACCCTCACCTTCTATGGCGACGTCCATTTTGCGACCGGTTTGCATCAGCGATCCCGCCGAGAGGTCGGTACCAGGGCGCTCAGCCATGGCATAAGCACGGGTAGGATGGTGTTCCCCGAATACAGGCATGCTTCGGGCCTGGGCAAAGTCCTTCTTGAAGCCTGTGGTGCTTACGTTAGCCAGGTTATTGGCATGGGCGCGCTGGGACAGCATATTCTGCGTGGCGCCAGACATACCAATGTAAAGTGCTTTGTCCATGGGAAAACTCCTGCCGGAATTTTGACTGTTTCCAGTGCTCTTTCAGACATTCTTGCAGGAGTCATGCCATATTCAGATCAAAGCCGGTTTAGCGGAGGTTGATGATGGTCTGTGTGACCGCATCGGAGGTCTCGATGGTTTTCGCGTTCGCCTGATAGTTGCGCTGGGCAATGATCAGGTTAACCAGTTCAGCAGAAAGATCCACGTTGGACTCCTCCACTGAGCCTGCCTTGATACCACCCAGTGTCCCGGTATCCGGCTGGCCAATAATGGGCTGCCCGGATTCAAAGGTTTCAACCCAGCTGGTATCCCCTACCGGCGACAATCCGTTTGTATTGTTAAACGCAGCCAGCGCAACTTGCCCCAAGGCTTTGGACTGACCGTTCGTATAGCGGGCAAACAATACCCCCTGGCCTGAAACATCAAGGCCGGACAGGCGACCGGTGGTGTAGCCATTCTGGCGTTGATCATCAACACCAAACGCTGCGCCATACTGAGTAGTCTCTCCGAGGCTCAGCACAAAGGCTGATGTGGTCGGTGGCTCCGGAACGGGAGTAGCCACCGTGGCGCCCGGTGCCGGAGGGCCGTCAGCGCCGTTAGGCTGGCCGTTATCATCCTTCGGGACCCAGTCGGTCACCAGAATTTCGCCGTTGGGGTTGCCGTCGATGGATTGCAGGGTTCCATCCTGATCAAACCTTGCGGTAAAAGGCCTGGTGTCGGTACCCGCTACCATCTCGCCGTCGATCTGCAGATACACAGACCACTCGCTCACCCCCACACCGTTTCCGGGTGATGGCTCTTTTACGAAGAACTGTGTCATCTCATGGGAGTTACCCAGGCTATCGAAAATCGACGTGGATGTGGCGTGATTATAAGTACGCTGATCCTGTGGGTTGAACTCGTTGGTTATGCGGATGGGAGATTGCGCGTATGCGTCCACAAAATCGGTACCTGAGCCACCCACAGCGGTGAGCCCGACAATCGTCCGGTCACCGGTCACGTTAATGTCGCCTGATACCGACACGGGAGGGCTTACCGATTCAGCTGGCACACCGTTACCATAACTGAACTGGATATCATCACCCTGATTGTGAATCACCCGCAACACATCATTACCACTGCCGTCGTCCACAATCGACGCCGAAATGGCGGTATCACTGGAGCTGTTGATAGCGTCTCTCAGCCCCAGTAGCGAGGTCGCGTTGCTGGTGTCCAGCTGGAGCGGTGCATTATTGACGCTAAGAGAGAATGAAAAGGTACCCGCGGCCTGTGCCGCCGAAACATAAGCATCTGTCAGCGGCGGCGCCGCTGGCACATTGGTATCGACAATCGGCGCGGTTGTGGTTGCGGAAGCACTCAGGCCAGGCGCCGTGGTGATGATATCTGCAGCTTCACGGGCTGTCGTGGCTGAACCCAGGTCGACAGAGTAGTCGGGCGTGCCGTCAGAATACCCGATGTCGAATTGCTCGCCGCTGATATCATTAAAAGCCAGTGGCCCTGCATCCCTCACCCGGGATTCAAGCACTGACTCACGGGAATCCAGGTTCAGATCAGAACGCAGATTGGTTGTACGGCGCGGCGCCAGGTTACCGGTCGCAACTTCCAGATCACTGCGGATGCCGGAGAGGTTACCGTCACCATCGGCTGTGTAACCCTGAACCTTCATGGATTGGCTGTTCACCACAAAACCATCTTTATCGATAGTGAACTGCCCGGCTCTCGAGTAACGGGTTTCGCCGCCGTTGTTCAGGATAAAGAATCCATCGCCACTGATGGCCATATCGAGGCCGCTATCCGTGAAGCTGATGTTGCCCTGACTGAATGACTGTTTCACGTCCTGAACACTTACCCCGTCACCAATCGGGTTGGAACCTCCGCCCAGAAAGCCGCTGGCGTATAGATCGCCGAACTGCACGCGGCTGCCTTTAAAACCAACGGTACTGGCGTTGGCAATGTTATTGCCGGTTACGTCCAGATCTACCGCTGCAGCCCGCAGGCCGCTGAGCCCTGTATTAAAAGCCATAATTCACCCCTGGTCTGACACCGGTATCAATTGATTTGTTTAACATCTGACAGCGCAATGGAGCCCATGCCTGCCAGGTTCAAAGTAACGGAGCCGTTCTGCCCCAGTGACACGCTGTCTACATTGGCGCTGACAAGGGTCGGAAGCTGCTCGCTACCCTGCGGATAAGACGCTTCCGCCACAATTTGGTAAGGCCCCGGCGGCAAGCTGTTGCCATTGCCATCCCTGCCATCCCAGCTGAACGCCTTAACACCCGCAGCACTGCTGCCAAGATCAATCTGGCGCACCAATTCACCGCTCGCGCTGTGGACCGATAACCGCACGCCACCGGTGGATGCCGGTACCTGAATATTGCCGGAAATTTCACCTTCAGCGCCGAGAACGCCGACCTCAGAAGGCGCAAGAACCGTCTTGCCAACCATTGCCGAGGCCTGCAGTGCCTGCGTAGAGCGGAACTGCCCGACCACATCATCAACGGTGCCCGACAGCTTTTGCATTTCCTCCAGCGAACTGAACTGGGCAAGCTGCGAGATAAATTCGCCGTTGTCCTGGGGCTCCAGCGGGTTCTGATTTTTCAGCTGCGCCAGCATCAGCTCCATGAACTCGTTCTTGCCGAGTTCGCTTTTACCGTTGGCGCCATCCTGTTGCTGGGTTCTGTAACTGCCCAGTACGTCAGAGGCTTCTGTTGCGTTAATTACACTCATGATTCGGTCCTCGCCCCGTTACTGCTGACCAAGAGTCAGGATGCGCTGCATCATGGATTTGGCCGTGTTCATAATGTCCACGTTCATCTGAAAGCTTCTTGAGGAAGACATCATGTCTGCCATCTCTTCCACCACATTCACATTTGGGTAGAACACGTAGCCGTCTTCATTGGCCGCAGGATGATTGGGTTCGTAGCGCATCTGCAGCTCTGCTTCGCTTTCAACAATGCCCTCAACACGCACACCGGCGCCTGCACCCTCTGAGCCCTGAACACCAAACGCTTGCTGACCGGGGTTCAGCATCGATTGCTGAATCGCTGAAAAAACCGGCTTCCGTGCACGATAGGTCGTGTCAGTACTGGAACTCGCCGTCTCTGCGTTAGCAATGTTTGAAGCGGTCGTATTCAGCCTCAACGACTGCGCGGTCATGCCGGAACCGGCGATATCAAAAATGTTGCCCAGTGACATGGTGATTCTCCTACACTATTCGTGGAGCCGAGGATTACTCGCCTTTCAGGGCTTTGGTCAGGCCGGTAAATTTGCTGTTAAGAAACTGGAAGCTCGCCTGATAATCCATCGCATTGCGCATGAACCGGGTCTGTTCGGCTTGTGAATCAACCGTGTTGCCATCGACTGAAGGCTGGTTCGGCACCCGATACAGCAAATCCGAATCGCTGGCACCTGACGAGGTATCCATGTGGCCTGCGTGGGTTTTCTCCATGCCAAAGCCACTCATGCTGTCCTGGGCTTTCTGCATCATCGCCTGAAAGTCCATATCCCGGGCCTTGAAGCCCGGTGTATCGGCATTGGCCAGATTATTCGCCAGAACTTCAGCTCGCTTTACCCTGGCTTCCAGGGCGTGCTGATGAATGCCAAGAGCTTTATCAAAAGTGATCGCCATACAACCTCCGAAATCCTGTCACCGGCGGCTTAAGGCTTTGCCGGTTTGATTCTATGGCAGAACTAAAGCAATGCTGATGCCAGATTTTGGGAGCCCTGTGAAATCGGGCGTTTTAAGCGGGTTACTGCAGGGATGCAGGATAAGAATGCAGGGAAAGGAGCGGCAAATCCGGATGAAAGCGGCAAGCTGTTTCCCCATTGAAGCAACAGGGAGACAGCTTGCTCATTACGACGGCCAGCGGGCGACAAACTCGGCCAGTTCCGGCCTGGGAACTGCAGGTTTGGTGCAGGATACGGTGCCGGTGTAGAGAAAACCGATTACAGACTCCCCCTCTTCAAGGCCAAGCCCTTTCAAAACCACTGGATTGTAGACCAGCTCGCCTGTGCGCCACATAACCCCAAAGCCCGCATCCTGCAATGCCAACCCGAGAAAGCTCATACCCGCACCGGCTGAGAGTATCTGTTCAATTTCGGGTACCTTTTGATGTTTTTTGGGTGACGCAATTCCAACAATAATCATCGGAGCACGCTGTGCTTTATTGCGTATTATCTCCAGCTTCTTCTCGTCGGTCTTACCCTTCATATCAGAGTAACCGGCGGCAAGCAGCTCACCCAGGGCGGCCAGGCCATCCCCTTCGATCACCAGATAGCGCCATGGGCGCAGCAAGGCATGGTCCGGTGCGCGAGAGGCACAGGCAAAGGCCCGATCAAGTGTTGACGCATCGGGAGCCGGGGCTTCCAGCCGTGGCTCAGATGCCCTGTTGAGCAAAAAGTCAGTGACTGAATTCATATCGATAATTTCCACCTGCTAAAATCTGGTCAAGTACTACACAAACAAAACTATACGGTTACAGCGCCATGAGTGATCAGCGTACATGATGAGTGCTCCGGCAGATCTACGCAATGCCAGCACCAGCGTAGGAAAGTCTCTCGCTTCCGATGCCCTTAACAGTCCAGCGGCCATTCCTCCAATGCCCGACTACAACGGGCACCTGCTTGCTTACACGTCGGTTGCCGTCATTATCGTTGTGGGTGCTTTGCAGGGCGCATTCCAGGACTGGAATCTCTGGCTGATTGGCGGCGTGAAGAGGATTCCGCCCGGGACTGATCTTTACTGGCGAATCAATCGTGGGCCAACCTGCTCCTCAGGCTCTGTGCTGCGCCAGGGGTTGATATCCAGGCCACCGCGGCGAGTGTACCGGGCGCAGACTGTCAGGCTCTGCGGTTTGCAACGGTTTAGCAGATCGGTAAACAGCGTCTCTACGCAGTGCTCATGAAAATCCTGCTTCTGCCGGAAACTCACGATGTATCGCAATAACCCCGCACGATCAATCGCAGATCCGGTATAGCGGATCAGCACCGTTCCCCAATCCGGCTGGCCAGTCACCGGGCAGTTACTCTTCAGCAGGTGCGAACAAAGCTGCTCTGTTACGACAGGCCCGGTCGCTGAAAGCGACTCCGGAGCATAGTCGTACACCACATCTTCAACCGGCTCATTATCAATCAGCTCGTAACCCGCCGGGCGTCCTGTGGCCGTGCCGGACTCATCAACGCTGAGAAAGCGAACATGCACCGCTGCACCGCTGGCACTGGACAGATCCCCGGTGATGGTTTCGACAACCTGATCCGCAGATGAGAACACGGTCTGGTTCAGGGAGTTCAGGTACAGCTTGAGTGACTTGGACTCGATAATTGACGGCGAGGCGGCCGGAAACCGGATTTCCGCCCAAGCCAGGTCCGGAATTCCGCCGGGGCGCAGCCAGGAGATTTCCCAGGCTTGCCAGAGATCGCCCCCGAACCAGGGCCAGCGGCCGTCTTCAAGCCCGATGCGGCGGCGGTTTTCTTCCCGCGCCACCGGGAACAGCAAAGCTGCATCATAGCGATCCGGGTAGTCGCTGGCTTTGCCAAGCGGTGCATTATCGAGTGCCATAGTACTTCCTGACGTCAGTGGCGTATGCCCTTCCCGCGCGCCAGCAATCTGAGCGCAATGAAAGAAAGCACAGCTATAAAGGAGAGAATCATACCAAGGGATACAAACGGGTTAACATCAGAAACACCGAGTATGCCAAACCGGAAGCCATTAACCATATACAGAATCGGGTTGATCATGGAGACACCCTGCCAGAACTCCGGCAACAGATCGATGCTGTAAAACACGCCGCCAAGGTACGTAAGCGGTGTGAGAACGAACGTCGGCACAATGGACACATCATCAAATTTGGTCGCCAGCAGCGCGTTAATAAAACCACCCACCGAAAACAGTGCTGAGGTGAGAAATACGGTAACCACAACCATAGGCAGGTTATGAATCTGCAAGCGCGTAAACGCCAGCGACAACAGAGTGACAATAACCCCTATTCCCAAACCACGCGCCATACCCCCAGTCACGTAGCCCGCAAGGATGATCCAGTTAGGCACCGGCGATACCAGCAGCTCTTCCACACTGCGCTGGAACTTCATGGAGAAAAACGACGACACCACGTTAGCGTAGGAGCTGGTAATCACGGCCATCATGATCAGCCCGGGCACGATGAACGACATATAATCGAAACCGCCCATCTCACCGATTCTGGAGCCGATCAGATTTCCGAAAATAATAAAGTACAGCGTCATGGTGACGGCTGGCGGCAACAGAGTCTGCGGCCAGATGCGGGTAAACCGGCGAATTTCCCTCGACACAATCGTGATGTAAGCAGTGAACAGAGCATGAGCATTCATTTTCTGCCCTCCGTTACCGCTTCTGCAGCCGGTTCATTCTGTTCCACCATACGGATGAACAACTCTTCCAGCCGGTTTGCTTTGGTGCGCATACTGACCACTTTTATTCCTTGCTGTTGCAACTGAATGAACACATCGTTGAGCACCTGGCCTTTGTGGACATCCACTTCAAGCACGCCTTCGTCATCCAGGCGACATGAGAAACCGTCCAGTTCCGGAGCTCGCTCCAGTGTCGCTTCCGAATCCAGCAGAAACGTCTCCAGGCTCAGCTGCTGCAACAGTTCCCGCTTGCTGGTATTCCGGATAATACGGCCATGATCAATAATGGCGATATTCCGGCACAGAGCTTCCGCTTCTTCGAGATAGTGCGTAGTCAGGATAATGGTGGTGCCCTGCCGGTTCATTTCCTCAAGAAACGACCACATCGACCGCCTCAGCTCAATATCTACGCCGGCAGTCGGCTCATCCAGAATCAACAGCTTCGGTTCATGCACCAGAGCGCGGGCAATCATCAGGCGCCGCTTCATGCCGCCGGACAGCATCCGCGCTGGCGTATTGCGCTTATCCCAGAGACCGAGCTTTTTCAGGTACTTTTCAGCAGATACGGCGGCCTTTTTCAGTGGAATTCCGTAATACCCGGCCTGAATGGTGACAATATCAAACACCTTCTCAAACTGGTTGAAGTTGAACTCCTGGGGCACGACGCCCAGGTGGAGCTTGGCATCAGATAGGTGGGTATCAATGTCGTAGCCGAACACGCTTACCTTGCCGGCGGACTTGGTCACCAGGGAACACACGATGCCCAGCGTGGTTGATTTACCGGCACCGTTCGGGCCCAGTAATGCAAAGAAATCTCCCTGTCTCACCTGTAGGTCGATTCCCTTGAGAGCTTCAAACCCGCTGCCATAGGTTTTGGTGAGCCCCTCAATTTCCAGCGCATTGGTCATAACAGGTTCCGATTCGAAAAAAGCGATGTTCAGGAGACAGTCTTCTATTGAGGCGCCTTCGACTTTTTCAAGGCGCAAGCGTGTCCGTGCAGACACTGTGAAATCAGTAAACTGCGGCAGGTAGCCTACAAAAGTGGAGTATTACGCGGCCAGGTTGGCCGGCGGCGAGTCCGAGATCGGCATTAGTTTCACGCCAGAAAACACTTACCGCTGGGTACGAAAAACCCTTCGGGTTGTTATTACCGACTGATCAAACGGGAAAAGCTCCAGCGCGACTCCGCACCGGTCACGTCGTAACCGGCAGGGTCCAGGCCCTCGGTTCCGTGGGCAAGACATTCCTTGATGGTAAGAATTTCTGCCGCTGCGCGGCTTTCGTTGTACTTTGCCAGATCAACAACCTTGGCCGCTTTCAACGGAGCGTGGGAGCGGTCCGTCATAACCATTACGCGCGGCCACAAACGGCGTTCGGCGGAATGAGAAACCACAATGCCGCGCTGGCCATCTGTTAATTCGACCAGACTGCCCGTTGGGTAAATGCCTATCGCGCGGATAAAGCTTTCTACCAGATCATCCTGAAACTCAATGTTCCGCATATCGTAAAGCAGGGTCACAGCTTTCGCCGGTGTCATTGGCTCCGCAAGACGCTCCCTGGGCTCGATGAGTGTTTCAAAAAACTCCGCAAGCCCGGCAATTTTGGCCAGCAGTGGAATTCTGTCCCCACGAATACCTTCCGGAAAGCCCGAGCCGTTGTGTCGTTCACGGTGGCCCTGCACAATACTCAGAACCGCGCGGGAAAGACCGCTGTCTTCGAGCAATGCCATACCCTTTTCAACGTAGGTACGGTAAAGCGCATATTCTTCCGGGCCAAGCTGCCCTTCCCGGCTAAGCAGGTCAGCCGACAACCTGGTTTTACCAACCTGGGATAACAGACAACCCAGGCCGAGGTGATTCAGCAAGCCTTCATTCAATCCCAGTTGGCGCCCGCAAACGAGCGCCCAAACCGAGGTATTGAGAGCATGCCGGTAAACATGATCATCGTGTTGCCTTGTACGGCTCAGCCAGAGCAACGCATCCGGTTGGCGGATTACACTGCGTACCATTTTATTGATGACTGCAGCGACCGGCCGGAGATCCTGTATTTCCTGAGTGGCAAAGGATTCGTAAAGGCTCTCAAGCGCAACACCGGCATCTTCCAACAAACGTTGCGACGCCTTCATTTCGCGCTTCAGCGTGGTGACAGCCTGATAGGTGACAGGCTCCCGGATACTAAGCGGCGGAAGGTGCAGCTCTACCCTGCCTTCCCCTCTGCGCCGGCCTTTTGAACCAAAGGCCGGGCCAGCGGCTTTCGTGAGCTCAACAGAGCCCCGGGTTTCTGCAATATCGATAGAAACCCATTTGCAGTGGGACACCAACGCACGAATGTCGTCCTGGGAACGGATGTGAAACCCCTGAATAGGGAAAGGTGTCTGATGCCACGGCCGATCAAGATCGGACACGAACATGCCAACCTCCAGATCATGTACCGCAATTTTTCTCTGGCAGACGCCCACGCTTCACTCCTGAATACGCATTTGTGATGGCTATCATTTTTAAGTGGCTAGCCGGAATAGTCCATTACAATTTCGTTGCCAAGGGTAACGGTACCAAGACAAACAGTAACGATAACCTTCAAACCGAAACAGATTGTAGCAATGTGACACGTGTCACAAGGCAAGGCCTGACCGCATCACAAGCAGCCCGGCTAACACCACCAGGCAGGAAATGCCCTTACAGGATCTGACCATTCCGGAGGCAGTCATAAATCGCCAAACTGGAAACCAAAGCCATCAATGGTATCTCGCACAACAACCATATCCAGCACCGGTGCCTCCACGGGCAACCCCTGCACCTGAACCTTTACCTTGTCTCCCAGCGCGGGCGTGAATGGCTCATTGTCCACAACAACGAAAACACCACCGTCTGATATATCCCGGGTCGAGAAAACAAACTCGCCAAGTTGTTCATGTGTGACTTTTACCTTGGCACTCATCGCTGTGCGACCGTGCTCCCTGCGATCATCTACTGCCATTGGCAAGGTTCCACTGCTTTGCTAAAGGTACATTTTTCAGAAACTTAATGTTTTCACGAATTATATTATTTTATAGAGCATTTCAACGAATAGCACCACTTTGCAGCATCTATCCCAAAGGTAATATTGACTTCAGGCGAAACACAAATGAGAATGGTTGGCGTTTTTAGTCGCCTGTGACTCTCATCTCCGAAGACAGGCGCAAACCCGACCCAATCATCGAAGGATGGCACTATGCGTATGAAACTCGCCGCAACAGCGGCAATTGCTCTCACCGCTCTTCCCCTTGCTGCCTCTGCAGACGGCGAAGTTAACATCTACTCATACCGCCAGGCGTATCTTCTGGAGCCACTTCTGAATGCGTTTGAAAAAGAAACCGGCATAAAGAGCAACGTAGTATTTGCCAAACAGGGTCTGGCTGAGCGCCTGGAACGCGAAGGCCGCAACAGCCCGGCAGACGTTGTAATGACCGTGGACATCTCTCGGCTCAACGATCTGGTTGAGCGGGATCTGGTTCAGGGTGTCGACAACGACGTGTTGGAAAAAAACATTCCGGAAAATCTGCGCCACCCGGATGGCAAGTGGTTTGGCCTAACAACCCGCGCCCGCCTTATATACACCTCCAAAGAACGTGTTGAAGAGGGTGAAATCACCACGTACGAGCAGTTGGCCGATGACAAGTGGGAAAACCGCATCTGCACCCGCAGTGGCAAGCACCCGTATAACATTGCACTGATCTCATCGATGATCGCGCACCACGGCGAAGCCGAAACTGAAACCTGGCTGGCAGGCGTCAAAGACAACCTGGCCCGCAAACCCCAGGGTGGCGATCGTGACCAGATCAAGGCGATTTCAGAAGGCGTATGCGACGTATCCATCGGCAACAGCTACTACTACGGCAACATGCTGCAGGACGAAAGCCAGCGCCCGGCGGCCGAAGCGGTTCGCCTGGTGTTCCCGAATGCCGATGGCCGCGGCACCCACATCAACATCAGCGGCATTTCGCTGACCAAAAGCGCCCCGAACAAGGATAACGCCATCAAACTGATGGAGTTCCTGTCGTCTCCGGAAGCCCAGGGTATCTATGCCACGGCTAATACCGAATACCCTGCAAACCCGAACGTAACGCCCACCGGGCTGGTTGCAGAGTGGGGCAAGATCCACCCGGACAGCCTTTCACTGCAAGTTATCGCGGAAAACCGTAACGCGGCAGTCAAACTGGTTGACCGTGTAGACTACGACGGCGAGTAAGTGCCTCAGCGAGGGTGGCACCACCACCCTCGCTCTCACCTTTAATCAACCCTGTTATCAACTCACCAATCAACCCCGCAAATGATTCGAGTCATTGCAGCGGCTATTTGAGCTGACTACAATCGACACCCTTCAACTCAAGAACAGGACCCCTATGAGCGAGGCTGCGACCAGCGTTAACCCCGGGCTTACCCAGCCCCTGCTGGCAAAGCGCACCTCCCGCCGCTGGCTGTTCAGCGCCATTCTCACCACAGCCATCGTTGCCCTGCCCGTTCTGTCAGTCATTTTTCTGGCCTTTTTCCCTGACGAAAACATCTGGCCACACCTGCTGGAAACCACACTGCCTCGTTACCTGGTTACCACCTTGAAACTCATGACAGGTGTTGGCGCCATTACGCTGGTCATCGGCCTCTCGACCGCCTGGGCAGTCACCATGTGTGAGTTTCCGGGTCGCAAGTTTTTTGAATGGGCCATGCTATTGCCGTTCGCCGTTCCGGCTTATGTGATTGCGTATGTCTACACCAGCCTTCTGGATTATGCCGGCCCGGTTCAGGTCGCCCTGAGAGACCTGTTTGGCTGGGCCAATGCTGCGGACTACTGGTTCCCCGAGATCCGCAGCCTGGAAGGGGCCACGCTGATGATCGGCCTGGTGCTCTATCCCTATGTTTACCTTCTTGCGCGCGCCGCCTTCCTTGAGCAGTCACCCTCCCTGTTTGCAGTCAGCCGCAGCCTTGGCCATTCGGCACTGAGCACGTTTTTCAAAGTGGTTCTGCCCATCGCCCGCCCAGCCGTCGCCGTGGGCCTTTCACTGGTGTTGATGGAAACACTGAACGATTTCGGAACGGTCGATTTCTTTGCCGTGCAGACACTCACCGCTGGCCTGTTTGATACCTGGATGAACCTCGGCAACCTGGGTGGTGCAGCACAGATAGCCACAACCATGCTGGTATTCGTGGTTATTCTTGTCACCCTCGAACGCTATTCCCGGCGACGGCAACAGCAGTTCGCCGCCAGGGACAACCGCGATCCAATCCACCGCTTTACCATGTCGTTCCCCCGGCAATTGATCTGCGTTGCCGTATGCGCGGTGCCGGTCATACTGGGCTTTGTGATTCCCGGAGTAACGCTTGGTGTTTATGCCTGGGAGTACTTTGATGAGAGCTGGAACCCGGATTTTGTGCGCAACACCTTTAACAGTCTGTTCCTTTCAGGAACAGCAGCTCTTACAACACTGTTGATCGGCGTCACCCTCGCCTACAGCCGCAGGCTTCACAATACCCGCGGCATGCAGGTGCTCATGCGCCTCTCAAGCCTTGGCTACGCCATGCCGGGCGCCGTGCTCGCAGTGGGTGTTATTGTGCCTCTGGCAGGTTTTGATAACTGGCTGGACAGCCTGATGCGGGATTACTTTGGCGTCAGCACCGGCCTGCTACTGAGTGGCTCGGCCTTCGCCATCGTGTTTGCGTACACAGTCAGATTCCTCGCGGTGTCTGCCGGCAGTGTAGAAAGCGCGCTGCAGAAGATCACTCCAAGCATGGATATGGCATCCCGGTCATTGGGCAACAGCCCCGGTAAAACATTGGTGAAGGTGCACCTGCCCATGCTTCGCGGAACACTGATTACCGCTGCACTGGTGGTTTTCGTGGACTGCATGAAGGAGCTACCGGCCACACTGATATTGCGGCCCTTCAACTTTGAGACTCTGGCTACCTATGTGTACCAGTTCGCCTCGGATGAGCGCCTGTATCACAGCGCACTGCCGGCTCTCATTATTGTACTGGCAGGTATTGTTCCCATCATCTTGATGAGCCGGTCAATATCCAGCAGCCGCTCTATGGCTTGATACACGTTTTAAAGCTGGGGCGTGAGGCGTGAGCGGGCATCCTGAACCACAAACCGGCCCTGAAAAACAGCAACCGGATCGCCCTGCGGCAGATTGTTAGGCGTGCCGCAGAACACTTCAGTCGTCAGATCCAGCCGCCCCTTGCCATGCCTTGCCAGGCTTTTTCGGAAGCGCTCAGGGATTTCACCCCCCGGCAGCCGGCAGATGGCGTAAAAATCTGAATTCACCGGCTCAAGATAATCAATACTGCCGGTCTGCACCACCACGCTGCCTTTCAGGCCGAGATCGGCAAGCGCCAACTCCGTGAGCCCCCAGGCTGCGGTTACAGCAACCGAATATACACTGCCACCAAAGCCGGTGCCCTGGTGGTTGCGATTGGGTTCAAGCGGCGCACTCACAAGCAATGCATTGCCGTCCCACGAATGCAGTTCAATTCCCAGAGCGCGGGAAAGGGGTATTTCCTCGTGAATGCGCTTCTGGAATGCGGAAAGCTGAGTCATAAACTCCTCCTTACAGGACTTGATTTTAGGCGTGTTATTCGCTTTTCCCTATGCGACCAATGTCGATTCCGAAACCAAACAGGCCCGGCTAAGCCGGGCCTGATCTGAGGATAAAAAGCCGTTTATGCGTTACTGCCAGATAACCTTCTGGCGCCGTGCATACCACTCGTTCACCTCGCCTTCGTATGCGTCTTCTACCACGTTTCGCTTGAGCTTCAGCGTTGGGGTCAGAAAGCTGTTCGCAATCGACCACTCATCACTCACAATTATTACAAAAGCCAATTGTTCGTGGGGATCTACCGTTTTATTCACATTGTTTACAAGCTCGGTGAAGCTCGTCTCAAGCTCCTTTCGGAAGCCTCCATCTCCGACTTTCGACCGTATCCCCTCTGCCAGTTGAATGATGGCGAAAGGCTGGGCCTGATTGGCCCCGGAAACACACACCATCTCGACTGACTGATGCGCCATCAGGCGATTCTCAATGGGCGCCGGTGCAATATATTTGCCCTTGCTCGTCTTGAACATTTCCTTCATCCGGCCCGTAATCTTCAGGCGGCCCAGTTCGTCAAGTTCGCCTTTATCGCCGGTTTTCAGAAAGCCATCATCGGTAAAGGTTTCACGGGTTTTTTCTTCATCTTTGTAGTAACCCATCATGGTGGCTGGGCTCTTGACCAGAATCTCACCGTCAGGGCTGATTTTCGTTTCCACTCCCGGCATGGACTCACCCACATACCCGGTACGGGAGCGCCCTGGCTTGTTGATATGGGAGTAAGCAAAATTTTCCGACATGCCATAGCCTTCAAGCAACTCCAGGCCAAGGTTGCGATACCAGTCCAGCACATCGCTGGCGAGCGGCGCAGAACCACTGCCAGCCAGCTTGACCTTATCCAGCCCAAGCCCCTTGAGGATCTTTTTCTTGATCAGCCCACTCAGCACAGGAATCCTGAGCAGCGTATCCAGCTTTTTCTGCGGCAGCTTTTGCAGAACACCCTGCTGGAATTTAACCCATAGCCTGGGCACCGAGAGGAACAGCGTTGGCTGGGCGCGCCTCATATCCTCTACAAAGGTGTCGAGGGAATCTGCAAAGAAGAGGTGAAAACCTGCGTACAAGGACGCCAGCTCAACAAACGTTCGCTCAAATACGTGCGCCAACGGAAGGTAAGACAGCATGCGCTCATCGGGGCCTACCTGCAGGACTTTCATGCCACCATCGGCCGCAAATGCCATGTTGCGGAAGCTGAGCATGACGCCTTTCGGCTTGCCGGTACTGCCCGAGGTATAAACAATCGTCGCGAGCTCATCGGCATCGCGCTCAACCTTTTCTTCAAGAGGCGAAAACCTGGCAATGATATCGTCCCAGGTTTCAAAATCGGTGGGCGGGCTCAGCGGGAAGGAAATGCAGCGAACAGATTCCGGCACGCCGGGCTTCATCATGTCCCAGTCATCCAGCTTGCCCACAAACAGAACATCGCACTCGGCGTGGTTCAACACATAATTGACTGTGTCGGCATTCAGGGTTGGGTACAAAGGTACAGACACATAGCCTGCCATCCAGATCGCCCAGTCCGCCATGATCCAGTTTGCGCAGTTCTTGGAAATCAGGCCAACGCGGCTCTTTTCCGGCAGGTTCAGGGACTTCAGGTACGATGCCATGCGGCGAGCCTCACCAACGGCCCTGGCCCATGTGTATTCCTCTACCTTGCCATCACCGATCGGCTGGGTCATGTACAGCGAGTTCGCCTTGGCGCTCTCCCAGTGATACACCATATCCAGAGGAAGTTTATTTGTTGTGTCCATGGACCTTCCTTGCTTTCGTTATTTGATTTATAAGGGCATTATTTAGACTTTAGTAGGGTATTTCAACACATTATGGGCCATCAAAGCGTGACCCGAGCCACCTGAGCAAAAACTCTCCACTGGAATAACCAATCAGGCCAAGTCCAAGGTAACATGCTCTACCACCTGAACCGCGGGGCTGTGATAAACTCTCGCACCTTACACTGCAACTACCGCAACAAACCTCGGAGATGGGCATATGGCCAGGCACACACTGCGCACCCTGTTGGGCGCGTCATTAATGGCAGTGGCAAGTCTTGCACAGGCGGCAGAGCCACGTGTTGTTGCTATCACACAGATTGTTGAGCACCCGGCGCTGGATGCCGTCTATCAGGGCGTAAAGGATGAACTGGCAGAGCGGGGCTATACAGAAGGCGAAAACCTGAAGATCATGCATGAGAGCGCTCAGGGAAACTCCGCCATCGCCTCCCAGATTGCCCGCAAATTTATCGGTGACAGCCCCGACGTGATTGTGGCCATCGCAACACCTTCTGCACAAACAGTTGCTGCTGCAGCCCGCAACATCCCCGTAGTGTTTGCTGCCGTAACCGACCCGGTTGGCGCAAAACTGGTGAAGAATGCCGAGGCACCGGGCGCAAACATTACCGGCGTAAGCGATATGCTGCCCATCGATAAGCACCTGGACATGCTGCTGCGCGTGGTTCCGGGCGCCAAGCGCATTGGTACCGTTTATAACCCCGGTGAAGCCAACGCAGTGTCGCTGGTCGAGTTGCTTGATGAACGCCTGCAGGCACGCGGACTGACACTGGTTAAAGGTGCTGCCACCAAGACCTCCGAAGTGCTGGGCGCAGCCCGCTCCCTGGTGGGCAAGGTAGATGCCATTTACCTGACAACCGACAACACGGTTATCAGCGCAGCTGAAGCGGTGATTTCGGTAGGCGAACGCGCCAAGATCCCGGTTTTTGCAGCCGACACCGCTACGGTTGCCCGTGGCGCCGTGGCCGCAATGGGTTTTGATTACTACGATCACGGCCGCCAGGCCGGCGTGATGGTTGCACGCATCCTCGAAGGCGAAAAGCCAGGCGACATGGCAGTAGAGACAATGGAAAAGCTCAACCTGTTCGTAAACCCCGAAGCGGGTGAGCGCATGGGGATCACGCTGTCGGATGACGTAATCGCCGAAGCCGCAGAAGTCGTAAAAAGCGACAAGTAACGCCAGACCTACACGGGCGGACTCTGAATACCCATAAAGAGCCCGCCCGTTTTTATTTCACGGTGAACTTTACCCATGCTCAGTGACATTGCACTTTACGGCGCAATTGAGACCGGCCTTATTTACGGCCTGGTTGCTTTCGCTATCTATCTTTCTTTTCGCGTACTCGATTTTCCCGATCTGACCGTTGACGGCAGCTTCCCACTTGGTGCTGCCGTTGCAGCCGTTCTCATTATTGACGGCTGGGACCCCTGGCTGGCAACGGGCTGCGCCGTGCTCGCCGGCATGGCCGCCGGTGCCGTAACCGCCATCCTTAACGTAAAGCTGAAGATTCTGAACCTGCTGGCGTCCATCCTCACGATGATCGCCCTGTACTCAGTCAATCTCCGGGTTATGGGCCGGCCGAACATAGCGCTGCTTGGCGAAGATACGGTACTTACGCCCTGGTATTCGCTGGACCTGCCCTATCATCAGGTTCCGGTTCTGCTGTTTGTGATCGTGATCTTCATTTCGCTGATACTGCTCTGGCGCTTCATGAAATCTGAAACCGGTCTCGCCATGCGCGCCACCGGTGCCAACCCCCGAATGGCGCGTGCCCAAGGCATTGCCACCGGCGCCATGATCATTCTTGGTGTCGCGGTATCCAATGGCCTGGTTGGCCTGGCAGGTGCGCTCTTTGCACAAAGCCAGGGTGCTGCCGATGTCACCATGGGTGTGGGCGTTATCGTTATTGGCCTGGCCTCGCTGATTGGCGGTGAGGCCGTGATTACACCCTCAACGGTTATGCGTGCCCTGATCGGCTGTGTGGTTGGCGCCATTATTTATCGCCTGGCCATTGCCTTTGCCCTGAACGCCGATTTTCTCGGCCTGCAGGCACAGGATCTGAACCTGATAACCGCCGTTCTGGTTACCCTGGCCATTGTATTGCCCGGCATCCGCAGCTCGGTGGTTGGCAAACTTACCCGCAAGAAAGCCTGAGGAGGCAATATGATCAGCGCAACCGATCTGCGGCTTACCTTTGGTAAAGGCACGCCGCTGGAAAACCCCGCTCTCCGGGGCATGAGCCTTACGGTTAATCAGGGTGAGTTTGTTACCGTGATTGGCAGTAACGGCGCCGGCAAGTCCACCTTTCTGAACGCTCTGGCGGGCGAAGTTATCGTTGATAGCGGCACCATTGTTGTCGACAATCTGAACGTGACCAAACTGCCTACCCACAAACGGGCGGGGCGTGTGGCACGGGTGTTCCAGGATCCGCTGGCCGGCACCTGTGAAGGCCTGAGCATTGAAGAGAACCTTTCGCTTGCCATAAAGCGCGGCCAGCGTCGCGGTTTGAGCACGGCGGTAAAAAGGCAGTACATGGACCAGTTCCGGGAAAGCCTTTCCTCCCTGAATCTCGGGCTTGAAAACCGCCTCGGTGACAAGATGGGGCTGCTCTCCGGCGGCCAGCGCCAGGCCGTCAGCCTGCTGATGGCAAGCCTTACCCCATCGGCCATTCTGCTGCTGGATGAACACACCGCAGCCCTGGACCCGAAAACCGGTGCCTTCGTGTTGGCACTCACCACCAAAATCATCGAAGAACAGAAACTGACCGCTTTGATGGTGACCCACAGCATGAAGCAGGCGCTGGAAGTTGGCACCCGCACGGTCATGCTGCACCAGGGCCAGGTGGTGTTTGATATTGCCGGCAAGGATCGCGAAGGCCTGGAAGTGAAGGACCTGCTGGAGCTGTTTGAAACCCAGCGCGGGCTTTCAGTCGATGACGACAGCTTATTGCTGAGCTGAAATTAAAAGGCGGGATGGTTCCCGCCTTTTAATTTTCTTTCTGACATTTCACCAGAACCGCTCCTGGCCTGCCTCCGCGCTCAAAACACCCTCTTTCGGTTGTTTTTTGATCACAACATGTAGTGATTCAGGGCTTTATCGCCCAAGCCCCGGATTTATGGCCGTTTTCATTCTTGCAAGCCATTTCCTCATTGATTTTCTTTGCCGGAAGCAGCTTATCAATAGTTCCACTTAAATTCACAAACCACTATATCCTGTTATACTCACTACAAATAAACCCATATATAGTGTTTTACAGACAACGATCCAGAAGTAGAATCAATAGCACCCAAGCAGATTTTGCAACGTTTTACAGGGATATGGCACCGCCGAAAGAGTGCCATCGACAGACAACAGACATACTTGAAGATTGAGGGTAGCAATGAACGCTAAGGCAGAGGCAGTGGTTACATCGATTCCGATGCAGGACACTTCGCTTGATATCTGGACCAGCAAATATCAGCTCAAAACCAAAACAGGCGAAGCCGTAGACAAGGACATCAACGCCACTTACCACCGCGTTGCGGTTGCCCTGTCGCAGGTAGAAAACAAAGATGTGCGCGCCGAGCACATGAAAAACTTTGCCTGGGCCCTCAAGAACGGCGCCATTCCCGCCGGCCGGATCACCTCCAACGCCGGTGCCGAAGCGCACAAGCCGGCAACCTCTACCATCAACTGCACCGTATCCGGCTCCGTTCAGGATTCCATGAACGACATCCTGGAGAAAAACCACGAAGCAGGCCTCACCCTCAAGGCAGGCTGTGGTATCGGTTACGAGTTCTCTACCCTGCGCCCTAAAGGTGCCTACGTAGCCGGCGCTGGCGCCACCACATCCGGCCCGCTGTCGTTCATGGATATCTTCGACCGCATGTGCTTTACCGTGTCTTCAGCCGGTGGCCGTCGCGGTGCCCAAATGGCCACATTTGATGTACACCACCCGGATGTGATCGATTTTATCCAGGCCAAGCGCGAAGACGGCCGCCTGCGCCAGTTCAACCTCTCGCTGCTGATCACCGAAGACTTCATCGAAGCCGTTCGTAACGACAGCAACTGGAACCTCTCCTTCCCCGTTACCCAGAAGGAAGTAGAAGAAGAAGGCCTGGACCTTACAGACACCAGCCAGTTCGTGTATCGCGACTTCCCGGTACTGACCGGCTATGTGGTTAACGAAGAAGGCAAGGTGGCGTGCCGTATCTATCGCACCCTGAAAGCCCAGTTCATCTGGGACACCATCATGACCTCCACCTACGATTACGCAGAGCCCGGCTTCATCCTGATCGACAAAGTTAACCAGATGAACAACAACTGGTTCTGTGAAGACATCCGCGCCACCAACCCCTGTGGCGAGCAGCCCCTGCCCCCATACGGCAGCTGCCTGCTGGGCTCGGTAAACCTGACCATGTTTGTAGACTACCCGTTTACCGACAAAGCCAGCTTCAACTATGAAAAGTACCGCAAGGTTGTGGGCATCTTCACCCGCATGCTGGACAACGTAGTAGAAATCAACGGCCTGCCCCTGGCCGAACAGCGGCACGAAATTACCAACAAGCGCCGCCACGGCATGGGTATTCTGGGCCTGGGTTCAACCCTCGCCATGCTGCGCATGCCTTATGGCTCGGCAGAATCTGTACAGTTCACAGAAGACGTTGTTAAAGAAATGGCCGTAGAAGGCTGGCGCCAGTCGCTTTCTCTCGCAGAAGAGAAAGGCGTGGCCCCGATCATGAATGAAGACTTCGAAATTACCCCGAAAATGATGGGCAAATGCCCGCAACTGTCGAAAGACGGTTACAAGCTCGGCGACAAACTGCCAGGCCGCGTACTGCACGCCAAGTACAGCCGCTACATGCAGGAAATTGCCAAGGTTGAGCCCAAGCTGGTAGAAGCCCTGGCAGAGAAAGGTGGCCGCTTTACCCACCACACCTCCATTGCCCCCACTGGCACCATCAGTCTGTCGCTGGCCAACAACGCCAGTAACGGCATAGAGCCAAGCTTCTCGCACCATTACGCCCGCAACGTAATCCGCGAAGGCCGCAAGACCAAAGAAAAAGTCGACGTGTTCTCCTTCGAGCTGCTGGCCTACCGCCACCTGGTTAACCCAGGCGCCATGCCCTTCTCCGAAGATGAAGACAAAAAACTGCCCAGCTACTTCACCACCTCAGATGACGTAAGCCCGGCGCAGCACGTAGATATCCAAGCCGCCGCACAGAAGTGGGTAGATTCCTCGATTTCCAAAACCGCGAACGTACCCACCGACTTCGCCTACAAGGATTTCAAGAGCATTTACCTCTACGCCTACGACATGGGCCTGAAAGGCTGCACCACCTTCCGCTTTAACCCGGAAGCCTTCCAGGGCGTACTGGTTAAAGAAACAGACCTTGAAAACACCCTCTACGAGTTCACCCTCGACGACGGCAGCAAAGTGGAGCTGAAAGGCAACGAACAGGTAGAGTACGATGGCGAGATGCATACCGCCGCCAACCTGTTTGACGCGCTGAAAGAAGGCACCTACGGAAAGTATTGATCCGGAACACCGACACAGGACAAAAGACATGACAGTGAAAATCAGCAACAAAATCGTCGGCTACCGGGTGAAAAAAGCCAACACCGACGCACCGAGCGAACAGCAGCCAGCCGCAAAGCCGGAAAGCACGCTCGTGAAAATGAACGAATACATCGAACGGCCGGATTTTCTGGTGGGCACCACCTATAAAATCAAGCCACCGGTGGCCGAGCACGCGATGTACATCACCATCAACGACATCCTGCTGAACGAAGACACAGACCACGAAAGCCGGCAGCCGTACGAAGTGTTCATCAACTCCAAATCCATGGAACACTTCCAGTGGGTAATCGCCCTCACCCGCGTAATCTCTGCGGTATTCCGCAAAGGCGGCGATTTGACCTTCCTGGTGGAAGAGCTGCGCTCGGTATACGACCCCAACGGCGGCTACTTCAAGAAAGGCGGCGTATTCATGCCTTCCCTGGTGGCTGAAATCGGTGCCGTTATCGAGAAGCACCTGAAGGCCGTAGGCCTGATGGAAAGCGAGGAAATGAGCGAAACCACCAAGCGGATCCTTGCCGAAAAGCGTGCCGAGTTTGAATCCACCAGCACCAAGGCAACCAACGACGACACAGCCGGCGACTTCCCGCCCAACTCCACTATGTGTGGTAAGTGCAGCACCAAGGCGGTGATTGTGATGGACGGTTGTGCGACTTGTTTGTCTTGTGGGGATAGTAAGTGCGGTTGAGGTAGTGATTGGCAGGTAAACAGGAAGGCCCGGAGTTTGCGCTTCGGGCCTTTTTTGTTTGTGCCCTCACCCACTGCGGCCTGGCATGCGTGTGACCGCGTCGTTATTGCGCGGTGAGATTACAAATTTTAACGAGGCGACGGTGGTAAATAGCGGTTTTTACGTTAGCTTTGTATACATGTTGCTCGGGAATTGCGTAATCATGGTGAGTGAAAGTGAAGACGTTTAATTATTGAATAATTGAGCGCGCCACCCAATACGCTGTTACGTGTCAAAGAAAGTTTCAAAACTAATCTAGAGATTTGTATGGATATTACTAAGGTTAAGCAAAAAATATACCAATCAATTCTTAATGGTGATGTTTCTAAATCAGTTGTCGAAAATCTTGTAAGAGAAGATGGAACATTACTTTCGAAAGAATGCGAACTTTGGGACTATAAAAAGACATTTGAAGACAGCGCGGATGCATTCTTAAAACTACTAAAGTCAATAATTAGTTTCCATAACACTTTTGGCGGATACATTATTTTTGGCGTGGACGAAGTTGAAAAAGATACTTCTTTTATTATTTGTGGTGTTAAAAAAAATCTTATTGATCAGCAGAAGCTAAGAGGGCAATTTGATCGACACTTTAATAAAAGGCTCGATCTCACATATGAAGAGATTCTAATCTCTTATAGAGAAATTGATTTTCTTGTTGGCTTGCTTCATATTCCCAAAAGAGATAAAAGAACTCATTCAATAGCAGCGATAAATGATGGCGCCAACTCAAAAGGAAAATTGATTTTAGGAAAAGATGCTGTTTATATAAGGAAAATTGATGAGTGTAAACAAGTTGTTGCCCAATCCGATTTTGAATTCCTTGTGTCTGAGAGGAGCTTGTTTTCCGAGGAAGGAGAGTCTAAGCAAATAAGAAAAAATATCATTGAGCATAATTTGCCTGATAAAAACTTTATATGCCCGGAATTTATCGGAAGATTTGAGATACTCCAAGAATTATGGTCTTGGCTTTCAGACGACTTTCAGTACACAAAGGTTTTAGCCGCTGATGGAGGCAAGGGAAAAACATCAATTGCCTATGAGTTTTGTCAGTTAATAATCAAGTCCGGAACAGAATTATTCGAACAAGTAATGTGGTTAACAGCAAAAAAGCAACAGTTCAAAGCGGCCTACAATCAATACGTCGGGGCTCCAGAAACTCACTATAAGGATCTGGATTCACTTCTCAGAGAGATATGTTTGAGAACAGGAACTTTACCAGAAGAGGTAAAAGAGTTTACTTTGCAGCAGTTGCAGAGAGCTGCCAGAGATGGCTTAAAATTGATTCCATCATTTGTTGTCATTGATGATATTGATTCAAACTCACCCGAAGAGCAAAAGCGCATAATGGAAATCGCTCGCTCCATATCAAATACCTCATCTAGAGTTTTGATGACAACGCGAGCCAATAATATTTATTCAAATGATTCTTCTATCTTGGTTCCAGGTCTAAAAGGTGAAGAATATAAAGATCTAGTTAACGCGATATGCGAATCTATTGGTCTTCAAAAATATAATGAAAAAAATATAGAGAAGCTGAATTTAACATCTGAAGGCTCTCCATTGTTCACTGAGTCAATACTAAGATTATGCAAATTAGGAGTTTCTGTAGAAAAAGCTATTGTAGATTGGTCCGGAAAAAGTGGGGATGCTGTTCGGGAAGCGGCATTAAGAAAGGAAGTTTCGGAATTATCTCCTGAAGCAATAAAAATACTATTAACAATTAGTTATGTGGGGTCTTTGTCGCGTAGTGAGTTACACCAATATACAGATTTAGAAAATTCTGAAATTAACACGTCAATTGAGCAGCTAGGAAATCTATTTCTCATTAGTAGTATTGAATTTATTGAAGAAGAACCTAGGTTCGAAAGCACCTCATCAATAAGCAAGCTAGTTCTTTCTATAGCTAACGATATCGTTCCAAACTCTGATCAATACATAAATAGAATAAGAGAAATTTGTGAGGGACTGGAGGCAAATTCACAAGTACATATTCCAGAGGTTGGAGCAGCAGTTAGACAATGCAATTCTCTTTTAAAAGAAGAAAGATTCGATGACTCAAGAAATACTGTTCGTTCCCTTATAAAAAAACCAAGATATAAGGAAAACTCTGATCTATTTTTTATTCTTGCAAAGACTAACTATGAAGACCCTACCGTTAGCGATGACATTGCCAGAAAATCTTTCTCAGAAGCGTTCATTAAAGGCCAGAGGAAACCAGCTTTTTTCGAGATGTGGTATCAAACAGAAGTCAATTACGGAAGTATTAAGGCGATATTTGAGGTTTGCGATAATGCTCTGCGTAGTATCGTGAAATTTGATACACAGTGGGGTGAAAGATATGCATATGCTAGTTATAACTTAGCGATTAGCACTGTAAATTATGATAGTAAAATTCGTTATCTTGTTGCTTGTTATAGGCAGTCATCGAAGTTAATAAAATTATCTAAAAAAGAAAAATGGGAGAAGTTTAAAGATTTGAATATTAAAGTTGTTGACGCTATTTGGGATGAGTCGGTGAATAACGCCATGTATGAGGTTGCCGGACGTGCAATCATAAATGCCATTAACGGTGGAGATATTCGGAGCATAAATTTCAATAGAATGATGGAAGTTTCTCAGTTTTTTATAGACGAGAAATCAGTTTCTGACGAAGCATTTCGAGAGCTTAGGGACTACCTTGAGCGGGCGCCTAATCTTATCCGTGAAGGTGGTGGTAACAGAGAGGCACTTGCTCTAAAGCTGGATCAAGCATATCGAAACATGAAAGCATCGACACGTAACAAGAAAATCCAGGTGACAGCATAGCTGCACCTGATTTTGGCGTTAAGCGCAAAGAGGTAATTCGTGAATTTCAACATAAGCGTTTGTTGCGAGACTTGTGACGAGAAGACAAACTGCCGTTTAGGCATGTCCAATCGAGCATACCAACCACTCCGTTTCCGTTGCGCGTCTTGCGGTTCTCCCATTGATATAACAATGATTCCGGATTTTGAGAATGTGGGCGTAGATATACAGGTTTCCGGAGCTGAACAGGTCAAGACTGATCGCTTCGAGAAAGGTGTTAATTTCGTCGATCTGCATTTGGATTTTCCGGTCAAGTTTGGTGATTACGTGATGGGAATGACTCCATACATGGCGGCTACTATGCGCATCGGTCATAAAGAAATGCAGATGCACTCTTTGCGTGTAAATTATCTAAACGAAGTATATGAAAGAGAAAAAGAAATAAAGTCTATTTTCAACCTATACAAAAAGGGAAAGGCTAACCTTTTCAGGAAAAAGGCACTTTCATTTTTGGGCTCTTCCATGGCCTGCAAGTCTCAGCTTGACCAAAACCGGGCCTTGTATTATGTGATTGAAAAATCGTTTTTCCCGTTTTCTGAACCAGAAAAGAACGTAGATGCGACATCTCTTTACACCGAAAAGCTCATGGAGTTGGAGAAGGCAAAGAAGGATAAGCTCGAGAGGTTTATCAAGGAAATAGTAAACACTGGGTTCCTGAGGAATGTTCAAGAGGACTGCTTAGAGATTTATCCAAGAATAATTGATATTGAACTAATGCTTAGACCAGCATTATTTTTGGATTTTGACAAAGAATACCAAGGCAACCAAGTGCCATATCGTGTGTCCGCGCACGAGTTTGTAGATGCAAAAGATCTGTATAAAGATATTGCCGAGATAATTTCCAGAGCACTAGTTCTGGTTGCGGGATTCAATAATCTCCTTAAGCGCGATAGCCACGACGAATTTGAGAATATACCCGGTGCCCCAAAGGATTTGGATAAGTTTGCTGACTACCCGTTGGGAAAAAAATTAGATTTTATTGATGATCCATGGTACGCATTGGATGCAAACGTAATGGACAATCAACTCCGAAATTCCGTGGCGCATTACAAGGCGGAATATGATGAGGTGTCTCAAGAAATAACTTACTATCCAAAGCGTGAGGGCATTAAGCAGCAAAAATCTGAATCAATGTACTTCTTGGATTTTAGCCGGAGAATACTCATGGCTTTCAGGGAGCTACATAGGATGAATCACTTCACTAAATGCCTTTTCGTCTATTACTATTTAAGGGTTCTAGGTGAAAAAGGAACCCCAGTTTGATTTGTAGCAACTCGCTTAATCGGGTAGCCGGGGGTATCTAACCCCCAGCCCCCACAACACCCTGCATGCGGCTCCGCACAGGGCGTTTCCCAAAAACGCTCAAAGCAAGTCGGCCGATTAGCTCCGCTTACCTCAATGATGGTTTCTGATTTTGCGCCAGCAGTCCTTAATCCGGTCGGATATGGAATCGCTGAGCTGCACAGGCTCCTCATTGATTTTCGGGTTCAGGCCTTCACCCTGTCCCACCCATTACGATGGGCATTTGGCTACTATGCCGTCTGCTGACTTCTGCTCAATCACCGGCGGAGTTACCCCCATCGGCGCTATCGGTGTCCATCTCGTTCGCTCGCAACCGCCGATGGTAACGGCTGCGCCCAGGCTTGATCGACCAGTGGCCTGACTGGTAATTGACTGATCGCTCCGTTGAGCAGATCTCCCCAGATAAGAGCACAAACTTTCCCTGCACTGCTGCATCATTTACGGTGGCCGTTAGATCACGTGGCTTCGTCGTCTGGTGCCAACTCGCCTTCAGCCTACGCCTCATATGATGTTCTTGTTCATCAGCTCGCAGTTTTGCTAGCGGCTTCCTCCAGACCTTTCCTCGCGGATTGGCCCTTGCCATTCGCTAGTGGTTAGCGTCCAATCGGGTAAAACCGACTGAGCGGTGATCTTCCCACAGGGGACTTTCACCCCATTAGTTCATGCCCATGCTGGGCGTACACCAGTGGGTGAAGCTGACCGATACTCCGCTGCGCTCCGTCCCGGCAGCTTACCCAAGGCGTTGAGGCTGTAGAAAAACCCCAAAACGGATGGTTTTTGGTAGCATTGAACAAACAGACAAGGAGCCGTCGGCATGCCCCGCTTCAAGCACTACAACTACGACCAGGACGCCATGGTCGTCATCAACTATCAAGAACAGCTCCAGCCCGGCACCTTTGAACACGCCGTTCATTACCTGATTGAACACAAGCTGGATCTGTCGGTGCTTCACCCGAAATACCGCAACGACGACACCGGCCGGTTGGCCTACGATCCGGCCATTCTTCTGAAAATCATTCTGTTTGCCTACTCCAAAGGCATCGCCTCCAGCCGTGAGATCCAGTGGTGCTGCGAGACCAACATCATCTTCAAAGCCCTGTCCTGCGACACTGTCCCGCACTTCACCACCCTGGCCAAGTTCGTCAGTCTTCATGCCAATGAGATTGAAGAACTGTTCGAGCAGGTGTTGTTGGTGTGTCACGAACAAGGCTTGCTGGGCAACGAACTGTTCGCCATCGATGGCTGCAAAATGTCCTCGAATGCCGCTAAAGAATGGTCGGGCACCTTCAAAGAGCTGGGTGAAAAGCGGGATAAGCTGAAGCGGCTGATTCGTCATCACCTTCGTGAACACCACGAACGGGATATGGTAAGCGGCATCAGAACCTCCCGGACACATAGGATTGCCGGCGAATGAGCAAACTTGCGCCAGTTAATCGCAGGTGATGAAAAAACAACAAAGCGGCTGTAGATCAGGCTCTGTGAAGTGTTTTTATACAGGCTCGTTGGGCAACAAGAAGTGGATCGTTGATTTGGCTCAAGGGGGTGGTATGATATTGTCATACTTCTTCTGCGTTAGGGGCGTTAGCTATGAGCATGCATCGGAAAACCATCACGCTGACTGAACAGCAAGACGACTGGGTAAAAGGTCAGATTGAAAGTGGTCACTTTGGTAATGACAGTGAGTATATCCGCGATCTCATCCGGAGGGACCAGCAGGCCAAAGAACGTCTTGCCACGCTGAGGCAAGCACTCGCTGAGGGTGAGTCAAGTGGGAAACCTAAGCCGCTCGATATGGCAGCTATTAAAGCGGCGGGCCGCAAGCGAATGAAAGCGGCCAATTAGTGCTTAAGCTGAGTGTTACGCCAAAGGCGGAATCAGACCTCATCGGAATTTGGATATATACCTACGAAGAATGGGGTGTTGATCAGGCGGATAAATACTTGGATCAGTTGGGCGAAGGAATGAAACAGTTGATCAACCATCCATCACTTGGCGCAGATTATACCCATGTTTTTTCTGGGTATCGCAGATTACAGGTCGAGCACCACGCGGTTTTTTATCAGGTGCTTGAACCGGAGGTGGTCGTTGTTCGTGTGCTGCACGAGGATATGGATGCACCTGAAAGGCTTCTGGAATAAGGGTAGCTAGGTTTTGGTCCCAGCTTCAAGATTTCCATCCGGTTCCCTGCCATTGTCGCCCAACAAGTAGCGGCACTCGGAAAAATTACTCGCTGGCGCTCCCAATTTTCCGGTGAGCTAGGCGTTGAGACTGTAGAAAAACCCTCGGGCTTAATTTGACGACACTCCTAGGTAACATCTGGTGCGTTTTCGATGGCAAGTTGCTTTATGTTTTAAAATCAGGCGCTATATTTTGGAAAGAATTTTTTTCCACTAATATGCCCTTTGTTTTTCTTATACTTGACTGCAGCAATAATGATGCTGTGCACCGTAGGAGGTATTCACAATGACTTCTCTCGCTCTTGTTGTAGGTGCCGGTTCGGGCTTGTCTGCTGCGATTGCTCGTGCGCTTGCTCAGCGTTCCTATCACCCAATCCTGGTAGCTCGCGATACAACCAAACTGGATGCTCTCTGCGCCGAGGTTAACGGTACTGCACTCCAGTGTGATGCCAGTAAGCCGGATGCCGTTGCTGAGCTATTCAAGACGATCGACGGTATGGATGGCACTCTTGATGTTGCCGTCTACAATCCGAGCCCTTGGATTCGGGGTTCGATCACTGAACTCGATCCGCTTGAAGTGCACAAAGTACTTGAAGTAACAGCGTTCGGGGCGTTCCTGATGGCCCAGCAGGCTGCCACACGGATGCTGAATACTGGCTGCGGCACGATGCTGTTTACCGGTGCCTCCTCTGGAGTGAAGGGCTACGCCAACTCGGCTCCCTACGCGATGGGCAAGTTCGCCTTGCGTGGCCTGTGCCAATCATTGGCACGGGAGCTTCATCCTCAGAATATTCACATCGGGCATGTGGTCATCGATGGCCGTATTGGCAAAACCGGGCAGGAAGAAGACTCAACATCTTCTGACCCAACGTACAGCCCAATGGACCCTGATGAGATCGCCCGGAACTATATACACCTGATCGAGCAGCATCGGTCTTCCTGGAGTTGGGAAATCGAGCTGCGACCGTGGGTTAGGCAATTCTAGTGTGTGCAGCGATCGCGGTTATGACCGTCAAACGAGCAAACTTGAGTCAGTTGAGTCCACAAATTTCTCGGATAAAAATATGAAGTTTAGGGTTGTCGGCACCCCCCCTCTGTCAGCCTAGTTGTCCAGTTGGCGATTTTAACGTCGGAGAATTTTTTATTTTTCTGGGCTTAGGGTCTATAGCCGGCTTAATCGCCTGGTTTAAACTTTTTAAGCCAGGTTCTCCGCGTGAAGGCAACTAATGTGCACATACTTGCTCCCCATGCATTATGTCATCCCTCGGTAGGCACGAGGCGTATGGCTATACTTCCAGCGGTGCACCAAGAGCATTCAACAAAGTGGTCAGCGGGACGCCAACTACGCTGACACATAGGGCTCCTGAAGTCGCGCCCCTGCTGCTGGCGTCAAACAGCACGAAAAGAAATCAAACGTTAGCTCTGTGGTTTGATCAGGAACTTCTCTCCGGTAGCCTGTTTGCCGTAAACCGCCATCGCATCCAGTTGTAAAGCACCAGCCAGGGATACTTCGTGCGTGTAGTGGCTGGCGAACGTGGTTTTGATCTCGGCGGCTATGCGTTTGCGCATGGCGGTGGCGGTGTCCTTGCTCAGTTTTCCTAATGCATTAAACAATAAAAAGCCGTTCACACCCCAGGCAAAACCAAAACTGCGGTTTATCGTGATGGGGCCGCGATCAAGCCCGCCATAAATATAAACCTGTTTATAGATGTCAGATCCATACACTCTGTATTCGGTGATGTTGCGAGACACGGCGGCTTCCATGCAGGTGAGAATGTCACTAGCCAATTTACCGCCACCAATAGGGTCGAACGCGATGGTCGCGCCGGTTTCAATCAGTGCTTGGGTCAGGTCTGCCATAAAGCTGTCGCTACTGGAGTTCACCACGTATTTGGCACCCAATTCGCGCAGCAATGTTTCCTGTTCTGGCTTGCGGACGATATTGACCAGGTCAATGCCGTCGGCGATGCAGATGCGGTTGAGCATTTGTCCGAGGTTAGAGGCGGCGGCAGCGTGAACGATGGCCTTGTGACCTTCAGCACGCATGGTTTCGACCATGGTTAATGCCGTCAGCGGGTTAACAAAGCTTGAAGCGCCTTCGGCTGCAGTCGTACCCGGCTCTAGTTCCAGACAGCTTTGCACCTTGGCACAGAGATATTGGCGGTAGCTACCACCGCCAATTACCGCAACGGTTTTGCCCATCAAGCTTTGCGCAGCGGCTGATGAGCCCGCAGCTACCACTGTACCGGCCCCTTCGTTGCCTACGGGTATAGGCTTGCCAACCCGCTTTTTAACGGCACCCATGAACTTGGCCGGGACATCGGCACTGATGATCGGGCGATCGGCGCTACCGGATTGGCTGGCAGTCGTCATATCGGCCGCGCTGAACATCACTCCCAGGTCAGACGGGTTAATAGGGGCGGCTTCGATGCGGATGACCACTTCGTTTTCGCCGGGCTCGGGGATCTCGATCTCGCGCAGGGCAAGTTCCAGTTTGTTGTCTTCGCTAATGGTGGAAATAAGTTCGATGTTGGTGTCCGACATTTTTTTCTCCTGAAAAAGTTAGGTCGTCTGTCACTTCGCTAACTGGGGTCAGATTAGCATTTCACCAAGCATTTATGTTCATCTGACCCCAATGACACCGACAATGAGCAGATGGGTGGGACAGATGCCAATCGCGCCAGATTTGGAAGCTTTAACTCGAAATGCCAAGTCCGGTGTATAGCCATGCTGGCTTGCATTATGCTGCATCAGCAAGCCCCCCCCTTCCACTTCAGCGTGAGCGTAGGTTTTACCTGAGGATATAGTAATCTCAATGCACATTATAAAAGGATGATAGATATGATTTTCTTTGATGCTGCCCGTTGGCGGGGCGCTACCATTGTGGTGGCATTGTGCGGGTCGCTGGCCAGCTGCGCGGCTCTTTCGCCTGCGCCGAATTTGACCTCCGATGAAAAGAAAGCCCTCAGTACCAACCTGAACGAGAAATACACGGCGTATCAGGATTGCATGGCCAGTGAATCCGATCGCTTCAGCCATATCACATCGGCACCACCTTCAGATATCGCCAAGGGTGCCCAAGCGGGCTGTGAAGCTGCTTTCAGGAGTTATCATCAGGCCGTGACCAAACAGTTTACGGCCTTTGTATCAAGTGCCGGTCAAGCAGAAGCCCGAAGCCAGGCTGACCAGCATGCCAGCGATGCAAAAGATCGCATCTGGGGGCATGTTATCCAACGGGTTCTGATCCAAAGACAATAAATGGCCGTCGAACGAGCAAACTTGCGTCAGTTGAGTCCACAAATTTCCAGGATAAAAATATGAATTTAAGAGTTATCGGCACCATTGGAACATTTCTTTTAGTTTTCCTGGGGCTAATGTATAAAGTTGGCGATTTTAACGTCGGAGAATTCTTTATTTTTCTGGGCTTAGGGTCTATAGCGGGCTTAATCGCTTGGTTTAAACTTTTTAAGCCGGGTTCTCCGCGTGAAGGCAACTAAGTGCTGTAGTTCTTGAGCGCTAAATCTGTATTGCCTAGAATGGCGCTCTTTTTATTTAATGCAGGTCACTACCATGAACGATACTAAAACGCTGCCAACGTTACCGGATCGACTTTCAAGAAATCCCCAGAGCGCGCATCATGTAGCAGAAGTTTTCGAGCAGGATATTGGTATTCGGCTCAATGGCAAAGAGCGTACCAATGTTGAGGAATATTGCATCAGTGAAGGTTGGATAAAAATCGCCTCGCCCAAAGCGCTGGACCGTCGCGGGCAGCCGCTTCTGATGACTTTGAAAGGAAAGATTGAAGCCTTCTACCGTTAAGCAACAAGTCCAGCAAAGCCATGCCGTGATCATCAGAAAGCTTGAAGGCTATGTTGAGAGTGGGCCTGGGTAACGTGGCGTTACCCAGGCCCAGTGTTGGCTATACTTGCATCAGGACTCGCTCACCATAACAGCCTTCACATTCACAAATTCGTGCATGCCAAAGCCGCCATGTTCGCGGCCATAACCGCTCTGCTTTACCCCACCAAAAGGCAGGTTAGGCTGGGCCAGATTATAGCCATTGATATTGACCATACCTGTGTCAAATTCATCCCGAGCCAGGCGCAGCGCCTCGTCTTCGTCGGCGCTAAAGATACCACCACCCAGGCCATAAATAGAGTCATTTGCAACTCGCATAGCCTCGGCTGCATCCTTTACTTTGATCAGTGCCGCGACCGGTCCAAACAGCTCATCGTCATACGCTGGCTGCCCGGGCGCCACGTTTTCCAGTACCGTGGGTGGATAGAAGTAACCTTTGCCTTCGGGAATTTCACCACCCAAAGAACAGGTTGCGCCGGCCTCGATCGACTTGCGAACCTGCTCATGAAGGCCATCTCTGAGGTCTTCGCGAGCCATGGGGCCCATTTTGGTATCACTGTGTGTGGGATCACCAAAAGAGAGCTTCTTCATTTCAGCCAGGCAGGCATCCCTGAACTCTTCATACACGGGCTCTTCGATAATAAAGCGCTTCGCAGCCACGCAGGTCTGGCCCGCATTGTAAGTTCGGCCCTGAACGCAAATCTTCGCGGCCTTCTTGATATCGGCACCTGCCAGTACCAGATAGGCATCGTTGCTGCCCAGTTCCAGCACGGTTTTCTTCAGCACCTTAGCTGCTCGCTGGGCCACTGTCCGGCCAGCGTTGGGGCTACCCGTCAGCGTAACGCCACGCACCAGCTTGTGTTCGATGACTGCGTCCGATACCTCATGGTCAATTAACAGCGTGCGGAAGGCGTGTTCCGGCATGCCGGCATCGCGGTAAAGTTTTTCAACTTCCAGAGCCATGCCCCATACATTGTTTGCGTGTTTCAATAGCACGGTGTTACCCGCCATGAGGTTGGCGGCGCTGTAGCGAATAACCTGGTAAAGCGGAAAATTCCACGGCTGTATGCCGTAAATCACACCTTGAGGCTGATAGGAAACCACAGCACGGCCGCCCGTCAGCTCTCTTGTTTCATCCGCCAGTTTCGTGGGGCCCTGTTCTGCGGTGTACTCACAAATCGCCGCGCACAATTCGCATTCCTGTTTGCCCTCTGCCAGGGTTTTGCCCATTTCCCGGGTCATCAGTGCGGCGTAGTCATCCTGGCGCTCCCGAATCAGGGCAGCGGTTTTGCGCAGAATGTCCGCGCGCTCTTTAAACCCGGTTTTGCGCCAGTCGAGAAACGCATGATGAGCCTGCTCAATGATGCCCTCCGCTTCTTGCCTGGACATCATGGTATAGGTTTCAAGAACTTCTTCTGTGGCAGGATTGATTGTCTTATGAGTGTTCGACATCAGTTTGCCTCCTGAATAATTAATGACAGCTGAACCTGTATTTGTTCGACCGCCGTAAAATGATATTGCCAGCTCAACGTAACATGGCCGGCTGACCTTAAGGGCGAAGATTACCTAACCGTATAACTCGGTAGCGACCGGCCTGGAAGTTACCTTGGCGGATCAGGCTGTCTTGTAAGGTATAGGTGAAAGCAGGCAACTTTTGAGTGATTATTCAAATATAATTTGAATCACAGGTTTTCAGCCAGTAGCGTAAAGATGTAATCGATCACTTTGGAAAACGTGAACTGAAAGGAGCGCTACAATGAGTGAATCAAATCTTGAGCACCAATACCTGCAAGTAGATGGGCACCGTATTGCCTACTTGGAGCAAGGTGAAGGGGCGCCGCTGATGTTACTCCACGGCATCCCAATGTCCGGCCTTCTCTGGCGCAAGATCATCCCACAGCTGGCGCAAACACACCGGGTGATCGTGCCAGACATGCTTAATTACGGTAAATCCGATAAACCGCTTGATGCCGATGTGTCGATTGCTGCACAAAGCAAAATACTGATCGGCCTTATGGATGCACTAGGCATCCGCTGTGCAGACCTTGTGGCCCATGATATTGGCGGCGGTGTTGCCCAGATACTGGCGGTAAACCACCCGGAACGCATAAACCGGCTGGTTCTTGCCGATGCTGTCTGCTTCGACTCCTGGCCGATTCCCGAGTTCGAGCCATTACAGGAACCGGGGGCGGAAGATGACATGAGCGCTCAGGAACTGGAGCAGATGCTTCGCGACTTCCTGCCTAAGGGAATGCATGACGAATCAAATGCCACCTCTGAGCTTGCTGATATCGTTGTTCACCCCTGGCAGGGTGAAACAGGCAAGAAAGCTTTCTTCAGAAACCTGCGCAGGCTCAATCCGGAATACACACTCGCGATTGCCGATGAGCTGAAGAATATTCCCCATGAAACCCTTGTGCTATGGGGGCAACATGATGAGTTCCAAAAGCCGGAATACGCTGAGATGCTGAGGGACGCGATACCGAATGCGCGCCTGGAATGGGTCGACGCGGCGCACTGGATAACCGAAGAGCGCCCTGCCGATGTCGCAAAAAAGCTCATCGAGTTTCTCAACAGTTAGGGAACCACTGGAATCCCCTGCTCTGGGCCCATTGATCTCGATTCAACGGCGAAAAATACCATGACTTCCTCACTCCACCGTCTCTACTCTTTTCGCCGCTGCCCCTATGCCATGCGTGCCCGGCTCAGTGTCTTGTTTGCTGGGTTGCAGGTGGAGTTGAGAGAGGTAATCCTGAAAAACAAACCGGCTGAGATGCTCGCGATTAGCCCGAAAGGCACCGTGCCTGTTTTGCAGTGTCTTGATGGTGCAGTGATTGAAGAGAGCCGGGAGATAATGGCGTGGGCGCTAGAGCAGCAAGACCCGCAAGGGCTTTTGGATGGACAGGTTTTGCATCAGGCCAACGCTCTGGTCGAGCAAAACGACAGCGAATTCAAGTATTGGCTGGATCGCTATAAATACGCAGACCGTCATCTCCAAATGTCCCAGACTGAGTATCGGCAACGGGGTGAAGCCTTTTTACAGGTTTTAGAGGCACTGCTGACTAAAAACCCTTTTCTGTTGGGGCCTAACGCGACCATCGCAGATATTGGCATCATGCCGTTCGTTCGCCAATTCGCCCACGTTGATCGCGATGCATTTTACAACCTACCCTACCCGAACCTGCAGCTATGGCTAAAACACTGGCTGGAGCACCCATTTTTTCTGCAAACCATGACCAGGTTTCAGCCATGGCAAGAGGGAGATGACTTGGTGGTTTTTCCTTCTTAACGCTAAGCGCTTTGTAGTGGTCAACTCATCCGGTAGCCAACAACTTCTCAGAGCCGACGTCGCAGGTTTTTCAGGCGTTGTATCATCGCTCGGACAACTTGTCGTCGAGCCTGTAACTGATCTCGCCTCACCTGTTCAAGATCAATGCCTCCCAGCCCATTCCGGTATCTGAGCGGGATAGTTCCCTCGCGCGAGTCGTCGTGACTCTCTTTTTCCACACAATCGTTGTCCCGGTGGGTGAAAGAGCCGCCGCCGTGTGAGTATTGTATTTTTTCTGAAAAGATCATGTCTTTGACCTCCATCACGTCACCCCTGGTCACAGGAGCATTGGTTATCTCATGGGTTCATCTACATGCTAATGCTGTTCTATACTGCAATCTATTCCATAAAATTGAGTACGAACTTTGCAAAAACGAACAGGCAAGCTGAACAAGCAACCCTCTGCCATTAAGCAGAAAACACGGGGTCATCTGGCGTGGAATGACTTTAAGATTATTCTTGCGATCGCAAACGCAGGCTCTCTGTCTGGCGCCTCACGTGCCTTGGGTGTAAGTCACGCCACGGTTTTCCGGCGTCTGGGTGATATTGAGCAGCGTCTGGGCGTTACGCTCTTTGAGAGGAGTCGCACCGGGTATCGGCCAACTCTTGCGGGGGAAGAACTGGCCGACACGGCCAAGATTATGGATGAGGCAGCTTTGGCTGCCGAACGCAAAGTCGCCGGTCGCGATCTGGCACCCAGTGGAGAAATCTGGACCACCACAACGGACTCCCTGCTGATGGGGCTGTTGACGCCTATCTTCACGCAATTCCGGCGCAAATATCCAAGCATCGTGCTGGATGTTGCCATCTCTAACCAGTTGTTCAACCTGACACGCAGAGAAGCCGACGTCGCCATTCGTCCGTCCCACCGCCCCCCTGAAAACCTGATCGGCCGACCACTGG
This sequence comes from Marinobacter sp., assembly GCF_048266785.1. Lineage (GTDB taxonomy): Bacteria > Pseudomonadota > Gammaproteobacteria > Pseudomonadales > Oleiphilaceae > Marinobacter. The sequence continues at coordinate 163,333 of NZ_JBLWYX010000004.1, forward strand.
CCACTATTGGTCAGGCCGTCTACGCACACCGAAGCTTTGGCTTGAACCCTGGTGCGCCCATCGAGACTCTCGTCAACCAACCCTGGATTGGTGCGGGGCCGCGACTTCAGGATTTAACACTGGATCAGTGGATGGACAGTAACGGGCTGAAGGCTGCCTGTGTCTACCGTGTTGATACCCTTGTCAGCATACTCAGTGCTATTCGCGCGGGCATGGGGCTGGCTGTTCTGCCCTGTTATTTGGCGGGCGATGATCCGGATATTATTCAGCTCACCGATCCCATCCCCGAGCTTGAATACGGTCTGTGGTTTCTAATGCACCCGGATCTGCGAGGGGTCGCAAGGACTCATGTCTTGATGGACTTTCTGACGGAAGCTGTCCGGGCACAGAAACAACGCCTAGCCGGGCCATTATTACGCTAGCTTGCTCAGAAAAATCGGGGCAGATTTATTTTTTTGGGGGAATACCATTCCCGGCTCAGGCGGCGTCCGACGTGCGACCGGTGGAAATCTGATTGCGCCCCTGAATCTTGGCCTGGTAGAGCTCCTCGTCGGCCTTGGAAATGGCGTGCTCCAAAGTGACATGTTGAGCGTGGCGGCTGGCGACACCCACACTGATGGTGCATCGAATCATCCTGCCGCAATCATTGACCACCAGTTGCTCAATATTGTGGCGGAAACGCTCGGCCACTTTGAGGGCTTCGGCCTCGTCCGTTTCCGGCAACAAAAGCGTAAATTCTTCGCCACCCCAGCGGGCCAGAAGGTCGCTTTTGCGCCGGGATTTATCAAGCTCGTCGGCAATTTTCTTCAATATCCTGTCGCCGACTGCATGGCCATATTGGTCATTGATGTTCTTGAAATGGTCAATATCGATCATAGCCACACACATTTTGCTGTCCTTGCGCGTGGCCAGGCTCCACAGGGATTCGGCAACAGGCAGAAAACCACGTCGATTATTGAGGCCGGTCAGCAGATCGATCTGGGCCGTCCGCTCGGCTGTCACCCGGGCTACTTTGTTTTTGCGGGCCAGGTCGGCCAGCGCCAACATCAACAGCATGGCATCCACTACCATGCCGATGTCCACGGCATAGTAGCCAAGCTGGGAATAAGTAATCATGCCGTTTACCGTCAAGGCCGTAACAGAGGCACCAATAACGGAAGCCAGTGTGCCTAGCATGAAATAGCGTGCGGATTGGTTGCCTCCCATCCAGCTCGACACGCCCATGTAGAGCATCAGTACCGTAAACACCTGCACAACCAGGAATGCCAGTTGCAGCGCCAGGCCCTGTTCGTCTAAAGCGAAAAAGACGCCAAAGAGCGCGAAATAAGCCACACCGATTGTCTGGATGGTTTTGTGGAGCCATGGTCGGTAGCGTCGGGTCTTGAGAAAACTCGTCGCAAAGGCCAGGCCAGAGCTGACGAAACACAGCATGAACAGGGGTGGCGCCCACTGTTGCCAGCCCACTGCATCGGGCCATAGCAAGGCCATGCCGATACCATTGTAGGACGCCGCCACGGCCACGAAACTGCTCGTGTAGAGCGAGTAGAACAGATAACGCCGCTTGCGAAGGCCGGCGAACAACATCAGGTTGTAGGCGGACAGCGCAAACATGACACCGTAGACGAAGCTGTAGAAGATCGCCTCTGACTGCTCTCGACTATGGCTGACGGCAATGCTGGAAAAGTAGAGTGGCACCACCATTGGATCTGCAGTCTCAACGCGCAGCAATAGACGTGTCTCGCCGGGCGGAAACGGATAATCGGCACTGGGTATGCGTTTGGCAATGGAACGATGCCCCAGCGCGATACGATCACCGCTGACAAAGTGCTGTGGCAGTTGGCCTTCGGTTGTGAGAACGAAGTCGACCCTTTCCAGCCAACCTGTTCCGACGGACACGCGCCGCAATATGGGGTCGTCGGTCGGATTGAAAATGTTCGCCACCAGCCATATCGCACCGGAATTGATGCCATTGGTTAACACGCTGGTCTCAGGGTGCGTCAGGACAACCGGATTAGCACTAATCAGTGACTGAACTTCATCAACAGAGAGCGTTTCTCCTTGTTCAACGAGATAGGCCACCTGATCGGCCATTGCGCCCTGGTAGTCGGCTCGAGCGTCAATCAGGGGCAATGCTCCGTAATCGTGTGCGGGTTCAGCCAGAGCGCATGTTGTCAGGTTCAGAATGGTCAGAAGGAAAACGAGGGACCAATGCCGTTGCACTTGATTATATTTCCGTAAGTATTTCTACATAGATTATAGGCAAACCTGCGACATGTCATTTCCTGCTGTTTATGCAGTCGAACTCATCGGTAATTGATCGTGAATGCCAAGTTGCTCGCCATTCGAATATACTCGTTATATGCCTATATCCGACGTTAATCTTCACCTGCGAAGCTATGATAATGAGGGAAAACAACATTCTCATGGCCACCACCAACTGGTGTTGCCCCTGCTGGGTAAGCTTTCGTTATTTGTAGAAAAAACCGAGGGTGCCGTGGAGCGAAACCGGGCCGCTGTCATCCCGTCCGGAAGTGACCACGGGTATTCCGCATCTGAAGCAAACCGATTTCTGGTGGCCGATTTACCAGAGGCCCTTGCCCCTGCATTGGAGCGCCTCCCCTTCTTCGTTGAGCTGGATTCGGCATTGCTCCACTACGTCCAGTTTCTGCACTCCCAACTGGTAAACGGTGCGGTGTCATCTCACACAGAGCATCAGATGTTGCTGTTATTGATTCAGCTTCTACAGGAACGCCACGGCGACAAACTGAACCTGGACCGAAGAGTGTCTGCGGCGAAGCAGTTTATTGACGATAACTTCCACAGGAAAATTATCGCAGCCGAACTCGCGACGGTTGCCCACCTCAGCACCCGACAGCTCAGCGAGTTGTTTCGCACACAGATTGGCATGTCACCACACCATTACCTGACCGAATTACGCATGCAGGAGTCCTGGCGGTTACTGGAACAGTCGGATCTCAATATCCAGCGAATTGCCGATTCGGTGGGGTACAGTTCACTGTCGTCTTTCAGTGATCGCTTTTCCCGCCACTTCGGAAAATCACCCAGTCATTTCCGCCGAAAATCGAAATGATTCTGCTGTAATCAGAAAGCAGTGGACCCTCGACTGACCATAAACTTCGTCTCCTGTAGGTTATGAACTGGTTGTTTTCAGGGGGACGTTATGACGACCATTATTGCAGCGACGTGGATAGGTTCCATCTCTGTATTTCTGTGGGGAACGCTTGCGATGTTGACCAAGCTTTCCGGTGGGGAGATTCCGGAATTCCAGCTGATGGCGATGACCTTTGGCATTGCATTTTTGCTGATGTGTGTTCGCTGGTTCCGTGCTGGCCATAGTGGAATGCGGCATTTGCGCCAGCCACTGTTGGCCTGGTGTATCGGCGTTGGTGGTCTGTTCGGTTACCACTTTGCTTATTTCAAGGCCATGTCGCTGGCCCCGGCGGTAGAAGTGAGCCTGCTTGCCTATCTCTGGCCGTTGCTTATCGTTCTTATGTCTTCATTCTTACCCGGCGAGTCCTTGCGGAAACAGCACATTATGGGTGCCATTCTCGCCCTCATGGGATGCTGGTTATTGATCGGAAGTAATAGCGATGGTTTTACTATGGCTAATTTCTACGGGTATCTGATTGCCTTTATTGGGGCGTTGATCTGGTCGTCGTACTCTGTCCTGTCCCGGTTGGTAAAAAGCGTACCGACAGACGCCGTAGGCTGGTTTTGTGGTGTGACCGCTATTCTGGCCCTGCTGTGTCACCTGATTTGGGAATCAACGGTGTGGCCAACGGGATGGGGTCAATGGGCAGGCGTGTTGGGCCTTGGTCTGGGGCCGGTGGGTATTGCCTTTTTTACTTGGGATTATGGCGTGAAGCACGGCAACATCCAGTTGCTTGGTACTCTGGCTTACAGCGCACCGCTCATTTCGGTGGTATTGCTGATCGCGGCTGGTTATGGGGAGGCCACCAGCGCTGTCATCGCCGCCAGTGTTCTGATTGTGCTGGGTTCCCTGGTCGCCGGTACGGCAAAGCGACAGCCGGTGCCAGAGCCTGAAACCGTTCATTGATCAACCTTTGTTCTGGAGGAACTGAATATGGAGAGTGTTGGGCTAAAAGGATGAGCCCCCGTATAAACGGCGCTCCGCCAGTATGGTACGATCCTTAAAAACCGAGGAGATTACCGATGCCCCGCATATTTGAAGACAATTCTCAGTCCATTGGCAACACGCCGCTGGTCAAGCTGAACCGGGTTAATGACGGCGCTACTATCTGGGCCAAGATTGAAGGCCGCAACCCGGCCTACTCTGTGAAGTGCCGAATTGGTGCCGCCATGATCTGGGACGCCGAGAAGCGGGGCGTGCTTAAGCCGGGGATGACCATTATTGAACCCACCAGTGGCAATACCGGCATCGCGCTGGCCTTTGTCGCGGCGGCCAGAGGTTACAAGATCACTCTGACCATGCCGGCTTCCATGAGCCTGGAGCGCCGCAAGGTATTGAAAGCACTGGGTGCAGACTTAGTGCTGACAGAACCCGCCAAAGGCATGCCGGGCGCGATCGCCAAAGCGGAAGAGCTGGCCGCCGCCGAGCCCGACAAGTACTTTCTGCCACAGCAGTTCAACAATCCCGCCAACCCGCAGATCCACGAAGACACCACCGGCCCTGAAATCTGGAACGATACCGATGGCGCTGTGGATATTTTTGTCGCTGGCGTGGGTACTGGGGGCACCCTGACAGGCGTGTCACGCTACATTAAGAACACCCAAGGTAAAGCCATCACCACCGTCGCTGTTGAGCCGACTGACTCACCCATCATCACCCAGGTGCGTAATGGCGAAGCCCCCAAGCCAGCACCGCACAAAATACAGGGTATCGGCGCGGGCTTTGTGCCCAAAAACCTCGACATGAGTCTGGTTGATCAGGTGGAGACCGTAACCAACGAGGATGCCATCGCCATGACACATCGGCTAATGCAGGAAGAAGGCATTCTGTGCGGCATTTCCTGTGGCGCAGCCGTCGTTGCTGCGATCCGGGTTGGCCAGCAATCTGAACACAAAGGCAAAAACATTGTGGTAATCCTGCCGGATTCTGCCGAGCGCTACCTCTCCACTGCCCTGTTTGCAGACCAGTTTGGCGATGCGGAAAACGTGCAGTAAAGATGCCTGGCGCTGTTGTAGAGAGTTGCAACATATCACTGCACAGCGCTCAGCAGGGTCACGAAGGCGTCTACGACCAGAATACGATGGTCATCATCAATCCGCAGGCCCTTGGAGAAGATTCAACCCCTCCTTTGCACACGCTTCATCCAGGTGCGCCCCTGGCGCGCCGCCAACGCCAATACCACCAACACGGACATCATTTACAACAATCGGCAACCCGCCCCCAAGAATAACGAGTCTTTCATCCATATCTCGCAACCCTTCAAGAAAGGGCTTCCCACCGATCATGTCTGCCAGTTTTCCGCTGGGCTCTCCCACGCTTGCAGATGTAAATGCTTTTCCAAAACTGCTGCTAATGGTATGTGGGCCCGCCATTGGATGACGCGATTGAGAGAGCAGAACGCCACTTCGGTCTACAATTGCGACCGACACGTTAAAGCCATCATCTGAACATTTTTTTAACGCAGCATTGACGGCTTTCTGAGCCAGCTCCAAAGGCAGATAACTCTGTTTGGGTAAAGTTGAAGCGTGCAGGTTATTGATAGCTAGCAAGGTCAGTGCTGCAACAGCAATATTTTTGAACATTACCAAACCCCCTGAATAACCATGGGACTATAAACACAAGCTAGGCTTTTGTTTTTAATCAATCAACTGTTCTCTAGACATTTTCCTGACCCTCTTGCCCTTGCCCGTTGTGACTCGAATCAGTGCGCTCATCCCGCAGCCATTGTTATACTGTAGCCAGGATTGACGGAGCAAACCCATGTCTCAGGACAAAAAGCCCGCTCACGAGCCACTGGCTGAGGGCGTGGTATTTCATGCTCATGGCGTCACCAAGGTGTATCAGATGGGGGAGGTTCAGGTGCACGCCTTACGCGGAGTGGACCTGGATCTGTACCGTGGTGAATTCACGGTTTTGTTGGGCGCCTCAGGAAGCGGCAAATCCACACTGCTAAATATTCTCGGTGGACTGGACACACCCACTGACGGGCATGTGTATTATGGTGATCGCGATCTGACCCGTGCCAGCGAGAGAGAGCTAACCGAATACCGACGGTACCATGTCGGCTTCGTTTTCCAGTTTTACAACCTGATCCCCAGTCTCACGGCACTCGAAAACGTTGCCGTGGTGACCGAGATTGCAAAGGCCCCCATGCGGCCAGAAGAAGCCCTGCAACTGGTCGGGCTGGGTGAACGTCTCGATCACTTTCCGGCCCAGCTTTCCGGTGGTGAACAGCAACGGGTGGCCATTGCCCGCGCTATTGCCAAGCAACCGGATGTGTTGTTGTGCGATGAGCCGACCGGCGCGCTTGATTCCAAAACCGGGATTGTGGTGTTGGAAGCGTTGCAACGCGTTAATCAAGAGTTAGGCACCACTACGGCAGTGATTACCCATAACACTGACATAGCACAAATGGCGGATCGGGTTATCTATTTAGCCGACGGGCTTATCAGTAAAGTACAGGTCAATGAGACCCGCCTCGCCCCCCGTGAACTCAAGTGGTAATGCCACGATGAAAGCCATCGAAAAAAAGCTTTGGCGCGAACTCTGGGGCATGCGCATGCAGGCACTGGCCATTATCCTGGTCATTGTGGGTGGTGTGAGTATTTTTATCATGTCGCTGAGCACGCTTGACTCTTTAGATGAAACCCGTGAAACCTATTACCGCAATCATCATTTCGCCCATGTATTTGCCTCGCTCAAACGCGCACCGCTGTCGCTGGTGCAGCGCATAGAAGCCATTCCAGGAGTGGATAAAGTCGAGACGCGCGTGGTGGCCTATGTCAATCTCGAAGTGAGCGGCTTTGATGATCCGGTCAGTGCTCATCTGTTGTCATTAGCCCCTAACAGCTCCGGGCTGTTAAATCAGATCTATTTACGCAAGGGCCGGCTGCTTGAACCGGACAGTGATAATGAGGTGCTACTCAGTGAAGAGTTCGCCGCTGCCCATCACCTTCAACCCGGCGATAAGCTGCGCGCTACCATTAACGGGCGGCGCAAAACACTCACCGTGGTGGGCCTCGTCCTGTCACCGGAATATATTTATCAGATCGCCCCCGGCGCCATGTTTCCTGATTATCAACGTTATGGCGTGTTGTGGATGACACGCAACCCCCTGGCTATTGCTTACGACATGGATGGTGCCTTCAATAATGTCACGCTCACCTTGAGCAAGGGCAGTCACGAAGAGGATGTTATTGATCGCCTGGATGATTTATTAAAACCCTACGGTGGCACCGGCGCTATTGCCCGCAAGAATCAACTCTCCCACCGCTTTCTATCTGAAGAGCTGAAACAGCAGAAAACCATTGCCACCGTGTTTCCGGTTATCTTTTTTGGCGTGGCGGCGTTTCTACTCAACGTCGTGACCAGCCGCCTGATCAGTCTGCAGCGTGAACAGATCGCCGCCCTCAAGGCGTTTGGCTATAGCAACTTCGCCGTGGGGCTGCATTACACCAAGCTGGTGCTGATGATCGTAGCCATAGGTATTCTAGCTGGCATTGCCGTGGGTATCTGGATGGGCAAGGCCATGAGTAACATCTATATGGGATTTTATAGCCTGCCCTTCATGATCTATGTACTAAAACCACAGGTGATTATTGCCGCCGCGGTGATCTGCATGGTGGTTGCCATCCTCGGCACGCTCCATGCGGTGCGCAGTGCCGCCCGATTACCGCCGGCCCAGGCCATGCGCCCTGAACCTCCGGCCATGTTTCACACCACATTGGTGGAGCGCCTGGGTTTGCAACGCTGGTTTTCGCAACCAACACGCATGATTTTGCGCAATATTGAGCGCCGTCCGTTGAAGTCGTTGCTGACGACCCTCGGCATCAGTATGGCCTGCGGTACCATGATGATTGGTGGTTTCCAGGAAGGCGCCATTGATCGTATGGTTGACGTGCAATTTGGCCTCAGCCAGCGCGGCGATCTCACCGCCATTTATACGGAACCAACGTCGCAACGCTCACTCTACACCTTGAGCAGTTTGCAGGGAGTAGAGCTTGCTGAGGGTTTTCGCACGGTGCCAGCCAAGTTACAGTTTGAACAGCATTCTTATCGCACCTCGGTGCAGGGTATTCAACCCAACGGTAGCCTGATGCGCCTACTCGATACCCAGCTGAAGGCCATCGACCTGCCGCAACAGGGCATCATCCTGACCGACTACCTGGCCGAACTGCTGCATATTCGCCCCGGTGACATGCTTACCATCGAAGTGCTGGAAGGCAATCGACCCACAGTACAGGTGCCGATGGTGGGCACCGCCAAAGAGTATTTGGGGGTGAACGGCTACATGCAACGCGAGGCCCTGAACCGGCTGCTAAAAGAAGGCAATGCCATCTCTGGCGCTTGGTTAAAAGTGGATGAGCGATACCAACGTGAGGTATATGCTGAGCTCAGGGACATGCCGCGCATTGCCGGGGTCGTAGAGCAGAAGTCGGCCATCAAAGCACTCTACGAAACGATGGCAGAAACCCTTTTGTTCTTTACCTTTATCACCACCCTGCTCGGTGGCAGTATCGCCTTTGGTGTGGTTTACAACAACATGCGCATAGCTCTGTCGGAGCGCAGCCGCGAGCTGACCAGCCTTCGCGTACTGGGTTTCCAGCGCGTCGAGGTTGCCTATATTCTGTTGGGTGAAATGGCTCTGCTCACACTGGTCGCCATTCCGCTGGGCATGCTCTTCGGCTATGGTCTGTGTGCTTATCTGGCCTACGAATTCGACACGGATCTGTATCGAATCCCGCTGGTATTAGGCCTGAATGTGTATGCTTTTGCCGCCCTGGTGGTCATCCTGTCATCCATAATTTCCGCTCTTATGATTTGGCGTAACCTGGCCCATCTCGACATGGTGGCCGTACTTAAGAGCAAGGAGTAAGCCGGTGCCTGACCTTTTGCGAAAACATCCACTTATCCTCCTCATTGCAGTGCTGATTGCCGGCCTGCTGGTGTGGGGCTTCTGGCCGCAACCTGTCATGGTCGAAGCGACCACAGCCAAGCGCGCGCCCTTAACCATTACTGTCGAAGAAGAAGGCCGTACCCGGGTAATTGATCGCTATATTATTTCGGCGCCGGTGAATGGCGTCACCTGTCGAGTGCAACTCAATGTTGGCGACCCGGTTGAACAGGGTCAGATACTGCTGGACATTGCCCCACTGGAATCAGAAATGCTGGATCAACGCAGCCGCGCCCAAGCCAGTGCGAAAATTGCTGCCGCCGAATCCGCTTTGCGAGCCGCTAAAGAACGAGTTCGGGCTGCAGCTGCGGCAGAACAATTGGCCGCAACTGAACTGAAACGCTTGCAACCGCTCCTGGAGAAGGCGCTGATTTCACGTGACACCATCGACAAGGCCGTCGCTGACGCCAGTACCACGGCGGCGGACAAACGCTCTGCTGACTTCAATGTCGATGTGGCACGTTATGAGCTGGAAGCGGCCAAAAGTGTACTTGAATATAGCGCTGCCAGCCGTGACTCGGCTATCCGAATCCCGGTGCGTTCGCCTATCACCGGCAAGGTTCTGAAAATCGAGCAAGAATGCGCTGGCCCTGTGAGCACCGGCGAGCCACTGCTGGAGGTTGGTGATCCCGCTGCGTTGGAAATCGAAGTGGATGTGCTCTCCGCTGATGCCGTCAAAATCAAACCTGGAATGGACGTGCTGTTTGATCGTTGGGGCGGTGACCAACCATTAAAGGGAACTGTACGCATTGTTGAACCCGTCGGCTTTACCAAAGTTTCCGCCTTGGGTGTGGAAGAACAGCGTGTACTGATTATTTCAGACTTCACCTCACCTGCTACGCAATGGCAACGACTAGGCGATGGTTACCGTGTAGAGGCGTATTTTATCATTTGGCATCGGGAGGATGTGTTACAGATCCCCGCCAGCAGCCTGTTTCGGTATAAAAATGGATGGGCAGCATTTGTCATAGAGAATAATCGCGCCCAACGGCGTGAGATTAAAGTAGGGCAGCGTAACGGTTTGATTGCGCAGATTCTCGAAGGTGTCGAGGAAAGTGACGTTGTCATCAATCATCCGAGTGATGAAATTGAAGATGGAAGGCGCGTGACGGTTCATAATTACGACTAGGAAAAACAATAGCATCTGCGACAATTTATAACCGCTAGCATACTTATCCCTCGCAGACCTTTTTAATATTCAGTACTGGAATATATTGTTGCAGACAACTTCCGTATTAAGGTCTTTATTCCTTTCAACCGCTACAGTGAAGTTAGGTTTGTGTTTCGTCTATCAATTCCCATGGCGGCCTGAACTCTGGTTTTGAAGCCCTCTAATAATGGGGGCATTACCGTATCGCCCGCTTAGTAACTATTTTGGATATGATCGTCGAGGTTTATAGCCCGGAATTTCGCGGCCCTGCACAGTTTTTAGGCTATATTTGTTGAGATTTCTGATCACTCCTGAGGTTGCATTTCATGAAAGAGGACGTGTGATAGATGGAACCTATGAATATTCTGATTGCACAGATCAGGGATATTGCCCGGGGTGCTATTGAGATCTTGCCGCAGCTGTTTATATCTCTGGTAATTCTTTTCATAACTTACCTCTGTGCCAAATTGGTAAGGCATATAGTCAAAAGCATTCTCAAGAAAACAAACCTGCGCCCTAGCCTGGTTGAGCTTCTGGTTTTATTTTCTTCATTAACCATCTGGTTAATTGGAATCATGATCGCAGCGATCATAGCGTTTCCAGAGCTTACGCCTACAAAAATGCTTGCCGGGTTGGGTATAGGCTCTGTTGCCATCGGCTTTGCCTTTAAAGATATATTTGAGAATTTCCTGGCGGGAATCATCATATTGGTTCGCCGGGAGATGCGCATCGGCGACTTTGTGGCGTGTGAGGGTTACGAGGGTACGGTTGAAACGATTCTCGTGCGCGAGACGCACATTCGTAAAACAGACGGTGAGCTGGTGATTCTCCCCAACAGCATGCTGTTCAAGAACCCGCTCACCATCAGGACCGCCCTTGATCAGCGCAGAACAACCATTATTTGTGGCGTTGCGTATAGTGAAGATGTGGACGAGGCAAGATCGGTCATAAAGCAAGCGGTCACGGATTGTAAAACGGTCATCAGCGACTCCCGGCCGGTAGAAATCTTTGCCAATGAGTTTGCGGATTCATCCATCAATTTTGAAGTGACCTGGTGGACAGGTTCCAGGCCCTTGGACATCCGGGAATCACGGGATGAGGTGGTTACCGCAATCAAGTCAGCGCTGGATAAAGCGGGCATCGAAATCCCCTTCCCTTACAGAACGCTTACGTTCAAGGATTGAACTGAGGGTGGTGAGCCACATTCGATGATTTCTACGGAGTCGGGTAGCCCCACTCGGTGCTGATCGGGCATGAAGTCGGTGTAGAAGCGGTCAACATACCTGAACGAGGCTACTCTGCAGTATGAGTTCGGAGTCCACTTGCTGTGATCCGCCACCAACAGGCGGGCCCGGGTGTTGGTTATGATCGCCCGGCTCACTTCGGCCTCGCGAATGTCGTAATCCATCAGGCCGATCTTCTGATCCATTCTGCCGGTACTGATGATGCCGAAATCGGTGGTGAAGGAACTGAAGAAACTGGTAACTTCCGGCCCCACCACGTCGTGGTGGTTGTGTCGGTACTGTCCGCCAGAAACGATCACTTCGATGCCGGAGTTCCCTGAAAGCGCTGAGGCCACGCTAAAGTTGTTGGTCAAAACCCGGAGCGATTTATGATGGGTCAGCGCTTGTGCAACCAGTTCAATGGTGCTGCCTACACCAAGGCTTACGGTGACCCCTTCCGGAATATCAGCGGCTATACGCATGGCCATCTGCTGTTTGACCAGCAGATGGCGTACCTGATGGTCTTTTCTGGGCGCGGTGGCAGCGCTAGCGGGCAAGCTGACACCACCGTAACGACGGCGCAACAACCCTATCTCGCACATTTTGTTGATGTCACGGCGAATGGTTTGCGTGGTAACGCCAAAGCGCTGAGCTATGTCTTCAACTTCGACATGCTCCTGCTCATGCACCCATTCCAGGATGCTACGCTGTCGTTCTTTGGCGTTCATCAGACTCAATGCTCAATCGGTTAAAACCCTTGTTGATATCAGGCGAGGCGTGTGACGGGCTATTTCAGCCCTGATTCTGCACGCTGCCGCAGCCAGGCCTCCGCCATTTCAGCGAAGCCCAGACCCGAGCGCTGGCTGACAATCGCCGCCGGCCGGTGGGTCATGATAGGCAGGTGCTTGCGAATGTTGGCCACACCAACACTCATTGGAAAGCTGCGAAACATGCTTTCATCATTGGGTGCATCGCCAATGAAGATGGAACGCTGCTGCAGCGCCTGTGTATCCAGGCCCAGTAATTCACGCCCCACCCGCAGAGACATGGTGGATTTATCGAAATCCCCCAGCCAGATGTTGATGTGAATCGAGCTTTGCCGAACGTTGAAGCCCTGGGCAAGCAAGGCGTCGTGAATGGCCGCCACTTGTTCCGGCGTCAGCGATTGCTGCTGGTTGTAGTCCACGGCCACATCCACATAGCGGAAGGGTTGGTCGGTGGCGAGCTTGGGTTCAAAATCCAGTTTCAGCGCCGCAACAGCCTCCAATATGGTCTGCTGGTCACGGCGGTGCTTCAATTCGTCTTCCCAGTAGCGCCAGCTTACGGTCTGTGCCGCTGTGCGTTCCGCATAGAAAGCACCCCCTTCCCCAATAACGGCTCTCACCGGCCAGGTGCGTATGATCTGGTCACACCAGCCGGCGCAGCCTCCGGTTACCGGAATCACGCTGATGCCGGCCTCTGCCAGGCGACAAAGCGCGAGATACGTCTCTGGCAGCAGCCGGCCGTCGGTAGTCAGCGTATCGTCCACATCGGTGAACAGAATGTCTGCGTTACCAAACTCAATACTGTCTTTCATATTATCGGCATTCCAGTTCACATTGGGCAGCGGGCTGTTCAAGGTCAAATCACCTTTTTACGCAGAACGCTGGTCAGCGCCTCGCCCAGAATGACCAGAACAATAATGGCGAGCAGGATGGTAGCAACGGTTTGCCAGGCGAACATGTCGATAGAGCCCTGCAGTAGCACCCCGATACCCCCGGCGCCTACCAGGCCCAGTACGGTAGATTCACGGATATTGATGTCCCAGCGCAGAATAATGATGGCAAAGAATGCCGGCATTACCTGAGGCACAATGGCGTATAACACCACCTTCAATTTGCTGGCTCCGGTTGCTTCCATAGCCTCGACCGGACGGCGATCGATTTCCTCAATGGCCTCACCCATCAGCTTGCCGATGAACCCGACAGAACGGAACATAACCGCCAAAATACCGGCCAGCACACCAGGGCCAAAAATAGCCACGAACAACAGCGCCCATATGATGGTGTTCACGGAGCGGCTGGAGACCAGAATGAACCGACCAATCCACAGCGTGACTTTGTTTGGCGTTGTGTTCTGCGCCGCGATGTAAGACACCGGTAAGGCGATAAATATGGTCAACATGGTGGAGAGCGTGGCGATATGGACGGTCTCCAGCATGGCGGAGAATATCGCATTCCACTGACTGAACTCCGGTGGCCACATGCGTGCGCCCAGGCTTTGAATCTGATTGGGTGCATCCCACACCCAGGGCCAGAAGATGTCGATGTCACGCACCGCCCATACAACAGCGATAAGCGTGACCAGATAGACCCCATAGCGCGTCAGCTGTTCTTTGCGGTCATAGCGTGACCAGACTCGATCAGCCAATTTTGCAGCGTGATCTACCATACTTTTTTCCTCACCCATCCGCTCAAACCTTCACTGACCAGAATGATCGCGATAATCATCAGCAGAATGGCAAAGGCGAAATCGTAATCGTAACGTCCGAAGGCGTTCATAAGCGTGCCGCCGATACCACCAGCACCAACAATACCCACAACCGCCGAAGCGCGAAGGTTGCTGTCGAGTTGGTACATGGACAGCCCTATTTGACGCGGCATGATCTGTGGGAACACCCCATAGACCAGTATTTTCATGTAACCGGCGCCTACCGAGCGCATGGCTTCAACCTGGCCCCAATCGATCTCCTCGATTTCTTCAGCGAGCAACTTGGCCACAAATCCGATGGAGTAGAGAGTCAGAGTGAGAATGCCCGCCATTGGGCCAAACCCGACCGCAGCAACAAACAGAATGGCCACGATCACCGGATGGAAACTGCGGGATACGATAATCAGGATGCGGCCCAGCAGATACACTGGCAACGGCGCTACGTTCCTGGCGGCCATCACCGCGATGGGCACCGAGAGAAGCACGCCCAGCATGGTTGCCAAAAAGGCGATCTGGAAACTTTCCTTGAACCCCGTCCATAACAGGCCAGCACGCTCAAAGCTTGGAGGGAAAGCGCCACCAAAAATTTTGCCTGCCCGAGGCAAGCCCTCGGAAATACGCTGCCAATCGAAAGGCAGTGTTGAGAATGCCCAGTACAGGTAAACCAGGGTGATTGCGACCAGCCCATAGCGAACCCAGGGGGTTGCTATGAATGGCGGCTTTTTCCAGACCCTGCCCGACTGTGCATCGTTTGCAGTTCGGTCGGATGTCATGCCGTAGCCTCCGGGGCTGGAGATGCCTGCTGCCCTGGGTCACCACCATCTTCTTCCGGTGATTCGATACCACCGTAGATGGCGTCCAGTGCATCCTGATTGAAATCCTTGGGTTCACCGTCAAAAATCATTTGCCCATGGCGCATGCCGACAATGCGATCGGTGTACATTCGCGCCTGAGTCACGTTGTGAATGTTGATCAATACCGGCAGTGACATTTCGCTCGCAAGGCTTTGGAGCAGGCTCATGATCTGCTGCGAGGTCTTGGGGTCCAGCGAGGCCGTTGGCTCATCCGCCAGTAAGATCTGAGGTTCTTGCATCAGTGCACGCACCACCGCAACACGCTGGCGCTCGCCGCCAGACAACTGGTCTGCACGTTTATCGGCGTAGTGTGCGATGCCCACACGCTCCATGAGGCTGAAGGCGCGGTCGATATCGGATTGGGGAAAGCGGCGCGTCAAGGCCTGGAAAAATGACACATAACCCAGACGCCCGGAGAGCACGTTCTCCATAACCGTCAAACGATCGATCAGGTTAAAGCCCTGAAAAACCATACCGATGCGCCGGCGGGAATGGCGTAATTCGCTTCCGCGAAGATTGACCAACTCATGGCCGTTCAGCTTGATCGAACCCGAGGTCGGCTCGACCAACCGGTTGATGCAGCGCAGCAGAGTGCTTTTGCCTGCACCGGAAGCACCGACAATGGAAACAACACTGCTGCCCTCGACCTTCAGATTAAGGCCTTTGAGCACAGGTTCGTTTTGCCCGTACCGCTTTACGAGGTTGGTAATCTCTAACATGTGGTTCACTCCGGACAGAGCCTCTGACGGTTAGTCAGAGGCTCTTGTGCTGCTTACTTAAGATTATCGGGGGTGTACTGGACGCCATTAGAGGCTTGAATGGTACGAATGACCTTCCAGTTATCTTTGTAATTGATGGGAACGAATGATTCCACGCCTTCGAACTCATCACCCAACTCGGTGCCGGCGAACTTGAAGGTGTAAAAAGCCTCGCGGATTTTCTCAACCAGATCAGGGTGCAGGTTGTGTGCGTAGTTGTAAGACGTTGTCGGGAAACGATCCGATTCCCAGACCAGACGCACATCGTCTGTGTCGTACAGCCCACGAGCGGCCATACGCTCTACCACTTCTGAAGCCACCGGTGCGGCATCGTAGTCGCGAGCAACTACACCGAGCATGGACTGGTCGTGGCTGCCGGAGAAGGAAATTTCATAGTCTTCACCCGGTACGATGCCCATTTCCGGGAACAACGCCCTCGGTGCCTGGTTACCCGAGTTAGACGTGGGCGAGGTGTGTGCGACCCGCTTGCCTTTCAGGTCTGTTATTTCATAAATATCCGAATCGCGGTGGGTGAAAACCTGCAAGGTATAACCAAACTGACCTGAATCCGAGCCCATCAATGCAAAGGGAACCGCGCCTGCAAGATTGACCGCGAAAGGGGTGGGGCCTGTGGAAAAGCCGGCGATATGCAAACGACCACTGCGCATGGCTTCCACTTGGGCAGAGTTGGATTGCACGGCAAAGAAGCGCACGTCCCGGCCGGTAACTTCAGACAGGTGATCAATGAACGGCTGCCAGATATCAGAGTAAATGGCCGGGTCTTCAACCGGCGTGTACGCAAAAATTAACGTGTCGGGATCATTCCACTTTGATTTGTCGGTCGGCAAGTCAGCAACCATGTCGCCGTTTTCGTCGCAATACAGATCGGCAAGCGCGCCGCGTTCGCAGTCAGCCAGTGCCTGGCCACTGAAACCTGACATTAAAAACGATGCCGCCAAGGCAGCAGACGGCAATACACCGGGAAGCATTTTTTTATAGAAATTCATTGTGATTCTCCGTCGGGAGCGGTCCATGGGTTTGTTCTTGCCTGATGTTCAATTGAACATTAATAGTAGCAGCTACCGATCAACAGGCAAGACCATGAATGCCTGAGAAACGACAAAAAATGGAGTGTATGGCTTGGGCGCGTTTGTGGAGGCCGGGCCGCCCGCCTCGCTATGCGAGACGTGGCGGCTGTCAGCGGAAACTAGTGGGCGATGATCATCGGGTGCCTGATGACCCTGTCTCAACGGCATTTGCCAGCATCTCGGCGGTAATGGCCGACAGGGTCCAGCCCAAGTGGCCATGGCCGGTGTTATAGAACACGGTGGGCAGACTGCCCGCCCCTACTCGCGGCATCATATTGGGCAGCATGGGGCGCAACCCCGCCCATGGCACAACGCGCCGGGTGCAGACCCCCGGGAAGCATTGCTCTACCCAACGGGTAAGCGGGCGAATCCGGTCATCCCGGATATTGCGGTTGTACCCGTTGAATTCCGCAGTGCCGGCAACCCGGAAACGGGTATCACCCAGCCGGCTGGTTACCAGCTTGGTGGCATCGTCCAGCAGGCTGACGGTCGGCGCAGCTTTTTGAGAGGCCTCGTCGTCCAGCTCAACGGTAATGGAATAGCCCTTCACCGGATAGATATTGACCCGGTCTCCCAGCTTCGCCGCCAGCGCACGGCTGCCAACGCCTGCACAAATCACTACGCCATCGAAGGTTTCGCGGGTTTGCTGCTCGTCGTCAAACGACGTTACCCACGCATTGGATTGGTCCGCACTCAATTCGGTCACCGTGTGTCCGTAGCACGTTTTCACTCCAAGACGCACAATCGCCTCTGCCAAACCGTTGGTGAACTTGTGGATATCACCGGTTGAATCGCTCTCGGTGAAAAAGCCACCGTAGTAAGTGCCGGCCAAGGTGGGTTCGATCGCACGCATTTCTTCGGGAGTGACGGCCCGGCGCTCCAGACCTCCGGCGGACAGCAGTCTCGATACCTTTGCAGCGTGATCGAAACCGGCTTTGTCGCGATAAATGTGCAAAATACCCCGCTTCTTGAGGTCGAAATCAATACCTTCTTCTTGTGCCCATTCAAAGAGATAGTCACGGGCAGCAATCGCCAGGCGAGCGGTTTCGGTGGTGTTTTTTTCGTACTGGGGCATTGCGGCACAAAACTCGGCGAACCAGCTCAGCTTGTGCCAGGAGGGCTTGGGGTTCACCAGCAACGGGGCGTCACTGTGGAACATCCACTTGATGCCCTTGGCTATGGTCTGCCAGTTATTCCAGACTTCGGCATTGGAGGCCGACAACTGGCCACCGTTGGCGAAGGAGGTTTCCATCGCCGCGTAGCGGTGCTTCTCGTAAACGGTCACATCCATGCCACGCTTGGCCAGGGTGTATGCGGTTGTGATACCGGTAATGCCGCCGCCAATAACTGCAATTCGCTTCATAGCAATCTCCAAGGAGCGTCCAGGGTTTCCTCTCTACGCACAGTGGTAGAAAGCACCCCTTCCGTCACGGGACCTGAGAGATTCACGCACCGGTTCAAAGAAAACGGCCGCTTGCTCCTTCGGTGTGCCGACTAACGCAGTGGTCGACAGCTCTTCGGAAAGTCGTCATGTTAGCGGTCCGTTTGCCTGAGAGTTTCCGGGGCAGTTGCTCCTTCGGCGCCGATCACACAGCTATGCGATTCAGTCTCTCCCGCTAACACGTTGGATTTGCAATTAATCCTATCCTGCTTCGCAACATAGCAAATAATTCAGCTTTACAACATATCCCTGCCATTGATTCCTGCCTTGGGTCTGGTTTTTTCTGGTCACAATATGTGGAATCAACTGGCCAACCCCCTGAGAATCTCTTCGCACACCTGATCCTGGGTTTTGTTCTCACCCTGAACAATCAGATCGGCGTAGCGGGTATATAGCACTCGCCGCTCAGCAAACAGGTCGTCCAGTGTTTGGTCGGGATGTTTGGAAATGCCTCTCAGGCTGAAATCACCAATGCGCTGGCGCACGGTTGCCAGGGAAATATCCAGAAACACGATCACACTGTTGCTCTTGAGTTGCTGCATCGCCCGCTCACTGTAAACGGCGCTCCCGCCGGTCGCAATAACGTGGCCTGTCACATCCAGATCGCACAAAACCTGCTCCTCAACACGCCGCAAAGCCTCGTAGCCGTAACCATCAACAATGTTCTGCAAGCTTTCGCCCGAGTGTGATTGAATCAACAGATCTGTATCCACAAAAGCCAGCGCGGCAGCCTTGGCCAGCACAACGCCCACGGTGCTCTTGCCTGAGCCAGGCATACCGATCAACACAATATTGCTCAGCGGCGACTGCATAGTGTGTACCTTCCCTGCGCTGTGGTTTATGGTTCTGTCGAGATGACGATAACCATCCTAGCGAACTGCACCGCACTGAGGGAAACATTCATGAGCCAGAACACCGGCAACACAAGCAAGGTGGACAAACTGCTGGCTGAGCAGCGTGATTATATCGCGAAGCGCGAAAGCGGTTATCGTGAGCGTGCGCTGAAACTCTACCCCTGGGTGTGCGGGCGTTGTGCCCGTGAGTTTACCCGCGTTAATTTGCGAGAGCTTACCGTGCATCATGTTGACCACGACCACGATAACAACCCTGCAGATGGCAGTAACTGGGAGCTATTGTGTGTGTACTGTCACGATGAGGAGCACAGCAAGTTTGAGGATTTCGTGCGCTACGGAGGCAGCTCCGAAAAACGGCGGGAAGCCGCTACGCACAACCCGTTTGCAGGCCTTAAGGAAGCGCTTGAGAAAAAAAATTGACCCATGGCCGGATCAAGTTCTTCTGACGATCCTCTTATGAGCTTGTGTTGGCAAGAAAACCTGGTGGGCTTTGCATATCACCCCGCCAAAACCTGAGTATGTGGCCCTTAAAAGGCTTTTCCAGATAGTCGGTATGCTCCGGCTTCTCTTGTGAAAAGCTGAACCCGTGGGTTTCCATCCGCCGGCTGAATTTGTTTTTTCTGCCCCGCCCCGGGTCGACCAGAATAACTTCACAGGTCGAGTTGGAGTGTTTGTGGATGAAGTCTGCCAACAGGTTTATGTGCTCGTCTTCATATAACAGGTCGCTGCCAATGATAATGTCGAACAAACCGAGATCACTGGCGTCATCCGCCCAATCAATCCGCTGGTAACCGATGGCCTTGCCATGGTTGAGCTGGGTATTTCGCTCCAGAAAAACGGCCACTTCCGGATGATAATCGGTCGCCGTAATATCGTCGTTTCGCTGGTTCAACAGCAGGCTGGACAGCGCCATCCCGCAGCCAATTTCCAGGATTCTCTTTCCCGCCGTCTGATGATTCCCAATGTAATGGGCAAGTACCAGGCTGGAAGGCCAGATAACGCCGAACAGCGGCCAGGTCGCGGATGAAATGCCTAGCTTGAGGGCGATGTCGTCTGGATCATCGAATTGCTGATTGTCACGCAGAGTGCAAACGTGAATGTCCACGTTGCCGAACTCAATGGTTTGATAGCGAAGGCGCAGGGTTGATTTCATTGCTTCGCCAAATCCTCAAGAAAATCCTGAATCCGCTCGGCGTTTATACCAAGGTCGCTCTTCCCTACTCTCGATGCGGATCGCATGTCGACCTGCACACCGTTCGGGGTTTCTGTCATGCGAATCGCCACGTCATCTTTAAAGCCGAACCAGCGGGTGGTCGCTGTGGCTTCGAGGGTGTTTCCGGTGGATCCGGCAATCTCCCAACCGCGGGCTTGTACGGTCGCTTTCGCGGCGTCCATTGCGCGAGGCATCGGCATGTTCAGGGTAATGGGCTTTAGGTGCGGATAAGCCATCTGTTGCTGGCGTGCGGTTTCCGCTCCCGGATAATCCACGGCGTTGGGTGCCTCATCACGGGCGGAAGCCAGCAATGTGAAAACGGGAGGGTTTTCCATATCAGTGGTAATGTCATGAATAGGCGGTACGCTCTGGGCGCGCTGTTTCATTTGCATGGGCAGGGCGACCACCGCTACTACAGCCAAGATTACCAGCGCCCCTACAAGTGCCGGGCGCCATCTGCGAAGTACACCGGCAAGTACAAGAGTTATCAGCCCAAGCGCTGCGGCACCCATTGCCAGTTGCGCACCCTGGCGCAGCCATGTGAAAGATGTTCCCAGTCCAATCAACTCAGCCTTGTAGGCTGGCCCGGCCGCAGCCATCATCACGCCTGCGACAACCAGTAAAATTACGCCGAGCCAGGCGGTAATCAGCGGCCAATTTCCGCCACGGCGAGGCGAGTGTGTTTTTGACAGCATTCCAATTCCTTTTTTTAGCTGGTGTGGTTTGGATAAGGATAGCAAATCTGCAGTGCAACAGTTACGTGGCCTTACCTTAGCCCGATCACTTTGGTTTTGGTATGCTGGGCGTATACACCTCTCACAGGAGCAAGGTTATGGCTGGTGGCTGGGCCCGCGATGGGGCCGTTCAGGATCAGATTGATGCAAGTGTGGAGGATGCTGTAGCCGAAGCTCGTAGCAGGCTGGGCCGGGGCGAGAGCGCGGAATTCTGCGAAGAATGCGACTGCCCTATTCCAGAGGCCCGGCGCAAAGCCATTCCGGGTGTGCGTCTGTGCGTGAATTGTCAGGCGACTCTGGAAAAGCAGGAAACGGCTTCCGGCGGTATTAACCGCCGGGGCAGTAAGGACAGTCAGCTCAGGTAACCGGTCGCTAAGCGCCCGGTTAAAGGTCTACGGTTTCCCCGACATCGCTTTTGGCCGCCAGCACCCTCACCCGTTCGAAGTCTTCTTCACTGAATACGCCGTTCACGCCGGAGATGGCGGCCAGTGTCATGCCGTGTTTCAGGCCCAGCTTATAAATATCTCGCACTTTTTCCCACTCGATGTTTCGGCCAAGTGTGAAATTCTCGAACCGCCCTTCCAGCGCCAACACGATGGTTTCTGCCAGACAGGCATAGACAACACCGTCAGGCAGGCCGATGTTTTTCATGTGTACATGATTGCCCGGCAACTGAACCTCTCCGGATTCAATTACCAGCACATCGGGGCGTTTGGCCACATCTTCTGCTGATATATCCAGTGGGCGCGCCACATCCGTGATCACACAGCCAGGCTTTACCCTGGTGATATCCAGAATTCGTTTGCCCGCTCCGGAGGTGGCCGTGACGATCATGTCCATGTCTTCGATATCGCGATCGGCCGAGCCTGCCACATGCACGATGGCGCCCGGGGTTTCCTGTTCAATGCTTTCTTTCAGCGCCAGCAGTTTGGCGGGCTCTGGCGCAGCCAGGTAAATCTCATCCACCGCTTTGGCGAGCAGGCGTGCGCACACTGATCCAATGGCACCCGTTGCACCCACAACCATAGCTTTACCGGCCATTTTTCCGCTTTCACCAATTTTAGCGCGGCCTATCCTCTTCACCGCATCCTTGGCGGCCCACAGCGCACCGGAGGCACTGTAGCTGTTGCCTGTGGTAATGGGGAGCGGCGCCCGTTTGGCAACGGTAATGCCGGCATCTCCCACCACTTTGGTGAAGGCACCCAGGCCCATGATCTGTGCCCCCAGCTTTTTCGCAAGGTTGGCGGCGGCCAGTAACCGGGTGTAGGTAAATTCGGGATCGTGAGCCATGATTTCCTTGGGCGTGCCGCCTACGGTAATCAACCAGCCTTCCACTTCGTCCCCTGTGGGCGATTTGATGCCGGTGACTTTGGAATAGATAAACGGCGGCGCGTAAGCCACGGCCTTTTCCACCAGGTTCATCACCATGGGCGGTGACACACTGGCAACCCAGTCCAGCGGTCGCGTCTTGGTGAGATATTGCTGAGACAGCGGGTGAATCACGAAGGCAAAGCGGTTTATCCGGCGATAGCCGTTCGGGTAAAGAATCCGGGGCTCGATACCCAGGGTCTGGATCACACCAAGATAATCATCTGCACCCAGTTGCTCCGGGGCACGTGAGAGCGCCGCGCTGATCATGGCTTCCATCACATTCACACCCACGGGACGGCCTTCCAGCCACGGGCTGTAATCCACCACCATGGCCACCTTGCGGGAGCGCATCCAGTCCATAGCCTCTTCCGATACGCGGGAGGTGATAACGGTTTTGCCATCCAGCTCCTTGTTCGTGAAGTTTGCCAGATCGCCCATGTGGGCAACGATTACATGGGCATCTTTCACAGCCTGATGCAGGGAGCCCTTGATTAACCCTTCTCCAAGGCGATACAGCGGCGTGCGGAGCACAGTTTCAACTGTCTTCACGGCTGACGGGCGAAACATGATCGGCGCGGTTAGCGAACTGTAGGTTTCAAGCTGTTTGAGCGAGGTAAGCAGCCTTGGCACGCCAAAATCCATATAAGGGTCGGCGAAAAACAGGTTGTCCGTATGCTCGGAAAGCGCTTTGGCCACCCGATACCCTGCCTGCCCGTTCAGGAAGAGTACCCGGGCGTTATCAAAGAAATGCCCCAACTCTGACTGGGTCTGGCGTACCGCCCACTCCTGAAGAATGCCCCGCAAGCCTGATCCGCTGGTTATCGGCTTGTCTGGAATACAGGCTTCAAGCTTGGCAGTATCCGGGTGTTCCAGCTTCACAGAGCCAACCTGGTAATGATCGGAGACCATGCTGAGGCCGAAGGCATCTGCTCGCTCATGATACGTTTTCAGCAGCGCAACAGCGCGCGCGAGATCCCCGTCGGTACCGGCGCGAATAACCCGGAAGGCATGTCCCAGAAACTCCGTTTCCAGATCGTAATCGTATTCGGATGAGCCTTGGCTTACGCTGATTACCGTTTTCATACCCGGTTTTTGTCCTTGAGGTGCCGTCGTTTTAACAAGCGTAAGCCAATGCTCTCATGATTGCCTTAGCTCAGATCAAATTATGACCACATCACGCCAGCAGCATCGACTGAACAGACTACACTGGTGGGATAACACAACCGCAATAGCCATGACACACACCCTTTGAAAGGAGCCGCCATGAGCATTCAAAACGAATTGCTTGCAACGATTCAGGATCTTGTTCAACCCGGCAAGGGCATTCTCGCTGCTGACGAAAGCCACCCCACCATCGCAAAGCGCTTCAAGGCGGTTGGTGTGGAGTCCACGGAGGATAAGCGCCGGGAATATCGCAGCCTGATCTTCTCCACACCCGGCCTTGGAGAATTCGTAAGCGGGGTGATTCTTTTTGAGGAAACCCTTGGCCAGAACAGCCTGGATAACGTGTCAATTCCCAAGCTGCTGGAAAGCCAGGGCATTGTGCCGGGCATTAAAGTCGACAAAGGGAAGAAGCCCCTGGTCCATGCGCCGGGGGATGAAATAACCTATGGCCTGGACGGCCTGGACGACCGGCTGGAAATCTACAAGAGCCAGGGCGCCCGTTTCGCCAAGTGGCGTGCTGTGTACAACATCTCCAACACCCTGCCCTCACGCCAGGCGGTGGAAGCCAACGCTGAAGTGCTGGCCCGCTACGCCGCACTCTGCCAGGCCGCAGGCATTGTACCTATTGTGGAGCCAGAGGTACTGATTGATGGTGATCACAGCATCGAGCGCGCTGCAGAAGTGAACGAAGCGGTGATTGCGGAGGTGTTCAGCGCCCTTCGCCGCCACCGTGTGCAACTGGAAGCCATAATTCTTAAGCCCAGCATGGTAACGCCCGGCAAAGAGTGTGTGAAGGCTTCTCCGGAACAAGTGGCCGAAGCCACGTTGCGGGTATTCCGCAGAGTTGTGCCTGCGGCTGTTCCGGGTATCAACTTTTTATCCGGTGGGCAGACTCCTGAAGAAGCCACCCTGAACCTGAGCGCCATGAACAGCCTCGGCCAGCAACCTTGGTATCTGAGCTTTTCTTACGGCCGTGCCCTGCAGGAACCGGCCCAGAAGGCCTGGGCGGGCGAACTGGACAACGGAAGCGCTGTCCAGACAGCCTTACTCAAACGGGCTCGCCTAAACGGCGCGGCCACCTCTGGAGCCTACAAAGAGGATATGGAAGGCTGATATCAGTCACAGCCAGCCGTGCAGCCACCGTCGCCGTTGAAGGCGATGGTGCGCCCACTCAAAGGCACGTGCATTGGAACTTTTACCAGATCCCTGAACAAGGCCGTTTTCGTGCCCTGCTTCAGCTTTCCGGCGGATGTGGCCGGCTCATTGGCATGGGAGGCAATGACGGCTTTCGGATCGATCAGATCATTGATTACGTAAGCCGCCTCTTTGGGCCCGGTGGTGTAATTGTCACCAATATTCATCACCACCAGCTCAGCCCCGTAGTGATCGTTCACCACCAGCTTCTGCTCGGCCGTAATCCCGGTATCCCCGGAGAGATAAACCACCAGGCCATTTGAAAAAGTCAGTACGTAGCCGGTCGGCGGCCCGACACTCGCGCCAACGCCTGCGGTTTTCAGGTATTCCGCCAGCGGGCCGGTGAGGAACGCAGGTGAAACCCCGTTACTGTGTACCGCCGGCACGGTGGTGATAGCCACACCACCGACGTCCAGCTCTGCACCGAAGCGTATTAACATGGAGTTGGCTGAGTCGCCGCCGGCAGCTTCAAGTTTGGCGGCAAAAAATGCCGGCATCTCGCTGCCGGTAACGACCTTTGCCTGTTTTTTTACCGCTATGTCCACGGTGTTGGATTGCGGCAGAGTGACCACCGGGAATTCCGGCCCGCCGCAGTTACCGGCGTTGGTTTCCTTGATACGGCGATCACCCAAGTGGTCGCCGTGCATATGCGATACCAGTATCACGTCAATATTACCGAGGCGAGGATCATCCGGGCCAGCTACGGTGCGGCCAGCATCGTAAAGAATGCGGGTGCCGTTGGGATCTTCAAACACCATGGCCCGATCCAGAGCGCAGAACTCGCCATCATGGCTTCCCAAAGGCGTGACCTTTACATCACCCTCTGCAGCGCCCGCTCCGGACACCAACCCCAGCGACAGGCAAACTCCGCCAACGAGTCCTTTCATGGCCCCGATTTCCGTTTTTTTGGACATTAGAGATCTCTCCTTTGTGGTTTTGTTTTTACGAACCACAATAATTACGAACACATGACAGCTCTGTACCAGTGTAGTTCGCAATCAGGAAGATCAAGAGAGAGGTCATCAAAACAGGGAGATTCAGGCCGCCCGCACGGCGCTCCGTGATAGGGGAATAGCTTGTTCGAGGCAGGCGAGCATCGGTGCCACTTCCCGGATTTTTCGAGCATCCTGCCAGATGGTCTCAGCCTCCGGAAAACCTTGCCGCAGGAAATTCATCCACTGCTTGATGCGACCGGTTACGTACTTGTCTTCAAGCCACCCTTGCAGCACTTCCGCATATTCCCGAACCAACGCAACCGCCTCTGGCCAAGTCATGTCTGCGACTTCAACACCTTGCTGGCTGGCTTTGATTTTGCGAGCCAGATCCGGCCTCGCGATCAGGCCCCGGCCGATCATCACATCCTCACAACCGGAAACTTCACGGCAACGCCAATAATCCGCAAGGGTCCAGATTTCGCCGTTGGCAATCACTTTGGCCTTCACCGCTTCCCGCGCCTTGGCAATCTCTTCCCAGTACGCCGGCGGTTTATAGCCATCCACCTTACTGCGCGCATGAATAACGATCTCCTGTGCCCCGGCGGCTTCCAGCGCCTGAGCACAGGCCACACCCATGGAGCGATCGTCGTACCCCAGGCGCATTTTGGCGGTAACCGGAATCCCCACGGGGACAGCCTTGCGAACCGCCGCTGCAATCTCATGCATCAACTCCGGCTCACGCATCAGCACACAACCACCTTTGTGCTTGTTCACTGTTTTGGCAGGACAACCGAAATTGATATCCACTTGAGTAGCGCCCAATTCCGCTGCTTTAAGCCCATGCCGGCCCATTTGTTCCGGGTCTGAACCCAGCAGCTGAACAGCCACCGGTGTACCCACCTGGGTGAGGGACTGGTTATAGAGTTCGGGCGCGTATTTGTAAAAAATCCGGGGTGGCAGCATGCCGTGGGTCACGCGAATGAACTCGGTTACGCACCGGTCTATACCGCCGACTTTGGTCAGGGTTTCACGGATGGGTGCGTCGACCAGCCCTTCCATCGGGGCAAGGATGATTCGCATGAGGGCTCCAGAGGCTGAAAGAGAAAATCAGGATACAGCTGATCAAAAATCAGGCGGAGCGGATTGTAAGGAATTTGGCGGGAAGTTGGTAGCCGTGCACTCCCTTATGGGCGTGCACGGCCTGTTGCTATCGACTTATTTCTGTACGTCGAAACGATCCGCGTTCATGACCTTGGTCCAGGCAGCAACGAAGTCTTTGACGAACTTCTCCTGATTGTCGTCCTGGGCATAGACTTCAGCGTAAGAGCGCAGGATGGAGTTCGAACCGAACACCAGGTCCACGCGGCTCGCGCTCCACTTCAACTGATCGGTTTTGCGATCACGAATCTCATAGAGGTTGTTGCCCACGGGCTTCCAGCTATTGCCCATGTCAGTCAGGTTAACGAAGAAATCATTCGTCAGTTGACCTTCATGGCCGGTCCAGATCCCGTGCTTGGTTCCATCGTAATTAGTTCCAAGCATGCGCATGCCGCCAATGAGAACGGTCATTTCCGGTGCTGTCAGGCCCATCAATTGAGCACGGTCCAGCATCAGCTCTTCCGCTTTGACTACATAATCCTTTTTCAGCCAGTTGCGGAAAGCATCTGCAACCGGTTCCAGCGGCTCGAAAGAATCCGCATCGGTCATCTCGGCAGTGGCATCGCCACGGCCCTTCAGGAAAGGAACGCGAACGTTGTAGCCCGCGGCTTTTGCAGCCTGCTCGATACCCACGCTACCGGCGAGAACAATCACGTCTGCCACGCTGGCGCCGGTGTCAGCTGAAATCTGCTCATACACCTTGAGCACCTTCGCCAGGCGCACTGGTTCGTTGCCTTCCCAGTCTTTCTGAGGAGCCAGACGAATACGGGCGCCGTTGGCACCACCGCGCATGTCTGAACCACGGTAGGTTCGCGCGCTGTCCCAAGCCGTGCTGACCATCTCACCGATGCTCAAGCCACTTTCGGCAATCTTTTCCTTGACCACTTCTTCGCAGTAATCCGTGCTGCCTGCCGGTACCGGATCCTGCCAGATCAGGTCTTCGGCTGGTACTTCCGGGCCTATGTAACGGGCTTTCGGCCCCAGATCACGGTGAGTCAGTTTGAACCAGGCTCGGGCGAAGCAGTCCTTGAAGTATTCGGGATCAGCCATGAACTTTTCACAAATGGCCCGGTACTTCGGATCCTTCTTCATGGCCATATCGGCATCGGTCATGATCGGGTTGTGGCGAATGGAAGGATCGCTGGCATCAACCGGCTTAACCTCATTCGGCATATCAATGGGTTCCCACTGCCACGCACCAGCCGGGCTTTTCTTCAACTCCCACTCATAGCCGAACAACAGGTCAAAATAGCCCATATCAAACTTGGTCGGGTGCGTGGTCCAGGCACCTTCGATACCCGAAGTCACGGCGTTGCTGGCTTTGCCCTTCATATTAGGGTTGCTCCAGCCCATGCCCTGCTCTTCCACATCGCCAGCTTC
Organism: Marinobacter sp.; assembly: GCF_048266785.1. Taxonomy (GTDB): domain Bacteria; phylum Pseudomonadota; class Gammaproteobacteria; order Pseudomonadales; family Oleiphilaceae; genus Marinobacter. The sequence goes on from NZ_JBLWYX010000004.1 coordinate 191,444, forward strand.
AGGCTCGGCGCCAAGCGCACCCGCATCGCCATTGCCGTGACACTTGCCAACGGTGTGTCCGCCAGCCGTCAGAGCAGCCGTTTCTTCATCGTCCATCGCCATACGGGCAAACGTCACCCGTACTTGCTCCCCTGTCTTGATCGGGTCAGGCTTACCGTTCACGCCTTCAGGGTTTACATAGATCAGGCCCATCTGCACGGCGGCCAGCGGGTTTTCCATGGTGTCGGGCTTGTCTACGTCTTCGTAACGCTCATCCGATGGCGCCAGCCACTCTTTCTCGGCGCCCCAGTAAATGTCTTTTTCCGGGTGCCAGATGTCTTTCCTGCCAAATGAAAAGCCGTAGGATGGCAGGCCCATGGATTCATAGGCGACCGTGCCGGCCAGAATAATCAGGTCAGCCCAACTGATCTTGTTGCCGTACTTCTTCTTGATCGGCCACAGCAAACGGCGGGCCTTGTCGAGGCTGACGTTGTCCGGCCAGGAACTGATCGGTGCAAACCGCTGATTTCCGGTGCCACCGCCACCACGCCCGTCGGCAATACGGTAGGTGCCCGCTGAGTGCCAGGCCATACGGATCATCAGGCCACCATAGTGGCCCCAGTCTGCCGGCCACCAATCCTGGCTGTCTGTCATCAGGGCGTGGAGATCTTGTTTGATCCCGTCAAAATCGAGCGTTTTGACTTCTTCCCGGTAATCGAAGTCTTCACCGAGTGGGTTGGTCTTGCGATCGTGTTGGTGGAGGATGTCGAGATTGAGGCCTTCTGGCCACCAATTCATGACGCTACGGCTTTCTGTAGAGGTTGCACCGTGCATCACGGGGCATTTGCCGCCAGTATTGTTTTGAGACATAGCATTCTCCTTTTCCTGCATCATTGGCGAAAGTCGCCTTCTACAAGATAAGGTTAGTCCCTCGGGGCACACCAAAAACAATTAATTAAAGATAAAGATGTGAAAGTTTTTGGTAATCGATAGCAGGAAAGGCTCGATAGCCGAGAGATTCAAAGTCTTTCGATGGAGGAGAACTTGCCGGAATCGTCGAACAGAATACGGAAGCTGCCCCGCACGCCATTCTGGAGGTAAAACCTGGAAAGGATACGGGCCGGGAAACGGACTGAGCGTCCGTCCCGGGCCTTAGTATGAACATCGGTGGCAACGCCCTGGTAGAGTTTTATCCACTCGTCAGGGCTGATGCTGATGTCCACAATAATCTGACGCATAGGGTTTAGTTAGCGAGTTCCAGCAACAGACGGTTCAGGCGGGTTACATAGGCACCCGGATCCTGCAGCTGTTCGCCGCTGGCCAATGTGGCCTGATCCAGAAGAACTGCTGAGAGCTCGTTGAAGCGCTCATCACCCTCCTCGCGCTCGAGACGCTGAACCAGCGGGTGATCCACGTTGATTTCGAAGATAGGCTTGCTGTCCGGAACCTTCTGGCCCGCCGCTTCCATGATCTTCTTCATCTGGGCACCCATATCAAAGTCGCCCGTTACCAGACACGCAGGTGAATCCGTAAGGCGGTTGGTTACCCGCACTTCCTGAACCCGGTCGGTGAGTGCTGTTTTGATGCGCTCCAGCAGATCCTTATGCTCTTCAGCAGCTTCTTCCTTGTGCTTCTTGTCTTCCTCGGTTTCCACTTCACCAAGATCAAGATCGCCACGGGCAACGTCCTGGAATGATTTGCCGTCATACTCGTTCAGGTAGCCCATCATCCACTCGTCAATACGATCAGAGAGGATCAGCACTTCGATACCTTTCTTGCGGAAAACTTCCAGGTGCGGGCTGCTCTTGGCGGCCATGAAGTTATCAGCGGTAATGTAGTAGATCTTGCTCTGACCCTCTTTCATACGCTCAATGTACTGGTCAAGAGACACGTTCTGAGCACTCTCGCCGGTGAGCGTGGTCGCAAAGCGCAAGAGGCCGGCAATCTTTTCGCGGTTGCTGAAATCTTCCGCCGGGCCTTCTTTCAGAACAGTGCCAAACTCGCCCCAGAACTTCTGGTACTCGTCGCCATCTTTTTTCGCCAGTTTCGACAGCATATCCAGCACACGCTTGGTGAGCGCAGTGCGGATGCTGTCCACGGTGGTATCGTTCTGGAGGATCTCACGGGAAACGTTCAGGGACAGATCGTTGGAATCCACCACACCTTTGGCAAAGCGCAGGTACAACGGCAGGAACTGTTCCGCGTCGTCCATGATGAATACGCGCTGTACATAGAGCTTCAGACCACGGGGCGCATCGCGGTTGTACATATCAAACGGTGCACGAGCCGGGATATACAGAAGGCTGGTGTAATCCAGTTTGCCTTCAACCTTGTTGTGGGACCATGTCAGTGGGTCTTCAAAATCGTGAGCAATGTGCTTGTAGAACTCTTTGTATTCTTCGTCTTTGATTTCGGTACGGGGCAGAGTCCAGAGCGCGGTTGCGTCGTTTACGGTTTCGTCTTTGGGCTCTTCGCCTTCTTCGGTGGGTTCGGATTTCATGACCACCGGGAAGGAGATATGGTCAGAGTACTTTTTCACCAGGTTGCGGAGGCGGAAGCCGTCAGCAAATTCGGTGGCGTCTGGTTTCAGGTGAATAACGATTTCGGTGCCGCGCTTGTCGCGAGTAACCTGTTCGATGGTGAATTCGCCATCACCAGTTGACTGCCAGTGCACGCCTTCTTCTACAGGCGCGCCTGCACGGCGGGTGAATACGTCAACCTTGTCGGCGACGATGAAGGCGGAATAAAAGCCCACACCAAACTGGCCGATCAGTTTGCTGTCTTTCTTTTCGTCTCCGGAGAGCTGCTGCAGGAATTCTGCGGTGCCTGAACGAGCGATGGTGCCGAGGTTCTGAACAACGTCATCACGGGTCATGCCGATGCCGTTGTCAGCCAGGGTGATAGTGTTGGCTTCTTTGTCAAAATCCAGGCGGATTTGCAGCTCTGAGTCGCCTTCGTAGAGGCTGTCATCTTTCACTGCTGCGAAGCGCATTTTATCCGCGGCGTCGGAGGCGTTGGAAATCAGTTCGCGGAGGAAGATTTCTTTGTTTGAGTACAGGGAATGGATCATCAGGTGAAGTAGTTGCTTTACTTCGGTCTGAAAACCCAGAGTTTCTTTTTGCGTTTCAACCGTCATTTGTTTGTCTCTCCTGCAATCGACATTTGAGGGGGAACACGGGAGCAAGGACCTTCTCCCGTGTTATCCAGCTTGTGAGTTCATCTTGCAGCAAAAATGGGGGCACTCCGGGGGTTTTCAAGTCCTAAAGTGCAGTCCCGATCAGTCTTCTAACAGGAAGTGCGCCCTTGCGGTCGAAATCGGTTTGGAACGGGATTTTTGCCAGGCGGTGATCATTACGTTAGCCACGCGGTTACCCTGCCGGGTGAGCTGGCATTCGGCGTAGGTTTCGCGGTCGAGGCCAGCGCGCAGGTAATCCAGGGAAAAGTTGACGATGCGTGGCATGCGGATGGTTTCCTGTGCCAGCATCAGGTAGATAGCCGCCGAGAGTTCCATAAAGCCACCGATTACGCCTCCGTGGATGGAGGGCAGGATCGGGTTGCCGAGATTCTGGTCTTTTGCTGGCAGGCGGAAGATGAGGTCATCGCCGAACTGGTCGCATTGCAAACCGATAAAGGATGCGTAGGGAATGCTGGTGATCAGCCGGGTGAAATCACCGGTGTCGCGGGTGTAGCGAAGAATTTCCGGATCGGTCATACCGGGCCTCCAGTGATCAGTTCGCGATAGGCTTTTGGCAATGCGTCCGGGCCGATGCGCATGAAGGTCCCTACGCAGTTGGCCACGGTTTCGCCACCTTCCTGGTAGGCTTCGCATCGTGTGAATATGATGTTGCGGGTCATTTTGTAGACTTCCGCCCGGGCATATACGGGCTTGCGCGGCTCTGCTGGGCGCATGTAGTCAACTCGCAAGTCCAGGGTTGGGCAGAGTTCGAATACATCCATGGCGCCAAGCATGACCGAGCCGGATGTGGTGTCCATCAATGTTGTGATGGCGCCCCCGTGAATCACGCCGGTATCCGGGTTGCCGATGATGCGATCGCTGTATGGCAGGCAAAGGGTCAGGCTAAACTCGGTGGTCTCTATAACAGACAGCCCAAGCTCTCTGGCCTGGTTGAGTGTTTTGATAAACCGGGTAACCCGGTCGGCTCGGATTTGATCGTCCATTCAAAACAAACCTGTGGTTCGATTGTTGGTTTTGGGCCGCCGGTATTTAAAGCCGGCTGCAGCCGTGCAATTATACGTTTCTGCCATTCAATTACAGGAGTCGAGAGTGACCAACGCCGTCTTGCAACGCTATTTCCCGGTTATGGCGCTTATGCTGCTGCTTATCGGGTGTTCTGTAAACCCGGTGACCGGCGAGAGGCAGCTTTCCCTGATAGGTGAAAGCCAGGAACTCGCCATGGGCGCCGAACAGTATACGCCCACCCAGCAGACTCAGGGCGGACAATTCTACATCGATCCTGAGCTGACGCTTTATGTTAGTGAGGTTGGCCAGAAGCTGGCCCGAGTGAGTGACCGCCCCGACCTGCCGTACGAGTTCGTGGTTCTGAACAGTAGCGTTCCCAATGCCTGGGCCCTGCCGGGTGGCAAGATTGCCGTGAATCGGGGGCTGCTGACCAAATTTGACGATGAAGCCCAGCTTGCTTCTGTGCTCGGCCACGAGATTGTTCATGCGGCCGCGCGCCACAGTGTTCAGCGCATGCAACAAGGGATGCTGATAAGCGCTGGTGTGGCTGGTTTGGGATTTGCGTTGTCTGATAATGAATGGGCTGGCCTGCTTATGGGGGGTGCTGCGCTAGGAGCCCAGCTTGCTTTGGCGCAATACGGCCAAGGGGATGAATTGGAATCGGATCATTACGGCATTATCTACATGAAAAAAGCCGGCTACGACCCGCAGGCTGCCGTGGAACTGCAGGAAATCTTTCTTGAGCTGTCCAAGGGTCAACAGGCGGGATTCGTGGATGGCCTTTTTGCCACGCACCCACCTTCAGCAAAACGCGTTCGCGAAAACAGCAAACTGGTCGCCGAGATAGGTGCCGGTGGCTACCGCGGTGCAGACGTCTATAAAAAGAAAACCGCTACCCTGCGCAAGGTCCAGCCCGCCTACGACGCCCACGACCAAGCCATGAAGCTTGCATCCGACGGCGATATGAATGCGGCGCTTGAAAAGGTCAACGAGGCCATCAAACTTTTGCCTCGCGAAGCCATGTTCTATTCCCTGCGTGGCCGTATCTACCAGGAACAGGACAAACACGACAAAGCCTCGGCTGATTTCAACAAGGCGGTATCCCTGTACCCCGAGATGTTTGTGTATCGCCTGCACAACGGCTTGTCCGCGCTGAAGCTCAACAATCTGGACAAGGCGCGGGAAAACCTGTCCCAGGCTAACCAGGTTGTGCCTACTTCAATTGCGTTCCTGCGTTTGGGAGACATTGCGGTGAAAGAAAACAACCTCAAGGAAGCCGTCGCTTATTACAGCACAGCGGCGGAATCCACTGGAGCGATCGCCGAGGAAGCTCGCCAAAAGCTGGCGGCCCTCACCCAGTAGGATCCGGGAGGGTGAATACGAAAAGGCCGAAACCAGCTGGATTTCGGCCTTTTTTCATTTGCAGGCAATGGCTTGCAGGTGAAGCAAAGACTTAGCGTCATTATGAATATTGACTTCTAGAGCAATAACTCTAAAAATCAGATATCAATAAGCAGAATCAGGTGACGGACATGTTAGCAAAACGTATCCAGCCTATGGCCTCCCAGGCGCGACGCCTGTATGTCGAGTTGATGTTCCAGGTTATGGGGCGGGCTCTTCAGGCGGTCAGCGAGGTTGATAGCGAGGTGCAGGCAGAAGCGAACGCACTGCCGATAGGGTTCCTGTTTGAAATGATGGTGATGCCCGATGGCTCAAAGCTGGTCGTGGAGCACATTGGCCAGGGCCGCCTCCACTACCATGGCGATTCTGCTCCGCGCCCGGTGGATGTTTCCATCAAGTTCAAACATCTCGTCCACGCCTTTCTGGTTCTGTCGTTCCAGGAGAAGACTTCCGTCGCATTTGCCAATGACCGCATGCTGGTAGACGGCAATGTGAGTTATGCGGTGCGTATGACCCGCGTGCTCAACCGGCTTGAATCGTTCATTTTGCCGAAGATCGTTGCCAAGCGTGCGGTGAAAGAGTATCCGGAGAACCTCCACCTCCCGGAAAAACTGATCAGTGCCGCCCAGATTTACCTGAAGGTTGCCACTCACTTTGTCCAGTCAGCGAGAGCATAATGACCAACACTTACTATGAGTTCTTCTGCCCGGTAAAGGTTATTGCCGGCAAAGCCGCCCTTGAGCACATCCCTTACGAGCTGAACGGCCTGGCCGCCAAGCGCCCGATGATTGTGACTGACAAAGGCGTTCGTGCCGCGGGTCTGCTGGACCCCGTGATTGCCGCCTGTGAAGAGAGCGGCCTGGATATTGTGAGCATATACGACGATGTGCCGCCGGATTCCTCAACCACCGTGGTTCGTGATATCGCCGCGATTTACCGCAAGGAAAAGTGCGACTCCATTATCGCGATTGGGGGTGGCTCAGCCATCGACACCGGCAAAGCGGTCAATATTCTGGTTTCTGAAGGCGGCACGGACATTGCCAAATACACGGGCGCCGGCGTGATCAAGCATCCGCTCAAGCCGCTCTTTGTAGTGCCCACAACCGCAGGAACCGGTTCAGAGGTTACGTCTGTTGCGGTGATTACCGACGAGAAAAAAGGCGTAAAACTGCCCTTCACGTCGTCTTTCCTGCTGCCCAACGCGGCAATTATCGACCCGCGTATGACGCTGACGTTGCCGCCTCACATTACGGCAGCAACGGCCATGGATGCCATGACCCATGCCATTGAATCCTTCACCTGCATGGCAAAAAATCCCCTGAGCGATGCCTACGCCACGGCGGCCATCAAGAAAGTCAGTCAATCGCTGTTACAGGTCATGGACAACCCGAAAGACAGCGACGGCAGGCTGGAGCTGGCGCAGGCGTCCACCATGGCGGGCATTGCGTTTTCCAACTCCATGGTCGGGCTGGTGCACTCCCTCGGTCACGCTACTGGCGCCATTTGCCACCTGCCCCACGGCCTGTGCATGAGTCTGTACCTGCCCTATGTACTTGAGTACAACCTTGAAACCATTCGCGAGCCTTTGGGCGAACTGTTGCTGTATCTGGAAGGACCGGAGATATACGCCGCCACGCCCGCCAGCCGTCGTGCGGAAGCCAGTATTTCAACCCTGCGCAAGTTGCGGGACGCGCTTTACAAGCGTTGCCAGCTGCCACGCACACTGAAAGAAACAGGCAAGGTTACTGAAGATCAGCTGGACGCCATTGCAGAAATGGCGCTGGACGACGGCTCCATCATGTTCAATCCGAAAGAGGTAACTCTGAAGGAGGCACGAGCCGTTCTTCAGCGCGCCTGGGCCTGAAACAGGCAGGCCAGAGACAGGGCCCCGGTGCTTGGTCCTGTTTTTGGCGAACATAACATTACTCTCAAATATTGAAATAGCGGGGCAGACGAGTAACAATCAAATCATTGCTGGCAGCCTGTAGGCCCGTAGAGAGTCCGCCTTAATGAAGCATCAAAAACATCGCTGGCTCACAACCTTCGCAAAACGTGTGGCTTGCCTGCTCTTTTTGCTCACATTTGCCTTGGGTACATGCGCTTCACCCGCAAGCAACGAGAAAGTGTTCCGCTTCAATATTTCCCCGAACGGTTATCCGCCCTACCTGATCGTGGATCAGGATGAACCCTCCGGTATTATGTGGGACGTGGTTGCGCTGATTTCAGAACGCCTTGGGTACCAGATTGTCGCAAAAAAAGTCCCCCGCAAGCGCGTCGACCAAATGTTGCTGGATGGCTATATCGATGGCACCTCCCGGGCTGAGGAATGGACACACCAACCGGAAAAATTCCTGTTTACAGAACCGGTTGTGGAGGTTCAGGAAGTATTCTTTACGCCCAAAGACGCCGGTAAGACATACCATTCACCCGAAGATCTATTTACCAAAACGTTAGTAACCCACCTGGGTTACATGTATCCGGCGCTGGAACCGCACTTTGAGTCTGGTGCGATCAAGCGTTTCGACGTTTCCCGGGAAAGAGACATGTTTATCTTTTTACTTCACGGTGATCGCTTTGACGCGGCAGTCGTCAATCTACTGGTGGGCAAGTGGATACTGAAAAACGAAGGATTGCAGGGTCGGTTTACGATCTCGTCCGGGGGAATAAGTTCCTACGGTTTCCGCGTGATGCTGCGCAAGGAAAGCCAGGCTTTTGCAGACAAGTTCAACGCTGAGCTTGCGCGTATTCGCGAGAACGGCGAACTGAACGCCATTCTCGCAAACTACCGGTAAGCAGCCATAGCCGCTTACCGAAATCTACGTTTTACTCGAGCCGCCGCAGCAGAAGCATCGGTGAAACACTCAACACCGGCCTCAACTGCCAGCGCCCGAACAACGACAGTACCGCCGCGCTGATAACGGGTATAGGCAGAATAACTTGCCAATGCCAGTTAAAATTACCCTCAAACATCCGGAACTGCAAAGCCCATACCGCAGCTTCGGCCGCAGCCACCCCGAGAATCCCGGCAAAGCCGCCGAGCAAAGCAAACTCCAGCATGGTGCTGCGTACCAGCAGGCTCTGGCGACCGCCAAGTGTGCGTAGCAGAGCCCCCTCCCTCTGGCGATCCTGAAGCGTGGCGCTGACAACCGCCGCCATCACCACCAGCGCCGCTGCCAGTATCAGCACAAGGATTGCCTCTATGGCTTGGGTAACCTGCCGGACAATCTCTTGTATGCGCTCAATAACGTTATCGATTTCGAGCAGGGAAACGGTCGGGAAACGCCGGGAGAACTCATTCAACTCACTTTTACGATCTCTGGGAAGGTGAAAGCTGGTTATCCAGGTAGCAGGCATATTGGTAAGGCCGCCTTCCGGTGGAAAAGCCATGTAGAAATTGGGTTTCATGCTATCCCACTGCACTGTGCGAATACTGGTAACGGTTTCGGTGACCTTGTCAGAACCAATGGTAAACGTCAGTTCATCGCCCAGTACCAAACCAAGCTTGCCTGCCAGTTCTGCCTCTACGGATACACCGTCCGTTTGACCCTCCTCAAACCAGCTGCCTTCCACAATAGTGTTATCAGTTGGAAGCGAGGGCATCCAGGTCAGGTTCAGTTCCCGGTTAAGAGCCCCTACTCGCTGGTCTTTGCTCACCACTTCTTTTACCGGTTGGCCATTCAGTTCCGTCAGCCGGCCACGCACCATGGGGTAAAGCTGATCCAGTGGCTGGCCGCGCTCTTCCCAGTAGCCGGCAACCTCGTCCACCGCATCCGGGGCAATGTTGATCAGGAAGTGATTGGGCGCATCGTCGGGAAGCTGCGCTTGCCAGTCGTCCAACAAGGAGGTGCGCACCAGTATCAGCGTCGTCGCCAGCATGAGCGTCATGGCAAACACCGCAATTTGCGAGAGGCTGGCGCGGCGATGGCGGTAGAGGCCAACCAACGCAAGGCGCCAGGCGTGCCCGCCACCGCGAACCTTCCGCAGCGTGGCTACAAGGAGCCAACCCAGCAGGCCGAGGGCACCAAGCAAGAATGCCAAACCGCCCAGAAGGGAGATCACGAGTGACAGCTCGCCCGCGTACAGCCACACAAGGCCGAACACAGCCACAATGGCAATCAGCATATCAGGCAGGGCTTCTCGCCCTGTCTCACCCGGCTGACTGCGTAATACGCGCATTGCCGGCACATTTCTGAGACGCCGAATGGGCGGATAAGCAAACGCAAACAATGAAACCACAGCTGTTAGCAACGCTGGCGTGAGTGCGGATGAATCCAGCTGGAACTCTACCGGCCGGTCCAGCGCCTCACTCAACAGCCGAGTGAGCAACCAGAACAGAGGAACGGCTACCAGAAGGCCTCCGACCATGCCGGTCACGCCCCAAAGCGCCAGCCGCTTCAGGTAAAGCTGTCCAATTCCGGAACTGCCAAGGCCGAGGGTTTTAAGCAGAGCGACAGTGTCGCGCTGGGATAAGGCGTACTGACGGCTGGCAACAGCCACCGCCACGGCGGCCAGCAATACCGCCAGGCTGCCACCCAGAAGCAGAAAACTTTCAGCCCGATCGAGTGACCTTGAAAACGTTTCGCCATCGCGAACGCCTTCCCACTCATGGCTGGGCTCCATCTGCGGCTGAAGCCATTGGTAGTAACCTTCAAGCGCCGCATCGTCGCCGGCAAACAGGTAAACGTATTCAACCCGGCTGCCTTCCTGGATAACACCAGTGGACGCTACATCATCCACGTGCATCATCACCCGGGGCGCGAGAGCGGAAAGGCTGAACCCGCCATCTGGCTCACGCAGCAATATGCCCGACACAGTCAGGTTACGGCTGCCTACTTCAAGAGTGTCTCCGATCTGAATATCCAGCAGCCGAAGCAATCTGGGGTTGATCCAGACTTCGCCCGGTGCCGGCCCGTTCTGCACCTGTACCCGGGAGCCTTCGGAACCCCCCTGGATTTCGAGCTTGCCGCGCAGCGGGTACTCATTGCTGACCGCTTTTATGGATACAAGCTGGAAAGCATCGTTGCCAAACACCATAGTGGAAAACTCCACCATGCGACCGGTTTCAAGCCCGCGCTCCACAGCTTCGGTAATCCACGGCTCGGGCACGGGGCGACCGTTTTCTGCTTCCAGCTGCCGATCTGCGGCCAGGAAAGAACTGGCAGACGATACCAGGGTGCGTTGTAGCTGGCTGGCGAACAGAGCAATGGTTGCGACCGTGGCTACGGCAATAATCAGCGCCGCGAGCACCACACGCACATCGCGCTCACGCCAGTCGCGGCGTACAGACATCAGCTTTTTTGCAGCAGCCATCAATCAGCGAGCTCCGTTTCGAGAACCGGTTCGGTCAACTCGCCCGCTTCAATATGAAACTGCCGTAAGCAACGTGCGGCCAGTTGTTCATCGTGGGTGACCATCACCAGTGTGGTGCCCTGCTCCTGGTTCAGCGTCATCAGCAAATCCGAGATTTCCTGGCCGGTGCGGTTATCCAGGTTGCCGGTAGGCTCGTCGGCAAACAGAATGGCCGGATCGGAGGCAAACGCCCGTGCTATGGCTACCCGCTGCTGCTCGCCGCCGGAGAGCTGCCTTGGAGTGTGGGTAAGCCGCTCACCCAGCCCTACTCGTTCAAGAAGCTCCCGGGCGCGTTTTTCCGGCGCGTCCATACCGGCAAGCTCCAGCGGCAACATGACGTTCTCCAGAGCGGTCAGCGCCGGCAAGAGCTGGAATGACTGGAATACAAACCCCACACGTTGGGCGCGCAATCTGGCGCGCTCATCTTCGCTTAACCTGCTGATGACCGAGCCATCGAGTTCAACGGTGCCTTCGGTCGGTGTGTCGAGACCGGCGAGCAATCCCAGCAAGGTGGTTTTTCCAGAACCGGAGCGGCCAACAATGGCTACGGATTCTCCCCGATTGATTTCAAGGCTGACCCCCTTCAAGATCGTTAGCGTATCTGTTTCCAGGCTTACACGGTGGGTCAGGTTTTCAACGCGCAGCATCGGGCGCTGGCTATCTGGATTTATAGTCTGCATCTTGCTCACGGGGCTCCCGGAAAAACACGTTCATTAATCAAGGTATACGGATAGTCTATGCATACGGTGTTGCTGTACGTCAGATCAATCGCACTCCTTCTGGTGGCTTTTTTTGCCATGCCTTTAATGGCTGGCCAGCAAACCCTTCTGGTTGTGGGTGACAGCCTCAGTGCTGCCTACGGCGTTTCGTCGGAAACAGCTTGGGTACAACTCTTGCGTGAGCGCTTGCAAGGCAATGGCCTAAGCAACTGGCGCGTGGTGAATGCCAGCATCAGCGGCGAAACCACAGATGGCGGTGTCCGCCGCTTGCCTGAGTTGCTTGAAAAGAATAATCCCTCCGTGGTTATTATCGAGCTGGGTGGTAACGACGGCCTTCGCGGCTTTCCCCCGGGCGTGATCAAATCCAACCTTGCAACAATGGTTGAGGGTGTTCAGGACTCTGGAGCCCGCGCCATTCTGGTTGGCATGCAGATACCGCCGAACTACGGCCAGCGTTATACGCAACTGTTTGCCGATATCTTTCCGGCGCTTTCAGACAGCTACAACACTGCTCTGGTTCCCTTCTTTCTGGACGGGATCTACGACAAAGCGAATCTGATGCAAGGTGACGGCATTCATCCAACGGCCGAAGCTCAACCCAGGCTGCTTGAGAATGTATGGCCGGTACTCAAGCCACTCCTTGAATAAACATCACACCACGCCCTGCAGAAACGCGAGGGCCCTGCGCTCAGACCAGTAATACCCGTCACCGCCATGCTCCACAAACCCGACATGACCACCCCATTTCGGTGCGTCGAGGCGCACGTGTGCCCCGAGCACAGAGGGTGACTCGGGGAAGCACTTTGCTGACAGAAACGGATCATCGGCTGCATTAACCATCAGCGCAGGTACCCTTATATCTTTCAGTCTGCCCAACGCGGAGCACTGGGCCCAGTAATCTACGGCATCTTTGAATCCGTGCAGCGGTGCTGTGTAGCGATCATCAAATTCGTGAAAACTCTGAATGGAATCGAAACCGGAAACATCAATAAGATCGGGAAACTTTCGCGCTTTTTCATCTATTTTTACGCGAAGATCCTTCAAAAACCGCTGCATATATATCTTTCGGCTGGGCAATGCCAGTATATCAGCACTGCCCGCAAGGTCGCAGGGCACCGAGTAAGCCACCGCACCGCAGATTCTGCTGTCAACGCGCTCACCCTGCTCGCCAAGATACAGAAGCGTAAGGTTACCCCCCATGCTGAAACCAGACAGGAACACGGTTTGATAACCTTGTGCCAGGCCATGATCAACAACCTGGCGTAGATCTTCGGTGGCGCCGCTGTGATAAAACCTCGGTTGCAGGTTCATCACACCGCCACAAGAGCGAAAATTCCACGCCAGAACATCCCAGCCCTGAGCCAATAACGCTTTTGTCAGCCCCAGTATGTAGGGTCGCCGACTATGCCCTTCCAACCCGTGTGAGACAATGGCCAGGCGATTACTGCCCTGGCGATGCCAGTCCAGATGAAGCTCATCGTTATCGGCTGTTGAAAGCACTTCTGTGACCGGATCCTCCACTCGTACCTTGCGAAACAGTACCGGCCACACAGACTGAACATGACCACTGCGCAGCCACGGAGGGGGGCGATATTGGTGAGCCATACTGGAGTACAAATTTTGACCTTTTATATCAGGGGGTTGACCGGCTAATTCAAAGCGCTTACTATGCCGCCCGACTTGACGCTGTTCCCCGATAGCTCAGTTGGTAGAGCAACGGACTGTTAATCCGTTTGTCGCTGGTTCGAGCCCAGCTCGGGGAGCCACTTAATTAAAGAACCTGCTCACGCTGCATGAATTCTGCCAACACGCGGAACATCGTAAAGCCATCCTCAGTGCCAATCAGTTCGCGAATAGAGTGCATGCCGAACTGCGGTACACCAATATCCAGTGTTGTCACACCCAGATTTGCTGCCGTCACCGGTCCAATCGTGCTGCCACAACCCATATCGCTGCGCACCACAAAGGTTTGGTGCGGCAACCCCAACTCGTCACTGATATGGCGGTAAACAGCGGCTGAACGGCTGTTGGTTGCATAGCGCTGGTTGTGGTTCACCTTGATAACCGGGCCTTTGTTCAGGACAGGGCCATGGTTTTCATCGTGCTTGTCCATATAGTTCGGGTGCACGCCGTGGGCATTATCTGCGGAGATCATCATGGAGCGCGCAATGGCTCTGGCCTTGCCAGCGCCACACCAGCGATCAAGAACCGCTGTCAGAAATGGCCCCTGTGCGCCTTCGGAGGACATACTGCCCACTTCTTCATGGTCGTTACAGACCAACAACGCAGCTTCATCACCGGAGGTATTCAGTAACGCCTGCAGGCCGATGTAACAACTCAGCAGGTTGTCCAACCGGGCCGAGGCGATGAAGTTATCACGCAACCCGACAACCGCTGCTTCCTGGGCATCGTAGAAGCTCAACTCATAGCCGAGGATCTTGTGGACTTTGGTACCGGATTCACTGGCAATCTGTTGCCCCAGAAGCTCATTAAAACTGGTCGCGTCGTCATCCGGAACCTGCATCAGCACCGGCGGAAGATCTGTCTGGGCATTCACCGTGCGGCTGCTGTTGGCTTCCCTGTCCAGATGGATAGCAAGGCTGGGAATGAAGGCTACAGGTTTGCGGAAATCAACCAGTGTGTCACTGACCTTGTTATGGCCATCGAGAAAGGTCACCCTTCCCGCCAGCGAAAGATCCCGGTCGAACCAGGGGTTCATCAGAACACCGCCGTAAACTTCAACGCCGAGCTGGAAAAAACCTTTACGGCGCAGCTCGGGGTTAGGTTTTACTTTCAGGCACGGGCTGTCGGTGTGAGCACCTACCATGCGGATACCGGATGCGGAAGCATCCCGGGCGCCGGTACGAAACGCCACGATCGAGGAACCGTTGCGGATAACGTAATAACTGCGATTCTGGTCAACAGACCAGTCGTCCTTTTCATCCAGCTCTTCGAAGCCGGCCGCATCGAGCTGACTTTTCATGGTCGCCACAGCGTGCCAAGGGGTCGGTGATGCGTTCAGAAACTTCAGTAAACCTGTATTGAATTCAGCGTGTTCCATGGTGTCCCTGATAGAATGATAATTATCGCAATAGTATGGCACGAAGCCTTGATACCTCATACCGGGTCGACAGACATTACTCGCGCGCGCCACGAATCCTGAGCTTACTAGCCACCACTCATCGAACGGAGCCCGACATGGCTGCACCAAGATTTCTCGACATTGAATACTGCCAGACCGACGACGCCCTGTTCCCGGTTGCCATGGCCTGGTCACTGGAAGATGGCCAGATGAAAAACGTAGTGATTGCTCCGGCTGATGAATGGCTGCCTGAAGACGGCGATCTTGGCGACCTGGATCTGCACTACCTGGAAGAACAAGGCGTGCCATTGATCGAGCTTGTCCATGAACTGCATCAGGATCTGCCCGACCAGACGGTCTACGTTGACGGGCTGGACCCGGACGAGATTCTGGTGGATATGATTTTCAGCGTTATGGAGCAAGACGCGCCGTTTGAAGTCGCCCCAATTACCGACCTGATCACCAACATGAGCAGCGATGCCCTGGAAGACCGTCGCCGTCAGCTTCTGTTCGAGGCAGGCCTCGAGCCACAGCTGCCGGAAAATGGTGTATACGCCCTGCTTCTGATGGCGCAGGAAGAGGGCTTGTTTGACGAGGACTGACATCTGACCCGGAAGCGCTCGCGACTAAGCGCTTTGCCGAATGTGCCAGCATCGGTGAATCCGCGCGTTGCGCTGAAAATCCTTATCAAGAGTGCTGGCACTCACTTCCTCAATCTCAAACTCAGAGGCCAGATCTTCATCCAGTTTGAAGCGTCGGAAGTTATTGGAAAAAATCAGCAAACCGTCTGAACTTAACCTCGACATCGCCTGCCGGATCAACTTTGCGTGGTCCTTCTGTACATCCAGAACGCCAGCCATACGGGCCGAGTTGGAGAAGGTTGGCGGGTCCATGAAGATCAGATCGTAAAGCTGATCGGGCGTTGGCCTCGCTGCCAGCCAGGCCAGACAATCCACCTGCTCCACTTTATGCTTTTGGGGCTCTGCCCGGTTAATTGCCAGGTTATCCTGCGCCCAGCCCACGTAGGTTTTTGACAGATCCAGGCTCAACGAGCGGCTGGCGCCGCCGGCGACCGCATGAACGGTAGCCGCGCCGGTGTAGCAGAACAGGTTCAGGAAGCGCTTGCCCCGAGCGTTTTGCTGGATCCAGTGACGCACAGGGCGATGATCCAGAAACAACCCGGTATCAAGATAATCCTTGAGATTCACCTTGAGCGTGACACCGTGTTCCTGCACCTGAAAGAACTCTCCGCTGACGTCCTGCTTTTCATACTGACTGATGCCAGCCTGGCGCTGCCGCTGCTTGCAGACCATCTGATCCCGCTCAATGCCCAAGGCTTCCGGAATGACCGCCAGTGCTTCAGCCAGGCGATCCCGTGCGGAACGCTCATCAATCGATTTGGGTGCGACGTATTCCTGCACGTGCACTCTGCCCTCATAGATATCAATCGCCAACGCGTACTCTGGCATGTCCGCATCGTACAAGCGGTAGCAGCTTATTTGCTGCTTACGCGCCCACTGGCCAATCGTCTTCATGTTTTTCTTCAGCCGGTTGCGCAGCATGTTGGCACGTTCTTCGTTCGCAATCCGGGGCAGAACTTCACCCGGCGCTGCCGGTTCCCGAGGCGTGCGCACACTGGCTTCGTCTATGGTAAACAGCAGAAGTTGCGCAGGCAGTTTGCCATTGAACAGCTTGTACTGCTTAAAGCTGCGCAAGCCAATGGATTTGCCGAACTCCGGGGCACCGGTAAACACGCCAAGGCGCCAACCTGCCGCAGCCTTTTTCACAGCATCGCCAAGGGATTCATACAAACCTGAAAGGGCCTTTCTGTCACTCAGGCGTTCGCCGTAAGGCGGGTTTACCAGAACAAGACCGGTTTCAGCCCGGTCGTCTCCCAATGAGAGCTCTTCAATCGGTTGAACCTGGAATTCAATCAGGCTCTCCAGACCCGCTCGCTGAGCGTTATTACGGGCGGTGGAAATAACCCGGCTGTCATGATCAAAGCCCATGAACCTGGGTGCTTTGCCCTGTTTACCTTCATAGGCGCGCTTTTCCGCTTCCTGGCGCAAGGACAACCAGGATTCAGGCTGGTGACCCAGCCATTTTTCAAAGCCAAAGCGCTCCTGACGACGGCCCGGCGCGATATCCAGCGCCATCATGGCAGCTTCGATCACCAGAGTACCTGAGCCACACATAGGGTCTGCAAAGTCGCCCCCTGCAGCCGCAATTTCAGGCCAGCCCGCACGCATCAGCAAAGCGGCCGCGAGGTTTTCCTTCAAAGGCGCCAAGCCCTGTTCTGTGCGATAGCCACGCTGATGCAGGCTATGGCCGCTGATATCGATACCCAGGGCAAGCCGGCCGCGATGCAGGCGGGCCGACACGGTTACATCCGGCATCTTCGCTTCTACCGCCGGGCGCTTTCCGCCGCTCATGGTGAAACGATCCACTATGCCGTCTTTTACTCTCTGGGCGCCAAACTGGGTATTGCGAATGGCCTCATTCTCGCCAATAAAATTAACGCGAAAACTGCCATCAACGGGTATATGCTTCTGCCAATCGAGGTGAACGACACCATCGTAGAGCTCGTCAGCACTCGTAGCCGCCACCTCATCAATATGGAGAATCACCCGGTTAGCCAGACGCGACCAGAGACAGGCCCGGTAACCGGCTTCCAGCGGCCCCTGTACCCATGCGCCCGCCGGTGCGTTCCTCACCAGCCCAAGACCAAGCGTGCTGAGCTCGTCCGCCAGAAGGTATTCAACACCCTTTGGGCAGGTTACAAAAAAGACAGATTTGGACAAGTTCAACTCCAGGTTCTTTGGCAATTCTCGGTAAGTCCCGGGAATCGCAGCGGTCATAGGTTTTGGGCAACTCTTTTTATCACTCATAGATCTATAAAGCATGATTTATAGATCAAAACGATAGTGTACTTCTGCTCAAGGTTAATATTACCTTGTAGGTGACGCGTCGTTCGTGAAGGGTAACTCCCTTTCGTTAACAGGATCCTGACTGCTCTGGCTAGAGCTGGCAATAGTGGGTTATCCCTGAGAGGGTTCCACATGCCAAAGCCACTGCAGAAGTGTACACGCTTGTTCTGTTAATCCATTAGTGAGGAACGGCATGAAAAGACAGAAAAGAGACATGTTCGCTCGAGCATTCAAGCGGGGTTATCTCGCTGGCGTGTCCGGAAAATCCAAAGACAGCTGCCCGCTCGATCAGGCAGAGGTTCGCCAGGAATGGTTGAACGGGTGGCGTGAAGGCCGCACAGATCAATGGGATGGCATGACCGGCGTCTCCGGTATTCATAAACTGGCAAACGTCACCACCGCGTGATACTTGTTCAAACCCCGATATCTTAATCTGATCTTTTGTTACACAGTTTGATGCAGTATTCGAGAGCAACCAAAACGGGACCACCCGTCCCGTCTAACGCGCTGATGCGCAACGGGGTTAAGCCCCGCGAGGGCCCGCTTGGCGGGCCCTTCTTCGTTTTACCCCCTTCCTCTTTACGATTCTTCCCCGGAATCAGAAAGCTCGCGCAACACTATTTAAGTTTCCGAATCGCCTCAACGGCTTCACTGATCAGTTCCGGCCCACGATAAATAAAGCCGGTATAAAGCTGAACCAGCTTCGCGCCCGCACGGATCTTTTCAGCCGCGCTCTCACCATCGGTAATGCCGCCCACACCAATAATCGGCAGATCGTCACCAAGCTCGGCATAGAGCCCCTGAACAACCCTCAGAGATGCCTCACGAACCGGAGCGCCACTAAGCCCTCCCGCTTCTTCAGCATGAACATGACCGGCAACGGCCTCGCGGCTTATGGTGGTGTTGGTGGCAATAACACCGTCCACGCCGGCCTCTTTCAAGGCCGACGCGACGAACCGGATGCCCGCATCGTCCATATCCGGAGCGATTTTAACGGCAACCGGTACATAACGGCCAAACTGCTTCTGACATTTGATCTGCTCATCCTTGATGGCATAAAGAAGGCCTTTCAGGGAATCACCAAACTGAAGATCTCGCAGGCCCGGAGTGTTGGGCGAGGATACGTTCACCGTAATGTAATCAGCTCGGCTGTATACCGCTGAAATACCCTTCCGGTAATCGGACTCAGCGTCTTCATTTGGCGTGTCTTTGTTCTTGCCCACATTGATGCCCAGAATTCCCCGGTAGCTGCGCTTGTCCACGCGATCCAGCATGTGGGCCAGGCCTTCATTATTGAAACCCATACGATTAATGATGGCCTCATGCTCCTGCAACCGGAACATGCGCGGCTTGGGGTTACCAGGCTGCGCCAACGGCGTAACCGTTCCAACCTCTATGAACCCGAACCCGAGTGCACCCAGAGCGTCCAGATGATCGGCGTTTTTATCCAATCCTGCTGCAAGCCCGACCGGGTTGGGGAAATCCAGCCCCATAACCTTGACTGGCAACGCATCTGTTTTCGGTGAAAAAGCACCCAGTACGCGCAACCGGTGCGCCAGATCCAAACCGTTTAACGCAACAGAATGGGCCTGCTCAGGTGGTAACCGGAAAAGCAGATTACGAATAACGCCGTACATCTGAAAACTCCTCAATAAAATATGGCCGCGAGTATACCGGAAGTTTTCCACAGCGACCCGGCCCCACGTAAAAACGGAGCTAAACAATTGTATCGATAAGCTCTCGGGAGCTTTTCCACGGAATCTGTGGATAACCCTGTTGAAAATTGCAGGGCAACGGTGTCAATCCCTTGCGATCTGCGCCAATCTACAGATTGATCATTTTTTGATCAGTTTATTTTTTGTTATTTTTCAATGTTTTAAAATATTTTTGCTTTAAATGAAAGGAAATCTGAACAAACTGTCATTCATGAGCAACATTGCTATGATGTGCATAAATCAAGCAGATAAACGTCAAAAATTCGCTTGGGCGGAGAGGCACCCAAAGCTCCCTACCCTGGCTGATAATAAGGTTATACTGACTCTCGTCATTTGATCCGGAGTTTTTTAATGCAACAGCCCGACTCCCCGGCCCGACACCATCGTGAAAATCTCGCGGTGGAGATGAAAGCGGCCTCACGGGTTACTGTTATCGGAATGATTCTTGATGCCTTCCTGGGAGTCATTAAAGTCATCGGAGGGACGCTTTTTCATTCTCAGGCTCTTCTGGTCGACGGAATTCACTCTTTCACGGATGTCGCATCCGATCTTGTTGTCCTCGGAGTGATGAAACTTTCACGTCAGGAGCCAGACGAGAACCACCCCTACGGCCATCAACGCATTGAAACCTTCGGAACCCTTGTGCTTGGCAGTATTCTGATTGCTGTCGGTGCCGCTCTTGCCTGGGAAAACACCCTCAGACTGATTGAAGGCAACATTGATAATATTCCGGAATGGCCAGTATTGATCGCCGCCGGCGTGTCTGTTGTAAGCAAGGAGTGGATTTTTCGTTACACGCGACACATCGGCCAGACCATCCGTTCCGACCTTATTATTGCCAATGCCTGGCACAGCCGCACTGATGCGTTCTCCTCCGTGGTGGTTCTGGTATCAACAGCAGGTGCCATGCTTGGGCTGTTATGGCTGGATGTGCTTGCGGCCATCGCCGTTGCAGCCATCATCATTCACATTGGCTGGAAGTTTACCTGGGACAGCGTTCAGGAACTGGTGGACACCGGCCTATCCCCTGACGATACCGACATGCTTAAAACCATCGCCCGTTCTACCGATGGCGTTCTCAACGTACATGAGCTTCGCAGTCGCCGCATGGGGCAAGATATCCTGCTGGATATTCACTTGGTCGTGCGACCGGAAATCAGCGTGTCTGAAGGGCATCAGATTGGTATGCAAGTGGTCGCCGGGATGCGCAATGCGCTGGAGAACATTCTCGACATCAACTTTCACATTGATGCCGAAAACGACGAGGACCTGTTCCCGACAACCGAAAAGCTGCCCTCCCGAGCGGAAGTTGGCGGAATCATTGCGAAACACGTGGGGGAAATTCCCCAGCGTAGCCGGTTAAGACTTCACTACCTCAAAAACAAGCTACATCTGGAGATATTCCTGGACGAATCCGACCCGGAGACGGTCTTTACGCCGGAAAACGTCCGACGTCATCTGGAAGGCTATTCCTGGTTTGGCAGTGTGAGAGTCTGGGTAGCCGGCCCTTGAGCCGGCTACCGTAACCCGACTGGCATCAACGCCGCCGGTTCTCTTCCATCCGGGAAAGAAACTCCTGCATGATCAGCGTGTAAAGCTCGCCGCCGAGAAAACGGTCTTCAACACCCGCATCAATACTCGGGTTATCATTGACTTCGATAACCGCGACCCGGTTTCCGGACTGTTTGATATCAACGCCGTAAAGTCCGTTGCCAATCAGTCGTGTGGAGTTCAGTGCCGCCTGTATCACGTTTCTGGGCACCTCATAGGTAGGCATGGTTTCAAACCCACCGCTCTCACTTTCTGATTCACCATGCTGATAAATCTGCCAGTGGCCCTTCACCATCATGTATTTACAGGCATAAATCGCCCGGCCACCCAACACACCAATGCGCCAGTCGTAATCGGTGTAGAGATACTCCTGCGCAAGTACCAGCGCCGACTGACGGAACAGGTCTTTTAACCCTGCCCTCAAAGATTTTTCGTCCTCCGCCTTGTTCACACCCCGGGAAAAGGCGCCATCCGGTATCTTGATAACAACGGGAAAGCCCAGCTCCTGAATCACCTGTTCCGCGGCGTCTTTCTGGTCTTTGGACAGAATCAGGGTTCTGGGTGTCGGTATCTTGTTGTTTTTCAATAAGTCCGCTAAAAAAACCTTGTTGGTACACTTGAGGATCGACACTGGGTCGTCGATCACAACCATGCCTTCTGCCGCCGCCTTGCGGGCAAAACGGTAGGTGTGGTGGTCGATGGCTGTCGTTTCACGGATGAACAGGCCGTCGTACTCGGGCAGGCGCATATAATCCCGGCGCGTGATCTGCTCCACATTGATACCCAATTTGCGGCCGGCTTTTTCAAAGCGTTTCAACGCCACCGCATCACTGGGCGGTATTTCCTCATCCGGGTTCACCAGAATCGCCAGGTCATAGCGGTAGCGCCGACGGATTTTCGGTTTACGCCAAACCATGCTGCTGAAGCGATCCAGTGCTGAGGCGAAAGCATCCTGCTCCTGCTCTTTCAGGTCCGCAGGTGCCGCCGGCTTCATGGATTCAATCTGCCAGGCCTTGCGACGCCGGAAGACGACCTCAAGAATCGGGCAGGGGAATCGATCAAACAGAGCCCGAGCCACCGGCTTGAGGTCCGGATGTTCAGTTTGTCCAAAATAGGTGCGAACCCGGACCTCATGGGTGGCATTGCGCTTGTCACTGGCGGGATCGATGGCGGAACCCTCCGCCTCCAGCCAATTGATCACGCTGGCGTCCAGTTCTTCCAGTTCGAGAGAAAACAGGCCTTTGCGACTAAGGTCGTTGAGCGTCATGACCGACGGCACAACGTGGTGCTCGCGGGCCTCGGCCAGCAACGAACAGTAATAGCCCCGGCTCAGGTATTTGGCGCTTTGGCAGAGGTTGATAACACGAACACGGCTGTTCGCCGGGGCTGAAAACTGGAGGTACTGATCAAAGCTCAGTACATCTTCGCTGGGGTAATACGGAGCCCAGTCTTTGGTTCGGTCCACAACGATAAGCAAACGGGACATTAAAGGCGCTCCTCCCGGGAGATAATTGCCAATATAACTGGCCGCAACAATACGCCGCTGCGGATGTTGGAACAATCAGTGGATAATGCGTGCTTTTACGCATGATCGGCTTATATTCGTAATCTCAACTCTCCACCATAATAGCCGCACACGGGTAGCCTGCCAGCATGCCCCAGCCGATATTCTCAAGGCCGCTTTACACATGTCTGATCTGCAACTCCGGCAAGCCACCAGCGATGATCTGAATGCTCTTCTGCAGCTTGAGCACCGCTGCTTTAGCGAAGACCGACTATCCCGCCGCAGCTTCCGACGCTTTCTGGATATGCCCCGGGACAGACTGATCGTGGCCGAGACCACAAGTGAGGGGAAGAGCGAGCTACTGGGCTACTGTCTGGTGCTGATGAGCGCTGCAACCCGAATGGCGCGCATCTATTCCATTGCCGTACTTCCAACCGCACGTGGACGCGGCATTGGTGAAAAGCTGGTTAAAACAGCCGAACGTGAGGCGGCAGACGCGGGCCGTATCCTGATGCGCCTGGAAGTTCGGGAAGATAACAGCGGCGCAATAGCACTCTATAAACGCTTGGGCTATCGCCAATTCGGCACTTACCGGGACTATTACGAAGATCACGGGACGGCTCTTCGCTTTGAGCGGCGCATCCTGTTTTACGAGCCGACAAGGGATTTCATCCCTGTGCCCTATTACCCCCAAACCACCGACTTCTCTTGCGGCCCTGCAGCTCTGATTATGGCCATGGCGGCGCTTGATGAGCAGCAATCGCTGACCACTCTGGAAGAGCTCAAAATCTGGCGGGAAGCAACGACGATTTTCATGCTGGCGGGTCACGGTGGCTGTGGCCCCCACGGTCTTGCATTGTCCGCCTGGAACCGGGGGTTTGAATCCAACGCCTGGATCAGTACCGAGGGTCCATTGTTCCGGGACACGGTCCGAAACGACGACAAAAAACGGGTTCTGGAACTGGTGCATGAAGGGTTCTTGCACGACATAGGCAAGACTGGCATAGAGTTACACCACGACCCGCTCACACTCGATGCCATGGAGCAGGCACTGCTTGAAGGTCGGATTCCAGTCATTCTGATCAGCACCTGGCAGTTGAACCGGAGCCGGGTGCCTCACTGGGTGACCGTATGCGCCATCGATGATGAGTTTGTATACCTCCACGATCCGGAAATCGACGTGGACGAAGGAGAGACCGTGGCGGACAAACAATATCTCCCGGTGGATAAACGGGTGTTCAGCCAGATTTCGCGATACGGCCGCAACCAACCGCTTCAGGCCGCAGTGATTGTCGGCCCGAAGCGTTGATATGTGCCTAGCCTGTTCGGAGCACTGCTTCTTTGAGGCCTGAAATTTCGTCCCGCAGGCGGGCTGCGGCCTCGAAATCCAGATCCGATGCGGCTTTGTACATCTCGTCCTCAAGGCGCGACACTTCTTTAAGCAACTCGCCAGGCGTTCGGCGGCCAACCCGGGCGCGATACTGTTCAGCTTCTTCAGCGGCCTTGTCGCCAGGTCGCGCGGCTTTATTCCTGCCCCGGCCACCGCCGCCTGCTCCTTCCATAATATCCGCAATTTTCTTGTTGAGCCCTTGCGGTGTAATACCGTGAGCTTCATTGTGCTCGGCCTGTTTTGTCCGCCGGCTTTCGGTTACGTCAATGGCTCGCTGCATGGAGCCGGTTATCCTGTCGCCGTACAGAATGGCTTTGCCGTTCAGGTTGCGTGCCGCACGACCGATGGTCTGAATCAGTGAGCGCTCGGAACGCAGGAAGCCTTCTTTGTCAGCATCCAGAATGGTGACCAGCGATACCTCAGGCATATCCAGGCCTTCCCGCAGCAGGTTAATGCCGACGAGGACATCGAACTCGCCCCGACGCAGATCGCGGATGATCTCTACCCGCTCAACCGTATCGATATCCGAATGCAGGTAGCGCACACGGATATCGTGCTCCATCAGAAAGTCCGTGAGATCTTCGGCCATGCGTTTGGTGAGCGTGGTCACCAGAACTCTTTCATTGACCTTCACACGGGAGTGGATTTCAGAAAGCAGATCGTCTATCTGCGTGGACGCAGGACGCACTTCAATCACCGGATCCAACAGGCCGGTTGGCCGGACGACCTGCTCCACCAACTGACCCGCGTGTTCGGCTTCGTAATTGCCGGGCGTGGCCGAGACAAAGATCATCTGGGGCGCAATTCGTTCCCACTCATCAAACCGCATGGGGCGATTATCCAGCGCAGACGGCAGTCGAAAACCATACTGAACAAGGGTTTCTTTTCTGGAGCGGTCGCCTTTATACATGGCACCAATCTGCGGGATGGTCACGTGGGACTCATCCACAATCAGCAGCGCATTCGGTGGCAGGTAATCAAACAGTGTTGGCGGTGCCTCACCCGGCTGCCGGCCCGAAAGGTAGCGGGAGTAGTTCTCGATGCCGTTGCAGTAGCCCAGCTCGTTCATCATTTCCATGTCGTAGCGGGTGCGCTCTTCCAGCCTCTGGGCTTCCACCAGACGATTGTTATCACGTAACTGTGGCAAGCGTTCATCAAGCTCTTTCTTTATTTCTCCAACCGCATCCAGCACCGTCTGGCGCGGCGTTACATAGTGGGACTTGGGATAAATCGTAATTCTGGGCACGCGCCGGAGCACTTCGCCGGTGAGCGGGTCAAAGTAGCTGAGGTTTTCAACTTCATCATCAAACAGCTCAATGCGGACGGCTTCCTTTTCCGATTCCGCAGGGAACACATCAATCACATCGCCGCGCACACGGTAGTTGGCCCGGTGAAACTCAATGTCGTTACGGGTGTACTGCAACTCAGCCAGCCTGCGCAGAACATGCCGTTGGTCAATCTTGTCACCCCGGTCGAGGTGCAACATCATCTTCAGGTAGGACTTCGGATCACCCAGACCGTAAATGGCTGATACAGTTGCCACAATGATGGCGTCCGGGCGCTCAAGCAGGGCTTTGGTGGCGGACAACCGCATCTGTTCGATGTGTTCGTTAATCGAGGCGTCTTTCTCTATAAAGGTGTCAGACGAAGGGACATAGGCCTCGGGCTGGTAGTAATCGTAATAAGACACGAAGTACTCAACGGCGTTATCCGGGAAAAATTCGCGGAACTCGCCATATAACTGGGCAGCCAGGGTTTTGTTATGGGCCATCACAATGGTGGGCCGCTGCACGGCTTCAATCACTTTGGCAACGGTAAACGTCTTGCCGGAGCCGGTAACACCGAGCAGCGTCTGGTGTGCCAGGCCAGAGTGAATACCATCCACAAGCCCTGCAATGGCTTTTGGCTGGTCGCCCGCAGGCTCGAACGGTGAATCAACCGTGAAGACGCCTTCCTTACCGGAACTGCTGGAATCGTTACTGGCCATAATTGGCAGACAACCTCCGTTCACTCGACATGGATACCCCTGCCAGATCCTGCGACTGCACGACCTGACCTCATAGAGAAATTTATTGTTGCTCCAGCTTCATGGTACCATCAACGGGATCGACGGCTGGGCGAAAGTCAGCCGCCCCGCCGGTCACAGACCTATCAGACGCAGCTTTAAGGAGCGCAAGTTTGGACCTTCAACTTTCCAGCCGAGTACAGGCAATCAAGCCATCCCCCACCCTCGCGGTAACCAACAAAGCTGCCGAATTGCGCGCAGCAGGCCAGGATATAATCGGCCTTGGTGCGGGCGAGCCGGACTTTGATACGCCGGACCACATCAAACAGGCAGCCATCGAAGCCATTAAAAACGGCCAGACAAAGTACACCGCTGTTGATGGTACGCCGGCCCTGAAGAAAGCGATTATTGCGAAGTTCAAACGGGACAACGGCCTGGAATACGAAGCCAACCAGATACTGGTATCAAGTGGTGGCAAACAGAGCTTTTTCAACCTCGCATTGGCTACCCTTAACGCCAGCGACGAAGCCATTATCTCGGCGCCTTACTGGGTATCCTACCCGGATATGGTTCTGGTTGCTGAAGGCAAACCGGTTATCATCGAAACTGGCGCGGAGACACGCTTCAAGATCACTCCGGAGCAGTTGGAAAACGCCATTACCGAGCGTACCCGCCTGTTTGTGATCAACAGCCCTTCCAACCCCAGCGGCATGGCTTACACCCTGGAAGAGCTGCAGGCGATTGGCGAAGTGCTGAAAAAGCACCCGAATATCATGATAGCCACTGATGACATGTACGAGCCCATCCTCTGGACCGGCAAGCCATTCTGCAACATTCTGAACGCTACGCCTGAGCTTTATGACCGTACCTTTGTTCTCAATGGCGTCTCCAAAGCGTACTCGATGACCGGATGGCGTATCGGTTATGCCGCTGGCCCAGCGAAGATCATTGGATCCATGAAGAAGATTCAGTCTCAAAGCACCTCTAACCCTTGCTCCATCTCTCAGGCAGCCGCTCAGGCTGCACTGGATGGTGACCAGGCGTGTGTGGGTGAAATGGTCAAGGCCTTCAAAGAGCGTCACGATTGGCTGGTAGACGCTTTGAACAAGTTGCCGGGTGTAGAATGTCTTAAAGGTGACGGCACCTTCTACGTGTTCCCGAGCTTCCAGGGCGCAATTAATGCTGATTCCAGTGTCAGCAACGATGTGGACTTCGCAGAGAAACTGCTGAGCGAAGCCGGCGTTGCGCTGGTTCCGGGTTCTGCGTTCGGTTGCCCTGGCCATATGCGCCTGAGCTTTGCGACGAGCATGGATAATCTGGAGAAGGCGATTGAGCGTTTGCAGAAGGCTCTGAGCTAAAAACTTCGGCAAGGGGTTGACGAGGCGGTGGGGTAATCTTAATATACGCGCCTCGTCATATGACGACGTTCCCCGATAGCTCAGTTGGTAGAGCAACGGACTGTTAATCCGTTTGTCGCTGGTTCGAGCCCAGCTCGGGGAGCCATTTTTTAAAACCCGCTAATTCTTTTAGTTAGCGGGTTTTTTCGTTTTATTTCCATGAACTTTTACTTTTGACCCTAGCCGGCGTGGTTGAGTGGCTCCCCAATATTGAGGGGGTGGAACCCCATGGCAAAGACGATAGCCTATAAAACGTCCACCGGTGACGACCAGTTGCTTTGCAGTGGTCAACTCCTCTCGGACAGGGCACGGCGAAAATCATGCTCGGACCTTCTTTATTCTATTCCTGATTACAGCTTGAAGCGGGCAACTTGCGTATTGAGCCCTTCTGCAAGCCGCGCCAGTTCCTGACTGGCAGAAGAGACCTGTTCGGTGGAGGACGCAGACTGATCACCCACATCGCGGATCAGGGTGACATTCTGGTTGATCTCTTCCGCCACGGAACTCTGTTCTTCGGCGGCAGTCGCAATCTGGCTGTTGTACTGGCGGATTTCCTCAACCCCTTGCGCCATTTCCTGAATAACAGTGCCGGCCAGTTGTGCCCGCTCAAGTGTCTGTTCCGCAAGTTTGTTGCCAGTCTCCATAGTGGAAACCGATGTTTCCGCGCTGGCGACCAGGTTGCTGATCAGGGTTTCAATCTCGGCGGCGGAGCTTTGGGTACGCTGAGCCAGTGACCGCACTTCGTCGGCCACCACCGAGAAACCGCGCCCGTGCTCGCCCGCACGGGCAGCCTCTATAGCGGCGTTCAGTGCCAGCAGGTTGGTCTGATCGGCAACCGACTTGATTACGTCCAGCACAGTAGCAATATTGTTGGTTTCTGCTTGCAGGCCGTTTAGCTGTTCCATCACATTGGCGCTTTGTTTGTTCAGGTCTGCAACGAGATCCAGAGTTTCCCGGACAGCCTTTTCACCATTACTGGATTTTTCGCTGGCTTGATTGGCGGCCTCAAAAGCCGCTTCAGCACTTTTGGCCACTTCATTGACCGTCGCAACCATCTCATTCATAGCGGTGGCAACCTGGTCGGTCTGGGATTGTTGTTCTGCCACGCCCTGACTGGTCTGGTTGGTCACCGTGGAAAGCTCTTCCGAAGACGAGGCAATACTGGACGCCCCGGTATCGATCTCGCGAATCAGCTCTCTGAGGTTGGTAATCATGGTAGCAAAAGCGGCAAGCAACTGGCCGAATTCATCCCCTCGCTGGCTTTGGACATTCACAGTCAGGTCGCCCGAGGCAACCTTGTTGGCAATCTCAACCGCTTCGTTGATTGGCCGGGTAATTGATCGGGTCAGTATCCATGCAAGGACGATGGCAACAAGGAGGGCGATAACGGTCACGATAATGATTTCTGCAACCGCGCGGTCATATATTTCCTGCAACTGTGTCTGCGCACCGTATTTCAGCTCCTCCATCATATCGATGGTACCGGTTGCAACAGCGTACATTTCCTCTTCAAGGGTTCTGACGATGTCTGGCGGTCCGGAGATGGCAGTTTCGTACCTTTTCAGAAGAGCCTCGTAGGACCTATTGCCGTCAAGAATCCGTTCTGCCAGTTGCCGGTCCTTACTGCCTGCCTCATTCATTTCAATCAGAGGCGTCAGTGCACTTTCAGCATGAACAGCGAACCCGATGGCGCGCTTGATGTATTTGGCGTCCTGTGTAATCGCAAAGTTTCTTTCGTCTCTTTCTGCCTTCAGCAAGCCAATTTCAGCAGCGTTGGTGTACTTTACAATCGAAGTGCCGCGGTTATAGTCAGTAAGCGAAAAGTAACCGACCGCGGATACGATGATGAGAAGTATGAGGAGGAGGGAGAAGCTGGCGGCGAGTTTTTTACCGACAGCAAGGTTTCCAAAAAAATGTTTCAACGGCATTTCGAGCATCCTCAAGATAAGTAGGGACAGAAAAGGTTTCGATCCACACATATAATATAACGGACTCTAAGATACGAACTATCGACTGGGTCCGTATCTCTGCTGATTGCCAATCAAACTTTGTCAATAATCAATGCTGCGGATTGACCCCATGCCGATGGTCATGATGGTATCTTCGAACAATTTGTCCCAGTGCTCGAAGTCCTGATTAGACGTGATGATCAGGCTGTGGCGGCCACGAACTTGACCCGGATGCCAGCCTCGATCAGGCCGTAAGCAACTGATCAGTCGATAAGGTTCCAAAAGCTGGATCAAAAATTACCCAGCAATAAACGGATGGATGTATCCGCCCTAGTCAGGTCTTATGGCGTTATAGACTTTCGATTGAGTGCACAGCCATGAAGATGCCAACTGAACATGAAATGAAAGCAGCGGTTGCTGCAAGAGACCAGTCTCGCGACGAAGATTTCTGCTATGGCGTTATCACGACAGGCGTTTGCTGCAAGCCATCTTGTCCCTCTCGTCCCGCTAAATCTGAAAATCTTAGGTTTTTTCCAAACATTGAAGCAGCTGTGATGGCAGGTTTTCGTCCATGCAAGCGCTGTCTGGCCACTGATGAGACGTCACGTGTTGCCGTTCTGACAAAAATAGCTCGTTATATTGATAATAACGCAGAGGAACGACTAACACTTTCCACACTGGCAGATATGGCAGGGCTGTCCCCTTCCCGACTACAACGGATTTTCAAAGAAACACTCGGCATCTCGCCCAAGACTTATCAGGATGCCGCCAGAATGCGGCGCTTCAAGCAATCACTAAAGGATGGCAAGGGCGTCACTGAAGCAATTTTTGCCTCAGGGTTCGGCTCAATCAGCCGCGTTTACGGGGAAGCCACTCGCAACCTCGGAATGCCTCCAAAGGCGTACGGAGCAGGTGGTGCAGGTGAAGTTATTACATTCGCGTGTCGCATCACCGCGCTTGGTTTACTGGCCATGGCCGCAACGGACAAAGGCGTGTGTTTTGCCCAGTTTGGTAAAGATGAATCTTCGCTGGTCTCCAAACTGCAAGCAGAATTCCCTAACGCAGAGCTGCAACCATCTACTTCATTCAACACACCTGAACTTGATGCCTGGATAAAAGCACTGGATCAGCATATTAGCCAAGGTGCTCCAAGACCCGAATTGCCAATTGATATGCGAGGTACCGCATTCCAAATGAAAGTCTGGCAGTTTTTAACGAGCACCCGAGAAGGCGACATTCTCAGTTACAGTGAAGTGGCCGATCAAATCGATAAACCCAAAGCTGTACGCGCTGTGGCATCAGCCTGTGCCAGAAACCGTATTGGCGTGCTAGTTCCTTGCCATCGAGTTTTACGAGGGGATGGAGGCTTGGGAGGATATCGCTGGGGCCTGGAACGGAAGCAAGCACTGATCGACGTAGAACGAGCGCGCACTGAGGGACATCAGTCAGAGGCAAAAGCTTAAAGCAACACTCGAAGATCGAAATCCAGCACACGGACCGACGACTTTCAGACTATTGCAGCCAAATACCGGCGCTGCGCAACCCTAACCTGGAAGGCTGGGATCAAAATCAGCGGATAATAGAAAACTACAGGCCTATCACCTCAGCATGAATAGCCTCCAAAGCAGCCAAAGGGTCAGCCGCTTGGGTGATTGGCCGACCTATAACAAGGTAGTCGGAACCGGCTTTGAGTGCATCGCTGGGGGTCATGATGCGCTGCTGGTCACCTTTGTCGGCGGTTAACGGCCGGATACCGGGGGTAACCAGTTTGAAGTCGATGCCCTGCTCTGTTTTGAGCTTGGGGGCTTCCTGTGCGGAGCAGACAACGCCATCCAGGCCGCAGTTTCTGGTGAGCGTGGCCAGGCGGGAAACCTGAGCTTCGGGGGAATCGGTAATACCGATACCTGCGAGGTCTTCAGCACTCATGCTGGTAAGAACCGTGACGGCAATCAGCAGGGGCTTATCCGCTCCAAAGTTATCCAGGCGCTCACGGCACGCCAACATCATCTTCTCGCCACCGGAGGCGTGCACGTTCACCATCCACACGCCCAAGTCTGCAGCCGCAGCCACAGCTGCTGACGCCGTGTTGGGGATGTCGTGGAATTTCAAATCCAGGAAAACGTCAAAACCGCGCTTCTGCAAACCCTCAACAAATCGGGGGCCGGAACGGGTAAAGAGTTCTTTACCTACCTTCAGGCGGCACATGGCAGGGTCCAGTTTATCCACCAGCTCCAGAGCCGGATTCGTAGCCGGGAAGTCGAGGGCTACGATGATCTTGGGGTCGTTAGAAATTTGCACGTTGAAATGTCCTGCGGGGTATCGGTAAAGGGTGTCGGTAGAAAGTATAGGTAAAGAGTTTCAATAAATGATTATTCAGCTTCAACGCCCTGGATCGGGCGAACGGTTTCCCATTGTTTGCAACTCGGGCACAGCCAGTGCAGTTGCTGACCAGAGAAGCCACAGCTTACACAACGATAAACCGGCCTGTTTGCAAGAATGAGAAGACCAATACGACTTACCAGGCGGCCTTCGTCAGTGGTCATCCCCTTTTCATAGCCTGCCATTTCCACCAGCCGCAAAAGCGCTCGCACACTAGGCCGGATTTCGAGCTCCTGGCGCAACAGTTCAATGGCTGCAGGGCGACCTGAAACACGCTCAACCGATTCTGCCAGAGCCAGCAGCAGGCTGGTACTCGGATAAGTTTCGTAAAGCTTGCGCAACTTCTTCACCAGCCGGCCAATATTGCCGTGCTCATGTTCCAGTTTCATTAAGCGATCAATGGATTCGGGCCCGAAATCCGGGTTTTGATCAAACACCTTGAGCCCCTGGTTACCTGCTTCCCGGTAACTGCCCTGCCTGACCAGAATCTTCATCAGAATCAGCGTTGCGCGAACACATGAGCGGTCGTAGTCCAATGCTTCCTTGGCCAACTTCTGGGCAGTCCAGCGATCATCCTGCCCAATGGCTTGATCTGCCAGTTCACAGGTAAGGTAAGCAAGATCCTTGAACATCGCGGGGTCCGCGTCATTTTTGATCAAGGTGCGGGCCACGTCAGCAGCCTTGCCCCACTCTCTTTCCTGTTGGTAAAGCTCGATCAGTTGCTGGGCAGCCGTTCGTCCGTACTCACGATCGCCCATGATCTCTTGCAACAAGGCCTCAGCGCGGTCCAGCAGGCCAGCCTTAAGAAAATCCATGGCTAGTTCGAGCGTTACCTGAGGGGAAAATCGTGGAGGCAATTCGGGTCTTGCGAGCAGGTTCTGGTGAACCAGGATTGCACGGTCTGTTTCACCCTTATTTCGGAAGTGCCGACCGACAGAAAGATGAAGGCTAACGGTCTCTTTGTTGACAGCCAGTGACTGTACAAAGTTATCGACCGCCTGATCGGAATAGTTGGTGAACAGAAATTGCAGCCGGTCCTTAACGGACTCTTCGTCTGAAATCTTCGTTCGGGCTCGGTTACCATCGCCACCCAGTCGGCCAACAAGCCAGCCAACGGCAACTGCAATGGTCAACAGAAGCCACTGAAAAACTATGTCCATCAAATAGCCCGGTCGTTCTGGACCCTGGATTTCTCCAATGCCTGCTCTGCGCGGTCAAGTCGTTTCTGAAGGGTGCGACGGGAAACCGACGTTCGAACGGTAGCCAACATGGTCATCAGAACACCAACCAGTGCGCCAATCACAAAAGACATGATAATCCAGATAGCCACACCGTGAGGCTTGGTTTCAAACACCAGAAAATTAAGAGCAACAGCCATCTGATTGTTCAGCGAGAAAACGAGCGCCAGCAACACCAGGACCAATATCAACAGAATCAGTAGGATTTTCTGTAATCCTGCCATCGCTATAGCTCTCCCAAATGCTGATAAGTGCCCGAATTATAGGTGTTCTGCTTCAGGGATGAAAAGCCGTTAAAACCCCTGCTTCAAACTGTCATTTACCTGTTCACGCAGTTCCTTGCCGGGCTTGAAATGAGGAACGTACTTTGCAGGTAATTGCACGGCTTCGCCTGTTTTCGGATTTCTGCCAGTACGAGCAGCCCGATGATGGAGGGAGAAGCTGCCAAATCCCCGTATTTCAATCCGCTGGCCGCTCGCTAGCGACTGGGACATGTGCTCAATAATGGTTTTTACTGCCAGCTCAACGTCTTTAACCGAGAGCTGTGTTTGTTTTGAGGCTATCAATTCGACCAATTCTGACTTCGTCATGAGGCACTTTCCTCTTTTCTTTTTTATTCGGCCATTGATTACCGAATTCCCACTTCCCTCCAGTTTAGCCAAATCATAAAAAAACACAAAAAAAACGGGCTCTTAGAGCCCGTTTTTTTCACACCAACCGGAAATTAGTCCTTGTTGGCGTTTTGCTGCTGCATTTGTTCCTTGATGAGATCACCAATGGTGGTCGCACCGGAAGAAGTTTCTGCAGTTTTAGTACGCACGCTATCAATCGCCTGCTTGTCGTCTTCTACGTCCTTGGACTTGACAGACAGGTTGATGATGCGGTTTTTGCGATCGATGCTGATAATCTTTGCTTCGACTTCTTCGCCTTCCTTCAGAGCGTTACGCGCATCTTCAACGCGGTCACGGCTGATTTCAGAGGCTTTCAGAATCGCTTCAACTTCGTCGTTCAGAGCAATAGTAGCTGCCTTGGCGTCGATGGCAGAAACAACACCCTTCACGATAGAGCCTTTGTCGTTCAACTGAACGAACTCAGCGAATGGATCGCTTTCGAGCTGTTTGATACCCAGGGAGATGCGCTCACGCTCGGGATCTACAGACAGGATGACGGTATCAACATCGTCGCCCTTCTTGTATTCACGAACCGCTTCTTCGCCTGTTTCGTTCCAGCTGATATCAGACAGGTGAACCAGACCATCGATGCCACCGTCCAGACCGATGAAGATACCGAAGTCAGTGATTGACTTGATCTTACCGGAGATGCGGTCGCCCTTGTTGAAGTTGCCGGAGAAATCTTCCCATGGGTTGGATACGCACTGCTTGATACCCAGAGAGATTCGACGACGCTCTTCGTCGATGTCCAGAATCATCACGCCCACTTCATCGCCAACGTTAACGACTTTAGACGGGTGGATGTTCTTGTTGGTCCAATCCATTTCAGATACGTGAACCAGACCTTCAACGCCTTCTTCCAGCTCGGCAAAGCAGCCGTAATCGGTCAGGTTGGTTACACGTGCAGTAACCTTGGTGCCTTCCGGATAGCGGCCTTTGATATCAACCCAGGGATCTTCACCCAGTTGCTTCAGACCCAGAGATACACGGTTACGCTCACGGTCAAACTTCAGGACCTTGACGTTGATTTCGTCGCCAACGTTCACGATTTCGCTCGGATGCTTGATACGCTTCCAGGCCATATCGGTAATGTGCAGCAGGCCGTCAACACCACCCAGATCTACGAACGCGCCGTAGTCGGTCAGGTTCTTGACGATACCCTTGATTTCCAGACCTTCGGTCAGGGTTTCAAGCAGAGCTTCGCGCTCGGCGCTGTTTTCAGCTTCCAGAACAGCGCGGCGGGAAACAACCACGTTGTTACGCTTCTGGTCCAGCTTGATAACCTTGAATTCGAGCTCTTTGTTCTCCAGGTGCGCGGTATCGCGAACCGGACGAACATCTACCAGGGAACCCGGCAGGAAGGCACGAATACCAGCCAGATCAACGGTGAAACCACCTTTGACCTTGCCATTGATAATACCTTTGACCACTTCTTCCGCTTCGAAGGACTTCTCGAGTACCTTCCAGGATTCAGCACGCTTGGCCTTTTCACGGGAAAGACGGGTTTCACCGAAACCATCTTCCACTGCATCCAGTGCTACGTCGACAACGTCGCCAATAGCTACTTCCAACTCGCCTTTTTCGTTCAGGAACTGGGAGGCGGGGATAACGCCTTCGGACTTCAGCCCGGCGTTAACTGTGACCCAGTCGCTATCAACATCCACTACGGTTCCCTGGACGATGGAACCTGGTTTCATGTCAATTTCTTTTAGGCTTTCTTCAAAAAGATCCGCAAAGCTCTCGCTCATTATGAGTCCTATAGGTTCAATGCAAGTATGCTCCGTGTCACCAGCAACACGGTCTGTTAATAAGTTCCGGAATCAGCCAGCGGCTGGCAGATTTCGCTGTTTCCGGCATCTCAACGACAAAAAAGTGCAGTCAGGCCTGACCTGCAGCGGCCATACACCTGTCCAACACCTCTTGTATACTCAAACCTGTAGAATCAATGACTTGCGCATCATCTGCGGGCTTGAGAGGGGCTGCGGAACGGTTCATATCCCGTTCATCACGGACCCGTATCTCCTCTAAAAGGGCATCAATACTAACATCGACACCCGCAGCCTTCAACTGGCTGAAACGTCGGCGGGCACGCTCTTCGGCGCTGGCTGTCAGAAAAATTTTGACCGGGGCATTCGGAAACACCACAGTGCCCATATCCCGACCGTCTGCGACCAGGCCCGGCGCCTGCTGAAAGTCTCGCTGGCGCTGCAGGAGTGCATCACGGACTGGCTGCATTACCGCGATGCGCGACGCATTGTTTCCACAGGTTTCCGTGCGGATTTCGGAGGTGACATCTTCCCCTGCCAGAATAACTTTTGCGGGTTCGCCTTCAGGTGTTGGCTTGAACGCAACATCCAGAGACGCTGCCACCTTTACCAGTGCCACCTCGTCATCCAGCGACACGTTTTGACGCGTTGCCGCGAGCGCTGTCAGCCGGTAAAGTGCGCCGCTGTCGAGCAGGTGCCAGCCAAGTTTTCTGGCCAGCATCTGGGTAACCGTGCCCTTGCCTGAACCACCAGGGCCATCAACTGCAATGACTGGTGCATGCCCTTCCGACATCAATGTGCTCCCTGTTCGGTGGCCGTTAAGGCGCCCTCGGCTGCGATGTTGATACCGGTTTGTTTCGCCAGCTCGACAAAACCGGGGAAGGACGTCGCCACATTAGCGCAATCGTTTATTTCAATCTCACCCGTCGCTCGCAGTGAGGCCACAGCAAAAGACATGGCGATACGGTGGTCCCCATGACTCTGAACGGAGCCGCCTTTGATCGTCTGGCCACCTTCAATAACAATGCCATCCTCCGTTACCGTTGTAACAACTCCCAGTGCTGCAAGGCCATCGGCCATGACCTGGATACGATCACTTTCTTTTACCCGCAACTCCTCGGCACCGGTCAGCACCGTGCGACCAGTGGCACAAGTGGCTGCAATAAACAGAGCCGGAAATTCGTCAATGGCCAAAGGCACCTGGTCTTCCGGGATATCTATGCCTTTGAGCTCAGCAGAACGAACGCGCAGGTCGGCAACGGGTTCACCGCCGATTTCCCGTTCGGCCATAACGTCAATATTTGCGCCCATCTGTTGCAGGATATTGATCACACCTACCCTTGTCGGGTTCATGCCTACGTGGCGTAAAACAAGGTCAGACCCCGGAGCAATACTGGCCGCAACCAGGAAAAAAGCGGCCGATGAGATATCTGCGGGTACATCAATAGCATTAGCCGTCAGCTTGCCACCACCGTGAACGCTGGCAGTCGGGCCATCACGCTCTACTTTATAGCCAAAACCGGTCAGCATGCGCTCGGTGTGATCCCGCGTTGGCGCCGGCTCGGTAACCGACGTAGTGCCGTCTGCATAGAGGCCGGCAAGCAACAGACAGGATTTTACCTGGGCGCTGGCAACCGGCATATCGTAATGGATGCCGGTAAGCTTTTTGTCTTTACTGCCCCTGATTTTCAGAGGCGGACGGCCGCCCTCAGCCGTGTCGATAACAGCACCCATAGATCGCAGTGGGTCCGCAACGCGGTTCATGGGCCGTACGGAAAGACTGGCATCGCCCGTAAGCTCGGACTCAAAAGGCTGCGCAGCCAACAGGCCTGTGAACAACCGCATACCCGTGCCGGAATTGCCCAGATAGATAGGGCCACGCGGGGCCTGCAGACCGTGCATTCCAACACCATGAATGCGCACAAAGCCTTTGATCGGGCCTTCAATCGCAACACCCATATCACGAAACGCCTGAAGCGTTGCCAGGCTGTCCTCACCTTCGAGGAAACCCTTTACTTCGGTTACGCCCTCAGCCAGAGCTCCGAGCATGATTGAGCGGTGGGACATGGACTTGTCCCCGGGCACTCGTATATCGCCGGTCACTGTGCCACCGGGCTGAAGACGGAACGTCACCTGATTTTCACTGTTATTTGTCACGTAAGCCTGTCCTGAAAGCATTTTGGAAAAGTGTTCGCGCGCCGCCTTCGCGCGACTGAATACGCTCAACAGCGTGGCGCCATCCTGGTCAGCAATCGCAGTACGCAACCGATCCAGATCGTGAGTGAAATGGTCAATCACCCGGAGAACGGCGTCACGGTTGGAAAGAAAAATATCGTGCCACATCACCGGATCACTCGCGGCAATCCGGGTAAAATCGCGGAACCCGCCGGCAGCATACCGGAAAATATCCATATTCTCGTCTTCCCCCGCCAGCGTATCGACCAGTGAGAAGGCAATCAGATGCGGTAAATGACTGGTCGCAGCCAGAACTTCATCGTGATACGCAACCGACATGGTGAGTACGGTAGCACCGCACCCCTCCCATAAAGCCCGGAGCCTGTCCAGATGAAAACGACTGACATTATCAGGCGGTGTCAGTATGACTTTGTGATTGGCGAACAAGTCCGGGTTAGCCGCACGAATGCCGCTTCTCTCAGACCCGGCAATGGGATGCCCGGGAATAATACGGGGCGGGAACTCCCCGAACACCGCTTTAACATCCTTTACAAAGCCCGACTTTGTACTGCCTACATCGGTCAGAATTGCGTCTGCTGCAAGATGCGGGCGTATTTCCTCCAGTACCTTACGGGTCGCCTTTACCGGCACGGCCAGCACAACAAGATCTGAGCCCTGAACGGCCTCTGCGACCGTTTCCGCAATGGTATCAATCACACCAAGGGACTGGCCCAGCAAAAGATCTTCTTTACGTTGGTCTGCGCCAACGACTTCCCGTGCCAGACCGTTTTTGCGAATGGCGCCAGCCAGTGAGCCACCTATCAGGCCCAGCCCGATTACGGCAACACGCTGGAAGAGCCGTTCTCCAGACGACACCTCAGGCTCCCTGCCCTGCGGCTGTCAACGCTTTTGAGAGCGCATCGATAAAATGTTCGTTTTGTGCAGGCAAGCCCACCGACACCCGAAGGTGTTCAGGCATGCCGTAACCCGCAACGGGGCGCACAATAACACCGTGGGCCAGCAAAGCCTGATAGACGCCCATGGCTTGCGAACCGACTTCAACCGCTACAAAGTTTCCTGATGACGGAATATACCGGAGGCCCATCTGATCAAAAGCCTCTTCCAATTGCTCTAATCCGGCGCTGTTGGCTTCACGGGAACGCTGCAGATAATCTTCGTCATCCAACACAGCCGTAGCCGCTGCAAGTGCAACGGAGTTTACGTTAAAGGGCTGGCGGACGCGGTTCAGAACGTCAGCAATGGCCGGTGAGCTGACACTGTAGCCGACGCGCAGGGCTGCAAGACCCCAGGCCTTGGAAAAGGTGCGACACACAATCAGATTCGGGAAACGGGATAACAACTCAACGCCGTCGGGATCCTTCTCGCCGGTCATATACTCACAGTAAGCCTCATCAAGAACCACCAGCACACCTTCGGGAATCTTGCCCAGAAACGCTTCAATGGTGTCTGCATCGTGCACAGTTCCCGTAGGATTGTTCGGGTTGGCTACAAAGATCAGCCGGGTGCGCTCGGTCACTGCCGCCGCCATGGCATCCAGGTCGTGGCCCCAGTCTTTAGCCGGCACAGCAACCGCTTTGGCACCAATAGCTTGAGTAACAATTGGATAAACGGCGAACGCATACTGGGAAAACACAACCTCGGAACGGGTATCCGCAAAGCAACGTGCAATCACTTCGAGCACGTCGTTTGAACCGTTTCCAAGTGTGATCTGATCAGCGCCAACGCCCAGGCGCTCAGACAGCTTCTGTTTCAGATCAAACCCGTTGCCGTCAGGGTAAAGGCAGAGGTCAGTCAACGCGTTTTGGACAGCAGCGATCGCTTTCTTGCTGGGGCCCAAGGGGTTTTCATTGCTGGCAAGCTTGATAATGTCTGCCGGATTCAGGCCCAGCTCACGGGCCAGCTCACTGATTGGCTTGCCAGGCTGATAGGGAGACAAAGCCTGAACGCCTGTCACCGCAAGGCTCTGATAATCAATGGCCATATACCCTCCTCAACTGACTGATACTAAAGAACACCGATGGGGTAGGAGCCCAAACGCTTGAGCTCAACAGCTTCTTCATCCACTTCGGCGAGCACTTTGTGCGCCTGCTCATCGTCCATGTGCCCTTCAAAATCGATGTAGAACACATAGGCCCAGGTACCACTAGGCGATGGCCGGGTCTCAATCCGGGTAAGGCTGATCCCATGGCTATGGAACGGCTCCAGCAACTGATACAGCGCGCCAGGCTTGTTTCTCATGGAGACAAGAATCGATGATTTGTCATGCCCGCTGGCCGGCACCTCTTCACGACCGATAATCAGGAACCGGGTGGTGTTGTCCGGC
This sequence comes from Marinobacter sp., assembly GCF_048266785.1. Taxonomy (GTDB): domain Bacteria; phylum Pseudomonadota; class Gammaproteobacteria; order Pseudomonadales; family Oleiphilaceae; genus Marinobacter. Next base: position 231,186 of record NZ_JBLWYX010000004.1, read on the forward strand.
CTGTCTTCAATGCAGTTCGCCAGTTTCTCCAGGCCGTAAAGCTCTGCCGCCATATCACCGGCAATGGCGGCGGCACCTGGCTCTTTGGCCGCGCGACGTGCCGCTTCGGCATTGCTGGAAACCGTTACTCGCTCAATACCATAGCGATGGGTATCCAGCCACTGACGGCACTGGGCAAACGACTGCTGATGCGAGTAGATGCGGGTTATCTCCTGGTCGCGGAACTCCGGCGACACCAGAAGATGATGGTGAATTCTCAGCTGCACTTCACCGCAGATTTTCAGCGGAGATGACATGAACATATCAAGCGTGTGATTGATCATGCCTTCGGTGGAATTCTCAACCGGCACCACACCGTAGTGCGCGGAGCCGGATTCCACTTCGCGGAAAACTGCATCAATTGCCGGCAAGGGCACGCTGACAACAGAGTGCCCGAAGTGCTTGAGGGCTGCCGCCTGGGTAAAGGTGCCGATGGGCCCCAGAAAGGCAATGTGCATGGGCTTTTCCAAAGCCAGGCAAGCCGACATAATCTCACGAAACAGCCGGGCCATCTCTTCGCCGGGCAGAGGGCCAGGATTGGCCTCCTTGATGCGGCGCAGCACCTGTGCTTCGCGCTCAGGGCGGTAGAAAAACACATCCTGCCCAGGGTTCGCAGCCATTTTCACATGGGCCACTTCCTGGGCACATTTGGCGCGGGCGCTGATCAGCTCCATGATTTTCTGATCAAGACTGTCTATTTCTACTCGAAGTTCTCCGAGACGGGTTTGCTCATCACTCATGGTCAGCCCCGCTCTCTGGCAAATTCTGTCATGTACTGAATCAGCGCATCCACGCCTGCCTCAGGCATGGCGTTATAGATGCTTGCGCGCATACCTCCTACTGAGCGGTGACCTGCCAGGTTCAGCAAGTTCCGCGTGTTAGCTCCCTCAAGGAACGCACTGTTCAGGGCATTGTCCCGAAGGGTAAAAGGTATGTTCATCCAGGAGCGAAAACGGGGCTCGATTGGATTGGCGTAAAATTCATTGGCATCAATGAAGCCGTACAGTTTTTTCGCCTTCCGCCGGTTAATCTCACCCATGGCCTTAACGCCACCCTGGGCTTTCAGCCACTTGAATACGAGGCCCGCGAGGTACCAGGAGTAGGTTGCCGGCGTGTTGTACATGGAGCCGTTATCGGCAATCACCTGATAGCTCATCATGGTCGGTGTTTCCTTGCGGGCTTTGCCCAGAAGGTCTTTCCGGATGATGACCACAACCAGCCCGGAAGGGCCGATATTTTTCTGTGCGCCGGCGTAGATAAGCCCGAACTTCGAGACATCCACCGGGCGCGAAAGCATGGTAGAAGACATATCCGCTACCAGGGGAACACCCGCACTGTCCGGAACAAAATCGAACTCCAGACCGCCGATGGTTTCGTTTGGCGTGTAATGCAGGTAAGCCGCATCGGCGCTGGTCTGCCAGGACGCTTGATCCGGAATGCTGACGAAGCCGCCATCTTCCGAACTGGCGACCACGTTCACATTGCCATAGCGCTTGGCCTCAGCAATGGCCTTTTTCGACCAGATGCCGGTGTTTACATAATCCGCAGACGTTTTGTCGCCAAGCAGGTTCAAAGGAATGGTGGAGAACTGACTGGAAGCTCCACCTTGCATAAAGAGTACGGCGTAATCATCTGATGCTCCGGCCAATTCACGCAAATCCCGCTCAGCAGTTTCGGCAATTTCCACAAACTCATCGCTGCGATGGCTCATCTCCATCACCGACATACCCGTGCCACGCCAGTCCAGCATTTCATCCCGTGCCTGTGCCAGCACGCTTTCCGGCAAGGTTGCCGGACCTGCACAAAAGTTATACGCCCTGCTCATGATCCTGTGGCCTCTCACGTCTTGCGGATTCTGTGTTCGGCAATGCTGGCTTACTCCTCGCCAGCATCCTGTTCCGGACTGTTGTTTGCGCTTTGGTCTGTTGAAGCGTCTTCGCCCTCGATGCCTGTACCTTCGACACCAGCACCTTCGATAACCACACCGTCGATGTCGTCTTCGTCGGTTTCAGCAATCCGCTCTACACCGACCAGGCGCTCGTCTTCCTGGCTCAGCCTGATCAAACGGACGCCCTGCGTGTTCCGGCTGAGAACCGACACTTCATCCGTGCGGGTACGAACCAGCGTGCCCTTGTCGGAAATCAGCATCATCTCATCGCCGTCAAACAGCTGCAGCGCCGTTACCAGGTTGCCGTTACGCTCGGAACACTGCATGGCGATAACGCCCTGACTGCCACGGCTGTAGGTCGGGAACTCATCAATCGCAGTGCGCTTGCCGTAACCGTTCTCACTAGCGGTCAGAATAACGCCGCCTTCCTGAGGAATGATCAGGGAGACCACATGGTGGCCTTCCGGCATTCTGATACCACGTACACCACGTGCCGTGCGGCTTAGCGGGCGAACGGCTTCTTCGTTGAAACGAACCGCTTTGCCAGCTGTGGAGAACAGCATGATTTCCGCATCGCCTTCGGTTATCGCAGCGCCAATCAATGTATCGCCTTCGTCCAGAGACAAGGCAATCAGGCCACTGCTGCGCGGGCGAGAGAAGTTTGGCAAGCGTGTTTTCTTGACGACGCCCGCAGACGTTGCCATCAGCACAAACTGGTTTTCCGGGTAATCCCGCACGGGCAGGAAGGTAGTGATGCGTTCACCTTCATCCAGCGGCAAGATATTTACCATCGGCCGGCCACGGGATGCGCGGCTGGCACGGGGAATCTCGAATACACGCAACCAGTAAACCTTGCCCCGGTTGGAGAAGCACAGAATGGTGTCGTGTGAGTTGGCAACCAGCAGCTTCTCAACGAAGTCTTCGTCTTTCATGGAGGTTGCGGCCTTACCGCGGCCTCCACGGCGCTGAGCCTGATAATCTTCAACCGCCTGAGTCTTGGCGTAACCGCTGTGGGAAATGGTGACAACCAGCTCTTCTTCATCAATCAGATCGGCAATCGTAAGATCGCGCTGGGAGCTGGTGATTTCCGTGCGACGCTCATCACCGAACTCTTCTACCACGGCTTGCAGCTCTTCACGGATAACCTGCATCAGGCGATCCGGGTCGCCCAGAATTTCCAGCAGGCCGGCAATCTTCTCGAGAATATCCTTGTACTCATTCTGGAGCTTCTCAGTTTCAAGACCGGTCAGGCGGTGCAGGCGCATGTCCAGGATAGCCTGGGTCTGTTCCGGAGACATGAAGTACAGGCCATCACGCAGGCCGTAGATTTCCGGCAGATCGTCCGGGCGGCAGGCATCTTCGCCGGCACGCTCAAGCATCGCCATCACGTTACCGGGCGCCCAGCCTCTGGCCATCAGCTTTTCTTTGGCTTCCAGAGAACTCGGGGAGGCCTTGATCAGCTCGATCATTTCATCGATGTTGGCCAGAGCGACCGTCAGGCCTTCAAGAATATGGCCACGCTCGCGGGCTTTGCGCAGCTCAAAGATGGTACGGCGGGTCACCACTTCACGGCGGTGACGCACAAACGCGTCCAGCATTTCTTTAAGGTTAAGAATTCTCGGCTCGCCGTCGATCAGCGCGACCATGTTGATACCGAATACCGTCTGCAACTGGGTATGGGTAAACAGGTTGTTGACGACAACTTCCGGGTTTTCGCCGCGGCGCAGCTCTATGAAAACCCGAATACCTTCTTTGTTGGACTCGTCCCGCAGCTCGGTGATGCCTTCCAGGCGCTTTTCCTTCACCAGCTCGGCGATCTTTTCGATCAGGCGGGCCTTGTTAAGCTGATACGGCAGCTCCGTGATGATGATGGCATCACGATTGGTCTTTTTGTCGTGCTCAATTTCGTGACGAGCGCGAATGTAGATGCGACCGCGACCGGTACGATAAGCCTCAACAATGCCGGCACGGCCGTTGATGATACCTTCGGTTGGAAAGTCCGGCCCCGGGATGAATTCCATCAGTTCATCGCAGGTGAGATCGGGATTATCAATCAGCGCCAGGCAGCCATTGACCACTTCGGTCAGGTTGTGGGGCGGAATATTGGTCGCCATGCCCACCGCAATACCGGAGGAGCCGTTCACCAGCAGGTTGGGAACCCGGGTGGGCATAACCTCAGGAATACGCTCTGTGCCGTCGTAGTTATCAACGAAGTCCACGGTCTCTTTATCAAGATCCGCCAACAGGGAGTGCGCAATTTTCTCCATGCGGATTTCGGTATAACGCATGGCTGCCGCGTTATCGCCGTCGATAGAACCGAAGTTGCCCTGACCGTTTACCAGCGGATAACGCAGGGAGAACGGCTGAGCCATACGAACGATGGTGTCATAAACAGCAGAATCACCGTGCGGGTGATATTTACCAATAACATCACCCACCACACGGGCAGACTTCTTGTAGGCCTTGTTCCAGTCGTTATTCAGTTCGGACATGGCGAACAGAACGCGACGGTGAACCGGCTTGAGGCCATCCCGCACGTCCGGAAGCGCCCGCCCGACGATCACGCTCATGGCGTAATCCAGGTAGGACTGCTTCAGTTCATCTTCAATATTGACCGGCAGGATCTCTTTGGCTAATTCACCCATCGAGCAAGGTTCCTTTGCGTTATCTGGAAGTCGTTTCAGGGCCGCTTCCCGGCCCCGTAGTTATTCTTTAATAAGCCGCCGATTCTACCACAGTCGCCCCCCTTCAGGGGCATCTGTGAGGCAGCCTTAATCAAATACTACCGTCTTGTTTTCATGGGTGATCACGCGATCTTCAATATGAGAGCGCAATCCCCGGGCAAGAACGTTTTTCTCGACATCCTTGCCAAGGCGCACCATGTCCTCAATGGAGTCACTGTGGGTGATGCGGATGACGTCCTGCTCAATAATCGGCCCTTCATCAAGGTCCTGGGTCACGTAGTGGCAGGTGGCACCGATCAGCTTCACTCCGCGACTGTATGCCTGGTGGTATGGTCGCGCGCCGGCGAAGGATGGCAAGAAGCTGTGGTGAATATTGATCACCTTGCCCGTGTACTTTGCACAAAGCTCAGCAGGCAAAATCTGCATATAGCGCGCAAGCACCACCACATCGGCTCCATAGCTCTGAAAAAGCTCATCTATGTGGGCAAACGCCTCTTCACGGTTAGCCTTGCTCACCGGAATGTGGTGGTATGGAATGTCATGCCACTCCACCATGCGGCGCAAATCATCGTGATTGGAGATAACCGCAACAATTTCAGCGTTGATTTCGTTGCTGTGCCAACGGTACAGAAGGTCGGCCACGCAGTGGGACTCCTTGCTGCACATCAGGATCACTTTTTTGGGCTGGGCCGAATCGGCAATATGCCAGTGCATATCGAATTCCCGGGCAATCGGCGCAAACGCAGCACGGAACTGTTCAAGACCAAACGGGATAGACTCGGCTTTGATTTCGTGACGCATGAAAAACCAGCCACTATGAGCATCGGAGTGGTGGCTTGCTTCGGTTATCCAGCCATTGTAGGTAGACAGAAAATTACTCACCTTGGCGACAATTCCAACCCCATCAGGGCAGGAAATCACAAGACGGTAGGTATGCTCCATGAAAGCCTTTCCTTAACTGACAAACGGGAAAGCAGGTACGCCGGAAACCATTGCCGGAAGCGGCAGCCGGATCAGGTACCAGGATTTACGGTACGCACCCTGTAAAATGACGGGCTATCATAGCCTATATGAACATCAGAAACGAGGAGTGGAGATATGGACAGAGGCCTGCACCAGCAATCATGGAAAACCCGCCTCACTGGGCGCTCAAGCGCCTTGCGCGTGCTGACACTGAGCGTATGCCTTACAACCCTGACAACGCCGGCTTTCAGCCAGGCCATCCTTGAAGGCGAGCGGTTTCATCCCGCCAACGCCAGTAACGGCATGGTGGCAACCAGCCACACTCTGGCCACAGAAGTAGCATTAAACGTACTGAAAAACGGCGGCAACGCAGTGGATGCCGCAGTAACCGCCGGGTTCGCGCTGGCCGTCACCCAGCCGAGGTCCGGAAACATCGGTGGCGGTGGTTTTATGTTGATATCAAAAGGCGATGGCTCCGAACCGGAAGCCATTGATTATCGGGAAAAAGCACCCTCTGGCGCCACCGAAACCATGTATCAGGATGAATCTGGCGAGGTGGTGCAGAACCGCAGCCGGTTTACCCACTTGGCCGCCGGCGTTCCCGGCACTGTTGCCGGCCTTGCCATGGCACTGGAACGCCATGGCACCCTGCCCCTGAAACAGGCACTGGCGCCCGCCATCAAACTCGCCCAGGACGGTTTTATCGTTCCACACCGCTTCAGCGAAGGTCTTGAGCAGGCGCGGGAACGACTTCAGCGCTGGCCCGCAACTCAGGCAACCTTTTACAAAGAGGACGGCTCTGCCTGGCAAGCCGGCGAGCGCTTTCGCCAGCCGGAACTGGCAGCTACCCTGCAGCGTATCGCAGATGAAGGCGTAAAAGGTTTTTACCAGGGTGAAACCGCACAACTGATTGTTGAAGAAATGCAAAGGCACGGAGGCCTCATCACCCGGAAGGATCTTGAAGACTACCAGCCGGTTGTGCGTACTCCGGTGCATGGAAATTACCGGGGCTACGATATCTATTCCATGTCACCGCCCTCCTCTGGCGGCGCTCACATTGTGCAGATACTGAATATTCTTGAAGGCTTTCCTATCTCAGAACTTGGCCACAATTCGGCCGATACGATTCACTACATGGCCGAAGCCATGAAGCTGGCTTATGCCGACCGGTCAGAGTATCTGGGCGATACAGATTATGTAGACGTGCCCTTAAAAGGATTGACCAGTAAATCTTATGCTGAGGAGCTGCGGCAAGGCATCAAGCCTGACAAGGCACGTCCGGCAAGCGAGATTCGTCCCGGCCAACCCCAAGGCTACGAAAGCCCGGAAACCACGCATTTTTCGGTTGTCGATAAATGGGGCAATGCCGTATCGAACACCTACACCATCAACTTCAGTTACGGCTCGGGCATTACTGTGCAAGGGGCCGGCTTTCTGCTCAATAACGAAATGGACGATTTCAGCGCCAAGCCGGGCGTGCCCAATGCCTACGGCCTGATTGGCGGCGAGGCAAACAAAGTGGAACCCGGCAAACGCATGCTCAGCTCCATGTCGCCGACCATCGTTCGCAAAGGCGAGCGCAACTTTCTGGTAACCGGTAGCCCGGGAGGTTCACGCATTATCACCACCACTCTGCAGGTCATCATGAACGTGATCGATCATGGCATGAACATACAGACAGCCGTCAACGCGCCCCGCATCCATCACCAATGGCTCCCGGATCAAATCCGCATCGAACAAGGCATCAGCGCGGACACCGTGCGATTGCTGGAAAGCCGTGGCCACAAAGTGGCGACCAGTTCGGCTATGGGAGCCATTCAGAGTATCATGATCGGAGAAGACGGCACGCTGTACGGCGGCGCAGATCCGAGGCGCAGCACTTCTTCCGCCATGGGGTACTGACCCATGGGTAGAGGCAACGGTAGATACGGAGGATAACCGAAGATCAAAATGACCACTTCCAACAATTCCGAAAAGCAGACACCATCGGCTGATCAAAAGCCGGAGATACCCAAACAGTATTCATTTCTCTGGCTCAGCGCTGCCATCTTCCTGGCGTTTATGTGGCTACAGGACAGTAGCACACCAAAACGCCAGGAAATGGCCTACTCCGAATTCAAAACCGCCGTCACCAACAACCAGATCTCTGAGGTAACACTCAAGGAAGAGACTATAACCGGCCTGTTCAGCGATCAGGGCCGAACTTCCCTGAGCTCCGGTGACACCTCACAGGGCTCAAGCCCCGGATTCAACACGATCCGGCCACCCATGGATGACCCGGAACTGCTCACTTTGCTGGAGGCCCACGATGTCACCATCCGGGCCCAGTCTTCGGGACTGCTGTGGTGGCAGGAACTGATTCGTGGCTTCCTGCCCTGGATATTGCTGCTGGCGTTGATGTACTGGTTCTGGGGATCCGCCCAGAAACGCATGATGCAGGGTGGCGGCATGTTTAATCACGGCCAGTCGAAAGCCCGTCGGGCGGAGAAAGAAACCTCCACCACAACGCTGAATGACGTGGCCGGCATTGAATCGGCCAAGCGGGAAATCGCGGAGATTATCGACTTCCTGAAGTCGCCGGCAAAGTACCGGGCTTTGGGTGCATCCATGCCCAAAGGCGTTCTTCTGGTAGGCCCGCCGGGTACAGGTAAAACCCTGCTTGCCCGCGCCATTGCCGGAGAGGCGGAAGTACCCTTTTTCAGCGTGAGCGCCTCGGAGTTTATCGAGATGTTTGTGGGCGTGGGCGCTTCAAGGGTTCGGGACATGTTTGCGAATGCCCGCAAGGAAGCACCGGCACTGGTTTTTATTGATGAACTGGACGCAATCGGTCGCGCCCGTGGCGCAGGCTTGGGTGGCGGCAACGATGAGCGGGAGCAAACTCTGAACCAGATTCTTACGGAAATGGACGGCTTCGAATCCCACGAGAACATTCTTGTGTTGGCTGCCACCAACCGCCCGGACGTTCTGGACAGTGCCCTGCTCCGGCCTGGCCGCTTTGACCGCAAAATCACTCTGGACCTTCCACACAAGGATGCACGGGATGCCATCCTTGCAGTGCACGCACGCAAAGTGCCCCTGGCAACAGACGTAGATCTGGAACAACTGGCAGCACGCACCATTGGTTTTTCCGGCGCGGATCTGAAAAACCTGGTGAACGAAGCAGCCCTGACAGCCGCCCGGGAAAATCTGAAAGAAGTTACGGCCCACTGTTTTGAAGTTGCCCGTGACCGCATCGTTCTGGGTGAGAAGCGTGACGCAAGGCTGTCGCAGGAAGAACGTGAAGTCGTGGCCTACCACGAGAGCGGACACGCCATTATGGCCTATTACATGCCCAAGGCCGATCCTCTCACGCGGGTCACGATCATTCCCCACGGCATGGCTCTGGGCGTTACTGAGCAAACGCCAAAGGAGGATCGCTACAACTACTCCGAAAGCTACCTCAGAGACCGCATCAAGGTAATGCTTGGTGGGCGCTCCGCAGAAAAAATCATCTACGGAGAAGTGACCACCGGCGCTCAGAATGATCTCAAAGAAGCCACCAAACTGATCCGCCGGATGATCAGCCAGTGGGGTATGAACGAAAAGATCGGCCCGATAGGCCTGAGCATTGGCGAGGAACACGTATTCCTGGGCCGTGAGATGGGCTCGCAACGTGAATACAGCGAGAAGATGGCGGAGCTGATTGACGCTGAAATTCAGTCAGAACTTCTGGCCATGGAAAAAACCACCATCGAATTCCTGACGGATCACAGGGGTCAGCTTGAAGCTCTGGCAAAAGCTGCGCTCAAGAAGGAAAACCTATCAGCGGAAGATATTGAAAAAATCCTCCACAAAGAGGCTGCTCGAAAAATCGCCTGAGTTCTCTCCAGGGGTTCTCTTTCAGGCCTCAGGCCTGCGTAACCAGCATGTCGCTGAACAGCGCCAGGCAAAAACCGATCACCGCGCCAAGCGGAGGCCCCCAGTGCTTGTCCAACCGGGACTGGGGAGCAATATCCTGAAAAATCAGGTACAGAATTCCTCCCGATGCCACCAGCATGATGGTTCCCAGAACCACAGGCTGCCCGGACAGGAAAAAATACCCCAGAAGCCCTGCAATGGGCCCAGTCGCTGCAAGGCCTGTCATCACTGCCAGAGTCTTTTTTGGGGTATAACCTGGCTTGCAACGAAACTCACGGTAGGCATTAAACCCTTCAGGCAGGTTTTGCATGGCAATCAGCACGGCCATCAAGGGCGCGAGGCTTGGGTTAACTATAATTAGCCCACCCAGAGCAGCAGCTTCCGGCACAAAATCCAGCATCACGCCCATTAACTGTGGTGATTCCCTGTGATGAACACCTAGCATTCGTTCGATCCAGAAAAACAGCACACCACCGGCAATTATGGCGGGTATGGCCCAGAACGAGTCACCAATGCTCGACTGCCCTTCCGGTATCAGCACAATGGTCACGGCACCAAGCAAAATGCCACCGCCCAGAGCGATCAGGAAGTGCCGAAACTCCTGTTCCAACCAGTTGGGGCCGATGCGTTCAACGCTTGCCAGTAATCCGCCAAGGGGAATACAGATACCGGCAAGCGTGGTCAAACCAACAATGTAGACTATTTCAGAACTCATCAGAAAGCCTGGACTGAAAAAGGTGATGAATCAGGAATCGTCAGGGGCCCCGGCAAGCTTGTCTTGGGTTTTGTGCTCAAAATCGCTCGCGTCGTGACGTTCATGAAGCTGGCTTTCGGGTTCGCCCCAAGCGCGGTTCACCATTCGTCCACGCTGTACAGCTGGCCGATCTTTAATTTCCAAAGCCCAGCGCATTACATTAGTGTAGGTGTGCGCCTCAAGAAACTCGGCCGCATCGTAAACCTTGTTGGTTACCAGCGCGCCATACCAGGGCCAGATGGCCATATCCGCAATAGTGTATTCATCGCCGGCAACATACCGGTTATTGGCCAACTGGCGGTCCAGCACATCCAGCTGCCGTTTGACTTCCATGGTATAGCGGTTAATCGGATACTCGTACTTTTCGGGCGCATAGGCAAAGAAGTGTCCGAAGCCGCCGCCGACAAACGCCGCACTGCCCATCTGCCAGAACAGCCAGTTAAGTGTCTCGGTACGGGCAACCGGATCCGCAGGCAGAAACCGACCAAACTTTTCCGCCAGATAAAGCAAAATGGAGCCCGACTCAAACACTCGAACAGCAGGGTCCTGAGTGCGATCCTGCAGCGCTGGAATCTTGGAGTTAGGGTTAACACCCACAAACCCGCTACCGAATTGCTCGCCTTCGTTAATGCGGATCAGCCAGGCGTCGTATTCAGCCTCACTGATACCCAGTTCCAGCAACTCCTCCAGCATAATCGTGACTTTTACACCGTTTGGTGTAGCCAGCGAATAGAGCTGGAAAGGATGCTTGCCGACCGGCAGCTCTTTCTCGTGAGTCGGGCCCGCAATGGGGCGATTGATATTTGAAAAAGCGCCACCGCTTGCAGACTCCCACTTCCAGACTTTGGGCGGGATGTAGCTGGAATCGCTCATATTTACGGGCTCCTTGATTGCGGCTTGTTTGCTGATGAACCTGCCTGTGCTGAAATCGGATCCTTAGACCGGTCCGCCAGTCAACGGAAAATCGATCTGTAATAGTTTTACCACCTGATAGCGCTCCTGTTTTCGGCAGACACTGCCATAATGCTTGATAGGGGATGGTGTGTTCCGCCAACCTGGCTGGGATACCCCACCATAAAGAAAACCACTCCAACAACAAGGGAGCCTGACGTATGCCAATGATAGGATGGATTTTTCTGCTCGTTGCCGTGATCCTGATTGTAGGCAGCCTTGTCATACTGCGCGACTCTGCCAACAGTATGCATATCCCGAAAGACAAAATGGATAAGATCCGCAAGCGTAAAGCAGAGCTCGAGGCGCAGGAAAAAGCAGACGATGAGCAGTGGTAAGCCAGTTTACTGCATATCGCCGTAAGCGGAATCCGTTCTCGCTGCCATGATGAAATCGTTTTTGTGCAAGCCGCCGATCTTATGGGTCCACCAGCTTATGGTCGCCTTGCCGTACTCCAGAAGGATAGCCGGGTGATGATCTTCAGCCTCCGCCAACTCACCAACCCTGTTGGTAAAAGCCAGGGCCTGAACAAAGTTCCTGAATTTAAACTCTCGGCGTAATTGTTCTTCGCCGTCCACTTCAAGGATGCTCCAGTCCTGAACGTCTTTGTGCAGCGTGCGTCTTTCTTCATCGGTTACCTTGGGAGCATCCGCATTACAAGCTTCACAGTGCTGATCAGTCAGTCCACTCATGCATAACCTCCGAGTTTATATCCGGATTTTTTACCGTCGCTCCTGATACAGGATGGGTTCGGTTACTCAATTTATCAACCAGCTTCTTGAAATCAGGCCTCCTTCGGAATACTGTACATTTAAACAGTATTCCGAGATTACACCATGAGCGAGCTTCTTAACACGCTAATGCAGGATGCCCGTGTTTGGCAGGGGCACAAACACAACAAAACCACTCAGCTGGCGGAGCTAACCGGCTATCAGGCCCTGGACAACCAGCTTGGAGGCATCGGCTGGCCCCGGGGCGCTTTGAGTGAATGCCTGCTGGATGTGCCCGGTATTGGTGAGCTGACTCTGTTAATGCCGCTAATGCAGCGGCTATCGCAGGCCGGTAAAACCGTATTCTGGCTAAACCCTCCGCACACGCCCTACGCTCCCGCACTGGCTCGGGGAGACATCAACCTGAATCAGGTGATCATGATCCATACAGAAGATAAAGGCGATTTTCTGTGGACGCTGGAAAACTGCCTGCGTTCTCCAGTCACCGGCCTGGTGATGGCCTGGCCCGGGAAACTGGCGGCCCGAGAAATCCGGCGTTTACAGTTGGCCGCCGAAGCCGGCAGTAACGTTTGCGTGCTTTTTCGTGAGCGCCACTATGCCGGGCAGAACTCCCCTGCAGCCTTACGTCTTGAGCTCGCGCCAGGCGACCAGCAAGGGCTGAAAATAAATATTGTGAAGCGCCGCGGCAGTTGGCCCGGTCAGGGCTGCTCGCTTGCTATGGTTCACCGGGCGGGCCTGTTTCATCGTGAAGCACCTCGTGTGGTTCAAGGCCCCTGGCCTGCATCAACCCGGTAATTCTTCATGCTCTGGCTGTACCTGCACTTCCCTCACTTGCTGCTGGACCACATTCGCCGTTCCGGTGAAAACGTGGCTGCGCTGGTGATTGTGGAGGGTTCCGGACAAAGAGTGATACAGGCCTGCCCCGCTGCCCGGGATCTGGGCGTGGGCGCTGGCATGCGCCTTAAAACAGCAGTCAGCCTGGTGCCCGAGCTGGGCATAGTAAGAGCAGATCAGCAGCAGGAGGCCCGGATTCTGGAAGACCAGGCCCGCTGGCTGTACCGCTATGCAGCGCATATTGTTCTGGTTCCACCAAACGGACTGTTAGCTGAAATAGGCAGCTTGCAACGGTTGTATGGTGGTCTTTCTGCTGTATGGCAGACAGTAGAAGAAGTGCTGCATGAGCGCCAGCTTACCGCTTGGCCAGGTATTGGTCACACACCATTGGCCGCCCGCCTGATTGCACGTAACGGCAAGGGAGAATGCTCGTCCGATAAAGGTTGTATTCTCCAAACCCTTGGTCAGATGCCGCTACTGGCTGCAGAGTTTGACGAACGCACCTGCACGCGCCTGCAACGGCTTGGACTGAATACTCTCGGAGAGGTATTCAGTTTACCGCCAGCAGAGATGGCGCGCCGGCTGTCCCCGGAAACCCTGGCGTATATCCAGAAAATTCAGGGCTCCAGGCCCGACCCTCAAGCCCCCTGGCAACCACCCCATTACTTCCGGCAGCAAGCAGATTTTGTGCAGGACATTGAACAATCACAGGGGCTGCTGTTCCCATTGCAGCGCATACTTTCTGAGCTGGAAAAGGATCTGTGCTGGCGCCAGCAGGATACCGACTGCTTACTGCTAGTGCTCCGGCACCGGCACGCTGAACCAACGCGCCTGCGCATCCGCACATCCGGCCCGGAACACCGGGCGGAAGCGTTTCTCAATCTGATCAACCTGCGATTTGAGCAACAGCCATTGCAAGCTCCGGTTGTATCGCTGCGCCTGACTGTTAAGCGGTTTCTTGGACGGGAAGCCTCCGACGGACAGGATCTGCTGGGCGAAAGCCAGGACCTGAACGAAGCCTGGCACACTCTGATGAGCCGACTGCAGGCAAGACTTGGGGAAAACGCCCTGAAACAGCTTGCACCCCAGGCAGATCACCGGCCCGAACGAGCCTGGAGCGCGTCAGAAGTGCGACGTACAAGCCGTGTTATGAAAACAACGGCCAGCCAACTGCCTCAACGCCCCTTATGGCTTCTACGAGGGCCGCAACCACTTACGGAAATCCCGCAAGCATGGTTTACCGGCCCGGAGCGGATCAGCGGTGGCTGGTGGGACGGCCAGCGGGTCCATCGGGATTATTACATTGCTCAACTGAATAATGGCCAGTTAGCCTGGGTGTTCCGTGACGTTCGGGAAGGCTGGTTCGTGCATGGATGGTTTGGCTGATGAGTGAACCGTCTTACGCCGAGCTGTTCTGTTTCAGCAACTTTACCTTCCTGACTGGGGCGTCTCATCCTCATGAGCTTGCGGAACGCGCCGCAGAGCTTGGATATACCGCGCTGGCGATCACCGATGCCTGCTCGGTGGCGGGCATACCTCGTGCCTGGACGGCGTTGAAAGAGAGCCCCGTAAAGCTGATTACCGGGAGCTGGTTTGAGCTGGACGACGCCCCGCCCAATGCCAGTACCCCCCGGTTTATTCTTCTGGCCCGAACCCGCAGAGGCTATGGCCAGCTTTGCCAGCTTATAACCACCGCTCGCCGCCGGGCAGAAAAAGGCCAGTACCAGCTATTCCATAATGATGTAGAAACACACGCTATGGATGACTGCCTGTGCCTGTGGCTACCGCCCTCTCCGGTGCAAGCCGACGCGGACCAGGCCCTGGCCTGTGGTGAATGGTTACTCCGACTATTTGAGCATCGCCTCTGGATTGCCGCCGCCCGCACCCTGGAATCCAGCGAGGAACAGCAACTGGCCCGGGCTCGCTGGCTTTCTGAACACCTGCGCTGCCCGATTACCGCCACCGGCGAAGTTCACATGCACAGCCGGGAGCGCCAGCCCTTACAGGACGTACTCGCTGCCCTGCGCAATCACGCCAATCTGGAAAATGCCGGCCACTGTCTGTTCCAGAACGGTGAGCGCTACCTGCGCCCGTTACCAGTGCTGCAACGTTTATTTCCCGAGCCTTGGCTGGAGGAATCTTTGCGCATTGCCCAGCAGTGCACCTTTGAGCCCGGCAGCCTGCGCTACGAGTACCCTCCGGATCTTGTACCGGAAGGGGAAACCCCGGCGGCCTATCTGAAGCGGTTAACTCGGGAAGGTGAACAGCAACGCTACCCGGCAGGCACCCCAATGTCTGTTCAGGCCCTGATACGCAAGGAGCTGGGGCTGATTTCAGAGATGAAGTATGAGCACTACTTTCTCACCATCCATGACATTGTGGCCTTTGCCCGTAGCCGCAGCATTCTGTGCCAGGGCCGTGGCTCCGCCGCCAATTCTGCCGTGTGCTATTGCCTGGGGATTACCGAAGTAAATCCGGCCCAGGTAGACCTGCTGTTTGAGCGCTTTATATCCAAAGACAGAAACGAGCCGCCGGATATCGATGTGGATTTTGAGCACGAGCGCCGGGAAGAAGTTATCCAGTATATCTACCGGCGTTACAGCCGGGAGCGGGCTGCACTGGCAGCGACAGTTATCCGCTACCGCCCCCGCAGTGCCATCCGCGACGTTGGCAAGGCCCTCGGGTTTGATCCGGCGTTGGTGGAACAGTTACTGGAAGGCACTGACTGGCGTGACAAAGCCACCAACTGGCGTCAGCAGATTCTCGATAAACGTCTGACCCGAAACCCGAAAGTCGCCGACCAGTTCTTTGCCCTGGTCAATACCCTACTCGGCTTCCCCCGCCACCTGTCTCAACATGTGGGCGGCTTTGTGATCAGCTCCGGACCGCTAGCCGAACTGGTGCCGGTCGAAAACGCCGCCATGGCCGATCGTACCGTTATCCAGTGGGACAAAGACGACTTGGAAAGCCTGGGCCTGATGAAGGTGGACGTGCTTGCACTGGGCATGCTCACGGCCATTCGCAAAGCCCTGGAGCTGATCAGTCAGCAGAAAGGTCAACTCTTTCGCATGCAGGACATTCCCCAGGAAGACCGGGCTACTTACAACATGCTGCAAAAAGGCGACAGCATCGGCGTATTCCAAGTGGAATCCCGCGCCCAGATCAACATGTTGCCCAGACTGAAGCCCGAAACTTATTACGACCTGGTGATCGAAGTTGCTATCGTTCGCCCCGGCCCCATTCAGGGCGACATGGTGCACCCTTACCTTCGCCGCAAGCATGGGCTGGAACCGGTGGATTACCCCAACGACGCCGTCCGAGGCGTGCTTGAACGAACTTTGGGCGTGCCCATTTTTCAGGAACAGGTCATCAAACTCGCCATGGTTGCCGCCGGATTCACCGCTGGCGAAGCCGACCAGCTGCGTCGCGCCATGGCCGCCTGGAAATCCCACGGCGACATGACCCCGTTCCGGGAAAAACTCATCAACGGCATGCTTGCACGCGGCCACGATGCCGACTTTGCCGAACGCCTCTATTTGCAAATTTGCGGCTTCGGCGGCTACGGCTTCCCGGAATCCCACGCAGCCAGCTTCGCCCTGCTCGTTTACGTCTCCGCCTGGATCAAACGCCACTACCCAGCCGCCTTCTACTGCGCCCTGCTCAACAGCCAACCCATGGGGTTCTACTCTCCGTCACAACTGGTACAGGACGCCAAACGCCACAACGTGGTGGCACTACCGCCAGACATCAACAGCAGCCAGTGGGGCCACACCCTGGAAGGCCCTGATCACCAACTGCGCTTGGGCCTGAGAATCATCCAGGGATTCCCAGCAAGCGCCGCCGAACGTCTGTGCCAGAACCGCCCCGAAACCGGCTACCGATCCTCCGCCGAATTACGTCGCCTGGCGGGCCTCAACCAGCGTGAGATGGAACTCCTCGCCGGCGCCAACGCCATGCCCACCTTCGCGGCCAACCGCCACCAGGCATACTGGCAACTGCTGGGCTATGAAAAACCCTCTGCGCTTTTCGCTGCAGCAGAAGATGACGAAAACTACGAGCTGGAAACCTGCAGCCAACTACCGAAACCCACCGAGGACCAGAACGTCCTCGCCGACTACGCCAGCCAGGGCCTCACCCTCCAACGCCACCCACTGGCCCTGCTCCGGGAACAAGGCCACTTACAGTTCTGCCTCAGCGCCGAACAACTCAAAACCACAAAAGCCGGCATACCCGTACAGGTAGCCGGCCTGGTAACCGGCCGCCAACGCCCCGGCTCCGCCTCCGGCGTTACCTTCGTAACCCTGGAAGACGAAACCGGCAACGTGAACGTCGTCGTCTGGCTGGAAACCGCCCGCCGGCAACGCAAGCCGTTACTCACCGCGCGACTGTTGCACGTGAAAGGTATTCTGGAAAGGGAGGGAGAAATTGTTCATGTCATGGCGGGAAAGCTCTCGGATCTGAGTCACCTCATAAAGGCACTTCCGATCAATTCCCGTGACTTTCATTAGGGAAGCGCTGATTAATTCACCAGATTTTGAGCGATGAAGTCGTCGTGTTCCTTAACAGTCGGTGGTACCAACCAGCTATTCCGCCGCCGCGCGCCCCAAAAACCGCTTTACCGTCAAGCCTTGAAACAGGATGGAAAATACCACCACCGCGTAGGCCATCGGCAAAATCAGATCCCGCTCGGGGCCTGCGGGTAACGTCAATGCCAACGCAACGGATATGCCACCTTTCAGGCCGCCCCATGTTAACGCCAGAATGGAGCTTGAGGTATGTTCCTGGAATGGCTTTAACGCCATCACCGGAACACCCACCGCCACCAGTCGCGCCAGAAGCACTAGCGGAATCGCTGCAAGTCCAGCCAACAGTACCGGCAACTCAAAGGTGACGATCAGAACTTCCAGACCAATCAGCAAAAACAGAACCGCGTTCAGTACCTCATCGATTAATTCCCAGAACGTATCCAACTGTCGCTCAGTTTTTTCCGACATTGCGTACCGTCGACCGTGGTTACCGATCATCAATCCCGCGACCACCACAGTCAATGGACCGGACATATGCAACCGACTGGCAAGCGCGTAGCCCCCGGCTACCAAGGCAATGGTAACCAGAATTTCGACTTGGTAATTGTCGAGCCCACGCAGCAGGTAATACCCCACCCACCCCAGAACAAACCCCAACACCAACCCACCTGCTACTTCCTCCAAAAACAGCAAGCCAATCCCCTGAAACGTCGCCTCCCTATCCCCCTGTGCAATGCCCAAAATGGCGATAAACATGACCACCGCAACGCCATCATTGAACAGAGACTCCCCCGCAATTTTGGTAGACAACGCCCTCGGGGTGTCTACCGATTTAAGAATGGCCAACACCGCCACCGGGTCGGTGGGCGCCACCACGGCGCCAAAGAGCAGGCAGTAGATAAATGGCAGTGGAATAGTGAGCCAGCCCAGCACCAACCACATGGCACATCCCACCAGGAATGTGGTGACTACTACGCCCAGGGTCGCCAGTAGAGCCACCAGCCATTTCTGGTCGGCCAGATCATCAAGATTTACGTGCAGAGCACCAGCAAACAACAAAAAGCTCAGCAGGCCGTTCAGCAATGTTTCACTCAGATCAACCTGAGCAATCAGTTGCTCTGCCCAACGGGTCAAATCCTGCCCGCCCAGATAGTTAATACCGACCAGAACCAACGAGAACGCCAGCGAAAACGCCATCACAGCAATACTCGTTGGTAGACCGATAAACCGGGCATTTATATAACTGAACAACGCGGAGAGACTTAATAGGATGGCGACGATTTCAAACAGTGTCATGTATTCCCTCACTTGGCCCGCGGGATCAGGCAACAATTGGATCAGATACGCTCGCTCACTTCCACCGCTTGCCTGCGCTTTCATTGCAATCGACAGGAGGTGCTTCATGTCGGCTACTGAAAACAAAAAACCCCGCCAAGCCAAAGCAAGACGGGGTTTTAAACACTACGAAGAAACGATCAGCCAAGCAGCTTAATCATCACACCCGCAGCAACAGCCGAACCAATAACACCAGCAACGTTAGGCCCCATGGCATGCATCAGCAGGAAGTTCTGCGGATTTGCCTCAAGACCAACCTTGTTGGACACCCTGGCTGCCATTGGCACCGCAGATACACCCGCAGAACCAATCAACGGATTGATTTGCTCCTTGGTTAGCTTGTTCATCAGCTTTGCCATCAGAACACCACAGGCGGTGCCCACGCAGAAGGCCGCCATACCCAGCAACAGAATGCCCAGAGTCTGCAGATCCAGGAACTTGTCTGCACCCAGCTTGGAACCAACGGAGAGACCAAGGAAAATGGTCACAATGTTGATCAGCGCGTTCTGGGACGTGTCACTCAAACGCTCCACCACGCCACATTCACGCATCAGGTTACCGAAGCAGAACATACCCAACAGCGGCGCTGCATCTGGCAGGAACAACGCAGTTGCAACCAGCACCACAATTGGGAAAATGATCTTTTCCTTCTTGGCTACCGGGCGCAGCTGAGACATCTTGATCGCACGCTCTTTCTTCGTCGTCAACGCCTTCATAATAGGCGGCTGGATCATCGGAACCAGAGCCATATAAGAGTAGGCGGCAACCGCGATGGCACCCAGCAGGTGCGGCGCGAGAATGCTCGACACGTAAATGGACGTCGGGCCATCAGCACCACCGATGATACCAATAGCCGCCGCTTCAAGGATGGTGAAGTCCATCACACCACTCCAGTTGAGCAGTGCTGCACCAATAACGGTACCGAAAATACCGAATTGAGCAGCCGCGCCAAGCAGCAGTGTTTTAGGGTTCGCCAGCAACGGACCAAAATCCGTCATGGCACCCACACCCATGAAGATGATCAACGGTGCCGCACCACTGGCAATCGAAACCGTGTAGAAGTTGTAAAGCATACCGTTGGTGTAACCCAGAGTCTGAGCAACCACACCGGCCTGCTGAACCGTCGCATAATCCGCGACCTTATATGCCTCCTTAAATGCACCCAGCACCTCTGGGGTGACCACCTGGCCTGCCTGGAAGCCTACATCCAGAACGCTGGCAAGCGCTAAGAGCGCATCAGGATTCGCGACATGGATGGCATTTTCTGCGGCAGACAGGGCAAGCCCAGCCTCCGGGATATTCGCCAAAATGCCGCCAAACCCGATGGGGATCAGCAACAATGGCTCAAAGCCCTTACGAATCGCAAGGAACAGCAGGAGCAAACCGACACAGATCATGAAGAACTGGCCGATTGATAGATTAAACAGGCCACTGCCTGTCCACAACGTCATCATTTTATCCATGGAATGCTGGCCCTTTATGCGATTGTCAGCATTTCATCATCAGGAGCGACGGCGTCACCAACCTTGATGAAGACTTCACCGACAGTGCCGGCCTTTGGTGCGCGAATCTCGGTTTCCATTTTCATGGCTTCCAAAATGATCAGCACATCGCCTTCTTCAACGGCCTCGCCCGGTGAAACCAACACCTTGAAAATGTTGCCACCCAGGGGCGCAATAACAGGCTCGCCTTCTCCGGCAGCCGGAGCTGGCGCCGCAGCGGAAGCGGAAGCACCACCTTCACCCTGAATCTGGGAAATCTCACCACCTTCAGAGACCGCAACCACGAACTTCTTGCCGTTAACATCGACGGTGTAAGTTTCCGGCCCACTGGACTGCTTGGCAGGCGCTGCATCGGCAGCCGCTGGAACAGGCTCAAACGCGTCGGCGTTTCCACGGTTTTCCAGAAATTTCAGGCCAATCTGCGGGAACAGCGCATAAGTCAGAACATCATCAACGGTGTTATCTGCCAGCTTGATGCCTTTCTCGTCCGCCAGTTTTTTCAGCTCGTCGGTCAGCTTGTCCATTTCGGGTTCAATATTATCGGCGGGGCGACAGGTAATCGCGTCTTTTCCATCCAGAACCCGCTCTTGCAGCTCCTTATTGAACGGCGCTGGCGCGGAGCCGTATTCACCCTTCAGGATCGCAGAGGTTTCTTTGGAAATGGACTTATAACGCTCACCGGTCAGAACGTTTAGTACGGCTTGGGTGCCCACAATCTGGGAGGTCGGCGTTACCAGCGGGATGAACCCCAGATCTTCACGAACCCTGGGAATCTCGGCCAGTACTTCGTCGAATCTGTCCGCAGCGTTCTGCTCTTTGAGCTGGCCTTCCATGTTGGTCAGCATGCCGCCAGGCACCTGAGCAATCAGGATACGGGAATCGGTACCGCGGAGGCTGCCCTCAAACTTGGCGTACTTTTTACGAACTTCGCGGAAGTAGCTGGCAATTTCTTCAAGCAGATTCAAGTCAAGGCCGGTATCACGGTCTGTACCTTCAAGGATGGCAACTATCGCCTCAGTGGGCGAGTGGCCATAAGTCATGCTCATTGAAGAGATGGCCGTATCCACGTTATCAATGCCAGCTTCCGCTGCTTTAAGGGCTGTGGCGGTAGACATGCCCGTAGTCGCGTGGCACTGCATGTGAATCGGGATATCCAGCTCTTTCTTCAGGCGACTAACCAGTTCAAAGGCCACATACGGCTTAAGAATGCCCGCCATGTCCTTGATGGCAAGGGAGTCTGCCCCCATATCTGCGACTTCTTTTGCCAGCTCAACCCACATATCAACGGTGTGCACCGGGCTGGTGGTGTATGAGATGGTGCCCTGTGCATGCTTGCCGGTTTTACGGACGGCCTTGATAGCGGTCGCCAAATTGCGGGGATCGTTCATGGCGTCAAAAATACGGAACACATCTACGCCATTTTCGGCGGCACGGTCAACGAACCGCTCTACCACATCATCCGCATAATGCCGATAGCCCAGAAGGTTCTGGCCACGCAGCAGCATTTGCTGGGGCGTGTTGGGCATTACTTTTTTCAGTTCACGGATACGCTCCCAGGGATCTTCGCCCAGATAACGAATGCAGGAGTCGAAGGTAGCCCCACCCCAGGATTCCAGAGACCAGAAACCGACTTTGTCGAGTTTCTCGGCAATGGGCAGCATGTCGTCAAGCCGCATACGGGTGGCAAGCAGGGACTGGTGGGCATCGCGGAGTATAACGTCCGTAATCCCCAGCGGTTTCTTTGTGTCAGTCATCGTGTCAGCCTTCTGTTTAAAGGTTCTATCTAATCGGTTACCGGGTCACTTCTTGTGGCGTGACCGGAATTTAGCAATTGCCTTTTTGATGGCCTCTGCCGTATCAGGGTCAACTGATACAGGCGCCTTAGACTTGGCACGAGGTGATTTGGCCGGGGTTGCCGGCTCAGGCGCTGCAAAACGGGTAAGCAGTTTGGACATAAGCAGAGTCGCGAATACCAGAATAATCAGGAACGCGAACACAAAACCCATACCCGCAACCATCAGATCAATGGCTTGTGACATCAGGTCATCCATATTGAATAGCTACCTGTTATTGATTTATGTATTTTTCCGGAAAACCGACGCACTCAAGACTTAAGTCTTATGGCGCGCCGAAATAAACCGGGAGGCAAAATCCTGCGTAATTTACCGGTTTCGCACGCAGTGAGCAACCAAAATGCAAATGGCTATACGGACTTTCCGAGCGTTACCCGGCACGTCCGGTGCGCAAAAAAAGCCTGTAACACCCGCCCTCAGACCAATCTGACTCTTAGCTTGCGACCCTTTATTTTTCCATCTTCAAAGCGCTTCAGTGCGCGCCTGGCTTGCCCTGCCTCTACCGCCACAAAACATTGAAAATCAAACAAATCAATCTTACCAACGGATTTACCACTCAGCCCCGCTTCGCCGGTAAGCGCGCCAAGCACGTCACCCGGCCGGAGCTTTTCCTTACGCCCAGCGGCAATGCAAAGGGTTTTCATCGCAGGCACCAGCGGCTGCGCGGGAACCGAAAGCAAGATCTCCGTATCACCCCAGACCACTGGGCGTCCACGCTCACTCTCAAGACGGTTGATTTTGTGGCCCTGAGCCGGGCTGCACAACGTAACCGCCAGCCCTGTCTCACCTGCACGTCCTGTGCGCCCCACCCTATGAGTGTGCACTTCCGGGTCGCGGGCAGGCTCGGCGTTGATCACCAGTGGCAGCGCCTTAATATCCAACCCGCGGGCCGCAACGTCTGTGGCTACAAGCACCTGGCAACTTTGATTTGCAAACTGCACCAGTACGCTATCTCGCTCACGTTGTTCAAGGTCACCGTGCAAAGCCAACGCTGAGAAGCCCTGGCTACCCAGCTCTGCCGCCAGCTCGTCGCACTGTTGCTTCATGGAGCAAAACACCAGGCATGAAGCTGGCTGCTGCTCAGACAGCAAACTGACGATAGCTCGCGTGCGCTCTTGGGCAGGAATTTCGTAGAACAGCTCTTGGATATCCGTATTACCGCTCTGGGTTTGTGCACGCACATCCACCGGGTCCTGCTGAAAACCCGCACTGAGCTTGCGGATCGATTCTGGCCAGGTAGCCGAAAACATAAGCGTTTGGCGCTGTTTTGGGATATAGCCAAGAATCTCTTCCATTGTGTCCTGGAATCCCATATCGAGCATCCGGTCCGCCTCATCCAACACCAACGTCGTGACGCGCTTCAGATCCAGGGTTCCTTTGCGCAGGTGGTCAGCGATGCGCCCCGGAGTACCCACAACAATATGAGCACCGTGAGCCAAAGAGCCAATCTGTGGTCCGATGGACACACCGCCACAAAGGGTGAGAACTTTTATATTCTCCTGCGCCCGGGCCATTTCCCGTAGTGCCTTTGCAACCTGATCCGCCAGCTCGCGGGTCGGGCACAGCACCAAGCCCTGAACCGCAAACAGTTTCGGTCTGAGGCTTTCGATCAGCCCGATACCGAAAGCCGCTGTTTTACCGCTGCCGGTCTGGGCCATCGCGATCACATCACGCCCGGCCAGGCAGTGAGGCAGCGCCCGGGCCTGAATGTCCGTCGGCTTGGAAAAGCCCAATTGTGCAAGATTGGCCTGCATGGCTGGAGACAGCTCAAGATCTTTAAAGGAAGGCATACAAGAAAATCCCGGAATCAGCGGTTGCTGGTTAAGAAGGTCGACACGAGGGCGTATACTGTTGCGATAGAATACCAGAATTTATGACCAATTAATGGAGTTATCCCATGCCGTCCCTGCAGGATCAGCTAATGAAAGCGGGCCTGGCCGACCCGAAAAAGGCCAAGGCTATTCGCAATGAGAAACACAAACAGCGTAAACAACAGCCCAAAGGCTCCGTGCAGGTCAATGAGACAGAAGTCCGTGCTCGTCAGGCCCGTGAAGAAAAAGCAGAGCGTGATCGTCAGTTGAACCTCAAGCGCCAGCAGGAAGCCGAGAAAAAGGCCATCCAGGCCCAAATTCGCCAGTTGGTGGATACCAATCGACTGGATCGCAGCCGGGGTGAAACGTCTTATCAGTTCGTTCACGATAAAAAAATCAAAAAACTGTATGTGGACGACATCCAGGCTGACCAGCTATCACGCGGTCGGCTTGCCATTGTGTTCGTCAATGATCATTACGAAATTGTCGCAGATGGCGTGGCCCGCAAGATAATAGAGCGTGATGCGCAGGCTGTGGTGGTACTCCACGAACGCAACAAAGACGATGTGGGTGACGATGACCCTTACGCGGGCTATGAAATCCCGGACGACCTCATGTGGTAGTCGCTGGTGCCGGTTTCCTGATCAATCAGAACCGGCTACTCCCTCTGCATAGCACCCGGCAATCCATACTCTCGTGCCCGGGATGACGTTCCTCCCAGCAACACCTTTGTGTGTCACATCAAGACGTCCAGCAATCAACTGTTACTTTAAAGAACTGGAATCCGAGCCTGAAAACATTCTTAATACAGCTGTAAAAAAAAGGCTGACCTCTCCATTTCTGTATCAGGAGCGTCATTCTATCTTCCATCGCATCAACCGAATGGCGTCGCTGGCATTGCCATCAGGCTAAGGAAACACTATGAAACTGGCAACCTTCTTCGGCGATATGACCATCCGGAGCAAGCTGGCTGGCGGCTTTGCGCTGTTATTACTGCTCACCATTGTTGTAGGTGTTGTTGGCAACCAGGCGTTAGAGACCTACAGCCAGCGCTCAGATATCGTAACCATGCTGGGACAGGTGAACACAGGCCTTACAGAAGCAAGAGTCGAAGAAAAGAACTTTTTGCTGTCGGGCGATATAAAGAATGTACAGGCATCCCGTGCCCACGGTGACGACGTGCTTGGTATTACCCAGCGTATCAAGCCATTGCTGGCTGTTAACGCTGACATCAGCACCCTGGAAAGCATTCAAGCTGATATACAGCAATATCAATCACTGATGAGCGATGTAAAAGTAAATACCACCCAGCGGGATGAAGCACTCAGCAGCCTTGAAACCAAGGCTCGGATACTCGGGTCTTCACTCAAGGCACACAGCTCTCTGTTTTTTGCATCGGCGATGTTTGAGGATATGCGCCGCGCGGAGCGAAAGTTCCTGGTAGAGCGAGATTCCAACAGTGTTAAATCGTATCTGGAAGATGCAAAACGAATGCAGGGGCCATTGAAATCCGCCTCCATCAGCGCGGAAGAAAAAGCACAGGTAGCGAAGGCTCTTGAATCCTACTCAAACGAATTCCAGAGCGTCGTGAGGCTTACCGAATCCGGCGAACAGCTTTCTCAGGACATGGTCACAACGGCCAGCCGCGTTACCGAATCGGCGAATAGCCTGCGCGAGGCGCAGGCGGAGAAAATGGAGTCCGACCGCAAGCAGGCGACCACCCTGATTTTTGGCGCAACTGGCATAGCAGTGCTGCTGGGCATTCTGATGGCCTACCTGATTACCAGGGCGATCACCTCACCCATCAATCATGCCGTTGCAATCGCTTCAGAAGTTGCTTCCGGTAACTTGTCGGTTCGCATCGACAACAACCGGACAGATGAGATAGGTAAACTGATGGCGGCTCTCGCAACCATGGTCAGCGGCCTGCGGGAAATGGTTAGAAGCATTGAATCCGGCGCGTCCAACATCGCGGCGTCTGCCGAAGAGCTTTCGACGGTTACCAGCCAGACCAGCGACGGGATCCATCGTCAAAAACACGAAACCGATCAGGTAGCCGCGGCGATGAACCAGATGACGGCAACCGTTTCGGAAATTGCCCGCAACGCAGAGCAGGCGTTTGCAATTGCCTCCGATGCTGCCAACCAGGCTACGGAAGGTGAACACGAAGTCAGGGAAACCGTGAGCCAGGTGAACGGGCTGGCAAAGGAAGTAAGCCAGAGCATGGAAATCATCCAGGGCCTGCAAGCGGAAACCGCTAACATAGGAACGGTTCTGGATGTCATCAAGTCCGTTGCAGAACAGACTAACCTGCTGGCACTGAACGCAGCAATTGAAGCTGCCCGGGCCGGCGAGCAAGGCCGTGGCTTCGCCGTCGTTGCCGATGAAGTGCGCTCCCTGGCCCAAAGAACCCAGAGTTCCGCTCAGGAAATTGAGGCCCTTGTAACGTCCCTGCAAAGCAGTGCAGAAAACTCGGTATCTGCGATGAAATCCAGCGCAACCCTGGCTTCTGACACCCTCGAACGGGCCACTGCAACAGGCGCGTCTATTGAGCGGATCACTCGGGCAGTGGAAGAAATCAAGCAGTACAACAATCAGATTGCAACAGCCTCGGAACAGCAAACGTCTGTAGCGGAAGAGATCAACCAGAACATCACCAGCATTCGTGACGTTACCGATCAATCTGCTTCGTCCTCAAATCAAACCGCCAGCTCCAGTTCAGAGCTTGCCAGGCTTGGTAGCGAGTTGCAGACGCTGGTATCCCGGTTCAGGCTGTGAAAACGCTCAGCTTGCTTGCGCCTCCAGCGTCTTGCGAATAGCACGCACTGCGGCAACTGACTCCGGGTTGTCGCCATGTACACAAATAGTGTCCGCCTCAAGGAACAGCGGCTTGCCCGTGATGGTCTGTATCGTCTCGCCCCTTGAAATGGCCAGTACCTGGCGCAGAATAGTGTCTGAATCATGATGCACTGCGCCTGGCGTTTTTCGGGATACAATGTACCCCTCCTCGTCATAGGCGCGATCAGCAAAGGCCTCCAGCAGCAAATCGACTCCGTACTCTGCACACAAGGCTCTCAACGGCTGGTTGTCGGCGGTGGTCATTGCCATAAGCGCAAGTTCTCCCGGAGACTGACGTAACGCGTCGAGAATAGCCCTCAGAATGGATTCGTTGCGCATCATGTCGTTATAGAGCGCGCCATGAGGTTTGACGTAGCTGAGGCTTCCGCCTTGCGCACCGGCAATCTGGCCCAGCGCGCCAACCTGATAAAGTACCATGGCGTGAATTTCATCAGCACTGCAAGCCATAGAGCGTCGCCCGAAACCCTGCAAATCGGGGTACGCCGGGTGCGCGCCCATAGTTACCTTGTGCTTCAGCGCCAGCCCCACGGTTTTGTGCATAACCAGTGGATCCCCAGCATGAAAGCCGCAGGCTATGTTTGCCTGATCGATATACGGCATCACCTGATCATCCAGCCCCATCGTCCAGGCGCCATAACTTTCACCAATGTCACAATTCAATAACATGTCAGTACCCGTACCCTGTCTGATGCGTAAATAAATAGCAGACCAAGCAACCCGCCATTCACTCCAAATATCTCAGCGTCTCTGAAGTCTACACCAATTGCAGCGGGGAACTCATGCGTAAACGGGAGGTCGTAGGCCTGCCACCATAACGAGGAGTAATGATGTTAACGGTAAGTATCGGCCCGCTGAGCCTGTCTTTGGCTCAGCTTCTGCTGCTCAGCGCGTTTGTAATCGCCCTGATTGTTGGCGCCATTACGGGGCGCAAAGAAGGTGTTCCCATAGCAGGCACCCTGTCTGATATTTTTCTCGCTGCTCTGGTGGCGGCGCGTATCGGCTTTGTTGCCCAGTACTTCGAACACTATCGGGATAACCTTTGGGGCATTATTGATATCAGGGACGGCGGCTTCAGTGTTATCGCCGGACTGGCTGGCGCGATGGCGCTCATCGCCTGGAAGCTCTGGCGCCAACCGAAAATCCGCAGATCGCTCACCATTGCAAGCGCTTCAGGCTTGTTGGTTTGGGGCTCTGTATCATTGCTGGCAACCCTGATGGAGAGCAGTTCCAGAGGCCTGCCCCAGACAACGTTCACTTTGTTGGACGGCAGTGCGGTTGCGCTTGCAGAAGTAGCTGACGACAAGCCCATGGTCGTCAACTTATGGGCCAGCTGGTGCCCGCCCTGCATCCGGGAAATGCCGGTACTGGAAAAGGCCCAACAGGAGAATCCGGACATCACCTTTGTTTATGTGAACCAGGGTGAGCAGCCTGAAACAATCATTCGCTTTATGAGTCAGCACAAACTCTCACTCCAGAATGTTCTGACGGACACCAGTGCCAGACTTGGCCGCACCATCGGCAGCCAGGCCCTGCCAACGACACTGTTTTACGACGCCAACGGTCAGCAGGTGAATGTACACCTTGGTGAGCTTTCGCGGGCCTCACTGGCGCACAACCTCAGAAGCTTTAACACTGACTGAGATGGAAGAGATCATATGTAGCCCGGGGGCTTGCTCCGGGCTTTTTTTATACCTGCCACATCACACGCCATAAAAACAATTTATTGATAAATTATCGATGTTACAGCTACAGTTTATCTATAATTTTTCAACACAGGTTTGACAGCAGACTGCCGGACAACTAATTTTGATCAGACAAAGCACACAACAGGCTTGGATAACTGCATTCGGTTCCGTGCTTTAAAAATACAACAACAGACACAGCTGACACCCATCGTGTACGTCAGTGCCAGGAGACAAACATCATGCAAAATAGCACCAGATCCTCTCGCCAACACTCGGTTTCCAAGCCTTATATAAGGCGCCTTGGCGGTGTGCTCACAGCCGCAGCCCTTACGTTTTCTGTCGGCAGTGCCCAGGCCACGGACTGGGATATGCCCACGCCCTACGGCGACTCCAACTTTCACACCGTCAACATCCGCCAGTTTGCTGACGATGTGCGGGACGCTACCGACGGCGAACTGGACATTACAGTTCACAGCAGTGGTTCTCTGATCAAACATCAGGAAATCAAAAATTCCGTTCGCCGCGGCCTGGTTCCTATTGGCGAGCTGATCATGTCGCGCCTCGCAAACGAAGATCCGCTGTTTGAGGTTGACTCAGTACCCTACCTCGCCAGTGACTATGACCAGGCCTGGAAACTCTGGCAGGCATCGAAAGATGTGCTCGCCCAGCGCCTCGAAGGTCAGCGTCTGAAACTGCTTTTTGCGGTGCCCTGGCCCCCTCAAGGCATTTACACCCAGTTTGCGGTTAACACCGGCGAAGAATTGAAGGGTGTAAAAATGCGCGCCTACAATAAATCCAGCGAACAACTTGCCGACTTGCTTGGCGCACTGCCAACTCAGGTTGAAGTACCCGACATTCCGACCGCCTTTGGCACCGGCCGTGTTGATGCCATGATCACCTCCCCCTCTACAGGTGCCAACACTCGAGCGTGGGACTACCTGACGCACTTCAATCATGCCCAGCTGTGGCTACCCAAAAACATGGTTGTTGTAAATGCCAAAGCCTTTGACAGCCTGCCTGAAGAAACCCAAAAAGCGCTGGAAAACGCTGCCGAAGTGGCAGAAAAGCGGGGCTGGGACGCCAGCAAAGCAGAAACGGAAGCCAAGATACAAATCATGCGTGATAACGGCATCGAGGTGTCCGAACCCTCACCGCAGTTGATCAAGCGTCTGCAAAAAATCGGCGAAACCATGACTGAGGAATGGCTAGGGCGCGCAGGCGAAAGCGGTCAGGCCCTGCTTGACGCTTACAACAAGCAGTAATCACTTGGCAACGTCAGGACAACCGGCAGTCGGGTGTCCTGACATATGAATGACTCCTTCCCTGCAATACGGGTCACAACAAGAGGACGGGCCCATGCGCAGAGCACTTGATGCCTTTTACAGACTGGGAGGTGCACTTTCCGCAGTGCACCTGACTCTCATCATGGTATTGATTGTGGCTCAGGTGCTGGGCCGCGTACTGGACAAACTGCTGGGATGGGCCGGCTTCGATGCTCTGGGGCTTAACGTGCCGGGGCTTGCGGAAATTGCCGCATTCATGCTGCTTGGCGCAACGTTTTTTGGTCTTGCCTATACCTTCTGGCAGGGCGGTCACATCCGCGTCACGTTGGTACTCCAGTATCTACCCAAGCCACTGCATCGCATCATGGATATAGCGGTAACCCTGGTTGCTGCTTCCATTACCGGCTTTGCCGCGTGGCACAGCGCACGGCTGGCACTCGACAGCCTCGATTATGGCGACCTCTCAATTGGCATGGTGCCGGTACCACTCTGGATTCCGCAGGCGGCCATGACTCTCGGTTTGGTCTGGCTGCTGATTGCTCTGCTGGACGCGCTGTTTTTGCTCGTCAGTGGCAGGATTACCGAACTCAAAAACGAAGCACCTCAGGAGTAAGCTCATGGAAATGATCTGGATGAGTTTGCTGCTGCTATGCGTACTTCTGGCGCTTCTTGCCAGCGGGCTGTGGGTCGCTTTTTCATTAACCACCATTGGCTGCATTGCGCTGTTTTTTTTCAGCGGCATCCCGGTGGGTGACAGTCTTTCTACGGCGTTTTACAGCGCCAGTGTGTCCTGGGATCTGGCAGCGCTTCCCATGTTCATCTGGATGGGCGAGGTTCTGTTTCGTTCGCGTCTGTCCGAAGAGATGTTCCGGGGCATCTCCCCCTGGGTTGGTAAAGTACCCGGGCGACTGCTGCATACCAACATCATAGGCTGCGGCATTTTCGCGGCGATCTCTGGTTCTTCTGCTGCCACAGCCGCAACCATCGGCAAAATGTCGATACCGGAACTGACCAACCGTGGTTACGACAAGAACCAGATTCTCGGTACGCTGGCAGGATCAGCAACTCTGGGCCTATTAATACCTCCCTCCATCATTCTGATTGTTTACGGAGTGGCAACGGAACAGTCCATCGCGCGCCTGTTTGTTGCAGGCATCCTGCCCGGCTTGATGCTTATGTCTCTGTTTGCGGGCTATGTCATGATCTGGTCCCTGATGAATCCGTCCGGCGTGCCTGCAGGTGAAGCTGAGTCCTTCTCCTTCGGGGAAAAAGTACGCCGCAGCCGCCCCCTTATTCCTGTGATGCTACTGATCGTCGGTGTTATCGGATCGATTTACACAGGGCTGGCATCGCCCACGGAATCAGCCGCGATCGGTGTGGCCCTGGCACACCTTCTGTCCTGGAAAAGCGGCTCACTGAACTGGAACACCTTTTCAAGCGGGCTAATGGGAACCGTAAAAACCTCGTCAATGATTGCCTTTATTCTGATAGGCGCCCACTTCCTGACCAGTGCGATGGGCTTTACCGGCATCCCGCGCGAGCTTGCCGCCTGGATCGACACTCTGGGCCTGTCACCTTATATGCTGTTAATGGCACTGACCCTGTTCTTCATTCTGCTGGGCTGCTTTCTGGACGGCATTTCGGTTGTGGTGCTGACCACGTCGGTCATTCTGCCAATGGTTGAGGCCGCTGGCATTGACCCCCTGTGGTTTGGTATTTACCTCGTCATCGTCGTGGAAATGAGCCAGATTACTCCGCCAGTCGGGTTCAACCTTTTCGTGATCCAGGGACTGACTGGAGAAAACATTCTGCGAATTGCCTGGGCCGCACTGCCTTACTTCCTTTTGATCCTGAGTGGCGTGATCCTCATCACCCTGTTCCCGGAAATCGTCACCTATCTGCCCGGAAAAATGGGTAAGTAGAGCGACGTTGAACGGGTAAGCCAAAGAAACACCGTTAATGAAGAGCACCTTCTTTATCATGAAAAAAACCAAGGATTCTTCGCAAAGTCCAGACCAAGGCGCCGCGCACCGTAAAGTCGGCCCCATAGTGTCGTCCGCTCACCTCGCCTCTGACAGCGCAATGGAATTATCCGAGCTGGAGTTCGGGCTGATCGTAGCCGGCAATGCCTTTAACCGATGGATGGTGCGCTGTATGAACGCGGCGGGCCTGCCGGAGCTAAGCCCTCTGGACATACTGGTTTTGCACAGTGTGAACCATCGTGACCGCGCAAAAAAAACCGCTGATATCTGCCTGGTACTGAATGTAGAAGATAGCCATACCGTGACCTATGCACTCAGGAAGCTGCTGAAGCACGAGGTTGTTGTATCAGAGAGACACGGTAAAGAGACCTATTATTCCGCCACTGAAAAAGGCAAGGGGGTATGTCGTCGCTACCGTGAAATCCGTGAAGAATGTCTGGTGGACTCCTTGCGGACTTTAGGATTCTCTGGCGCAGACACCGGAGCGGTGGCAGGCTTCCTGAGAGGCATATCGGGGCTTTATGACCAGGCTGCGCGTTCAGCTGCCTCACTTTAAGCAACTGCGCTCCCGCGCTCCTCAACCTGTCTTGCAGGTTTCGGTCGAACCTCTTTCGGTTCAAATTCTCCCAGCTGTAGAATGCAAAACGCCTCAGGCTGTGAGGTGCACAAGCTGAGGCGTTTTGACTTGAATATGGCGCGGCTGGGAGGATTATTCGGGCCTTTTGCCCTCACCCCTTCGGGGTCGCCGTCGCTGCGCTCCCGCGTTCTTCAACCTGCTTTGCAGGTTTCGGTCGAACCTCTTTCGGTTCAAATTCTCCCAGCTATAGAATGCAAAACGCCTCAGGCTGTGAGGTCCACAAGCTGAGGCGTTTTGACTTGAATATGGCGCGGCTGGGAGGATTCGAACCTCCGACCGCTCGGTTCGTAGCCGAGTACTCTATCCAGCTGAGCTACAGCCGCCAATAACTTTCTATCCACACATTGGGATGTATGCCAACAGGAGGATTATTCGGGCTTTCAGCCCTTACCCCTTCGGGGCCGCCGTCGCTGCGCTCTGGCGTTCCTCAGCACACTGCGTGTGCCTCGGTCGAACCTCTTTCGGTTCAAATCCTGTCTGACCTATGAGAAAGGCTCGAATGCCGGGTTCACATATCATCAGTTTATAAAAGTGGCGCGGCTGGGAGGATTCGAACCTCCGACCGCTCGGTTCGTAGCCGAGTACTCTATCCAGCTGAGCTACAGCCGCGCATTGATCACTTGTTGTGGTTGAATGCTACTTCAACCTGTTCCGGTTTCCTTATAAAAAGAAAATGGCGGAGAGGGAGGGATTCGAACCCTCGGTACGCTTTCGCGTACGGTTCCTTAGCAGGGAACTGGTTTCAGCCACTCACCCACCTCTCCTTGAGAACGGGGCGTATACTACCATAATTTTTCTGTTTTCATAGGCTTGACACGATTTTTTTAGCCTTGGTTTTCACTGAAAACAAAAAAACCGCCCAAGTCTTACGTGAAAGGTGTTTTTCAATACTCAGCTGTTGCCAGGTTCAGGATCATCCACGCCTTTTTCAGACTGGATGCGCTGGTAAATTTCTTCCCGGTGCACGGCAACTTCCTTCGGCGCATTCACCCCAATCCTCACTTGATTTCCTTTCACCCCAAGCACGGTAACCGTCACGTCATCACCGACCATCAGAGTTTCGCCAACGCGGCGTGTTAAAATCAACATATCCCTTACTCCCTATCCAGAGCTACTGTTCCGACAAGTAATTTTTTAGTTGGTTCGACGTTTATAGTGAGAACACTGGCCAACCAGAAGACGCACATTCCCTTATACGGTTACATGCGATCACAAGGTCAGAAAATGTGTCTCTTTTTTATAAGGTTTCTTCTACCCCGGGCTTGTCGAGCTCAAATGCACTGTGAAGGGCACGAACCGCAAGCTCAAGATATTTTTCATCAATCACCACAGAAATCTTGATTTCCGATGTGGAGATCATCTGAATATTGATACCCTCAATGGACAGCGCCTCAAACATTTTGGTCGCCACGCCTGCATGAGAGCGCATTCCGACGCCAACAATACTGACCTTTGCGATTTTGGTGTCACCACTGACTTCACGAGCACCCAGCTCGTCCGAAACACGCTGAAGCACGTCTTTCGCACGCTTGAAATCGTTACGATGGACGGTAAACGTGAATGCAGTCCGGTTATCCTCGCCAACGTTCTGGACGATCATGTCCACATCTATATTGGCATCACTTATTGGCTTCAGGATGCGCAGTGCGCTACCCGGGGTGTCGGGCACACCCGAAATCGTAACTTTGGCTTCATCACGGTTAAAAGCGATGCCGGAGACGACCGGTTGTTCCATGGCAGTGTTTTCCTCAAGTGTAATCAGAGTGCCCTCACCTTCCTCGAAGCTGGAGAGAACTCTTAACGGAACGTTGTATTTTCCCGCAAATTCTACGGCGCGAATCTGCAGCACTTTTGACCCCAGGCTCGCCATTTCCATCATTTCTTCAAAGGTAATCCGCGCCAAACGGCGGGCACTGTCAACTACCCTGGGATCCGTGGTGTAAACGCCGTCTACATCAGTATAGATCTGGCATTCATCGGCCTTCAGAGCCGCTGCCAGGGCAACAGCCGTGGTATCAGAGCCACCCCGGCCCAACGTCGTGATGTTTCCATTCTCATCAACGCCCTGAAACCCGGCAACAACCACCACGCGGCCGCCATCCAGGTCTTCGCGCATACGCTGCTCATCGATCTGTTTGATCCGGGCCTTGGTGTGCATGCTGTCTGTCAGTATGCGAACCTGAGACCCTGTGTAGGAACGCGCTTCACACCCAAGTTTCTGCAGCGCCATACAAAGAAGGGCGATTGTTACCTGCTCACCGGTTGAGACCAGAACGTCCATCTCACGGGGCGTGGGCTCCTCCATTATATTGTTGGCCAGAGCGATAAGCCGGTTGGTTTCGCCGCTCATGGCAGAAACCACGACTACAATATCATGGCCGTCTTTGCGGAAACCGCATACTTTCTCCGCAACAGCTTCTATGCGCTCGGTTGTGCCTACCGAGGTGCCACCAAACTTCTGAACCAACAGCGCCATTGTCGTTCCAATATCTGAATCAGGGACCTATGGCAGAGCAGGAAGCTCTACCCATCAAAAAAACAAGCGGCCAGAATTATAAACCCCGACCACTTTAGAAAAACAGTTGCTTAAGCGATATTTTTTTCAACCCACTCCGGCACACCAGCAAGGGCTTCAGCGAGCTTTGAAGGGTCGTTG
Source organism: Marinobacter sp. (assembly GCF_048266785.1). Taxonomy (GTDB): domain Bacteria; phylum Pseudomonadota; class Gammaproteobacteria; order Pseudomonadales; family Oleiphilaceae; genus Marinobacter. The sequence continues at coordinate 266,056 of NZ_JBLWYX010000004.1, forward strand.
CCGCCGCCCTGAGCCATGTCTGGCCGGCCACCGCCTTTACCATCAACCAAATCAGCCAAGTGTTTCATAAGATCGCCTGCCTTGATTCTGCCTATCGCGGATTTTGTAACGCCTGCAACAAGTGTCACCTTGCCATCATCAACGCTGGCGAGCACAACAACACCTTCACCCAGCTTGTTTTTAAGCTGATCTGCGGTTTCCATAAGGGCCTTGCGGTCTGCACCTTCAAGTTCGCACGCGACCACTTTCAAACCGGCTACTTCAACTGCAGAGTCCGCCAGGTCACTGCCTGCAGAGCTGGCAAGCTTTGCCTTCAGCGCGTCAATATCTTTCTCCAGCTGCCGGTTGCGCTCAACGGTTTGCTGCACCTTGTCGATAACCGTTTCCCGGCTACCTTTAACCAGGCGGGCAGTCTCACGCAGAGTGCGCTCGGTCTCATCCACCCACTCAAGCGCACCAAAGCCGGTAACCGCCTCGATTCGGCGAACACCAGAAGAAATACCGCTCTCCGATGTAATCCGGAACAGCCCGATGTCACCCGTGCGCGCCACGTGAGTACCGCCGCACAACTCTACAGAATAGCTGTCGGTACCCATGCTAAGTACACGGACAACGTCGCCGTACTTTTCACCAAACAAAGCCATGGCGCCTTTTTCCTGCGCTTGCTCCATATCTGTAATGTCGGTCTGCACTGGCGTGTTGGCAAGAATCTGTTCATTCACCTGGCGTTCAATTTCTTTCAGCTGCTCGGGCGTTACGGCCTCGAAGTGTGAAAAGTCAAAGCGCAGCTTTTCAGGATCAACCAGTGAGCCCTTCTGACCAACGTGTTCGCCCAGCACCTTGCGCAACGCCGCGTGCAACAGGTGCGTGGCAGAGTGATTGCGACGGGTCCGATCGCGGCGTGCGTGGTCAATGCGGGCATCCACTTCCAGCCCCTCAAACAGCTCGCCCTCAATAAGGGTACCCACATGCAGGTGGTTATCGCCGTCTTTACGGGTATCGGTTACCTTGAAGCGGCCGCCACTCCAGGTCAGTAAACCGGTATCACCTACCTGGCCGCCGGATTCGGCATAGAACGGCGTGCGCTCCAGCACTACAACCGCTTCATCGCCGGCCTCCGCCGTTTTCTGTTCGCCGTTGACAATCACAGCGCGAATGCGCTCGTGGCCGTCAATGTGGTCGTGCCCGGTAAATTCAGTTTTACCTTCAATGCCCAGGCCGGCAGCGTTGTAATCCATGCCAAATTTGCTGGCCGCGCGCGCGCGCTCACGCTGACTTTCCATAGCCTTCTCATAGCCGTCATAATCCAGCGCCAAGCCGCGTTCACGGGCTATGTCGTTGGTGAGATCTACCGGAAAACCATAGGTGTCATACAGCGTGAAAATGGTTTCTCCGGGAATAACGTCGCCTTTCAGCTCGGCAATGTCCTGCTCGAGCAGCCGCAGGCCTTTATCCAGAGTTTTTACAAACTGTTCCTCTTCCTGCAGCAGCACTTTCTCGATCTGCTTCCGGCTGCTGACCAGTTGCGGAAAAGCCTCCCCCATCAAGTTAACCAGAGCACCGGTTAACTTGTAGAAGAACGGGCCGGTGGCGCCCAACTTGTTGCCGTGACGGGCGGCACGACGAATGATGCGCCGTAGCACGAAACCACGGCCTTCATTTGAAGGCATCACACCATCGGAAATCAGGAACGCACAGGAGCGAATGTGGTCGGCAACCACGCGCAGACTGGCCTCGGTCGTTGCAGCGCCGCCAAGTATGGCGGAAGCGGCTTTCAGCAGGTCGTCGAAGAGGTCGATTTCGTAGTTGCTGTGAACACCCTGCAGAACAGCCGTAACCCGCTCCAGCCCCATGCCCGTATCAACGGAGGGCTTGGGCAGGTTGAGCATTTCGCCGTCGGCAGTACGGTTGTACTGCATAAAGACCACATTCCAGATCTCGATGTAACGGTCGCCGTCTTCTTCCGGACTTCCGGGAGGGCCTCCAGCCACATCCGGGCCATGGTCGTAGAAAATTTCGGTGCAGGGTCCGCAAGGGCCGGTGTCGCCCATCTGCCAGAAGTTGTCTGACGCGTAGGGAGCACCGCCGTTGTCTCCGATGCGGACAATGCGATCCGCCGGCACGCCCACTTCTTTATTCCAGATGTCGTAGGCTTCGTCGTCGTCTGCGTAGACCGTCACCCAGAGTTTTTCAGCAGGCAGGTTCAGCCACTGTTCTCCAGTCAGGAACGTCCAGGCGTAGTTGATGGCTTCACGCTTGAAGTAGTCCCCAAAGCTGAAGTTGCCCAGCATTTCGAAAAACGTATGATGGCGCGCTGTGTAGCCTACATTCTCCAGATCGTTATGCTTGCCGCCGGCGCGAACGCACTTCTGGGACGTGGTTGCGCGATTGTAGTCGCGTTCCTCACGGCCAAGGAACACGTCCTTGAACTGGTTCATCCCCGCGTTGGTAAACAGCAGTGTCGGATCATCCGCCGGCACCAGCGAGCTGCTTGAAACAATGGTATGACCTTGCTGTTTGAAATAATCGAGAAATGCCTGTCGCAACTCTGCGGTTTTCATAGCCCTTTGATACCTTTCCAGAAATCCCACCGTTACACGGCGGGATCCGCGAATGAATACGAATACTTACACGCGTGTGCAAATCGGCTACTCTAGCACACGCCGAGTACAGGAAAAACGTGAAAAATCACAGGAGAGCCCATGCCCCGCCGCTTCCACGCCGCTGATGAACTGCTTCCCCCAGCGACGTTTCTCAAACGATCACTGGCCATTATTTACGACGGCCTGATCAGCATTGCCGTACTTCTGGTTACCACCTGGATATACACCATGATAACCGGCTGGATTACGGGCTGGGACCAACTCGAACAAAAAGCGGAAGCGGGCCAGTTATCCGGCGATCCCGGCCTGACGTTCGTACTGTTTCTGGTGATGTACCTGTTCTTTGCCTACTTCTGGACACGCATTGGACAGACGCTAGGCATGCAGGTGTGGCGCGTACGAATAGAAAATCTCGATGGCTCATCTGTGAGCTGGAGCCAGGCGCTTCGCCGTTACCTGACCGCAGCTGCCGTATTATTCCTGGCTCTGCTGGCCGGCTATACCATGGGCTCAGCAACACTGTTCCTCAGTGTTCCGGCAATGATTGCGTTGTTCTATCCAATAAACGGGCTTTCCGTAACAGACAGGCTTTCAGAGAGCGTAGTCGTTGGCCTTCCCCATAAAGCCAAGACGGACTGAACCAGAATGCCGGGCACGGGCTACGGCTAACCTGCCCGGCGCATCAATACGGCACCAACCACCGCATTCACTGCAATCGGCACAAGCACCGCGAGTATCGGGTTAAATCCGTAAACCAGGCTCATGGGGCCCAAAAGGTCCTGCATGTATTTGAAAACCAGGCCAACGAGCAAGCCGGTAAACACACGAAAACCCATGGTAACCGAGCGCAACGGCCCGAAGATAAACGAAATCGCGACCAGCACCATTACCCCGGTACCCAGTGGCATCAGCGCTTTCTTCCAGAAGGCCAGCCAGAAAGGAGAGCCGTTCAACTCCTGATCGCCAAGGTAGCTGGCGTAGGTGAACAGGCCAAGCATCGAAAGATTCTCCGGCTTGACGATCAATACACTCAGCACATCAGGCGTCAGGCCGGTTTCCCAGCGCAAAGACTGATGGTCCTCGCGGCTTGTGGAGTCTCCCTCAAGGCGCGTGGTTGTAGAATTTTCCAGTCGCCAGTGATCGCCTTGATAGATCGCCCGCTCGGCAAAACTCGCCGCCATCAGTTGCCGCTGATCATTAAAGCGGAACAGGGAAATGCCGTGCAAAACGCCATTAGGCTGCACAGCATTAAGGTGCATGAATACATTTCCTTCGCGGTGCCACACCCCGTGCGCCGCAGCGACATTCTGGCCGGCTCCAAGCGCAACGGCCTTGTAACTCTGCGCGGTTCGCTCCGCCGGAGGAGCCACATACTCGCCAATAAGAACACCGGCGAGCACCACCACCAGTGCAGGTTTCATTGCCGACCAGACAACACGCTTCAGAGAAACCCCGGCAGCGCGGATAACCGTGAGCTCGGAGGAGCTCGCCATCGCGCCCAGACCGACCAGACACCCCATGAAAGCTCCCAGCGGAAGGTAGTCATAAATCCTGCGAGGCAACGTCAGGACCACATACCAGAGCGCTTCCAGAATCTGGTAATTGTTGCGCGTGTCTTCCAGTTCCGCGACGAACGCAAAAATGAAATCCAGTGACAGCACTACCACCATCACCAGGAGCATGGCCCCACCCACATTGCGCATTACATAATGGTCAATTTTGCGCATTGGCCACTCCTTCCCGCTTCACCCTTTTTTTATGGAGCCAGGCCGGGCCAAACTGCAGCCAGAGACCAAGCGCCAGGAAGATAGCGTGTACCCAAAGCATACCGAGCCATTCGGGCACCTTACCTTCGGCCATCGCATCACGGGCTACGATCAACAGCCCAAGGTAAGCAACATAGACCAGCATCGCGGGCAAAAGATGAAAAAACCGACCCTGCCGAGGATTTACACGGCTGAGCCTAACCGCCAGCAGCGTCACAATCGGAACGATCAACGGCAATGAAAAACGCCAGTGCAGCAATGCGCGGTCCCGGGGATCATCCGAGCGCATCAGTTGGCCGGTTGTCACACCTTCTTCCAGTTCGACATCGCCGCTACTGCCACTACGAATCTTCAGACCGTAGGCCTCGAAACCGGTAATCTGGTAGTCAAGTTTGCCGGGCACCCCATCAAAGCGGGCACCATTTTCCAGTATAAGAAAACGACTGCCTGTTTCCTCGTCAATCAACTGTGACCCGGAATCCGCGGCAATAATACTCACCCCTGTGCCGTCACGTCCGTACTCGGCGATGAACACGCCTTCCAGGCGTCGCTTGTCATCACTGAGACTCTCCGTATAGGTCACACGTCCACCCGATAACAATTCCTGAAAACGCCCCGGCGCGAGCATTTCAAATTCCGTCGCCTTTGCTTGTTCGGTAAAAATTTTCTCAACCTGCGTCATACCCCAGGGCGAGACCACCAGGCTCATACTTCCGACGACCAGCATCACAACCAGGCTGCCCATCAGTGTTTTGGAAAGCAACTGACGATCACTCACGCCGCAGGCATATAAAACAGTCATCTCGCTTTCCAGGTACATCCGGCCATAAGCGAGCAATATGCCGATAAACAGCCCCAGCGGCAGGATCAACTCCAGAAACCCGGGGAAACGGTAAGCCATGATTTCGAACAGCACGCCCGGCGCAATCTTGCCCTCTGCGGCTCCGGCCAGGTATTTGAGAAAACGCCCACTCATGAACACCAGCAGAAGAATGCCCGAAACGGCAATCATGCTGACCATAGTCTGACGTATGAGATAGCGGAAAATAATGCTCAAAACGGTTTCTCTGCCGGTGTAGACCGGAACATGGAGGAATCGGAAAACTGCGCGTATTCTATGTAACCTTGGGGCTGAATGACAGTGCAGCGATGTTAAGGCCACGACAGACAACGCGCCGATAAAGTGAAGTAACCTGCTCTCCCAGCTTGATAATGCGCCCGCAAACCCCAATGTTTGTCAGAATAGGAATAAATCACTCCCGCCGCCAACAGTGGCGGCTTTCCCGAACAGCCAACAGGAGTTTCCATGAACTTCAGCCTGAACAGTAAAGCCATTGCGAACACCAAAGCCGACTGTCTGGTCGTCGCCCTCCCCGAAAAAGGTGACTGGCCAGCCTCCACTACCGAGGCCGACGGCGCATTGGACGGGCTGATCAGTAAACTCCAGAAAGCCGGTGACATCAGCGGCAAGAGTGCAGAGACAAACCTTATTCCCTTGAGCGATCAAACCTGGGGCAGATTGTTAGTTGTTGGCACCGGTAAAGACGCAGACCGCAACCCGGCCAGCTTCCGCAAAGCGCTTATCGCAATGACGGGCGTCCTCAAAGACGGCCCTTCCAAGAGCGTAATGATCGCTCTTACGGACACGACCCTGAACGGCAATGGCGACGTAAGCTCAGAGCTCGCGAAGCTCAGCATGATTGGCCGCACACTGGAAGACCAACTCTACACCTTCAGCGATTTCAAGAGCGAAAAGCCGGCAGCGCGTAAACTCAGCAAAATTCTGGTGGCCGCTTCAGACACCGGTAAAGCCCAAAAAGAAGCGTTCAACCTGGGCCTGGCGACGGGCCGCGGTATGAATTACACCCGCGATCTGGGCAATATGCCACCGAACATCTGTCACCCCGTTTGGCTGGCCGAACAAGCCCTTAAAATGGCGGCGGATCACGATTGCATCAAGGCCGAAATTCTTGATGAAAAACAGATGAAAAAACTGGGCATGAATTCCCTTCTGGCCGTCGGCCAAGGCAGCACTCAGCCACCCCGCCTGATTGTCATGGAATACCGCGGGGGCAAAGCAAAAGACAAGCCCCATGTTCTTGTGGGTAAAGGCATCACCTTCGACACCGGCGGCATCAGCCTCAAGCCAGGCGCTGGTATGGATGAAATGAAATACGACATGGGCGGGTCTGCAGCCGTATTCGGTGCCATACAGGTGCTTGCGGAGATCCAACCGGAAATCAACGTAGTTGCCGTTATCGCTGCCGCTGAAAACATGCCGGATGGCAACGCCGCACGCCCGGGCGACATTGTGACCACCATGTCAGGCCAGACCGTTGAAATCCTCAATACAGATGCCGAGGGCCGCCTGGTACTGTGCGACGCCCTCACCTACGTGAAGAAATTTGACCCGGAAGTGGTGATCGACCTGGCCACCCTCACAGGCGCCTGCATTATTGCCCTTGGCCACGAGGCTACCGGCCTGCTGGCAAACAACGACGAATTGGCCAACGAATTGCTGGCGGCCGGCGATCGCGCGAGCGACAAAGCCTGGCGCCTGCCACTCTGGGACGATTACCAGAGCCTGTTGGACAGCAACTTTGCCGACATGGCTAACATCGGCGGTCGCTCGGCAGGCACCATTACCGCAGCCTGCTTCCTGTCACGCTTCACAAAAGAATACCGCTGGGCTCACCTGGACATCGCCGGCACCGCCTGGCACTCCGGCAAAGCCAAAGGCTCCTCCGGCCGCCCGGTTCCCCTGCTGGTCGATTACCTGATGTCCCATGCCGGAAAATAATGGAAAGTAATGGGAAATGATGAAAGGTAACCCGGCAACACAAACCGGCAGCGCTGCTGCCGGTGACGCCCGGCAGGCGGGACAGGATGATAAAAACCAGCGCTACTGGTTCCATATTCTCCTGCAAGACACCCCTGCCGCCCGCAACCTGCACGCGATCAAGCTTGTAAACAAAGCCTGGGAACAGGGCGACCGGGTGTGCATCGTATGTGACACCGCCCAACAGGCCGATGAGCTGGACGAACTGCTCTGGAACTTCAGCCCGGATGCGTTCATCCCTCACAGCATCGTGCCCGACTCTGCTGCCGTCTGCACCGATCCCGTCGGCATCCTGCTCTGCCCGCCTGTGGCAGAAGAATGGGATACCGTCATCATCCTCTCGGCGACTCTTCCGGCGAACGCAGACAAATTCAAACGTCTCGCTCTGGTAGCCCACAATGACTCCGCCGTTCTCAACCAGGCCCGGGCACATTTCAAGCAACTCAGAGCATTGGGGATAGAGCCCAGGGTTCACGACCAAAGAAAACGCTAAAGCAACCTTGGAGCATGCACGCAAGTGAGGGAGAGCTTTCCAAAACACGCTACAAGCACATCCATGTGCGCTTGTTTCAGGCCATCCATGGCCTTCAACAGTTTTGGAAAGCTCTCCCTCACTCACGTGCTCCAAATTTTTACTTTGCTTTATCGGATGCACCCAAACATGCAAGCACAGCAAAGACGGTCTGGCCAAAACCGTTGAGGGCCAGAGACGACCCGAAACGAGCCTACAGGGACGTACTCGGAGGCGTGTTTTGGCCAGACCGTCTTTGCTGTGCTCACCACCCAAGGTTCGCCCGATAGCAAGCGACCATGTATAATCGAGCGTTTCAATTTCCCCTTGTGAATCAACCAAACGGTCATCAGCAAAAACCCATGGAAAAAACCTACCAGCCAGAAAACATTGAGCGCCAGTGGTACGAAAACTGGGAATCCAAAGGTTACTTCCGCCCCAGCGGAGAGGGCGAGTCTTACAGCATCGCTATCCCACCACCCAATGTGACCGGCAGCCTGCACATGGGCCACGCCTTCCAGCACACCATCATGGACACCCTCACCCGCTACAAGCGCATGCAGGGCCACAACACCCTGTGGCAGGTGGGCAGTGACCATGCAGGTATCGCCACCCAGATGGTGGTTGAGCGCAAACTGGCTGCAGAAGAAGGCAAAACCCGCCACGACCTTGGCCGTGAAGATTTCATCAAACGCATCTGGGAATGGAAGGAAGAGTCCGGCGGCACCATTACCGGCCAAATGCGTCGCTTGGGGAACTCCGTAGATTGGGACACCGAACGTTTCACCATGGACGACGGCTTCTACAAGGCCGTGCAGGAAGTGTTTATCCGCCTGTACGAAGATGGCCTGGTATACCGTGGCAAGCGCCTGGTGAACTGGGACCCGAAGTTGCACACCGCCATTTCCGATCTGGAAGTTGAGAACAAGGAAGAAAAGGGCTTTTTCTGGCATCTGCGTTATCCGCTGGCCGACGGCGCCACCACGCAAGATGGCAAAGACTACCTGGTCGTCGCCACTACCCGCCCGGAAACCATGCTGGGCGATGCTGCCGTGGCTGTGCATCCGGACGACGAGCGCTACCAGCACCTGATTGGCAAGTTCGTACTGCTGCCGCTGGTGAACCGCCGCATTCCGGTGATTGCCGACCACCATGCTGATCCGGAAAAGGGCTCTGGTTGTGTGAAGATTACCCCGGCTCACGATTTCAATGACTACGCCGTGGGCAAGCGCAACAACCTGCCGATGATGAACGTGCTGACTCAGGACGCGAATATTCGTGAGCAGGCCGAAGTGTTCAACAGCGACGGCACTGAAAACACCGAACTGGATGGCGCTCTGCCCGCAGCGTACGCCGGCCTGACCCGGGAAGATGCCCGAAAGCAGATCGTAGCCGACATGGAAGCTGCCGGTCTGGTTCAGCAAGTGGAAGATCACGTACTGAGCGTCCCCCGTGGCGACCGCTCCGGGCTGATCATTGAGCCGATGCTGACTGACCAATGGTTTGCCGATGCCAAAACCCTGGCCAAGCCAGCTATTGAAGCCGTTGAAGACGGCCGTATCCAGTTTGTGCCCAAGCAGTACGAAAACATGTATTTCTCCTGGATGCGCGACATTCAGGATTGGTGTATTTCCCGCCAGCTTTGGTGGGGCCACCGCATTCCGGCCTGGTACGACACGGAAGGTAATATCTACGTAGGCCGCAGTGAAGACGAAGTCCGCCAGAAGCACAATCTGGCGCCGGACTTTGTCTTGAAGCAGGACGACGACGTACTGGACACCTGGTTCAGCTCTGCCTTGTGGACATTCGGCACTCTGGGCTGGCCAGAGATCACCGAGCGCCTGAAAACCTTCCATCCCACGGATGTTCTGGTTACTGGTTTTGACATTATTTTCTTCTGGGTTGCCCGGATGATCATGATGACCATGCACTTCATGAAAAACGAAGACGGCACGCCCCAGGTTCCGTTCAAGACGGTGTATGTAACTGGCCTGATACGCGACGAGCATGGCGACAAGATGTCCAAATCCAAGGGTAACGTGATTGACCCGCTGGATATGATTGATGGTATCGATCTGGCTCCGCTGCTGGAGAAACGCACCGGCAACATGATGCAGCCCAAGCTGGCGAAGAAAATTGCCAAGCAAACCGAAAAAGAATTTCCTGAAGGCATTTCTGCCCACGGCACCGACGCCCTGCGCTTCACCCTGGCGGCCATGGCCACCACCGGTCGTGACATCAACTGGGACATGAAGCGCCTGGAAGGCTACCGCAACTTCTGCAACAAGCTGTGGAACGCGGCCCGTTACGTGCTGATGAACACCGAAGGTGAAGACTGCGGGGTAAATGGCGAAGCGGTGGAGTTGTCACTGGCCGATCGCTGGATCATCAGCGCCTTGCAGCAGTGCGAGCAGGATGTAACCCGCCATCTGGATCAATACCGTTTCGACCTGGCGTCCCACGCTTTGTACGAGTTCATCTGGAACGAATACTGTGACTGGTATCTTGAGCTTTCCAAGCCTTCCCTGGGCGACGACAACGCCAGCGCCGAAGCCAAACGCGGTACACGCCGCACACTGGTTCGCGTGCTGGAGGCCGTTCTGCGTCTGGCGCATCCGATCATGCCGTTTATCACGGAAGAAATCTGGCAGCGCGTTGCGCCGTTGGCAGGCAAGTCCGGTGACAGTATCATGCTGCAGCCATTTCCGCAGGTGGACGCCAGCAAACACGATGCTAAAGCCGTCGAAGACATTGAATGGCTGAAAGGTGTGATTGTGGCCGTGCGCAACATACGCGGCGAGATGAACATTTCCCCGGCCAGGAAGATTCCGGTTCTGTTCCGTGGCAACAGCGCGGAAGGTCAGCGCCGGATGAACGAGAACCGTCAGTTCCTGAGCTCGCTGGCCAAGCTGGAAAGTCTGGAGTGGTTTGAAGGTGAGAATGCGCCCATGTGCGCCACTCAGCTGGTTGGCGATATGGAAGTGTTGGTGCCTATGGCCGGGCTGATCGATAAGGATGCGGAGCTGAAGCGCCTGGATAAGGAGCTTGAGCGCCTCGATAAGGAAATCGGGCGCCTGGAGGGCAAGCTGGGTAATGAGAAGTTTACTGCCAAGGCGCCGGCTGAGGTCGTTGCCAAGGAGCAGGAGAAACTGGCGGAGGTTCAGGGTAATCTGAGCCGGCTGCAGCAGCAGCGCGCAGACATTGAGGCCATGTAGTTATGGCGTTTGAGGGTGAGCGTTCCGGGGGTGGCGGGTTGATTGCCATTCTTGGAGCGGGTTCTTTGGGGCGGCTTTGGGCCGCCCTTTTGCCTTCTGAGCATTGTGTTTTTTTGCCTCGCCTGTCTATTGATGTATCCGAGCATGAATTTGAGCCTCGGAGGAGCTTCAGCCGTCAGGAAGTCTCTCCCGACACACGCTGTGAATACGTCCTTGTACGCTCTGCTCCGCCCTTTGGCGCTAATGCTCCTGCGTCGCGCCAAAGGTCCAGGGCAAGCCGTCCATGGCTTGCCCGTGAAGTGCTTCGCACTCCACCCATGGCTCCGCAAGGTTTCGGGAGGGAGTTCCTGACGGCTTCGCCGGACTCTGGTGATGCCCACACCCACGTAAATCTGCCTTGGCTTCAGTCAGCTGAAAACGTAAAGCTTCTGCTAGTAACAACCAAGGCTGGTGATACGCTTGCAGCCGTGAATGACTGGTTACCTCACATTCCGGACGACACCCCCGTTGTTTTGTTTCAGAACGGCTTAGGTAGCCAGCAAACGGTTGCTGGGCGCTGGCCGGAGCGGCCGATTTTGGCGGCGAGCACCACCGAAGGTGCTAACCGCCCCTCCCCTGATGTGCTGGTCCATGCCGGGGCTGGCGATACCTGGGTAGGCGCGCTTACGGCTTCTGCCGCCGATCACATACCAAGTGTTGTTCAACAGTTGGCCGAGACCGGCTTGCGGGTTCATGCTGAGGAGAACATTCTGCGGCGGCTTTGGCAGAAGCTGGTGGTGAATGCGGGGATCAATCCGTTTACGGCTCTGCTCGACTGCCCTAACGGTGACATTCTGGGCTCTCCTCTTTACCAGCAGAATATTAATGGACTTTGCGGGGAGATATCTGTTTTGCTTCAAGCGGAAACCTCGGAGGCTATTGCACCGGAGGTTCTTCGGGAACAAATTGAAACGGTGGCGAGGAATACCGCCAGCAATACTTCGTCGATGCGCGCGGATGTTATGGCTGGGCGCAAAACCGAGATTGATTTTATCAATGGCTATCTTGTGCAATGTGGAGAGCGCCATGGCATTGCCACGCCGGTAAACCAAATGTTGACCAACCGAGTACAAGGCCTGTAACACTTCTAACAAATCAGCTTTTAACAATCAGGAGCACCCTCATGGGCAATCGCCTTTCCAAGATTTACACCCGAACTGGTGACGACGGCACTACGGGCCTCGCCGATGGTAATCGTATTGCCAAAAATGCTCAGCGTGTTGAGGCGATGGGCATGGCCGATGAGCTGAACTGCCATATTGGTCTGCTAGTTGAAACTCTGGACACAGATGATGAGATGCTGGAATCGTTGCGCCGCATTCAACATCACCTGTTCGATCTGGGTGGTGAGTTTGCGATTCCGGGTAGCAAGGCGATCAGCGATGAGCACATCAGCTGGCTGGAGAATCTGCTGGACGAGATGAACGCGCCCTTGCCGCCCCTGAAGAACTTCATCCTGCCCGGCGGGAGCCCTGCAGCAGCCCAATGCCACCTGGCCCGCGCTGTTTGCCGCCGCACCGAGCGTGTGGTGGTTGCCCTTAGCCACGAAGACTCTATCAACCTGCTGGCGCGCCAGTACCTGAACCGCTTGTCAGACCTGTTGTTTGTGGCATCAAGGGTGTTGGCGCGTCGGGAAGGCGCTGAAGAGATTTTGTGGGATCAGAAGAAGTCGGGCATATAGCCCGACTTCAGACCTTAAACGCCTCCACAAGCCTTTGCAGAGAAGCCGTCAGCTCGGACATCTGCCGCGATGAAGCCAGTGTTTCTTCAGCGTTAGCCGCAGTGGATGTACCCAACTCACCGATGTGAGCAACGCTGACGTTCACATCTTTGGATACTGCAGACTGCTCTTCCGCTGCCTGAGCGATCTGGTGGCTCATGTCCACGATCACCGATATGCCATTGGCGATCCGACTCAGCGCTTCCGTCACTTCTCCGGATTTCTGAACGGTTGCCTGTGTCACATCCCGGCTGTTGGTCATGGCCGCTACCGCATCTTTCACGCCGCTCTGAAGCCGTGAAATCATGCCTTCGATTTCTTCGGTGGACTTGTGGGTGCGCTGGGACAAAGAGCGTACTTCATCAGCAACGACCGCAAAACCGCGTCCGTGCTCACCCGCACGGGCCGCTTCAATAGCCGCGTTCAGGGCCAGTAGGTTGGTCTGACCGGCTATCGCCTTGATTTCCACCAAAACCTGACTGATGTTGTCGCTGTCTGCACTAACCCGATTGATGACATCCACAGCACCGGAAATCTCAGTCGCCAGCCGGTGGATGGTTTCCACCGTATCCGACACAACACCACGCCCGGTTTCTGTATCCTGTTCAGCGGCTGTTGCACTGTCTGCAACCCGGTGGGCGCTTTCTGTAACTTCGTTCACAGCTTCAACCATCTGACTCATGGCTTCATTGATCTGGCCACTCTCTGCCATCTGGCGCGCAACCGCTTCGCTGTTGGCGGCGGCCGTATCCTTGACTCGCGCAGCCTGCTGGTCAACCTCAGAGGTAGTCTGACCGACTGAGCGAATGAGGTCAGCCATTCGATCCGTCATGTTGTTGAACTCACCGGTCAGCTCGCCGAGTTCATCGCGGTTATCAAGTGAAATACGGGTGGTCATATCCCCTGCCGCTACCTTGCGCGCCGCTTCACTGAACCGGTTGATCGCTGTGCGCACAGACATGAAGAAACCCACATAGAGATACACCACGATCAGCAGAACCACGATCAGCGCCACCACGATGAGGAGACGCTGGCTCACTTCCTGCTGCAGACGGGCATTCAAGTTGGCCTCAATCACATCAAACGCTGCAGCTTTCAGCACTCCGTAACCCGCCAGCTGGGCAGAAACAAGCGAGTCATATTCCTGCCACGACAGCTCCAGACGCATGGGGGTAATAATATTCACATCAAGCAGTTGGCGAACGTTCAACAGGCTCTCATCAACCTGCCGCAAGGCCTTATCTGCCCTGGAAGCCAGAGCGGGAGAGGCGTTTGCAGCAATGGTCAGTGCCGGAGAAAGCAACGAACTGCGATTTGTAAGGCGGTCATAGATTTCATTGAAGGTTTCACTCAGCGCATAGCCAACCTGCCCTTCAACCAACGCGTAGAGACCGTACGAGCGAGCCTGCCCGATAACACGGCGGGCATCCGGGACGGTTTCACGTATCAGCCCGAGAACAAGCTGGTTTTCTCTGGAAGCACCCTGGCCCAGCCCGGATGTTTCTATAGTGGCGGGGAGAAGCGCCAGGACCTTTTGGACAAACTCCTGATAGTACTTGAACTGGGGATCAAAATTGGTCTGATAGTTGTCGTCTGCACGGAGGTTCAGCCAGTCGGCGTGAAGGGCCTCAACCTGGTCTGCCCAGGCGCCAGACGCATCAAATGAGTGTGGTTGTGCCGCCAGGCTCTCAAGAATGGAATCAATATTTTCCGCCGCATCATCGGAGCGAGCCATGATAGCGCTTTCGTTTTTGGTCACCGCCGGCGCACGATAATCCCGATAGTCCATTGAGGCGTCTACCAGGCGATCAATCTGGCGCAATTGCTCCAGGCCTTCGACACTGCGGGTCATAGTCTCAACCGAGCGGTTGAGCTCAGTCATCACGAGCCAAGACAACCCACCAATCGGCAAGAGGAACAAAATGCTGATAAGACTGAACTTGTACAGCATTGGCAAACGATTCATCAATGCGACTGCAGGATTAATGAGTTGCTTCACAGTGGCCCCCTTTTAAAAGCACAAACAACTGAACTCTCGTTCGTTTTTTGTTATCGCCCGAACATCTGAAATCTTGAGCGCTATCTTTCGCTGTCTGCCCCTTTATACAACTCCTGCGATAACCAGCAACGCCAGTACGCAGATCCACACCAGCATACTCCGGTTCAACAAGTCCCTCACGGCATTCAGGCTACGTCTGCCAAAACTGGCCCATTCGTCCGGATGAACGCGGGAAAAGCGCGCCGGATCAAGCGCATATCCGGTTAACGACCCATTGGCAGAGCTCATGAGCACTTCTGAAGTTTTGTTCGTGATTCCGAGAATCGCTGCCCTTGCTTCGCCCAACCATCCCGACAGATCACCCGCAATTCCAAAGGTGATTGAAAGCAGCCTGACCGGTATCCAGCTAATCCACTCGCAGGCTTTGAGGTACCTTGGCCTTGCCGCGGCTTGAGGCCATTGCTCTGCCAAAGCCACCAGGCCCCGCACAAATATCGCCAGGCCAATACCACCCACGACATACCAGAATGCGATAAGGAAAAAACGTTGAAAGACCGCCAGCATCAGTGCTCGGGATAAGGAGAGGTGCATGACCTCGGGTGACACTGCTGCACCGCGCTCTGCAACTGGCAGACGCTCCTGAATATGGTGCCAGGCCGCCTGCATGTCACCCTTGTGCCAAGCACTGCCATAGACCTCAACAGACTGCCGCCAGCCGGGCATACCCATCATCAGAACGAGAACAAGAATTTCGAGAGGGTAAGCAGCAATTCGCCAGCCGTAGAGCGACAGGATATATACACAAAGAGCTGCCAGCAGTGCAGGCAGCGCTACCAGGACCAAACCAGCCATAATACCGGATTCACGGCCAGCTTTAACGACGCTGCCCTTACGAAACCAGCGACGCCAGAGTGCCTCACTGGAAACCGCATTGAGCCCGTCAAGCCGCCTGCGCACAAGGTAGGCAATCAGAAACACCACCAGAATCATTCAGAAGCTCCTTTGTGGGCCAGTTTTTCACAATGCCCGCCAGACTGCGCTGTCTGCAATGAAGCCCGGAAACCATGCCAATCAAACGCTGGTCCGGGGTCAGTCTTGCGGCCAGGCGCGATGTCGCAATGCCCGGTAATCCGATCGCTGGTAATGGCCGGCCACGCCGAGCTGATCACCGTCGCGAGCTCTGCCAGCGACCGATACTGCTCGGGTGTATAGGGCACGTCATCCGCCCCCTCAAGCTCAATTCCAATGGAGAAATCATTACACTCCTCAACACCCTTAAAACAGGAGCGCCCAGCGTGCCAGGCCCGTTCCAGAAGGCTGACAAACTGCACAACGGCGCCATCCCGCCTGATCAGAGCATGGGCGGACACACGCATTTCGGCAATGGTTGAAAAGTATGGGTGCTCAGCTGGATTCAGACAGTTCGTAAAAAAGTCTTCAATGTAGCGTCCACCAAACTGCCCAGGAGGAAGGCTGATGTTATGCACTACCAGGAGGCTTATCACCGCGCTTTCGGGGCGGGAGCCGTAGTTTGGCGACGGGCACCAACGGGCAGATGAAAGGCGCCCCGTTTCGCGGAGAGTTTTTATGTCTTCGCCATAAACGGTTGCGCCAGAGTGATCAAAGGCTGAATGGGGCAAGATGAATCCACAATTGTCAGAGCATTACACTGTGACTGGATTGAATCACAAAGTAAGGCCTGTTACCACGGATCAATCCTTGCGGCTGCTACGCAGATTATCAATGATGGACTCAAGGGCCCTGTCGAAGATCAGCCCGTCATCAAGCATGCTGACGGCACCGCTCGCCATGGCCGCAGCCAGCTCCTGACGACGATACTCAGCGACCTTGGCGCCACTGCGATTGACAAAGATGTACTTGCCCGTAGCTCTTATAAATGCAGCCAGCTTGCAGCGGACCCTGGTGCCGTCGCGGGTGAGTTCAACCCAGGCGCCAACACGAAGACTGTCTGTCTGATCCAGCCATTGCCGGGAAACCACTTCTGCCTCTTCTTGAACAGGCGCAAACTCGCCGGGCTCCGAAAGCACCGGGGGCTCAACCTCAGCTTCACCGGGTCCGGACACTGCCGTATGCTGGCCTCTGGCAACCGGTTCTGCAACCTCTGGCTCCAGCTTTACTTCGGGCGCTGCTAGTGCTTCCGGTACGGACTCATCTTTGGTCTCCGAAGGCCCTGGACGGGATGGTGCGGTCGCCAGGCGCTGGAATACGTCAACGTGCGCCAACTCCAGATCACGAACCGCTGTATCAGTTGCAAACGGGTCCCAGGAAATTTCCTGAAGCGCCACGCGAAAGTCGTCAACAATAGCCGGGATCGCTCTGAGAAGTGCGCTTCGGGTTGTGTCATCAACGGGCTTCGGATCAACACTCCACACGAGATGGCCAGTCAGTTCACGGGCATCGGCCCAGCGTTCGCCGTCTTCACCCTCCCGCAATACGACCCACTGGAGGTACTTTGTCCAGGCTTCGTTCAACATCTTGAGAACGGGCTCCGGAATGTCCCTATCGGACGAAAGATCCTTCACCAGTGATTCGGCCACATGACATGCCCGCTCCTGGCGCGCCCTGCCTTCCTCCGCGTCCCGAAGACGCTGCTCTACCAACTCCCGCCGACGGCGATCAAGATCCGTAAAATGACTGAAGTCTTTCAGGAGCTCATCGAACAAAGACACATTATTCGTGAACTCGCTCAGCACCCGGTCCACGACCGACTCAATTTTTTCACGCAGTGGATCGCGCTGACCAGGACGCTTCTCACTCCAGCCAATAGCAGAAAGCGCCAGTTCATTCAGCAACTTGCGAACAGGATGGCCGCCGCGGTTAAAAAAATTCTTGTCGCTCAATGCAACTTTTAACACCGGTATCTGCAACCTGCCAATGAGCGCCTTCATCACCGGGTGCAGTTGCCGGTCTTCCAGAATAAAGTCGAACAGCATGGACACCAGGTTGATAACATCGTTGTCCACCTGGCCGATACTGGCTGTCTGGCCATCGGCGGCCTTGAGAACAGACTGTAACTGCTGATCGAGAGTAGGAACTTCAACACCGCCCCACTGGCCATTGCCTGCCTGCGCTTCGCTGAGACGGGCCATCAGCCTGTCCGTATCGAGATAAACCTCTCCTGCGGCGCCAGGCTCGACAACTGCCTGAAAGTTGCTCCTCTGATGCAGAAGTTCGCTCAATTCAGTGAAGGTTGCATGGGAGGCGCCCCCCTGTACCTGATCATAACCATAGTTTTGGCGGTTATTCAGTTCGCCCGTGCCTTCGGCTGATCCATGCCGGACAGAACTTGGGGGTACCGGCGCCGAGGTCGCCGTTCTGGTGCCGGGAGCAGCGCCCGTTGCAGAGCAGGACGGTGCTCGTTTGACGTCTGGTAGTATGCCTTCCGAAATCAGAGTGCGGTTCGCTTCCTGATAGAAATCACCAAGGGTGTCTACCAGCAAGCGATCAAACAATTTCAACACCACAAGTTTTGCGCGGATATCGATATCGAGGTCCGCACAGGCCTCAGCGAGGCCCCCGCAGATGACTTCCGGGCTGAGTGGCATCTGGTTATCCGCCAGCTCCACTCCGGGTACCAGATGATTAACCCGCAACGACAAAAGCTGAATTACGCCCTGATACCGATTGCGAAGCTTGTTGATAAGGTTGTCAATTGCGATCTGTTGTTCAAGGTCGGAATGCTCAACAAGGCTCAGTGAATCCTGATCGACCTCATCCAGGGCGCCGCCGGATTGCCGGGGCCGAAACTTGCCGATATCGTTGAACGCCTGACTGACGTATTGCAGTACGGAGACGGCCATAGCTTTACGCCGCAGCCTGAGCTCGCGCATGGCATCAAAGTAGACCGCCTGATCCTTATTGGAGCCTGCACGGTCGGCGAGTTCGAACAGGGCATCGTCAGCGCGCTCGAAAAAACGCCCAAGAACGCCTTTCAGAGACCGCCCTGAGGTATCACGCAGACGAACAAGGGCCGGCGGCAGATCAAACCGGGAAAACGGCTTCTGACCCGAAAAACTGACAACCTTGTTATCCTGCTTCATTAAAACAACTCCGGAACAGAAAAAATGAAACGGCTGGCCATAAATATGAAACTACGGTGATCACACATCATACGAGTTACCCGCGTCACCTTGTGTCAGAATTTGTCACCTTTTGTGTAGACCGGACTCAGGTCACAATTCCCTAAGAATTTGGCGAAACCACTGGCGAACGATAGAATCGTGTCCCGGCATATTTCTGAACCCCTTGGCCCCGACACACGTGGATGCATGACCATGAACTTCACTGAACGCCTACGCCAGTCACGAATCGAAGCCGTCGCGCTCAGCCTGCGCGAAGATATCGGAGATGGCGATATAACAGCCCAGCTTATTCCGGCGCAAAAACAAGCGGCCGGACGCGTAATTACGCGGGAGCAGGCAACCATAGCGGGGCGCGAGTGGGTAAACGAAGTGTTCCGTCAGGTGGACATTTCAGTGTCGCTGGAGTGGCTGGTTGAGGATGGCCAGACCGTTGCCCCAGACCAGATCCTGTTCCGTATGGAAGGTACCGCCAGAAGCCTGCTGACTGCCGAAAGGGCTGCGTTGAACTGGCTGCAAACCCTTTCCGGAGTTGCAACAAACTGCGCCGGTTATGCAGCGCGGGTTGCTCACACGGGCGTGCGCCTTCTGGACACCCGAAAAACCCTGCCCGGGCTGCGGCTCGCCCAGAAGTACGCGGTGACCTGCGGCGGCTGCCACAACCATCGAATCGGCCTGTGGGATGCTTTTCTCATCAAGGAGAACCATATCTCTGCCTGCGGATCGATTGCCGGTGCAATCGGTGAGGCTCGCAGAATCGCACCGGGCAGACCTGTAGAAGTGGAGACCGAGAGTCTGACGGAACTGGAGCAGGCACTCAGCGCAGGAGCCGACATCATTATGCTGGATGAATTCTCCATGGAAGACCTGCACGCTGCGGTCGCAATGAACGAAGGACGGGCAAAGCTGGAAGCATCCGGGGGCATCAACGCCAACACACTGGTGCCCATTGCGGAAACCGGCGTTGATTATATTTCTATTGGCGCACTGACCAAGGACGTCAGAGCCGTGGACCTTTCCATGCGCCTGGACTGATTCAGCCGGCCGACAGCAACTTATCAAAAGCTTCCAGCTCCCGGATCAGGCTTTGCCCTGATTCGGGACGCCCACGGAAGTACTCCTCCGCCATGGGAGCAATGCCTGAAACCGCTGGCAAGGGGTGGTCATTTTCAATAATCAGCTTCATGCGGTCCAGAAACACGAACTGGACCCACTGGCTAAAGGTCAGCGTATCCAGGCAGAACGGCTCTGAACTGCTGAACGCTTCCACAGGCGGGCGCTCCGTCTCCCACATCCCGAGCTGGCGCAACGCCATCTCAATGCCCAGAAGACGATCAGCGACCTGCCCAGTAATGCCACCAGAATCTATCATAAAAACCTGTCTCAATCTGCCAGAGGCTCAAGCTCTACCGCTTCGCCATGCAATACGCGGTAAAGGTCTTCAAACTGACGGGTGAGCGGGTGCTTTGGCGCCATGTGAATAAGCGGTTGCCGGCACTGGTGAGATTCTTTCATTTTTACCGAGCTGGAAAGACGCACCGGCATTACCGGAAGACCCTCCTCTATCAACTCTTTGACCAGTTGCTTGGGCAGGGTAGCCCGTGGTTGAAACTGGTTGGCAACAATACCTTCCACAACAAGCTCGTCGTTATGATCTTCCTGCAGATCACGGATTTCATTAAGAATATTGTAAAGCGCCTGGCGGGAAAAGTCGTCACAGTCAAACGGAATCAGGCAGCGCTGGGCTGCGATGAGGGCCGAACGGGTATAAAAATTCAGCGCAGGAGCCGTGTCAATGTAGATGGCATCAAAAGATTCGCCCAGTTTTTTCAACGCTTCCCGGAGTTTGTAGATTTTGTGTTTGGCTTCGAGCTTGCGCTCAAGAAAGTCCAGTTCCGGGCTGGAAGGCATAACGAAAAGATTCTTGAACGGCGTGGCATGCACGAACTCCTCTGGGCGCCGGTTAAAAACCTTGAACGCAACCGTCTGCTCCAGCATGTCTGCCACGGTGTCCTTGAGCTCACTGGCTGGCTTGCCCAGAAGATAATGCGTCGAGTTGCCCTGGGGATCCAGATCAACCACGAGCGTGCGCTTGCCCCGGGCTGCACTGATCGCGGCCAGATTGCAGGTAATACTGGACTTCCCTACTCCACCTTTCTGGTTGAATACTACCCGTCTCATGTCGTCTCTCCATCTGGCACTTTATTCAGCGCTTTATCGTTTGAATGCGGGATCTGTGTGTTGGGCCAGCTACCACTGCATCACCGTTTTCACAAACGGAATGGTGAGGCGGCGCTGAGCCTGCAACGAATTTTCATCAAGGACATCGAGAATACCCAATAACTCGCCAAGACGCCTCGGTGCGCGACGCATGATAAAGCCTGCAACATCATCCGTCATTGTCAGCCCTCGCTGTTCGGCGCGAGCCATAAGAATTTTCAATCGGTCATCGTCACGGTATCTGCCAAGCTGAACCGTAAACCCATGATGTAACCGGGAAACCAGGTCAGGCAAAAGAAAAGGCAGAGTGCCCGGAACCTCCGAGAGACTTACCACCAACATATGGCCGGCATCGTGCAATCGATTATACAGGTGGAAAACCGCCTCTTCCCAATCCGCCCTTCCGGTAATCCGGTCCAGATCATCAAGCGCAACAACCTCCATGGAGTCGAGCCCCGCCAGTGCTTCCGGCCCGAAAGGCTCCAACTCGGCAATACTCAGACACACGGCCGTTTTCCCCTCGGCCTCCGCATGGTGGCAAGCGGCCTGAAGCAGATGGCTTTTGCCAGTATCAGAATCACCACACACCACCACCACTGGCAGCCCGGCGGGTTGCCTGAAAACCGACAATAGGCGTAATGCAGCTTCCCGGTTGCGATCACCATGAAAATTATCGAAACGTGCATCGTCCCGAAGCCGGACGCCAAGAACCAATTGAGACGGACTCATGACTCCCGAGCCCTCCATGCCCGCGCGCTCCAGATCACAATATAGTGGGCACCGCTGACAACTGCCGATACCGCAACCAGCCAGACTCCCACGTTCAGCCACATCGGCTGCACCGGCAGACCGGCCAGGATGATAATAGTACCCAGAACCACACAAATCTGAACCAGGGTATTTAACTTGCCGGGCATGCTGGGCTCCATATCAAAACGACCGATACAGTAATGGTAAACAAGAGCTCCCCCAACAATAAGAAGATCTCGCCCGAGCACCAAAGCAAAAAGCCATAAGGGAAACACTGAGGTGTACGTAAGCATCAGGTACGCTGTAATCAGCAGCGCTTTATCGGCTAGAGGGTCCGCCACGGCGCCAAACCGTGAACGCCAGTTGAAGCGTCGTGCGAGGAAACCATCAAGCCCGTCGGTAACTGACGCGATAGCAAAAATCATCAGTGCATAGCGATATTCCTGCACCATCAAAGCACTGGCGAAAGGGACAATCAACAAAATACGAACGCACGTCAAGGCGTTGGGAATCCAGCGCCAGGCGTGCGAATTCACAGACCTGCCTCCGACGGCAGCTTACTACCCGCCATCTTTCACAATAACCGGCGTAGGCTGCCAGCGGTAATAGAGAAGCTGATAAAGGGATTCAAACGCCTGCTCCGCCTCGTCTTCATCCACCGGAGATGGCTGGTAGGTAAACGTAGACTGATCGGACGAACCGGCGCTTGTCTCGCCTTCCGGAGCGGTCGCCGGTTGATTTCCGACAGCCTGCGCCTGAACGGGCTCCGCCGGGGCAGCCGGTGCTTTCGAACGGGTTGGCCGCGTATTTTCCGGCTCGCCCTCAACGGGAACAAAACGCGAATCCAGCGCAATATACTCTTTGAGTTGGTCGAGCTCGCCGGAAAATGCAACTCTCAATGTTAATTGCTCGCCTTTAACCCGGGACGCGCCCACACTTACAACCGGAGTCAGGCCCTCAAGTACCTGGCTGGCTTTTCCATAATCCGCAACCGACGCTACACCTCGCAGCACAATATCAACCCGCGGCAAATCTCCAATATCACCGGCCGCAACCGCATAACGATTTGCATACAGTTCCGCCCAGCGATTCACCAGCGCTTTCGCCAGAGCTTCACGGGTATCGGCACTGACCGATTCTTCACTGCTGTTGAGTTTTGCGCCTTCAAACACCCAGCCTGCACGCCACTGGCCGCCGGAGCGATTCACTCGCACCAGAGCAAGAACGTCGTGCTCTACTCCTTCAGACGCTTTACGCACACGCCCCGTGAACTGCCCCCAGATATCCGACAGCAACTCTCTGTTTCCACTGAACTCTGTGGGTGGCAGCGCTACCGGAAGCCCCCGTTCCCGGGCAGCGCGGGCAAAGGCCGAAGACCAGACCCCACTCTCACCTTCATCAGCCTGACCGCGACTATTACCTGTAACCAACGCGCGAACACCGCGATCTTCTACCGCTACCCACGCCAGGGTCAGAGGGCGATTCGCACCCCATACCGGCGCATCAACGGAGGCCAAAGCCCGGTTCACACCCACAGCGCCGAATGCCATGCTCAGGCGGCTGTCGCCGTTCGCCCCACGAAGTACCTGGTAGGACAGTAGCAACGATTCCGCGTTTGCGAGCAGCGCCTGCACTCCGTCCAGCGCGAGCACCTCCCGGGTGCCCGAAATCCTTACGAATACCCGGGCCAAACCGTCTGCGTATCCTTGAGCCAAGTCGTTCGGCCCGGAGCCGGCCACTGGCACTTCAACGGAATAAAGCCCGGATACCGTCACGGCAGCCGCCGGAGCGGGCACCATGGCCAGCACGAGTGCAAAAACAGCGGCAAGCCATAAAGCTGGCAAAGGCCTGAAAACCGAGGTCTGGTATGGTACTGACATGAAACACCCTGCAATCTGCATGAATGGCGCATAGGATACACCATGCCCCTTAACCTGAGTAGCCGACCCGGATTTCCGAAATGCAATCTTGACCGCCCAGAGACGCTTGGCTGCAGGAATCCGGGAGCGCTCGCGGCAATTGCACTTGGAGCCCTACACCGCACCTGCTAAAATCCGCCGCCTGACCCACTGGCCAACGGTTAAGAACACCATGAGCGAAAAGAAGCCTTCCCTGACCTACCGCGACGCAGGCGTAGACATTGATGCCGGCAACGAACTTGTCAACCGTATCAAGGAGACCGCCGCACGCACCCGGCGGCCCGAGGTTCTGGGAGGACTTGGCGGTTTCGGTGCCATGGT
Organism: Marinobacter sp.; assembly: GCF_048266785.1. Taxonomy (GTDB): domain Bacteria; phylum Pseudomonadota; class Gammaproteobacteria; order Pseudomonadales; family Oleiphilaceae; genus Marinobacter. The sequence continues at coordinate 290,058 of NZ_JBLWYX010000004.1, forward strand.
AGCGATCCCAGCCGGGTACAAAGAACCGGTTCTGATATCAGGCACCGATGGCGTCGGCACCAAGCTGAGACTGGCGATGCAGCTGGGCAAACATGACAGCATCGGCATTGATCTCGTGGCCATGTGTGTCAACGATCTTATCGTGGGTGGTGCCGAACCCCTGTTCTTCCTCGATTACTACGCTACTGGCAAACTCAATGTCGATATAGCCGCAAACGTAGTCGCAGGCATTGGCCAAGGCTGCGAACAGGCCGGTTGTGCGCTGGTGGGCGGCGAAACCGCAGAAATGCCCGGCATGTACGAAGGCAACGATTATGACCTCGCAGGTTTTTGCGTGGGCGTGGCGGAGCGCAGCGAAATCATTGATGGCAGCAAGGTGCGAGCGGGCGATGCGCTGCTGGCCATCGAATCCTCAGGCCCGCACTCTAACGGCTACTCACTGATCCGGAAGATTCTTGAAGTCAGCAAAGCCGACCTCAATCAGCCGGTCGGTGATACCACGTTGGCGCTCGCCCTGATGGCACCGACCCGGATTTACGTCAAAAATCTGCTAAAACTGATTCGTGAAGTGGATGTACGCGCGCTTTCTCACATCACTGGCGGCGGCTTGCCAGAGAATATTCCCAGGGTTCTGCCCAAGGGTATGGTTGCGGCCATCGACACCACAAGCTGGGAGCTACCCCCTGTGTTTCAGTGGCTCAAGGAAGCTGGCGGTGTGGCCAGCGAAGAAATGTATCGTACATTTAACTGCGGCATCGGCATGATTGTCTGCGTGCCGGAAAACCAGAAAGATCTGGCCCTGGATACTCTGAAAGCTCTGGGCGAGAAGGCTTGGCAGGTGGGTCTGGTGGAACTTGCGGAAGATACTGAGAAAGATGCAGTGGTGCGTTACGCCCCGGGGCTTCTTTCAGAATGAAAGCGGACCAACCGACTCTGCCCAGAATTCTGGTGCTGGCCTCCGGCAGTGGAACCAATTTTCAGGCCCTTATCGACGCCAGCCGGGAACGGGATTTCCCTGGCCAGATCATGGCTTTGGGCTGCAATCAGCCCAAAGCCTTCGCACTTGAGCGGGCCGCCCAGGCAAACATTGAGACCTTTGTGGTTAATCATAGGGATTTCAGCTCCCGGGACGAGTTCGATGCTGCGCTTATGGCGCATATCCTCCGCCACAACCCGGATCTCATCGTCCTTGCCGGCTTCATGCGAATTCTGACAACCGATTTCGTTCGTGCGTTTCGCGGCAAACTGATAAACATTCATCCTTCGCTACTGCCGCGATATACGGGTCTGAACACTCACCAGCGAGCGCTCGATGCCGGCGATCACACCCACGGAGTGTCCATACACTTCGTGACAGAAGAACTCGACGGCGGGCCAGTGATAGCCCAAGCCGAGGTGGCAGTGACACCGGAGGACACCGCCGAGACTCTCGCCGAAAAGGTTCAGAAAAAAGAGCACCTGCTGTACCCGATTGTAGTGCGCTGGTTCTGTGAAGGCCGGATTCAGCTCGGCGGTGATCACGTACTGTTTGACGGCCAGGTTGTCGAAGCGCCCATGCGCCTCCCGGACAATTGAAACGCTCCTTAACAGACCGTCACCACGCGACGGCTGCTGACCCGCTAAACTTTCAACATTCATGAGAGCTTCGAGGTCAACCAGATGTATTCAGCCAGAACGTTCAAAGCACCACTGACAAGAGCCCGAAGTGCTCTGACGCCTATGCTGGCCCTGCTCGCCTTGCTCCTGGGCGCCACCGCAAACGCTGAATCCAATCCCGGTTTGTTTCCCTTTGAAGTAAGCTACGACGCAGCCATGGAAAAGGGGTTGTCGCTCAATGGCAGCGCCAAGCGTATTCTCACGTCCCAAGGCAACGATATTTGGCTGTATCGCACCGACGTCAACTCTTTCATGGCCAACATTGACGAATCCCTGATTCTGAAATGGGAGAATGGCCGGGTGATTCCGCTCAGGTACCGCTATCGTCTGTCGGGGTTTCTGATCAAGGACAGAAAGCAGTCAATCGATTTTGACTGGAAGGCTGGCGTTGCTAGCGGGGAATACCGGGGAACGCCCTTTCGGGTAAAGCTGGAGGAAGGCGTCCTCGACCCCCTTGGCTTTCAGATCCAGCTGCACCAGGACATCCGCAACGGCAAGCGGGAGATGGAGTATCAGGTTCTGGATCGCGGCAATATTGATAGCGAGCGCTTTGCCGTCGTCAGCGGCGACGCCAATAATTCCGGTGACCAGGCGTCCTATCTGAAAGCCGAGAAAATCCGCGAAAGCTCCAGGCGACAAACCTTGATGTGGTTTGATCCGGACAATCAATATCTGCTGGTGCGCCTGCTTCAGGTTGAGCCTGACGGCAGCCGCTACCAGCTATCCCTCAAGGCTGTAGACCTGGGAGATTAAACCTCCCGGCCTGCCTCGGCCCACACGGCCTTGACCTCGTCCGCAATAATACGCAACCCCTGGGCCACCCGTTCATCATCCTGGGAATAGGTCACCCGTAGGCACTCATGGCGATGTTGCCAGTCATCTTCCGGTAATCCCGGGAAGAAATAATGGCCAGACACCACAAGTACCCCGCGGGCTTTTAGTCGCTGGTAGAGCTCCAGGCTCGTAATGGGCAAATCCGGGAACCACAACCACAGGAACATTGCGCCTTCTGGCTTGTGCACATACCAGCGGCAACTGTCCTCGCCCATCGCCTCGCGGAACGCCGTCACTGCGCGCTCCATCTTTCTCTTGTAAAACGGACAGACCACATCCCGACTCAAGGACAGGATCTCTCCTGAACGCACCAGCGGCTCGGCGAGCATGGCACCAAAACTGCCTGTCGCCAGGTTCATGATGGCATTGATGCCAGACAACGCCTTGATCACCGGCCCGGCGGCAATCACGATGCCTGTGCGGGCGGCCGGCAAGCCAAGCTTGGACAGGCTCAGGCACAGAATAATCTGTTCGTTCCAGGTGGGCTTGGCATCTACAAACAGCAGGCTCGGGAAAGGCGTACCGTAGGCTCCGTCGACGATCAGCGGCACATCATGCTGGCGCGCCATATCTTCAAGCCGGGCCATCTCTTCGTCAGTAACCACGTTCCCGGTTGGGTTGGTTGGCCGGGACACGCAGATGGCGCCCGTTTCCCCGGTTACCTCTACTGCATCAAAATCCACACGGTATTTGAATTCGTGGGCGTCGGTGAATGAAATATCGGGCTGCACGGCGTGAAACAGACCCGGCTCGATGCCGGCATCCGCATAACCGATATACTCAGGCGCCAGTGGCAGCAATATGTGCTTACGCTGGCCTTCACCGTAATCGCCGCCGAACATGTTGAATAACATGAAGAAGGCAGCCTGACTGCCATTGGTGAGCGCGATATTTTCAGGCTTCAGATCCCAGCCGTATTCACGGCTAAGCAGGTCTGCAAGCGAGGCAATAAACTGTTTTTCGCCCTGGGGCGGATCGTAAATACCGACCAGCCGGCGGACGTCGCTTTCACTCCGGCTCATGTCTCCGAGAATTTCCTGTACCCGCTTCTGTATCTCAGGAATGTGCCCCGGGTTGCCGCCTCCCATCATGATCATGTCGTCGCCAGACGCCATGGCATTTCCCAGGTCATCCATTAACGAGGTTATACCTGCGTCAGCGGTAAACTTACGACCAAAAGTAGAAAGTTTCATGGGGTTATATCCATCTGATCAATGAAGCTTCAATCTCCCAGCGAGATGCCAAGATTGCTGACGCCTTCGTTTGCTGCGTCTTCCCGAATGTCTGTGATGAATTTTTCCAGTGGCGTGCGCTGGCGCTTGAGGGTCAGTACGAGGTCGCGCTGGAAGGTTTTGTCTTCTTTCATCAGGGGGTGAGAATCCAGCAAGCGCACCAGCTCGTCTTCTTCCAGGTCCTCGCCTTCGGACAGTTCGATAAAACTCATCACAGTGCCAGTTGCCAGTTGCGAAGCGTCTGTGGCCCGGTGTTTTGAGGGGTTCAGGCGGTTAAGCAGTGCCTGCTCGAGCAATTGGCAAAAATCGAAAGCCGGGCATACACCATAGGCGTCGTAAGCTTCCACGTCCGGGGACAAAGCTTCCAGTTTTGCCAGCAGTTGCGGAATAGCGGTTTCTGTTGCGTCTTCCTGTAGCGTGCCCCAGGCAAGGTCCAGAATCTGGTGCATTTTGCCGCCGGTCTTCAGCCCTACCGCTTCGGCGAACAGGGCATAATTGGGAAATGAGCGCTCGGCAAGCGCCAGCAGGAAGGCGCATTCACGCCATCCCTGCAGCTGCGAAACAGCTTTGAGAAACTGGTTGGCGTTCATGTTCGTGGGAGGGTCACGCCGGTCTGGCCAAAATATTTACCGCCGCGATCTTTGTAGCTGGTTTCGCAGATTTCGTCAGATTCGAAGAAAAGCATCTGGGCAATGCCTTCATGAGCGTAGATTTTCGCCGGGAGGTTGGTGGTGTTGGAAAACTCCAGGGTTACATGGCCTTCCCACTCGGGTTCCAGCGGGGTGACGTTTACGATGATGCCGCAGCGTGCGTAGGTGGATTTGCCCAGGCAGATGGTGAGTACACTGCGGGGGATGCGAAAGTATTCTACGGTGCGCGCAAGGGCAAAGGAGTTCGGTGGGATGATGCAGACGTCGCCGGTGAAGTCCACGAAGCTTTTTTCGTCGAAGTTTTTGGGGTCGACGGTGACGGAGTGTACGTTGGTGAAGATTTTGAATTCGTTGCTGCAACGTACGTCGTAGCCGTAACTGGAAGTGCCATAGGAGATGATCCGGCCTTTTTCAGTTTCACGAACCTGACCACTTTCGAAGGGTTCGATCATGCGGTGCTGTTCTGACATCCGGCGAATCCACTTGTCGGCTTTGATGCTCATGGCGAAGTCTCGTGTGCAGTGGGAAAATTGGGGCGTAGTTTACCTGTTCGGTTGGGTTCTGTCGAAGCTTCGCTGTGCGGCCTGAAGTCTTTTAGACTTGGGGCTGCAGGGGCAGAATGTTCGGTGGCTGCGATCACAGGAAAGGCGCTCCAAAAACCGCTACGAGCACATCCATGTGCGCTTGTCTCCGGCCCTCCTTGGCCTACGACATTTTTGGAGCGCCTTTCCTGCGCCCGCGATCGGGTCTATGAGTTGTCTGCCACACTACTTTTATTGGTGCCTGCTGTGCCCGCGAGCAAACCTGAGTGCAATCCGCCACGGGAGGCGTGTGAATGCTTAGTGCGACTTAACCGACACGCTTGAGATAGAGCCACTAAGGTTACGCTCACGGGTCGAAAGCTCTGCCCCAACCCGGCGGGCGATATCGCGGTAACGGCGGGCTACTTCGGAGTCTGGCTCTGCAACAACAGTAGGCTGGCCGCTGTCGGTCTGTTCGCGGATGGTCATATGCAAGGGCAGTTGGCCAAGCAGAGTTGTTTCGTATTCATCGGCAATGCGTTCACCGCCGCCTTCGCCGAAGAGGTGCTCTTCATGGCCGCAGTTGCTGCAGATGTGTACGCTCATGTTTTCCACAACGCCAAGCACCGGGATTTCGACTTTGCGGAACATTTCTATGCCGCGTTTACCGTCAAGTAAGGCAATGTCCTGGGGGGTTGTGACGATGACTGCGCCGGTGACCGGGACTTTCTGGGCCAGGGTGAGCTGGATGTCACCGGTGCCTGGGGGCATGTCGACGATGAGGTAGTCGAGTTCATCCCACAGGGTTTGCTGCAAAAGCTGCATGACGGCGCCGCTGACCATGGGGCCGCGCCAGACCATGGGGGTTTTGTCGGTGGTCACGAAGGCCATGGACATGGCCTGGAGGCCGTGGGCTTCCATGGGCAGGAAGTATTTTTCTTCCCGCACGCCCGGGCGCTTGTTTTCGGGCACCCCGAGCATCATGCCGATGCTGGGGCCGTAGATGTCGGCATCGAGGATGCCGACGCGTGCACCTTCAGCTTGCAGTGCCAAGGCAAGGTTAACGGCGGTGGTGGATTTGCCGACGCCGCCTTTGCCGGAGGCAACGGCTATGATGTTTTTGACGCCGGGAACGGACGGCAGGTCTTTCTGGACTTTGTAGGAGTGGATTTTCTGGGCCACATGAACGTCGGCGATTTCGACGCCATCGACGTTTTCAAGCGCGTTGGCAACCAGTTGTTTCAGGCCGCCCGCGATGCCTTTTGACGGGTATGGCAGCTCTACCATCAGCGTCACTTTGCCTGCTTCGTCAGCCACCAGTGACTTTACGGCGCCCACGTCGTAAAGATCCTTTTCCAGGTACGGGTCTCGGTATTCACGAACCGCCGCCTGCAAGGCCTGCTCTGAAATCTGTGTCATCTGGCTCTCCGTAATAAGATCATGCGGGTTTTCAGCATGAAAACAGGTGTTTCGGGTGAAAATTATCTGCTCAAAAGGTATCATCTGGGCCCGTTTCTGACCATACAACCCTTATCTGATGAAAGGTTCGGACAACACCATGACGCAAGCGAGTTCAAAGCAACAGCGCGATATTCTGGTTACCAGCGCCCTGCCCTACGCCAATGGCCCCATTCACCTGGGTCATCTGCTGGAATACATTCAGACCGATATCTGGGTGCGCTATCAGAACATGCGAGGCCACATTTGCTACTACGTTTGCGCGGATGACGCCCACGGCACGGCCATCATGCTTCGGGCCGAGCGCGAGGGTATAACGCCCGAGCAGTTGATCGACCGGATCCGTGAGGAGCACCAGCAGGATTTCAGCGGCTTTCACATCCGCTTTGATAACTATTACACCACCCATTCTGAAGAGAATCGGTATTTTTCCGAATACATCTACCGTCAGTTGCAGAACAACGGCAACATCGCGACCCGCATGATCACCCAGTCGTTTGATCCTGAGAAGAACATGTTTCTCGCGGACCGGTTTATCAAAGGCACCTGCCCAAAGTGTAAAACCGATGATCAGTATGGCGACAACTGCGAGGCCTGCGGCGCAACCTACACGCCGGCCGAGCTGATCAACCCGCGCTCTGCTGTTTCTGGCGCCACGCCCATTGAGAAGGAGTCGGAGCACTACTTCTTCAAACTGCCGGAGTTTACCGACTTCCTGACCCAGTGGACGCGCAGCGGGGCGTTGCAGCCACAAGTAGCCAACAAACTGGCTGAGTGGCTCGATGCCGGTCTTCAGGAGTGGGATATCAGCCGCGACGCGCCCTATTTCGGTTTTGAAATCCCGGATGCGCCCGGCAAGTTTTTCTATGTGTGGCTGGATGCTCCGATTGGTTACCTCGCAAGCTTCAAAAACCTGTGTAACCGGGAAAACATCGATTTTGAACATTTCTGGAAGGTAGATTCCACCGCCGAGGTTTATCACTTTATCGGCAAGGACATCATCAACTTCCACGCCCTGTTCTGGCCGGCAATGCTATACGACGCCGGCTTCCGTACGCCAACAGCGGTCTGGGCGCACGGATTTGTGACAGTCAATGGCAAGAAGATGTCCAAGTCCCGGGGCACTTTCATTATGGCCCGCACCTATCTTGACCACCTGAACCCGGAATACCTGCGCTATTACTTCGCTGCAAAGCTTACCGGTAGCGTGGACGACATGGATCTTAATCTGGACGATTTTGCCGCCAGGGTGAATTCGGACCTGGTTGGCAAGGTGGTCAACATCGCCAGCCGCAGTGCCGGTTTCATTACCAAGCGTTTTGACGGAAAGCTTGGCGAAGTGACCGAGCACGACAAGCTGAAAGAGTTCATTGATGCCGGCCAGGAGCTCGAATCCTTCTACGAGGCTCGGGAATTTGGCCGAGCCATGCGCCGCATCATGGAACTGGCTGACATCGCCAATCAGTACGTAAACGATGAGCAGCCTTGGGTGATTGCCAAGCAGGAAGGTCAGGACGAAAAGCTGCAGGCCATCTGTACCAATGCCCTGAACATGTTCCATCTGCTGATGACGTACCTCGCCCCGGTATTGCCGGAGACGGCCAAGGCGTCCGAAGACTTCCTGAACGCGAAGCTGGATTGGAACAACCGCAGTGAGCGGCTGGAGAACCACAGCATCAACAAGTTCACGCCTTTGATGAGCCGGGTGGACATGGCGCAGATCGAAAAAATGCTGGATGCGTCCAAAGAGGAAATGCCGGCTGCAATCGGCAAACCAGCAGAACCCGTAAACCCGGAAGCGATTGCGAGTGAAATAGAATTTGATGATTTCGCGAAAGTGGATCTTCGAGTCGTTAAAATAATCAAAGCCGAGCATGTGGAAGGGGCAGACAAGCTTCTTCGCCTGACGCTTGACCTGGGGCATGGCGAACGCAACGTGTTTGCTGGTATCAAGTCTGCCTACAATCCTGAGGATCTTGAGGGCCGCCTTACCGTTATGGTCGCCAACCTCAAGCCAAGAAAAATGAAGTTCGGCATGTCTGAAGGCATGGTTCTGGCGGCTGGCCCGGGGGGCAAGGATATCTTTATCCTGTCTCCGGATTCAGGCGCAACCCCCGGCATGCGGGTGATGTAAACAAAGATTGAGGCAAGGCGCCCCGATGGCGAAATGATGACGACGCAATGATGACAGACTACTTGCTGATATTGGTCAGCACCATCCTGGTGAATAACTTCGTGTTGGTTCAGTTTCTTGGCCTGTGCCCCTTCATGGGGGTTTCTGGCAAGCTGGAAACCGCCATGGGTATGTCCCTGGCTACAACCTTTGTGCTGACCCTGTCATCGGTGTGCAGTTATCTTGCCTACACCTACCTGCTGGCGCCTCTGAACCTGGCCTTTCTGAAAACCATCACCTTCATTCTGGTTATTGCGGTGGTGGTTCAGTTCACAGAGATGGTGGTGCGTAAAACCAGCCCCCTGCTCTATCGCGTATTGGGAATCTTTCTGCCCCTGATTACCACCAACTGCGCCGTGCTTGGCGTGGCACTTCTTAACCTGAATAAAAACAACAACTTCGTTGAATCAGTACTCTACGGTTTTGGCGCTGCCGCTGGCTTTTCGCTGGTGTTGGTGCTGTTCGCCGCAATGCGCGAACGCATTGCCGTGGCCGATGTCCCCCTGTCCTTCCGGGGTGCGGCCATTGGCATGGTCACCGCAGGGTTGATGTCACTGGCGTTTCTGGGCTTTACCGGCCTGGTCAGCGTTTAACGGAGACACGTTTTTATGTGGACAGGCATTCTTATCGCCGTTCTGGTTCTGCTTGGCCTCTCCCTGGTGTTCGGCGCTTTGCTGGGCTTTGCCTCCGAGCGGTTCCGGGTTGAAGGTAACCCGCTGGTGGAACAGATCGACGCCGTGCTGCCACAGACCCAATGTGGCCAGTGCGGGTTTCCCGGCTGCCGCCCCTACGCCGAATCCATCGCTGATGGTGGCGCCATCAATAAATGCCCTCCCGGTGGAGAGTCCACCATCAAAGCACTGGCCGATCTCCTTGATGTAGAGCCTCAGCCGCTGGATGCAGAGCACGGTGTGGAACAAGCCAAACGCGTTGCCGTTATCCGGGAAGACGAATGCATCGGCTGCACCAAGTGCATTCAGGCCTGCCCGGTGGACGCCATTCTGGGTGCCGCAAAACACATGCACACCGTTATCGAAAGTGAATGCACCGGCTGTGATCTTTGCGTGGAGCCCTGTCCTGTAGACTGTATTGACATGATCACCATTGAACCTGACATACGTGCCTGGACCTGGACACCGCCTGCGGCCACGATTATCGCAACAGACCGACAGGAGATCAGCTCCTGATGCCTCAACTTTGGGATTTCAGCGGCGGCGTTCATCCCGCAGAGCACAAGCAGCTTTCAACCAGCCGATCCATTCAAGCCGCAGGCATTCCCGGACAACTGGTGTTGCCACTGCAACAGCATATTGGTGAGCCCGCGGAACCCATAGTGGCCATTGGCGACTCTGTGCTGAAGGGCCAGAAAATAGCCGACGTCAGCCATGGTATGGGCGTTCCGGTTCACGCCCCGACATCCGGCGTAATTGAAAGCATCGGCGACTACCCGGTGCCACATCCTTCCGGCATGGCAGACAAATGCATCGTTTTGAAACCGGACGGCAAGGATGAGTGGTGCGAGCGTTACCCGGTCAGCGACTATCGCAAGCTCGACCGGAATCAGGTTCTGGATATCATTCGCTCGGCCGGTATCTCCGGCATGGGTGGCGCTGGTTTTCCGACGCACATCAAACTGAAACCAAGCCGGGATCGCAAGGTCGACACACTGATTCTTAACGGCGCCGAATGTGAGCCCTACATCACCGCTGACGACATGACCATGCGTGAGCGGGCCGACGAGGTTGTTTCCGGGCTAAAAGTAATGGCCTGGATTCTGCGCCCTGAGCGCTGCGTGATCGGCATTGAAGACAACAAACCGGAAGCTGCAACAGCGCTGCGTGAAGCTATACAGGGCACACAAATTGAAATCGCTGTTATCCCGACCAAATACCCTTCCGGAGGCGAAAAACAGCTGATCCAGATTCTCACCGGCATGGAGGTACCCAGTGGCGGTATTCCGGCCGATATAGGGGTCATGTGCCAGAATGTCGGAACCGCCGTCGCGGTTGCCCGGGCGGTTTTTGAAGACACGCCGCTGGTCAGTCGCGTTGTGACTCTTACCGGGGAAGCATTGGAAAAGCCCGGCAATTTTGATGTTTTGCTGGGCACCCCCTTGGACTACCTTCTGGAACAGGCCGGCCTTCAGCCAGAGCGCGCCAACCGCCTGATTCTTGGTGGGCCCATGATGGGTTATACGCTGACCACCACGGCAGTACCGGTGATCAAAACCAGCAACTGCATTATTGCGGCGACCGCCAGCGAACTGCCGGCGCCACCGCCTGAGCAGGCCTGCATCCGCTGTGGGCAGTGCGCGGAGGTTTGCCCTATGGAATTGCTGCCGCAGCAGTTGTTCTGGCACGCAAAGGCGACGGAATTTGAAAAAGCCGAGCATCTGAATCTGTTTGACTGCATCGAATGCGGTGCCTGTTCATACGTGTGCCCAAGCTCGATTCCGCTCGTACAGTACTATCGCTATGCCAAGGGCGAGATTCGCGTCCAACGGGCAGAACAACTCAAGGCGGATCGTGCACGAGAACGCTTTGAGGCGCGCCAGGAAAGACTTGACCGAGAACAGCAAGATAAGGAACTGCGGCGCAAGGAGCGAGCCAAAGCCGCCGCAGAGGCTCAGTCCAAAAAGAAAGTCGAAGCTGAAAAAGCCGCAGCCAGCGGAGAGGCCGTGGACGAGCGAGCTGCAAGTTCCGCCCTGGTAGAGCAGGCTCTGGCACGTAAAAAGGCCAGTAACAAAGCCGCACAAGCGCAGGCCCCAATACCAGCGGACGCGGCACCGGAAAAACCCGACATCGAATTGCTTGAGAAGCAGTTTGTTCAGGCACAGTCCAAACTGGAAACCATGCAGACCATGCTCGAAGACGCGAAAGCGCAGCAAGCAGACAACGTCGAAAAACTGGAACGTGCGGTCACCAAGAATCATGACAGGGTGAAACGGGCAGAAGAAGCCCTGACGGACGCTCGCAAAACGCTGGCGACTCAGACCGAATCCCAATCCATCGAATAACCCGAATCAGGCCCGACCTTCATGGCGTTTGTTCAGCAGTCCTCACCCCACGCTCACAGTGCGCGCCCGACGTCGAAGGTGATGCTCTGGGTCATACTCGCAGCATTGCCTGGCTTGCTGGCACAGACGCTGTTTTTTGGTTGGGGCAATCTCATAAACGTTGTCTGGTGCATCGCCATTGCCCTGGCTTCGGAAGCGGCCATCCTCAAATTGCGCAGCAAGCCGATAGCGTTTTTTCTCAAGGACAATACCGCGGCTGTAACCGGGCTGTTGCTCGGGCTGTCCCTGCCACAGTTTGCCCCCTGGTGGGTATCGGCAGTAGCGGTCATTTCAGCGATTGTGATTGCCAAGCAGCTTTATGGCGGGCTGGGCTCCAACCCCTTCAACCCGGCCATGGTAGGTTACGCGCTGGTACTGATTTCATTCCCGGTCGCCATGACCACCAACTGGGCCGAGCCGGCGCTGCTCTGGGACAGAGCCCCCGGGTTTGGAGACACTCTGGTAACCATTGCTTCGGGGCAACAAACAGCCATTGATGGCTGGACCATGGCCACACCACTGGATGAATACAAACACAAAATCTCTACCCATACAGCAGCCGAAGTGCTTGCCCACCCGACGTTTGGTGAGGGCTTTGCCAAAGGCTGGGAGTGGGTCAACGCGGCCTTCCTGATCGGCGGGCTTGTACTGATCGGCCTGAAGATCATCACCTGGCATATTCCAGCCGCTTTTCTGGGGGCTCTGATTGCCATGAGTCTGGCCTTTGGCAGCAACGCGGATCAATACGCTCCGCTGTCGTTACACCTTCTGGCAGGTGGCACCATGCTCGGCGCGTTTTTTATCGCAACCGATCCGGTATCTGCCGCCACCAGCCATCAAGGCAAACTGATTTACGGCGCGGGTATTGGCGTGCTCATCTACCTGATCCGAAGCTGGGGTAACTATCCGGATGCCGTGGCATTCAGCGTTTTGCTTATGAACTTTGCCGTACCCTTTATCGATCACTACACGCCACCAAGAACCTACGGCCATCACAAAGCTCGCCGAGGGCAGCCCGGCCGGGGCAGGAGTTAACCATGGCGACCATGACTCAATCCATCCGCCGCAGTGCCATAGGGCTTGGACTGTTTGCAGTTATTACCGGCGGCACCATTGCAGTAACCCAGGCACTGACCGACGAACGCATCGCAGAACAGGCTGCCAGAGCCGAGGCCAAAGCTCTGTTTGAGATCATCCCCGAAAGCGCACACAACAACGACATGCTCAGAGACACATTAATTCTGCCTGCGAGCGATCGACTGGCAACCGGTGGGCCAGTGACGGTATGGGTCGCACGGCAAGACGGACGACCGGTCGGCATGATCATGCCAGCCATTGCGCCTGACGGATATTCAGGCAATATAAAGTTGCTTGTGGGCATTGACCTTGAAGGTACTGTTCTCGGTGTAAGAGTTATTGGCCACAAGGAAACACCGGGGCTGGGCGACCGGATTGAAACCCGGAAGTCCGACTGGGTTAAAGGCTTCGAAGGACGCTCTTTGGGCAGTCCGCCGCCACGGGAATGGAATGTAAAAAAGAACGGCGGCGTATTTGACCAGTTTACCGGCGCCACCATCACCCCTCGGGCTGTGGTAAAAGCGGTACAGAAATCGCTGATTTATTTCCGGCAGAACCAGCGGGAAATCCGGGCTCAGCTGAACAAAACCCCGTCGGGGCAAGGCCCTGAAGTTACCCCCGGGGACCTGACCGACGAATCCCTGAATGCGGAGCAATCCTGATCATGGCGACTAAAACCTCCGGTGAAATTATCCGCGACGGCCTCTGGGATAACAACCCTGCACTGGTTCAGGTGCTGGGGTTGTGCCCTCTTCTTGCGGTCACCAGCACGATAGTCAACGCAATCGGTCTCGGTCTTGCAACACTGATGGTGTTGATGGGCTCTAACCTGGCTGTTTCTTTGATCCGCAACTTTGTCAGCGAATCCGTGCGCTTGCCGGCGTTCGTGATGATCATTGCCTCTTTCGTGACCTGCGCCGAGCTATTGATGCAGGCGTATACTTACGAGCTTTACCAGATTCTCGGTATTTTCATCCCTCTGATCGTTACCAATTGCGCCATTCTGGGCCGTGCCGATGCGTTTGCCTCACGTAACGCTCCCGGCCCTGCACTGCTGGATGGTGCGATGATGGGCGCAGGCTTCCTGATAGTGCTGATTATTCTCGGCGGCATGCGCGAACTGATCGGTCAGGGCACCCTGTTTGTTGATATGCACCTGCTGCTCGGCCCCATGGCTGCCGACTGGGTCATTGAGCCGTTTGCCAACTATCCGGACATGCTGTTCATGGTACTACCGCCCGGCGCGTTCGTAGGTCTCGGGCTGCTGATTGCTCTGAAAAACAGCATCGACAACCACCTCAAGGAGCGACAGAAGGCAGTTCAGCCCGCAGCAGCGCCCGGTAGCAAACGCGTGCGCGTCACGGGAAACGTTTCATGATCTGCGGCTGGAGTCGTAACAAAACACCATGAATAAAGCCAAGCGTATCGAAATTTTCTCCCGTTTTCGGGAAGCTAACCCCAACCCGGAAACAGAGCTGAACTACAGCAGTCCGTTTGAACTGCTCATTGCGGTTATTCTCTCTGCGCAGGCCACGGATGTAGGCGTCAACAAGGCAACAGACAAGCTCTATCCGGTAGCTAACACACCCGAGACCATACTTGCACTGGGCGTGGACGGCTTGAAGAACTACATCAAGACCATCGGGTTATTCAACAGCAAGGCAGAGAACGTCATCAAGACCTGCCGCATTCTGATTGAAAAACACAACAGCATCGTACCTGATAACCGAGAGGACCTTGAAGCCCTCCCGGGGGTCGGCCGCAAAACCGCCAACGTGGTCCTGAACACAGCGTTCGGGCACATCGCCATGGCGGTGGACACTCATATTTTCCGGGTATCCAACCGCACCGGCATCGCTCCGGGCAAGAACGTTGTGGAAGTAGAAAATCGCCTGATGCGGCTGGTGCCGAAAGAGTTTCTTCAGGATGCTCATCACTGGCTTATCCTGCACGGGCGTTACACCTGCGTAGCGCGCAAACCCCGGTGTGGTGCGTGCATTATTGAGGATCTTTGCGAGTTCAAACAGAAAAGCGACTATCAATAAGAGACTCGGTCCAAACACAAAAAAGCCGGCGTTTGCCGGCTTTTTTGCAACTGGCTCAGGCGCTCTGTCAGCCTTGGCCCAGCATTTTCTTCTTCAGGCTCTTCTGCGCCGGTTCGTCTGAAAGCCAGATACCAAACAGGGCTTTCTTGAACTTGAGGTCTCCCACTGTGCCTTTTTGCTCGCTGTTCTTGAATACCTTTACACCTTCGCCAGGCACGTAGACCAGATCAAATACATCACCTGCCTTGATTTCCTCTTTGAACACCGACATGAACTGATCAATTTCCGACTGAATAGAGGGCTCATCAGCGTCAACCACGGCATTTCCATCGTGCTCCGCCTTTGGCACGTAAAGGCTTCCAACGTACAGATCAATGAAAAACTTGGAGCGAGTACCGGCACCGTTCAACTGAAGCTCAGTGCTGTTTGCGGTATAGGTATCCGGCACATATACGCCGCCAACGGTTAATGCCAAAGCAGGAGCTGAGAGTGTGGCGGCCAGCATCAGGGATGCAAAGCCCGCTAAAAATGCATTTTCCATAGCCCTTTCCTTTTCAGTCATTATTATGAGAATTCATTCGTCACCGGGTGCCGATCAGCAGCCCAAGGCGTTGCTATTCCAACAATGACCAGCACGAGCAAATCACCACCTGGTTCTCATTTGCATGGTTACTTTTCAGAGATACCTTTCAGAGATACTTTTGCAGAACCACTAAACCACAAAACGCCAGCCATGAGACATGGCCGGCGTTTCGGATGTTGCGTCAGAAAAGCTACTTGAACAGCAGATTTCCAGTCAGACCTTCTTTTTCCAGAATTTCACGCAAGCGCCGTAGCGCTTCTACCTGAATCTGACGAACCCGTTCCCGGGTCAGGCCGATTTCCTGCCCGACTTCTTCCAGGGTGCTGACCGGATAGCCCCTGAGCCCGAACCGTCGGGACAGAACTTCCTGCTGTTTGTCGCTGAGCTGGTCTATCCATTTCCCAAGGCAGGCACACATGTTGTTGTCCTGCAGTACGTCTGCAGGATCGGAGGCGCCCTCATCGGCCACGGTATCCAGCAGGGACTTCTCACCACCGGCACCAATAGGCGTATCCATGGAAGCGACGCGCTCATTGAGCCCCAGCATGCGCTTTACATCATTAACCGGCTTATCCACTTTCCTTGCGATTTCTTCCGCAGAGGGCTCGTGATCAAGCTTCTGCGTCAGTTCGCGAGCAGCCCGCAGGTAAAGATTCAGTTCCTTGACCACGTGAATGGGCAAACGGATGGTGCGGGTCTGGTTCATAATGGCCCGCTCTATCGTCTGGCGGATCCACCATGTTGCGTAGGTGGAGAAACGGAAACCCCGTTCCGGATCAAACTTTTCAACCGCGCGGATCAGCCCGAGGTTGCCCTCTTCGATCAGATCCAGCAGCGTCAGCCCCCGGTTCACATAGCGGCGTGCAATTTTTACAACCAGCCGTAAATTACTCTCAATCATTCGTTTACGACCGGACTCTTCACCCTTACGCGCGAGGCGTGCAAAGTAGACTTCCTCTTCCGGTGTCAAAAGTGGTGAGAAACCAATTTCATTGAGATAAAGCTGAGTGGCGTCCAGCTGCTTCGAACTGGTGTAATAACGCCCTTGGGTGGGAAATCCTTTCTCGACTTCGGCAGCCTCCGGAGCGCCCTTATCGGTTTTTTCTTCTGCGAGTAACTGATCTTCAGAGTCGTCAACGTTTCTGGAGTCGTCAACGTTTCTGGAGTCATCAACGTGTGTAGAGCCATCAACGTCTGATATACGATCAACAATCATATCTTCTTGTTCTGCTGACATATCTCTTGCCCCGCCTTTCAACAATCCTGGATTTTCGCCCGATACTTCTTTTTGTTGCGGGCATTGTTTATTTCTTTTCTCTTCAGGACTTCATCAATGGCCAGCTTATGCGCTGTTGCCATCATTTTTTCTTGTTTTAAACACCGCATCTGTCATTAGCGTGGTGGCAAATAATGGGTTGGGTCGACCGGATTACCATTTTTTCGGATCTCAAAATGTAACATGGGGCGCTCTGAACCATTGCCACCGAGTTCTGCTATGACCTGCCCGGCTTTTACTCCCTCCCCTTCAGTAACCAGAATCTTCCGGTTATGAGCGTATGCACTCAGATAGTGCTCGTTGTGATTTACAATAATCAAATTGCCATAACCCAGCAACCCGTTGCCAGCGTAGACCACACTCCCATCTGCGGCAGCTCTTACAGCATCCCCGGCTTTTCCGGCAATATCAACGCCTTTGTTGACTTTTCCGGATGCTGAGTAGCCTGCAATTACGGTGCCAGAGTGCGGCCAACGCCATGGGATACTGGCCACCGTCTGCGTACGTGCAGCCAGGGGTGCAGACTGGTCGGGCTTTCGGGTGACGGCTGGTTTCCGGGTGTTAGTGGGAGTTGGTGCAGGAGGTTTGGCACGTGGCGTCCGGGCGGAGTTATTCGCAGCAGGTCTCGATGCCTGCGCTGCGGAACGACTACTACCGGCCTGGGTACTACTGCGAAGGTCCAGCCGGAGTACCTGGCCGGCCCGGATAGTCCAGGGTGGACCAATTCCATTGGCGCTACCCAGCTCCCGGTAATCGCGGCCGTAAGTCCAGGCGATGCCGTACAGCGTCTCGCCCTGGCGCACAATGTGGCGCCCCCAGTAAACCGGCGGGTTGTAAATATCATCCTGATGAAGCGCTTGGGTATTGCAGCCGCTCATTGCGCCGGAAAGAAAAAGAAATGCAATCAGAAAGAACCAGACTTTGCCGGTTTCAGAAGCACAGGCAGTCGGTTGGGCACCAAAGAGGAACCGCGGGAAGGCCGGCAAAGCGGCTTGAGCTGACCCACGTAATAATCTCACAGGAATAACACCGGCCCGATTATGAGTAATCTGCGTTGGCTCAGAATCCAATCAAAGAAGATCCTGAAGTTTCAAAAGTAACTCGCTAATTTATTGCACATTTTGAAATCAAATCCAAGTTACTCACTGCCCATCCCCGTTACCCTTCACCGTCTTTGTTACGGGCGGGAACAACTATGTGCCTGTAAAGGTAACACGGGCCCACCCGGTGCTATCGGATGCCGGTCACTCCGCTTTCTGATAACGCCCACCAAGCCACTCAATCAGCAGCACAAGAACAATGCCAGCGAAGACCATTACCGCAGCCGAAGCAATCTGTGGATCAAGGCCAGTGAGATCGGCAAACGCTCCTGGGCTGACACTGACCTCACTCAACGGCACCTGTTCGCCTGAACTGTTGGTTCGCCAGCTCAGGGTCTCCTTCCATGGCCAAACCTTGTTCAGTGCACCAATCATGAAGCCGGTAAGTAAGGCCAGCACAAGGTCGTGATAGGCCTTGAAAGCCCATGTAATCAGTCTTGCAACCGACAACAGGCCCAGCACACAGCCTGCCATAAACAGCAGCAACATGGCGATATCAAAAGATTTTATAGCGGCAAGAACCGGCGCGTACATTCCAACAATAACCAGAATAAAACTGCCGGAAATACCAGGCAGGATCATCGCGCATATCGCGACAGCGCCAGCGCCAAAAAAGGTCAAAGCAGAAGGGTTTAGCTGGCCTACAGACAGGGTTGTAATCCACCACGCGGCGGCAATGCCAACCGAAAGAGGAATGAGCAGCGTTACGCGATAGTGTCGTGCCTGACGGCCGACGTGCCAGACAGAGGCGAGAATCAGCCCGAAAAAGAAACTCCAGATCAGAATCGGGTATTCGGCAAGCAGAAAACTGATCGCAGAGGCCAGGGTTACGACGCTGACGAGAATACCCACCAGTAACGCACTGAGAAAAGTGCCATCACAGGCCTGCCAGAATGCCCTCACATCCCCCCGGAACAGATATTTGAAAAGGGCCCCCGGGGCTGCATTTATCGCCTCCAGAAGCCGAAAGTAAATACCGGTTATAAACGCGATGGTGCCACCAGAAACACCGGGGACAATATCCGCTGCACCCATCGCCATACCCCGCAAAAATACGGATGCAGGATGTTGTGTGCGGGTGCTGCCTTGCGTGTCAGCTTTCTGAGGTTGCTCGCTCAACGGACAACTCCACCCAAAAGGGGCACAAACCGAACCGGCTCCAGCTCACGGCGTTCAAACCGGTCACCGTTGCGAATCACCTCAACAAGCACCTGGTGCTCTTCACCAACCGGTGCCACCAGCACGCCACCATCGGCAAGCTGATCCAGCAACTCGGATGGCACTTCCATCGGAGCGGCGGTAACAATAATGCCGTCAAATGGCCCTCTTTCTGGCCACCCCATACCACCATCCGCATGCTTGAGCATTACGTTCCGGATATTGAGCTGTCGCAGCCTGTCCCGGGCCCGATCCTGCAGCGGCTTGATCCGTTCAACGCTGTAAATCTGGTCGAAGAGTTGTGACAAAACGGCCGTCTGATAGCCTGATCCGGTACCCAGCTCCAGCAGCCTGGCGGGCTCATGCCTGAGCAGCAATTCCGTCATTCTGGCGACGATATAGGGCTGGGACAGCGTCTGGCCATAGCCGATGGGGAGCGAGCTGTCTTCGTAAGCACGATGCGAAAGCGCTTCATCCAGAAAAATGTGACGAGGGACCTGGCCCATCACTTCCAGCACGCGATCTGACTCGATACCCGATTCCTTAAGGCGTTGCACAAGGCGCATACGTGTGCGTCTGGACGTCATCCCGATACCCTGAAGCTCACCACTCACGCACCGTCCCCCATGGAGGCCTGGAGGGAGTCTGCCCACGACCTGAGGGACACCAGCGACTCATGACGAGTCATATCTATGTGCACCGGAGTCAGTGAAACATACCCTTGAGAAACAGCATGAAAGTCGGTTCCCGGGCCGGCATCGCCGCCTTTCCCGGCAGCGCCAATCCAGTAACGCTCCTTGCCCCTCGGGCAGGTCATTGGAACAGCGCCTTCAGCGCGCTCCCGGTCACCCAGACGGGTAACACGGAAGCCGGCGAGCTCTTCCCAGGGCAGATCCGGCACATTCACATTCAGGATGGAGTGAGGCCCCAAAACAAAGGGCCGCGTACTTTCCAGGAGCATGCGAACGACTCTGGCGGCCGTGTCAAAATGATTGCGCCCTTCGCTTACTAAAGACACAGCAATGGCCGGCAAACCAAGATGACGACCTTCCGTAGCCGCAGCTACGGTGCCGGAATAGATAATGTCATCCCCCAGATTGGCGTGGGTATTAATGCCGGAAACCACGCGGTCAAACGGCTCCCGAAACAGCCCGTTAACCGCAAGATGCACACAATCTGTAGGCGTACCGTCGACAGACCGGAAGCCACCGGGATGCTGCTCAACGGTCAGGGGGCGGTTGAGCGTCAGAGCGTTACTTGCACCGCTGTGATCCCGGTCTGGCGCTACTACTTCAAGATCGCCCAGGCCCTTGAGACCTTCATACAGGGCAACCAGTCCCGGTGAATGAACACCGTCATCGTTTGACAACAGAATACGCACAGTGCACTCCAATAAGTCGCCGGGCTAAACCCGCTAGTCGTGTTGTTTTTTATGCTGGCTGAGGCTCTTGTCCTCAAGCTCAAAAATATCACCCAAAACCGTGGTGGCGTACTGACCCGGCGCGAGGAAAAAATCCAGTTCCAAACCACCATCATCCAGCCATAGCCAACTCAGGCCCTCCGGCATAACAACCAGAGGACGACGCTCAGGCTTCATTCGAGTCGTCATAAACAAAGCAGCCAGCTCCGGAGTCTGCGCGACGGTGTCACGCTCACGCTGCCCAGCCTCACCGTTCGCACTTGTGCCGCCATCACCCCATAAAGGGCCGGTTGCAATCACATCAGGCTCACCCGGTAGCGGCGCCCGCCAACTGCCATCTGCCACCCGTGACGCCAGTACTTCATTGAATAACCAGGAGCGGGCAGCCGAAAAGTACAATACGTTTTTCCGGTCATCTCTGCCACCACCTGGCTTACCCCGACCTCTGCGTTTGCCATGCCCACCGCGACGATTCAGCGCCGAAGGATCAATGTGAACCGCACGATCGAGGTTCGTACCGCCAAAACCAAAGCGCTGAGGGCCAAAATAATTAGGTGCGCCCTGTATTTTCAAACGTTCAAGCGCGCTTTCAACCATCTCGCGCGAAGCGCTTACATGTCGGAGCGTAATGACAAAATGATTTCCCTGATGATCACCACGCCGCAATTTTCGCACGCTGCGATGAGCCGATTTTACCGGCCAGCGCTCCGAAACCTGGTCAATCAATGCTGTATCGTCTTCCATCATACCGGGACGATAAAGACTGAACCATTGACGGGTGACCGCGTGACGATCTTTTAGCCCGCAAAAACCCACATCAAAAGATCGACAGCCCGTGAGGGTAGCAAGCGCTCCCGCCACAAACTCCGTATTATCCCCGATTTTTTCGAGGTACAGACACAGATGCTCACCCTCACCCGTAACGCTGAGTAAACCCGGTGAATCCGCATGTTCCGGGAACTCCCCCATCACCTCATTAACCCGAAAGTCCTCAGGCGCAGTTTTCAAATAAGTACTGGCTACCCGAGTGCCACTCGATACCGGCCAATCCAGTCGCCAGTTCCCTGCACCAATTTCTGCGTCGCTCACGACGACACCGGCTCGAGCAGACACACCGCCTGGCAGGCAATTCCCTCACCACGGCCGGTAAATCCAAGCTTCTCACTGGTGGTCGCTTTAACGCTTACATGGCTAGCCGGGATACCGAGATCCTCCGCAATATTCAGGCGCATGGCCTCGATATGCAGTGCCATTTTCGGTGCCTGAGCGATGATCGTCGTGTCGACATTGAGAACACCGAAGCCCTCCTCCGCCACCCGAGCCATTACCCTACGCAACAAATCCCGGCTATCCGCACCCGCCCACTCGGCGCTGGTATCGGGGAATAGATGACCGATATCCCCCAAGGCAACCGCGCCCAAAAGAGCGTCCGCCAGAGCGTGCAACAATACATCGCCATCGGAGTGGGCTTTCAGCCCCTGGCTGTAAGGTATGGAAACACCGCCAAGAATAACGGCATCGCCTGCGCCGAAGGCATGAACATCAAAGCCCTGACCAATTCGCATAATCAACTCCGGGGGAATCCAGACAATTCAGAACCGGCTGAGAATAAAGCCAGCAAGATCCAGGTCGGCGGGTACGGTAATCTTGACATTATCCGACCGCCCTTCAACCAGAACGGGCATATTACCGCAAAACTCCATGGCAGAGGACTCATCCGTAACCGGCTGTTTTTCGTTCAGAGCCGTTTCCAACGCCGAAACCAGCATGGAATAACGGAACATCTGAGGCGTCAGCGCACGCCAAAGCTGGCTGCGATCGACCGTTCCAATAACGTCAGGCAAACGGCCAGGTTCGGCCTTTTTAAGCGTATCCGCAACCGGAGCAGCCAGCAGGCCACCCACCGGATGATCCATCAGCGTTGAAACCAGGTTCGCAAGATCGGCTGGATGAACGCAAGGGCGTGCCGCATCGTGAACCAGCACCCAGTCATCGGCTGCAACCTGCTCTTCCAGTGCGTGTAGTGCCGAGAGAACAGAATTCGCCCGCTCTGCGCCACCGCTGCAGGTCTGAATTCGATCATCGTTGCTGGCGTCAGACTCTGGCCACCAATGATCCGCTAAATTCAGTGGAACCATACAACCGGCAAAGAGGCGGGAATCCAGCAATCGCGAAAGCGTGATATCCAGAATAAAGCGGTTATTAATACGAAGGTATTGCTTGGGACACTCGGCCTGCATGCGCTGACCAATGCCGGCGGCGGGAACAATCAACCAGAGTTTAGGAGAAGTCATAGAGCTGTCGCATAGGGCCTGGAGAGCGTCGGGTAGATCTTTTCCGGGAACGTCGGTGGCCAAGGATGGCCACCGTCAAGCGCACATGGATGTGCTCGTAGCGTTTCCCGGAAAAGATCTACCCGACGCTCTGAACTCCAAACCCGAAAATTACTGCTCAACAACAAGAAAAAACGTCTCATCGTCACGAATCAACCCAAGGTTCATCCGGGCCCGCTCTTCAACAGCCCCTTGCTCATTGCGAAGGTTACGCACCTCCGCATACAGGCGCTCATTGCGGGTAGCCAACTCAGCATTCTCCTCACGCTGCTCGGCAATCGACTGCTCCAGCGTCCAGACCTGCGCAAAGCTGCCTTCCCCAATCCACAGGCGCACCTGCAGCAGGAGAATGAGAACAACCATGAAAGCCCAGAGCAACTTCATTAATACCGATTCCGTACATGAGTTAAACGATCAAAAATCAAACACCGGATGCCAAGTATAGACCTTAGAGTAGATTAGTAACAAATTCTTCTAACTGATTGGACAAAAAGGCCATCGTGACTGAACTTTCATTCAGAGCACGACGGCCTTAACATTTTGTTACCTGAAATCCGGAGGATTAAAAGCAAAACGGAAGCTGTTAGTCTCAGCCCTGCCCTTTAATCTCGCTCAGGCCACGATAGGGCGCCTTATCTTGCAGCGCCTCTTCAATGCGCAGCAACTGGTTGTACTTGGCAACGCGGTCGGAGCGGCAAAGAGAACCTGTCTTGATCTGACCCGCACAGGTAGCAACGGCAAGATCCGCAATGGTTGTGTCTTCAGTTTCACCGGAGCGGTGAGAAATAACCGCCGTAAAGCCGGCATCCTGCGCCATCTTGATGGCATCCAGGGTTTCACTCAAGCTACCAATCTGGTTGAACTTGATCAGGATGGAGTTGCCCACACCTGTGTCGATACCACGCTTGAGGATCCTGGTGTTAGTGACAAAAAGATCATCACCCACCAGCTGTACTTTTTCGCCGATCTTGTCGGTCAGTACTTTCCATCCGTCCCAGTCGCTCTCGTCCATGCCATCTTCGATGGACACAATCGGATAGCGCTCAGCCAAGCCTGCCAGGTAATCAGCAAAGCCAGCAGAGTCAAAGCTCTTGCCTTCGCCAGCCAATACATACTGGCCGTCCTTGTAGAATTCTGAGGCCGCGCAGTCCAAAGCCAGAGTGATGTCTGTACCAAGCTTGTAACCGGCTTTTTCAACCGCTTCCTTGATAATCGCCAGAGCCGCTTCGTTAGACGGCAGGTTAGGCGCAAAGCCACCCTCATCGCCAACCGCTGTATTCAGGCCCTGAGTCTGCAGCACTTTTTTCAGACTGTGGAAGATTTCGGCACCAATGCGCAGAGCTTCCGAAAAGCTCTTGGCAGCAACCGGTTGCACCATGAATTCCTGGATATCTACGTTATTATCCGCGTGCTCGCCGCCGTTCAGAATGTTCATCATCGGTACAGGCATGCTGAACTTGCCGGAGGTGCCGTTGATGTCAGCGATGTGCTCGTAAAGCGGCTTACCCAAAGACTCCGCAGCAGCTTTAGCCGCTGCCAGGGATACCGCCAGGATAGCGTTCGCACCCAGATTGGCCTTGTTCTCGGTGCCATCCAGCTCCAGCATGATGTTATCCAGCCCGCGCTGGTCTGCAGCATCTTTACCTTTCAGCGCATCACAGATCTTGCCGTTAATGGCCGCAACTGCCTTCAATACGCCTTTACCCAGATAACGGGACACATCACCATCGCGCAGCTCCAGCGCTTCACGGGAGCCTGTAGAGGCGCCAGACGGTGCACAGGCACGGCCAAGAGTACCGTCTTCCAGAATTACGTCCGCTTCTACCGTGGGGTTACCACGGGAATCCAGAACCTCACGGGCTTTAATGTTGGCAATCTTGGTCATTCTTCAGGGTCTCCAAGTTTATAAACAGAATCTGGTGCAAGAGAGAGCGGGGCACGGCTTTACGAAAAACGCTACAAGCACATCCATGTGCGCTTGGCTCCGCCATCCATGGCTCCGCACATTTTCGTAAAGCCGTGCCCCGCTCTCTCCCATAACCTGTACCTATAACGCGAAAACCGCCAATCAGGCGGTGTCGATAGGTTTAAAACTCTTCACAAGGTCATCAACAGCCTTCACACGCTGCAAAAACGGCTCCAACTGGCTGAGACGCAGGGCGCAAGGGCCATCGCACTTGGCCTCATCAGGGTTCGGGTGAGCCTCAAGAAACAACCCCGCCAATCCCTGAGACATGCCAGCCAGTGCCAGATCGGTAACCTGGGCACGACGACCACCGGCGGAATCTGCACGACCGCCCGGCATCTGCAGTGAATGGGTCACATCAAACATAACCGGCACGTTCATGGATTTCATGATGCCAAAGCCGAGCATATCGACCACAAGGTTGTTGTACCCGAAACTACTGCCCCGCTCGCACAAGATAACCCTGTCGTTTCCGGCTTCTGCGCACTTGCTGATGATGTGTTTCATCTCCTGCGGAGCAAGAAACTGGGCTTTCTTGATGTTGATCGCCGCGCCGGTTTGCGCCATGGCAACCACCAGATCAGTCTGGCGGCTCAAAAAAGCAGGCAGTTGGATGATGTCACAAACCTCAGCAGCTGGCGCCGCCTGTGCCGCTTCATGGACATCAGAAATAATCGGAACACCGTACTTGCTCTTGAGATCGGCCAGTATCTGCAGGCCTTTATCCAGCCCCGGCCCGCGGAACGAGTGCACCGAAGACCGGTTAGCCTTGTCGAAGGACGCTTTGAACACGTAGGGAATACCCAGCTTGCGGCAAACCTCAACGTAGCTATCGGCAACCTCGAACGCCAGATCCCGGGATTCCAGCACGTTCATCCCGCCAAACAACACAAACGGTTTGTGGTTGGCGATGTCGATATCAGCAACAGTAACGATACTTTGGGCCATAATCAGGATTCCTTACGGTTTGCCAACGCTGCTTCCACAAAGCCCTTGAACAGCGGGTGACCATCGCGGGGCGTCGAGGTGAATTCCGGGTGGAACTGACAAGCAACAAACCAGGGGTGATCGACAACTTCCACCACTTCCACCAACTTGCCATCGGTGGAACGCCCGGAAACCAGGAGGCCTGATGCTTCCAACTGCGGCAGGAAATAATTGTTCACCTCGTAACGGTGACGATGGCGCTCACGAATGGTTTTTCGGCCGTAGCAGTTGGCAATGTTCGAGCCTTCGGTCAGTACACAATCCTGAGCACCCAATCGCATGGTGCCGCCAAGATCTGAATCGTCGGTGCGCTCTTCGCGTTCACCGGTCGCATCCAGCCACTCGGTGATCAGGCCAACTACAGGCTCTGGAGTGTGCTCACGGAATTCAGAGCTGTGGGCATCAACCAGGCCGGCTTTGTTACGGGCGTATTCGATAACCGCCACCTGCATGCCCAGACAAATACCTAAATAAGGAACCTTATTCTCACGGGCGTACTGTACCGTGCGGATCTTGCCCTCCACACCACGCTCGCCAAAACCGCCCGGAACCAGAATAGCATCGGCACTCTCAAGCACCTTGGTACCGTCGCGTTCGATGTCTTCAGAATCAATGTAATTGATTTTTACCTTGGTCCGGGTCTTGATGCCCGCATGCAGCAGAGATTCGATAAGCGACTTGTAGGCTTCCAGCAATTCCATGTACTTACCGACCATGGCAATGGTCACTTCGTGCTCGGGGTTCATCAGTGCTTCGACGACACCGTCCCAATCACTAAGGTCCGCCTCACGTGCATCAAGATTGAAACGCTCAATTACCAGTTCATCCAGACCATGCTCATGAAGCATGCGGGGAATAGCATAAATGGATTTGGCGTCACGCATTGGAATAACAGCACGCTCTTCCACGTTGGTAAACAGCGCGATCTTCCGGCGGGAGCTGACATCCACTTCGTGCTCGGAACGGCACAGCAGAATATCAGGCTGCAAACCGATAGAACGCATTTCCTTTACGGAGTGCTGGGTCGGTTTGGTTTTAATTTCGCCAGCCGTGGCAATGTAAGGCACCAGTGTCAGGTGCATGAACAGCGCACGGGAGGAGCCCACTTCAACCTTCAACTGACGGCAGGCTTCAAGGAACGGCAGGGACTCAATGTCGCCAACGGTACCGCCCACTTCAACCAGAGCCACATCCGCACCGGCTGCGCCTTCTACCACGCGGCGCTTGATCTCGTCGGTGATGTGGGGAATAACCTGCACAGTGCCGCCAAGATAATCTCCGCGGCGTTCTTTGCGTATAACCTCTTCGTAAACCCGGCCCGCCGTGAAATTATTACGACGGCTCATCGGCGTACGGATAAAGCGCTCGTAATGGCCAAGATCAAGGTCGGTTTCAGCACCATCTTCGGTGACATAGACTTCACCGTGCTGGAACGGGCTCATGGTACCTGGGTCCACGTTTATGTATGGGTCCAGCTTGAGGATAGTAACCTTCAGGCCACGTGCCTCAAGGATCGCAGCCAAAGAGGCCGATGCGATTCCTTTCCCCAGTGAGGACACAACACCGCCGGTGACGAAAATATAACGCGTCATGCAGATTCCATGATTATCAGGTTCTGTGAAGGAGGGAGATTGTCATCTCAAGATGGGACGCCAGACTACCAGAAAGCCCTCAGCGACTCAATCACAATCCCGCTCCACAATCAGCCGCCAGCCTGCTTCAGGGGCGCTTCCGCAGTATTGTTCAGAACACCATAAATCGCCGATAGCGATCAGCTCACTCTCTTCCTTTATGCCCCTGAAAACCAAGGGCAGACGGCGCCTTTGCCAAGGCGGAATCGCCTGCTCCTGAAACCATTTTTTCAAGGATCTTGAGGGGCCAAACGCGTGAAAACGGATACGCTCTCCGCCCTGCCTCGTACATATCCGTATTGGCGGAGCATCGGTTTCCGCAGTAGCCACCGGCATCAGCCGAATCGTCAACTCGTCCCAGCGCACTGGCTGCCCTGGCTCGAGGGGTACAGGTTCATCCGGCAAATCCGCCATTTCGGAAACAAGGTAAAGCTCCCCCTGAAAACGCCGCAGGCTGCAGCCTTCTGCCTGCAGTTCGGGCGACCGATCTTCAGCTGCATGCAACAGGTCGTGCAATACCTGTGACCAGTCGCTGATTGAAGGAGACCGGTGTCCGGCGCGCCGCATCCACCAGCGCAGAAGGTTTTTCTGTTCCGCGAGAGAGAGCGCGTTCAACCTTGCTACGGGGAGGCGGCGTGGGTGTCCTCCCAGTGACTGCCACTGCAACTCCGCCAGCCGCTGATTCAGGAAATCGCTTTCCGAACAAGCACCCGCACTGTGCCGAAGGCGCTGATTCAGGCCCGGCCAGCGCTTTTTGAGCAGGGGGAGAATGCTGAGGCGCAGGAAGTTGCGATCGAACCGTTGATCTGTATTGCTCGGATCGTCAATCCATGAAATACCAGCCTGACGAGCATGGCGCTCGAGTTCCGATCGCTCAACACCCAGCAACGGGCGGGCAAGATGGCCAGCCCCCAGCGGGCGACTTCCGGGCATGCCGGCGAGTCCGGCCACACCGCTGCCGCGAAACATGCGAAAAAGAACGGTTTCGGCCTGATCATCACTGTGATGGGCCATCAGAAGAATATCACCAGGCTCGAGAAGTGCCTCAAAAGATTCATAACGAACCTTGCGAGCGGCTTCTTCAAGGCCTGAACCCTGCTTGACTGATACGAGTTGAACGGTGAGATGAACATCAAGCCCGGCGCACAAGTCGCGACAAAAGGCTTCCGTTTCGCCGGCATTGGTCTGAAGCTGGTGATTTATATGTATGGCGCGCACGCCCGAATGGCAGTGCGCGGCAAGGTGCAGCAATAGCGTGGAATCCAGGCCGCCGCTGAGGGCAACCCAAAGGCGCCGGAAGCCAGAGACAGCTTTTACCGGCGCAATCAAAGCCTCCGAAAACGCGAACCCTGATTCGGGCTTAACGCCCTGTGTCATAGCGGGTCAACCGCTCATACCGCCGGGAGACCAACTCATCCAGAGGCAAGCGGCTGAGCTCAGCCATACCCTTGGCGAGTATTTCACGCAGGGCTTCAGCCATTTTCTCAGGATTGCGGTGAGCACCACCCAAGGGCTCCGTGATGACGTTGTCTGCCAGACCTAGATCCCTCAGGCGATCCGCCGTCACGCCCATAGCTTCAGCTGCCAGGGAAGCGTACTCGGCGCTTTTCCACAAAATGGAAGCGCAGCCTTCGGGCGATATAACTGCATAAGTAGCGTA
Organism: Marinobacter sp.; assembly: GCF_048266785.1. Lineage (GTDB taxonomy): Bacteria > Pseudomonadota > Gammaproteobacteria > Pseudomonadales > Oleiphilaceae > Marinobacter. Next base: position 318,873 of record NZ_JBLWYX010000004.1, read on the forward strand.
CTGCAGCATATTCAACTGATCGCACACGCCGATGGCCAATGCTCCGCCGGAACCACCTTCACCGATCACGGTAGAAATAATGGGTGTCTTGAGACGAGACATCACAGCCAGGTTGAACGCAATCGCCTCACTCTGACCACGCTCCTCAGCACCGATGCCCGGATAGGCACCCGGGGTGTCTATAAACGTAAGAATGGGCATTCTGAAGCGCTCGGCCATTTCCATCAGGCGCAGCGCTTTACGATAACCTTCCGGGCGCGGCATGCCAAAGTTACGTTTGACCTTCTCCCGCACTTCCCGACCCTTCTGATGGCCAATCACCATCACAGGCTTGTCATTCAACCTGGCTGTGCCGCCCACAATGGCCTGGTCGTCTGCATAACGCCTGTCGCCGTGGAGCTCATCGAAATCATCAAAGATCATTTCGATATAATCCAGGGTATAGGGTCGGCGCGGGTGCCGCGCGAGACGGGCGACATCCCAAGGGTGCAGGTCCGAGAATATGTTCTCGGTAAGGCTGACGCTTTTCTTTTTCAAACGGGTAATTTCATCAGAAATATTGATGTCGGTGTCGTTGCCCACCATACGAAGCTCTTCAATCTTGGCTTCAAGGTCAGCAATCGGTTGTTCGAAATCGAGATAATTAGGGTTCATGATGTTCCATCATTTGTTGCCAGGCGGAACAACACTCCGCCAACACAGAATTTGGTACAAAGATAGCAGTGCCCGGTTCACGTCTAAAGCGGACATTGGTATGAGTCCACAATCTGACAAATATTTAATCTTCGGACAGCACTTTGCCTTGCTCACTCAATCATAGACCAGTTCTACGCACTGGTCGCCCATGAGGTATCTCAGCTCCAGCAGCAGGTTGTCGTCCGGCCGCACCCGCCAGGCTTCCCCCAGTTCAATCCGGGTACTGGCTTCCTGGCTACTGTATTCTATCCAGACCGGGCTGCCATCACAGCGAAACGGCCTGAGCGTGCTGTCGATCTTGTCCAGCAGGCCATTTTGCAGTTGGTCCGCATGCAGGTTCAGCTTCAGGCCCTTACTGAACTGTTTCCGGGCACTGGGCACATCCATTACCGAGCTGACGCGCATTTTCATCTGGCCGGAATAATCATCGTGGCTCACCTGCCCCTCAACCACAATCACCTGGTCTGACTGCAGCAGCTCCCGGTTCTCAAAGAAGGCTTCAGAAAACAACGTGGCTTCAATCCGCGCGCTCCGATCGTCCAGCGTGATAAAACACATAGTGGAACCCGTGCGGGTTTTCATGGTGCGCTGAGCAACAACCAGCCCGGCAACTCGTTGTGGTGACTTATTGGGCTTGAGATCGGAAATGGAGGAACGTACGAAGCGCCGGACTTCCCGCTCGTATTCATCGAACGGATGGCCTGTCAGATACAGCCCCAGCGTGTCTTTTTCACCTTTCAGGCGTTGTTTCTCCGGCCATTCCCGCACCCCGGCGACGTCTGCGTATGGGTCACCGCCTTCACGGGCCTCCAGCATTTCGCCGAACATATCCATCATGCCCACGGATTCATTGCGCGACTGTTGATCCGCTTGCTGCACCGCCTTCGGGATGCTGGCCATCAGCTGAGCCCGGCTGGCACCGAGTTTGTCCATGGCGCCGGAGCGGATAAGAGCTTCCATGGCCCGTTTATTTATTTTCTTGAGATCGACCTTGCGACAGAAGTCGAAAAGATCCTGATAGGGCTCACCGCTGGCACGGCCTTCCACAATGGCTTGAATCGGGCCTTCGCCTAACCCCTTGATCGCGCCAAGCCCGTACACAACCTGGCCTTCATCATTCACTGTAAAGGTGTATTCCGAACGACTTACGTCCGGCAGCACCAGGTCCAGTTTGAGATTGCGGCACTCCTCTACCAGCGTGACCACTTTATCCGTGTTCTGCATATCGGCGGTCAGCACCGCAGCCATGAACTCGGCAGTGTAGTGGGCTTTCAACCACAGGGTTTGGTACGACACCAGTGCGTAGGCGGCAGAGTGGGATTTGTTGAAGCCATAGCCGGCGAATTTCTCCACCAGATCGAAAATGTTTTCCGCAAGGGTTTTGTTGATGCCGTTGTTTTCGCAGCCATCCAGGAAGAATTGCTTCTGCTTGGCCATTTCTTCGGGTTTTTTCTTACCCATGGCACGGCGCAACATGTCGGCGTTGCCGAGGGTGTAGCCCGCCATCACCTGAGCAATCTGCATGACCTGCTCCTGGTAAAGGATAACCCCATAGGTGGGCTCCAGAACCGGTTTCAGGCCTTCGTATTGATAATCCGGATGCGGGAACGACATGGGCTGCTTGCCGTGCTTACGATCGATAAAGTCATCAACCATGCCCGATTGCAGCGGCCCCGGGCGGAACAACGCCACCAGAGCGATCATATCTTCCAGTGAGTCCGGCTGCAGGCGGCGAATCAGGTCTTTCATACCGCGGGATTCCAACTGGAACACGGCGGTCGTCTCGGCCTTTTTCAGCATCACGAACGAAGCCGGGTCGGCCAGCGGAATTTCGTTGATATCCAGAGGCGGCAGGCCACGGCCTTCCCGCCGTGGGTTAATCATCTTCAGCGCCCAATCGATGATGGTCAGCGTTCGCAGGCCAAGAAAGTCGAACTTCACCAGACCGGCTTCTTCCACATCGTTCTTGTCGAACTGGGTCACCAGGCTACCGCCTTCATCATCACAATACAGCGGTGAGAAGTCGGTGATTTTGGTGGGCGCAATCACCACCCCGCCAGCGTGTTTACCGGCGTTTCGGCACACACCCTCAAGTTTGAGGGCCATTTCCCAGATTTCCTGAGCTTCTTCATCCTGCTCCAGGAACTCCTTCAGCGTTGGCTCCTGTTCAATGGCCTTGTCCAATGTCATTCCCACTTCAAACGGGATCATTTTGGACAGTTTATCTGCAAGACCGTAAGACTTGCCCTGCACGCGGGCAACGTCCCGAACCACCGCCTTGGCGGCCATGGTTCCGAAGGTAATGATCTGTGAAACCGCTTCCCGGCCGTACTTCTCAGCGACGTAAGCAATGACGCGATCACGCCCTTCCATACAGAAGTCGACGTCAAAGTCGGGCATGGATACCCGCTCAGGGTTGAGGAAGCGCTCGAACAGCAGATCGTATTCCAGCGGATCCAGATCCGTGATGAGCTGGGCATAGGCCACCAACGAGCCTGCACCGGAACCACGACCCGGTCCCACCGGTACGCCGTTGTTCTTGGCCCATTTGATGAAGTCCATCACGATCAGAAAGTAGCCGGGGAATCCCATCTGGATGATGATATCCAGCTCGAAATTCAGGCGATCGTAATAGGCCTGGCGCTTGCTGTCGTAATCCGGATCATCTTTCGGCAGGGTTTTGGCAAGACGATCCTCCAGGCCCTCTTCCGACACCTGGCGGAAGTAGTCGTCCATGGTCATGCCTTCGGGCACCGGGTAATTGGGCAGGAAGTACTCGCCCATACGCACGGTCACCGAACAGCGCCGCGCTATTTCCAGCGTGTTCTCAACGGCTTCAGGAATATCACTGAACAGCTCAATCATTTCCTCCGCGCTGCGAAGGTATTGCTGATCGCTGAAACGACGGTCGCGACGCGGATCATCCAGCGCCCTGCTCTCACCAATGCAGACCCGGGCTTCATGGGCCTCAAAATCGTCGGCCTCCAGAAAGTGTACGTCGTTTGTAGCAACGACGGGGAGCCCGAGCTTTTCGGCCAGCTCAACACTCATGTGCAGGCAGTCTTCATCGCCGGGCCGGCCCGTTCGCTGAAGCTCCAGATAATAAGAGCCCGGGTACAGGTTCATCCAGTACTCAGCCCGGGCTTTTGCCAGTTCTGGCTTGTCAGCCAGCAAAGCCTTGCATACATCGCCCATTTTGGCGCCAGACATGGCAATCAGGCCGTCGGCCCTGCTCTCCAGCCATTTGCGCTGAACGATCGGCTTGCCGTGGCGTTGCCCTTCAGTATACCCAAGGGAAACAATCTCTGTGAGGTTGAGGTAACCCTTGTTATCCCGGGCTAGCAGCGTCAGACGGAAGGGGTTTTCCGGCTCGTCCGGGTTCTCCAGCCAGAGATCCGCGCCAATAATGGGCTTCACACCAGCGCCGGTTGTCGTCTTGTAAAACCGGACCAGCGAGCACATGTTGGACTGCTCTGTGAGGCCCACAGCCGGCATGCCCAGTTCCACAACGCGCTTGACCAGCGGTTTAACACGGACAAGACCGTCCACCATGGAGTGTTCGGAGTGCACGCGAAGGTGTACAAAAGTCTGCGACATAACGTCAGGTTGTTCCTGCATGTATATTGTTGGATGGCGTGAGAGAGCCGGCGGCATTCAGCCGCCAATCAATGCCCGTATGTCTTCTTCCGTCTGCGGGCCAAAGCGGGCCTCCAGAAGTTTCCCCTCAGGATTCACGACAAACGTAGCTGGCAACGCAACCGGGAATTTCCAATCAAACTCCGGGCCCGGATCCTTCGCAAGCATGGTGTATTCAATGCCCATACGCTTACCGAGATCCACCAGAGCTTCGCCCTTCACATCATCAAAGTTTACGCCGAGCACGGTAACATCCGGCGCCTTGTCCAAATCGTTCAGCTCCGGGATTTCTTCCAGACAGGGCTTACACCATTCGGCCCAGTAGTTGACGAGGACCCACTGACCGCGCAGGTCATCCCAAGGGAGTTTCGGGCCTTCAGCGCGCTCCAGTTCAATTTTCTGGCAACCTGCCAGTAAAGCCGTCAAAACCAATACGCCTGCAATGGCTGCCCCACGAGATAACCGAGGGATGACAGGGTTCTGCAAGGGAAAACCTCCTGTTAGACTGCGGGCCACACTATTCACAGTTGCAGCATCCATTTCAACAAACAGGCACGAAGATGACAGAACCCACCCGGATTTTCCACAACCCTCGCTGTTCAAAATCCCGCCAGGCTCTTGAATTACTGACAGAGCGCGGCATTGAGCCTGAAATTATACGCTACCTGGAAACGCCGCCAACAGAACAGGAGCTTTCAGAAATTCTTGACGCACTCGGCCGCCAGCCACGTGAACTGATGCGCACCGGAGAAAATGAATACAAGGAGCTTGGCCTGGACAACCCGGATCTGAGCCGCGAAAAACTGATTGCTGCTATGGTAGCAACCCCGAAACTGATTGAACGGCCAATTGTACTCGCCAACGGCAAGGCCGCCGTGGGTCGGCCACCGGAAAACATTCTCACGATTCTTTGATTTTACGACTGTCGACTGAAGGACGTTAAAATGCCCGAGCAACTGCCCTATGTTCTGATTCTCTATTACAGCCGCAACGGGCAGACTGCGGAGCTGGCAAACCAGATAAGCCGGGGTGTCGCAAGGGTGAATGGCATCGAAGCAAAGTTGCGCTCCGTTCCAATGGTTTCCCCGGACACAGAAGCCTCGCTGCCTTCGGTTCCGGATGCGGGTGCGCCCTACGCAAGCAAGTCAGACCTGGCCAACTGCGCCGGCCTGGCTATTGGCAGCCCGACCCGATTTGGCAATATGGCAGCGCCCCTGAAGCACTTTCTGGACACCACCGGTGATCTCTGGCTTGGCGGAGCGCTGGTTGGTAAACCGGCAGGGGCATTTACCTCAACCGGAAGCCTGCACGGGGGCCAGGAAACCACGCTATTGACCATGATGATGCCACTGCTTCACCACGGTATGCTGTTGTGCGGCCTGCCCTATACAGATAAAAATTTGAATGAAACGACAACCGGGGGCACGCCCTATGGCCCTTCACACTGGGCCGGAACCGCCGAACAGCAGCCCCTGAGCCAACATGAAAAGGCGCTCTGCCAGTTCTTTGGTGAACGCTTGGCAAACCTGGCGCTCAAACTGGCAGACTGACACAAACACAGCCGCACAGCGTAAAGCTATCTATACTTTTCTTCTGGAATCCAACAATGCTCCACAACCCAAAAGCCCGGCATACCTCGCAGGCAACCCAGTTTCTCTATTTGGCGGTACTGGCAACCCTTTTGATAACAACCTTTTACCCTGCCCCGGTTGAAGGCGTTTCCATAACTCTGATTCTTTCTGTCAAGCTGATCCCACTACTGGCACTGGCCGTCCCCGTGTTCCGTGGCCACAATCGGGGTTACATCTGGCTGGCCTTCGTGGTGATCTTTTACTTCACCCAAGCAGTGGTTTCCTCCTGGCTTAGCCAAGGCGCACCTGGCCCGGTCACTCTCATGATCCTTACCCTTCTGTTGTTCATCATGGCGATGGTTCATTTGAAAGTGAACCGGCCGGTTACAGGCTGACATGCTCCAATACCGGAAAGGGACACCCTATGCCCAACCCCACTAATACAGAGCACCTGTCAACAGGGCAGCCATCAAGGCCGCCCGCGCCGCCACGGAGCATTCTGACTCTGCGGGATATCTGCACGGCGCTGGTCACCGATGGCGAAATCAACCAGGACAGCGCAGAACGTGTGCTTTCTGCCAACCTCGGCGCCGCCAGCAACCAGGCAGCAAAACGCCACCCCCTGGAACTGGTTGCGATCGCAGCTCTCACCAGTGAAAAAAGCGGCAAAACTCTCGATCTCGAAGGATTGACACAATGGCTCGCAGACTGGGCTGGCCAGTCTTATTACCACATTGATCCATTGAAAATAGACACGCCTTCGATTGCCCGGGTCATGTCGTACGCATTCGCCCAACGCCACGGCATTCTGGCTGTAGAGATCAGGCAGGAAGAAATCCTGGTAGCCAGTGCTGAACCCTTCAAAAGTGACTGGGAAGGCAACCTGCGCCAAGCCTTGCGCAAGGATATCCGCAGAGTAGTCGCGAACCCGGAAGACATCCGCCGTTACTCCATCGAGTTCTACCAGCTCGCGAACTCTGTCAACAAAGCCAGCGGCGGCCAGGCACCGGGCAACAACGCAGGCCACCAGAATCTGGAGCAATTACTGGACCTGGGCGCCGCGGAAAGCGCAGACGCCAACGACCAGCATGTTGTGCGCATTGTCGACTGGCTGCTGCAGTATGCGTTCGATCAGCGCGCATCCGACATTCACATTGAACCACGCCGCACACTGACCCACATCCGCTTCCGGATTGATGGTGTACTGCACAGTGTTTACGAGTTTCCCGAACATGTGGGCATGGCCATTACCAGCCGGCTCAAGATTCTGGGGCGGTTGAACGTCGCTGAAAAACGTCGGCCACAGGATGGCCGCCTGAAAACCCGCAAGCCCGACAACAAGGAAGTGGAGCTGCGCTTGGCCACCATGCCGACGGCGTTCGGGGAAAAAATGGTGATGCGGATATTTGACCCGGATGTACTACTGAAATCCTACGAACAACTGGGGTTCAGCCGCGAAGACCGCGAGCGCTGGCAGGAGGCAACCTCAAAGCCCCACGGGATTGTGTTGGTAACTGGCCCTACGGGTTCCGGCAAAACCACCACCCTCTATTCCACGTTGAAACAGATCGCCTCTGCCGAATTGAATGTGTGCACCATTGAAGATCCCATCGAGATGGTTGAGCCTGCTTTCAACCAGATGCAGGTCCAGACCAATATCGACCTGACCTTTGCCACCGGTGTACGGGCCCTGCTGAGACAGGATCCGGACATAATCATGATTGGCGAAATCCGCGATCTTGAAACCGCCGAAATGGCGGTGCAGGCAGCACTGACCGGGCATCTTGTGCTCTCCACACTGCACACAAACGATGCACCAAGCGCTTTGACCCGAATGATGGAACTGGGCATTCCGCCGTATCTGATTCGCGCAACCGTGCTGGGAGTTATGGCTCAGCGCCTTGTTCGAACTCTGTGCCCCCACTGCAAAGCGCCGACCCCGGTCGACATTCAGGCGTGGCAAACTCTGACAAGACCCTGGAAAGCACCCGCGCCAAAACAGTTCCACAAGCCGGTTGGCTGCCTGGAATGCCGCAATACGGGTTATCTTGGCCGTGCGGGGGTGTATGAAATCATGACTCTTTCAGGCGCACTAACAAGCCAGATCACCGATCAGTGCGAACTGGAACAGCTGCGACTGGACGCCTACCGGGAGGGCATGAAATCACTGCGCCTGAGCGGCGCACAAAAAGTTGCCAGCGGCCTGACCACCGTCGAGGAAATACTGAGGGTAACGCCAGAAAGCCAGCGCTGATCGCAGAATGCTTTGAAGAATGCTTTAGAGAATACTGTGAAGAGCACTTTGGGTTATGCCCCCGGCCTCAACCCGCATTGTTCCAGCAGTGCCTGCCAGCCTTTGGTATGACTCTCCACCGCAGCATCCAGGTTCGCCCACACACTTTCGCGGCCTCCCTGAGCCAGCGTGGACTGATACCACCTCTGAAAATGCTCAGGCATAACATCAGCCTGCATGGCCGCCAACTCGGATAAGGGTTCTATCAGGTCCGTACGGGCACGTCGCAGGTCGGCGAGGTAAGGCTGAACTTTCCCTATATAGATGCTGAAAAACATACCCTGAACGACATCGGACTGGTTATTTGGCTTGCCATTAAGGCATAAGGGACGGCTATCCAGTCGCTGGCGCATAACACGCGTTGCATCCCCGAGGCGCACAGTCACCAACCGGGCGCTGTTGATCAACTGGCCCGCCCGATATTCCGCCTGCCAGCGCTGATGCACCTCACCCCAGAAACCCAGATCCACATCAAGATTCTGATCCAGAAGCGCCGCCAATGCTTTATTCAACTGGCGAGCGTCCCGGGCAAGATCCGAAAGCGGGTCTTTGGCCTCAACCGGGTACTCGCCCTTGGCGAGCGTGAATAACGTTTCCACTTCCTCGACACCCCAGGTTGCGTTCCAGATGGCAATTGGCAGTGTTTTGCGCTTACTGGAAATGGCCTGTTTTAAAACACCCTGAAGCTCTTCATCCTCGACCGTTTCCAGGCAGTCGCCGGCGGTGTGAATGAAGCGAACCTCATAGCGCAGGCGATTAAGGGGCTGCATCACCCTGCCCATAACGGAGTTTTTCTCGCCGACCACGTATTGCAGCTCACAACCGTATAGTGACAGAAAATCCAGCATACCCAATTCCAGCTCAGGCATTGGCAGCACACGGTTACGACGTCTCGGCATTGTCTGTGCAGCGGGAATCTCAGAAAACACTGGTTCAGCGTCCAGCACTCGGCCAACCCGTTCAACATATTCATCCATCATCGGGCGGGCATCTGAGAAGGGGTTGCAACCCGCCAGCAGCAACACGACCAGGGCGGAGGCAAGCAGTCTGGCAGATCGGATTGCTGACATGTTTACCTCCTGGCACCAGCCGCATTGGCTAGCGAACGGCTACCGCTTTCGCAGCAGAGCAGCGTCCACTTCGGCGAAATTCCGGGCAGCAAAGCGCTTGGTCTCCGGTAATTCTCCATCCCGGATCAGCCAGACGGTTTTCATCCCAGCGGCCTCAGCGGCTTCGAGTTCAGCCTCAACATCCGAGAGGAACAGAACCGTTCTGGCTTCTACACCAAGTTCACTGAGAATATTACGATAGGCTTCCGGTTCTTTCTTGCCGCCAATTCTGGTATCGAAATAACCGGAGAAAAAGAGTGTCAAATCGCCGACCGTAGTAAAGCCAAAAATCAGCTTCTGGGCTTTTACCGAACCGGACGAGTAAACGTATAAACGCAGACCACGATCATGCCAGTGCTGCAGATACTGGGCGGCATCTTCGTAGATATGACCTTTAAGCTCACCCTGTTGATACCCCTGTTCCCAGACCATGCCCTGAATCGCTTTGAGCGATGTAGCCTTGCGGTCTTCGCGAATCCACCCCTGCAGCGTTTCGATCAATGCCTCGGCATCCTCACGTTCTGCTCCGGACTCTTCTGCCACCGCATCCAGTTGTGCCGACACTTCCGGTTTATCCCAATGTTCGCGGATAAACCCCGGCAAGTGCTCAGCGGCGTAGGGGAACAGCACATCGTGCACAAAGGAGATCGAGCTGGTTGTGCCTTCAATATCCGTAAGAATAACCCGGATCATAGGGCTGCTCCTTCCAGTTCCTCAAAGGGTGGCAGGCGCCCGGCAATATCTTCGCCGGTATAATCTGCGACCCAGCCTTCAGGATTGGTAAACAGACGAATACAGGTAAACTCCGGTTCGGGCCCCATATCAAACCAGTGCCGGGTGCCTTCAGGCACGCTGATCAGATCGTTTTTCTGGCACTGGACCGCAAACACCTGATCGCCAAGGTGCAGATAGAATATGCCCCGCCCTCGCACGAAAAAACGCACCTCGTCTTCGCTGTGGGTGTGCTCATCCAGAAACTTCGTCCGGAAAGCCTCTTTCTGGGGATTATCCGGATTCAGGCTCACCACATCGGCGGTTTGAAAACCGCTCTCGGCCTTCAGCTTTGCAATCTCCCGGCTGTAGGCTGCCAGAATCTGCTCCGGAGCTGCCTCAGCCGGTAAATCCTGGGTTGGCCAGCGCTCAAAACGGATGCCTTTGCCGCGCAGCAACTGGCCGATCTCTTCAGAGTTATCGGTTACTGTCGGAGCAGCTTCCGGATTATGTGCGTCAAATATACTCAAAGTCGTCATGGGCGAACCCTCATGGTTGCAAGTTCACATTCAAACAGAAATTCAAAAGCTTCCACGTGCCGCAGGCAATCCGTCATGGTTTTACCCCAGGTGTACAGCCCGTGCCCGCGAATCAGATAGCCGGGCTGCTCAGGGTGCCTCAGAAACCACTCCCGGGTTTCATCGGCCAGTGCGTTAATGTCCTGGGTGTTTTCGAAAACCGGAACTGTCACTGCTGACTCATGGGTCTCCACGCCGTCGAAGGCCTTTTGCAGTTCGTAGCCTTCAAACGTAAGAAGTTCCCCCGCAGGCACAAGCCGGCTCAGCACGGTCGCGTTAACAGAGTGTGTATGCAGGACTGCTCCGGCATTTGGAAACACCTTATACAGAGCCGTGTGCAGCAAGGTCTCTGCAGAGGCGCGGCAATCACTCTGCACCGGCCTACCTTGGAGATCGACCACCATGACATCACCTGCTCCCAACTGACCCTTGTGGCGGCCAGATACGGTAATGGCAATGTGCTCGTGATCTATACGGGCGGAATAGTTGCTGCTTGTGGCCGGCGACCAGCCACGCCCGTAAAGGAAGCGCCCGGCATCCACTATGGATTCGGCAGCAACAGCGTATCGGCTTACATCAAACACGGTTTATCTTCCCAAAGGTAAAGAGCACTGCTCATGAGTTGTTCGCAAATGATGCCGGGCCTCAATCAGATCAGCAACAACAGAAATGGCAATTTCTGCGGGGGTTTTACTGGGAAGATTAATACCAATCGGCGCCCGTAACCGCCGCAGCGCAGCTTCATCAAGCCCCAGCGACGCAAGGCGCTCCCGGCGGGACTCAGAGGTCTGTTTTGAGCCCATAGCACCCACGTAAAACGCGGGGGACTGCAGCGCCGCCAGCAAGCCCATGTCGTCTATTCGCGGATCGTGGGCCAGTGCCAGCACGCCGCACCAGGGGTCGCCAAAGGACTCTGCTATCAGGTCGTCTGGCAAGCGCCGGTCAAGTGGCAGGTGCTGATGCCCCCAACCAGATGCAAACGTTTCCCGCGGTTCACAGAGAATAACGGTAAATAGCTCCGTTCTCCAAACCGGCTTCCACCACCTGCGCAACAAAGGTTCCAAAGCTCTTGAACAGCGCTATGCCGCGCCCGCGACCTTCCGCAACGGACGTATCCCAGCCGGCTAATCGCACGGCTCTGTCATGTAGGGGTACTCTATAGCCCCTTCAATGGCCGACATGTCCCTGGGCGTTGCGATGCCTTCAGCAAGCAAGCCAACTTTACCCAGGGTGTCGTACATGAACTTGGGCGCCCATGGGTACTGAGCGGGTGCAGCGTTGCGCACGTACCAGTCCAATAGCTGAGGTCCGACGATCTGGTGATGCCAACCGGTCGGTTGATTGCCATCAAGCCCGGCCTGCATCCGGTGCAGCATGGCTGGGCGATATAAGTCGTGTTGCGTATCTTCTTCCCGCGACCAGATCATTTTCACCGGCTTCTTCACCCGGTAAGCAACCGCCGCAGCTTCTTCGATATAGTCCTGAGTCAGGCGACGACCAAACCCGCCACCGAGAAAGGTGGTATTGATCGTGACATCATCCGGGGAAAGGTCGGTTACCCGAGCTGCCGCAATACGGCCAAGATCCGGAGCCTGTGTGGGTGCCCAGACTTCGATACTGTCATTGCGGTACCAGGCCGTGGCATTCATGGGCTCCATAGTCGAGTGGGCTAAATAGGGCTGGCTGTATTCCGCCTCAAGTACTTTTTCTGCTTTGCCAACAGCAGTCTCATAATCGCCTTCGCTACGTTCAGACTCCCCGGAGTCTTCATCTGCCGCGCGTTTGTATGAAGCAAACACCTCGTCGGTGGAAAGCGACAGAGCGTTCTCGTCATCCCATTCTGCTTTCAAGGCATCCTGAGCCTTTCGGGCACGCCAGTACTTGTCGGCGACGATCGCAACACCGCGCTCGATTTCAAATACGTCGAGAACTCCCGGCATGGCTCTTAGTTCGCTGTCATTAAAAGCCTTGAGCCGCGCACCGTATCGGGGCGGGCGGCTTACCACACCGTAAACCATTCCGGGAAGCTCAACATCTATGCCGTAAACCGCTGTGCCGGTAGATTTGGCATGGGCGTCAAGTCTGCCCCGTTGCTTACCGATGTACTTCCATTCACTGGCCGGCTTCAGTGCGATGTCGCCGCGTATGACCTCTTTCGACGCCAACTCCACCAACTGCCCATAGCGCATGGAATCCAGGCCATTGGGGTGAACCACCCGGCCCTGGCGCGCGGAGCACTCAGTGGCATCGACCTGCCAGACTCTGGCAGCCGCCAAAATGAGCATTTGCCGCGCCGAAGCTCCCGCCGTGCGCAGTGGCTCCCAGCTGGAGGAAATACTGGTGCTGCCGCCGGTGAGCTGCAGTTTGTACAAGGGGTTGCGGTATTCCGGCGCTACTGGCGCAAACCTGGTGGTGATCGCCTCAGGATCAACCTCCAGTTCCTCTGCAATCAGGGTGGTGAGCCCGGTATAGGTTCCCTGCCCCATTTCAACCCGGGCCAGAGTATAGTGAATCTCGTCGTTAGTCGTTATCTCAAGCCAGGCATCCGGCTTCCACTTACCGGTTTCCCGCGCGTAGCCGGTTGGCATTCCGGAGCAGCCGGGGAGTGATAGGGACAGCATCAAGGAGCCGGATGTACCAGCACTTACTTTGAGAAAGTCGCGTCGGTTCATCGCCATATCAGTTTGCCTCCCCGACGGCCGCTGCATCGTATGCCAGAGAACCTTCCATTGAAGAGCTTCCAGCCACCGACTCAACCGCGGCAATGATTCGCGAGTAGGTACCACACCGGCAAAGGTTGCCAGTCATAGCAGCCACAATCTCGTCCCGGGCAGGCGCCGGGTTGTTTGCCAGGAGGTGGGCAGCGCTCATTATCTGCCCAGACTGACAGTAGCCACACTGCGGCACACCCTCTGCAATCCACGCTTCTTGCAGGGCGTGCAACTGATTACCATTTGCCAGGCCTCGATGGTGGTCACGTCACCACCAGCTACGGACTCCACCCGGGTTGAGCAGGAACGTACCGGCAGCCCATTCAGGTGCACCGTACAGGCGCCACAGAGGCCAACACCACAACCAAATTTGGTGCCCTTGAGCCCCAGTTCGTCACGCAATACCCACAAAAGAGGGGTGTCACCCTCAATATCCAGCGAGTGTTGATCGCCGTTAACTGTAAGGCTCAATGCCATGCCTGCTCTCCCCCGCTATTCGTCCTGGCTCTGTTCACCTGGCTTGTTGTTTTGTCCGTTTCTCAACTTGCACACAAGCTTCCTGAGAACGCCTCACTTGACAACTTTCTCGCCGTCTTTGTTCTCCCAGATCTTGCGATCACCGGTTTTCATTTTCCCGTTGGTATCCCATATTTCCCGGTTTTCTGTCGCACCTTCCACTTTGCCTTTATCGTCCCAGATTACCCGATCCTGACAGCCAGCCAGAACCAGAACCGCAAATACCATTAATACCGTTTTTTTCATGAAAAACTCCTTAGAAAGTAATGACTTGAAACTCGATATTGTCGTTTCGGGCAGCTTTATAAAGCGCTAACGCCCCTCTTGAGCCTCTCGGTTTAGCTGCTTTTCCCGCTCACTTTTGCGCACCATGACATAGACGGCGCCGGTTCCACCATGGTGTTTTTGGGCGGAATGAATCGCAAGCACTTCGGAAAGCTCCGGCAGCCATTTCGCGAGGTAACTCTTGAGCTGAGCCACCCCGTCAGGATTGCGCTCTCCCTTTCCGTGTAGAATGATGACTGTACGCAAGCCATACCGGACACAATCACCAATAAACCTGAATACGTCCCTGCGTGCCTGCTCGACAGTCATGCGATGCAGATCCAGCCTTGCTTCGATAGGGTATTGCCCCAACCTGAATTTGCGAAAAACCCCATGCTGAATACCCGCGCGTTGCCAGCACAGTATATCGTGCGCCGTTAAGGGGTCGACAATGTCAGAGGTGAGCGGGTTAGCATCTCTGAGCGGCTTTTCCACAGCAGCACGCTGACGCTCCAGGTGGCCAGGCGTCAGTTCACGGGGTGTGGTTATCTCGGCGCGATTGGGTTTTCGGATGCGCCGGACATCCTTCATTTCTTCAAGAAAACTGAGGCGATCATTTTTGGTAGTCATGGCCGTGCTTTCAATAACCTGTTGAATGGAAGAACTTTACCACCCGGCACGCTCTCCATAAAGAAACCGGGAGTATCGTACGAGGTTATGACTATCACTGTGCGACCAAAATCGTAGAGTGAACACCCGCACCCCTGAACTACACTGTTATTTGACAATAATAACGACCAAGTGGAACCGGCTATGGCAGCAGCAAATCAGGACACTACTCGCCCCCAGAATACCCGATCCATCATGGGTTTCCTGCAGGCGCACGCGCCCTTCTCCAACATGGACGACGACCATCTCGCCCACTTTGCTGAGCACGCCACATTACGCTTTTATGCAGACGGCGATGTCGTTCTCTCTGCTGAAGACGGTATCGTTCACAGGTTTTACGTTGTTAAGCAGGGACGGATCCGTGGTGAGCGTCATAACGAGAAAGCTGAAAAAACAGAAACCACGTTTGAGATCAGCCAGGGTGAGTGTTTTCCGCTAGCGGCCATCATAGGCGAACGCCCCACCCGTACACTGCACCGTGCCGCCGGCGATACCTTCTGCCTCAGCATAGAGCAGAACACCTTTGTTACCCTGATTTCCGAAAGCGAGCCATTCCGTGATTTCTGCTTGCGCGGTGTCAGCAGCCTGCTGGACCAGGTTAACCAGCGCATACAGACCGGCGCCATGGCATCCATGGGGTCCAGCATTTCCCTGAGCACGCCCCTCGAACGCTACGCTCATCGTAATCCCATTGTATGCTCTCCGGATCTGCCGGTGCGTAAAGCCGTTGCCCGCATGCACGAAAACAACGTTGGTAGCATCGTCATCACCGATGACAGCCGGCACCCAACCGGTATTTTTACCCTTCGCGACCTGCGTACCATGATTGCAGAAGAGGCTTGTACCCTGGACTCGCCGGTTCGACAGATAATGACGAAAGATCCCTGCTGCCTGACAGCACAGGCGGATGCCTTCGATGCAGCCATGCTGATGGCCGAGTACCACTTCGCACACATTTGCGTGGTCGATGAAGACAACCGCCTGATAGGAATAGTGTCGGAGCGGGATCTGTTTTCTCTGCAGCGAGTCGATCTGGTTAATCTCGCACGCACCATCGGCACCGCAACGCATCTACGAACTCTGGTCAGCCTGCGCACCGACGTCTCCAGGCTGGTTGATGCCATGATGGCTCACGGTGCAGACTCCGGCCAGGTTGTAAAAATCATTACTACGCTCAATGACGTCACTGTGCGACGGGTACTTGAGCTGAACATCAAGAAAAACGATCCCGGCATCCCCTTCACCTGGCTGACGTTTGGCAGCGAAGGACGGCAGGAGCAAACTCTTCTGACTGATCAGGACAACGGCATACTTTTCCAGACGCCGGAAGGCATGACCGAAGACCAGGTCCGGGAAAAGCTGTTGCCATTCGCCCGTGTAGTCAACGACGAACTTGCAGAATGCGGCTTCACCCTGTGCAAGGGAAACATTATGGCCAGTAACCCCAAGCTGTGCCTGAGCGACCGGGAATGGGATGACTGGTTTATCCGCTTCATTGACGCATCCACACCACAGAATCTTGTCTATTCCTCCATTTTCCTGGATATGCGCGCCGTGTTCGGACCCAAGGAGCACTTGGACGAACTTCTGGACCGGGTGTCGACAAGGGTTCGCAAGAATGCTCTGTTTCAGAAGATGCTGGCTAGTAACGCATTCCAGAGAAAACCGGCGCTGACTATGTTCCGGAACTTTCGCTTTGTGTCCGAAGGCAAGAAACACGGCCTCGATCTGAAGCGTCAGGGCCTCGCACCTTTTGTTGAGGCAGTACGCGTTTTCGCGCTAGCCAACGGCGTGAAAAGTGCAAATACGATTGAGAGGATGGACGATCTTGTCCAAAAAAACGTCTTTGATGCAAAAGATGCTGCAGCGTGGAAAGATGCTTACAGCCTGATTCAGGCCATTCGCATGCGATCACACCAGGAAATGCTCGAGCGGGGCGAAGAGCTCACCAACTACATAGATCCGGACGACCTGAACCCGCTGGACAGGCGCATTCTCCGTGAGTCGTTCCGCCAGGCTCAGCGCCTGCAACAGAAACTCGAAGTTACCTACCAACTCTGAATCCAGGCTGCCGCCCCATGTTGGAACAGATCAGACAGTGGATTGAACGTCGCCGTACGGGCCTGACCGGGAAAATGGCGCCAGAGAATATGCCCAACCCCATAAGCCCGGGTGATCAGTTGCTGTCTGAATGCCGCTTGATTGTTCTGGACCTTGAAACCACAGGATTGCATCCGAACAAGGATGAAGTCATAGCTGTTGGCGCAGTCGCGATCAACGGCGGCGCAATTGACCTCAGCGATCAGTTTGACCTGGTTCTTCGGCGCCCCGAACTGGATATCACCAAAACGGTACTGATTCACGGTATAGGGACGGAAGCGCTTACCCAGGGGCATGAGACCGAAGATGCCCTGCTTTTTCTTCTGGAGTGGATGAATGGCGACCCGGTACTTGCTTACCACTCGGCGTTCGACCAGAAGTTTCTGGAAAAAACCCTGAAGGCTGAGCTTGGCTACACCCAAAACCATACCTGGATGGACGTAGCAGACATCTTGCCCGCGTTTTTCCCGGACGCCCTTACCGACGGCAAAGGCCTGGATAATTGGGCTGACCATTTTGGCCTGGAGGTCAGCGCAAGACACCACGCAGCTTCAGATGCTCTGGCTACCGCAGAACTGACCCTCATTGCCATGAACAAAGCTCACAAAAACGGCCTTAAAACCCTCAGGGAACTGCACGACAAACTGCGGTACCAGCGTCGCCTGAAAGACATACATCGCATGTAGTCCAAGTATCAGAAACCCCTGAAAAACAGACGCCTGTCACAGCAAATCCCCAAGAATTAGACTTTTTGCCAATATCTATAAATCGATTGACAGGTAAAGTCATAAAAGAGGACAAGTAGGGGAAGTACCAATATGAATAATAAATTCTCTGTCTCGCTCAGCTCACCAAAACACCACGATAGATCAACAACAACAAGACAGGAGTAATCCTATGTCAGGGCATAGTTACGACGCTGAAAAGTACTGGAAGGCGAATCTTCGCCTTATATTCGGGAGCCTGATTGTCTGGGCCCTGGTTTCTTACGGTTTTGCAATCATTTTGCGCCCCATGCTTGCCGGTATTCCCATCGGCGGCACGGACCTGGGCTTCTGGTTCGCGCAACAGGGCTCCATTCTTACGTTCATTGGGTTGATCTTCCACTACGCGTGGCGCATGAACAGGCTCGATAAACAATTCGGCGTGGACGAGGAATAAGCGTATGAGCCAATTTGGAATCAATATCATGTTTGTGGGCGGGTCTTTCCTGATCTACATTCTCATTGCTATCTGGGCCAGGGCCGGAAGCACGAAGGACTTCTACGTTGCCGGCGGCGGCGTACACCCGATCACCAACGGTATGGCGATTGGTGCTGACTGGATGTCTGCGGCATCCTTTATCTCCATGGCGGGTCTTATTGCTGCCAGTGGCTATGGAGCCTCAACCTACCTTATGGGGTGGACTGGCGGCTACGTTCTGCTGGCCATGCTTCTGGCGCCATACCTGCGTAAATTCGGCAAGTTTACGGTTCCGGAGTTTATCGGTGACCGTTTCTACAGCAAGAACGCCCGCCTGGTTGCGGTTATCTGCCTGATTGTTGCATCTTTGACTTACGTTATCGGCCAGATGGCCGGTGCCGGTGTAGCCTTCTCCCGCTTCCTGGAGGTTGATTCAACAACAGGCCTGATAATCGCCGCTGTCGTAATCTTCATCTACTCCGTGCTTGGCGGCATGAAAGGTATCACCTATACACAGGTTGCCCAGTACTGCGTGCTAATCATTGCCTACACCATCCCAGCTGTGTTTATCTCAATGCAACTGACCGGCAACCCGATTCCGGCGCTGGGTTTGTTCTCCACGCACATCGATTCCGGAATGCCGATTCTCGATAAGCTGAACCAGATAATTACTGACGTTGGCTTTAACGAGTACACTGCGGACATCGATAACAAGCTGAATATGGTGCTGTTTACTCTGACGCTGATGATCGGTACCGCTGGTCTTCCTCACGTTATCATCCGCTTCTTCACCGTTCCCAAGGTTGCTGACGCTCGCTGGTCAGCTGGCTGGGCCCTGGTGTTCATCGCGCTGCTGTACCTTACGGCCCCGGCTGTTGCGTCCATGGCTCGACTGAACCTGATGACAACCATCTATCCGGATGGCACCGCTGCTGAGCCGATTGAATACGACAATCGTCCACAGTGGGTTAAGGAGTGGGAAGTCACGGGTTTGATCAAGTTCGTTGACAAGAACGAAGACGGTCGCATTCAGCTTTACAACGATGCTCCATCCTTTCAGGCTGAAGCCGATGCTCGCGGCTGGAAAGGCAATGAGCTGGACGTAAACCGTGACATCCTGGTACTGGCCAACCCGGAAATTGCCAACCTTCCCGGCTGGGTTATCGGGCTGATAGCCGCAGGTGGTCTGGCGGCTGCACTATCGACCGCAGCAGGCCTGTTGCTGGCTATATCCTCGGCAATCAGCCACGATTTGATCAAAGGTTCAATCAATCCGGGTATTACGGAGAAAGGCGAGTTGCTGGCAGCCCGTATCTCCATGGCCATTACAATTGTTGTGGCGACATACCTTGGTGCCAATCCTCCGGGGTTCGCAGCGCAGGTGGTTGCTCTGGCCTTCGGTATTGCAGCGGCATCACTGTTCCCGACTCTGATGATGGGTATCTTCTCCAAGCGTGTTAACAATACCGGCGCCATTGCAGGTATGTTGTGCGGCTTGGCGTTCACTCTGACGTACATCTTCGTGTACAAGGGCTGGCTCTTTATTCCGGGCACTGCGAACCTTGCAGACACTCCGGCGAACTGGGTATTCGGCATCTCTCCGCTGTCGATCGGTGCGATTGGCGCCTTGGTCAACTTTGCGGTAGCCTTCGCTGTATCCAATGCAACTGAAGAGCCGCCCGTTGAGATTCAGGAACTGGTTGAAAGCGTTCGTTACCCTCGCGGTGCGGCACAAGCCCAAGACCACTAAGCAACAACCCGGCCTGGTTCGCTCATTGAGTTGACAGGCTGATACTGAACGGGCTTCCTCTTTGAGGAAGCCCGTTCTTTTTTAAGGAAACGCATTTATGTTCTGGACTCTTGTCGCCACCGTATTTTGTGGACTGGGCGCTGCCGGTATCGCTCTGGCAATCCGCGCCGCTACTCGCAATATGGCGCCTAAATGGATTATTCCAGTATTTGCTGGTGCAGGTATGCTTGGCTACCTGATCTACGGCGAGTACATCTGGTTTGACCATAAGCAGTCACGCCTGCCAGATGAGGCTGTGGTCGTGAGCACAGAGAGCAGAGGTATATTCTGGCGTCCCTGGTCATTGGTTCAGCCATACGTAACCGCATTTTCCACGGTGGATATGGACAGCATCGCACAGGACACCGACAACCCGAATATCATCCGGTTCACGCTCTACCGGTTTGAACAGAAGCTGACAGACACAGTTTCGCACAGGGTTCACATTATTAACTGCACAACCCGTGAGATCGTCCCTATCGGCTCTGATGGAACACCCCGGATCGATAACCTCAAAGTTCTGAACCGAAGCGACCCACTGTTCTCAGCTGTATGCGCCGGCTGATGTTTCAGTAACGGCGCCAGGTAAATCGCCCACCTGACGGAAATGTATAAATATGATTAGTGTCTGGCTGCTGGTTTTAATTTCCATCACCTACATTTCGATCCTGTTTATCATCGCCTGGTCAGGTGATAAACACCCCGGGCTTTATCGCAGGCGTCTGGCACGAACACAGGTTTACTCACTGTCACTGGCGGTCTACTTCACCTCCTGGACATTCTACGGTGCTGTTGGCCGGGCTACGCAGGAAGGGCTGGGATTTTTACCAATCTATCTTGGCCCCTTACTGGTTTTCGTTTTTGGCGCGCCGCTGCTGCGACGAATTATTCACATAAGCAAACGCAATAACAGCACGTCCATAGCAGACTTCATTGCCTCCCGGTATGGCAAATCCCAACTGCTGGCTGCCATGATCGCAGCCTTCGCGCTGATTGGCAGCGTGCCCTACATCGCACTGCAGCTTAAAGCTATCGCAATGGGGTTCAGCGTGCTATCCGACACGGGCACTGGTTTGGGTGCGGGTATGGGCGTGGGGCAGCTGAGTACCGCAGCCTGGAACGATGCGGCCTGGTACATAACCCTGGCCCTGACCGTATTCACCGTGCTTTTTGGCACTCGCCATCTGGAGTCTACAGAACATCATCGCGGCATGATTCAGGCCGTAGCCTTCGAATCACTAATCAAGCTCGTTGCTTTCGTAGCCGTCGGACTGTTTGTCGGATACGGGCTATACAGTGGCTTTGGTGATCTACTCACACATATCAGGCAGGCCGATCTGACTGGCACTCTGACAACAGATGCCATTGAAGCTCCGGCATTCATAACCCAGACACTCGTTGCCATGCTCGCCATTATCTGCCTGCCACGACAATTTCACGTTATGGTGGTTGAGAATGCCGACCCCCGGGATTTCGAAGTTGCTCGCTGGGCCATGCCGATTTATCTCGTTGTGGCCAGTGCCTTCGTATTACCCATTGCGGCAGCTGGCCTACTCGCTCCGGAGGCCATGACTGGCAGCCCCGATATTCTTATTCTGCAGTTGCCCATCATGGCTGGGAAAGAATGGCTCGCCATCCTCGCATTCCTCGGTGGTGGGTCCGCAGCTGCAGCCATGGTTATTGTCTGTTCCGTCGCAATTGCAACGATGGTGAGCAATGAAATAATCATGCCGGCACTGCTCAAGTTTTTCCGGCCAAGAATGAACCGTCAGGCGGATCTGAGCTCCTTGTTGCTCGGCATCCGCAGAGTAGCCATTTTTGTCGTTCTGCTTACGGCCTACGGTTTTTACCGGATGGCAGGTGAAGACTACAGCCTGACGTCATTCGGGCTTCTGTCTTTTGCCGCAGCAGCGCAATTCGGGCCTGCTCTTGTGGGAGGCATTCTTTGGCGTCGCGGAAATGCCACAGGAGCAACCTGGGGCCTCGGACTGGGCTTCCTGATGTGGTGCTACACGTTACTGCTCCCTGCGCTGGCATCAACAGGCTGGTTTACCGATTCTCTGATTAACAAGGGTCTCTGGGGCTTGAGCTGGACAAGGCCAACGGCATTGTTCGGACTGGAACTCGACCAGACCAGCCATGGCATTGTCTGGAGCCTGGGCATCAATACGCTGGTTTATATAACACTCTCACTAGTGACTCGCCAACGGGTACGCGAGAAAATCCAGATAGCCTCATTCTTTCACGACCCTAACCCAAAAGGCGATACGGTTCAGCATCAGAGCTGGCAGGGCGAAATTCTCACCTCAGATCTGCAAGCCCTTACGGACAGGTTCATGGGTGAGGAGCGCTCCGAAGCCATTTTCCGTAATTACGGACGGCGTAATGCCATAAGACTTCACCCGCATCGCCCGGCTTCCTCTCATCTGATGAAATACATAGAGCGCCAGCTAGCCTCTGTGATCGGCGCTTCTACAGCCCGGGTGGTTCTGGAATCGACCCTCACGGGTCGCGACATGCAGATTGAAGATGTAGTCAGCATTGTTGACGAAGCATCACAAGCCATGACATTCAGCCGAGAGCTACTGCAGTCAGCCATAGAGAACATCAGCCTTGGTGTTTCCGTGGTCAATCAGCAGCAACAGCTTGTGGTCTGGAACCATCGCTACCTCGAACTCTTCACCTACCCCAAAGGATTTGTAAGAGTTGGTCGCCCTGCTGAAGAGCTGATGCGCTACAACCTCACCAATGCCAACCTGCCGGCTCGGCGTATTGATGAAATCATTACCAATCACTACTCCAGCATGCGCGAAGGGCAACCTATTTCTTACGAGCGCCAGCGGCCAGACGGGACCGTCGTTCGGGTAGATGGCAGCCCGATTCCCGGCGGGGGATATGTAACCACATTCCAGGACATTACGGCGATGCGCCGCACCGAGCAGGCGCTTAAGGAAACAAATATCTATCTTGAACAGCGGGTTAAAGAACGCACACAGGAGCTGCAGGTTATCAACGAGCAAATGCTCAAAGCCAAATCCGTTGCAGAGCAGGCAAACCAGAGTAAAACCCGCTTTCTTGCGTCAGCCAGCCATGATCTGCTGCAGCCACTCAATGCGGCGCGACTGTTTACCTCCGCGCTTGCCGGGAAGGCCAATAATGCCGAGAACAAGGAGCTCGTGGATCATATCGACAGCTCACTCGGGGCAGCAGAAGAGATCATCAGTACCCTGCTCGACATTTCCAAGCTTGACGCAGGAGCTCTGGAGCCAGACATTGGCGTGTTCCCGATTAACGATATTATGCGCCACCTGGCCACCGACTTTACGGCCATTGCGGAAGACCAGGGTCTGAAGCTCCACGTCGTGCCCAGCAGTGCCTGGATTCGGTCAGACGCCAAACTGTTGCGCCGCGTAGTACAAAACTTCCTCTCCAATGCTATACGCTACACCCCGGAAGGAAAAATCCTGCTCGGTTGCCGCCGCCTCAAAGGGTATCTGCGCATAGAAGTATGGGATACTGGCCCTGGCATACCCGAAGACCAGCTGACCTTTATTTTCGAGGAATTTCGGCGTTTTCAACACGGCCGGGACAAAAAAGGGCTTGGGCTTGGCCTGGCAATCGTCGATCGGATAAGCGGCATGCTGAATCACCCCGTAAGCGTCGAATCAGTTCAGGGTAGAGGAAGTGTGTTTGGGATAACCGTTCCACTCGCACCGGCGGATCAGGCGTATCAGACCTCTGACACCGCTGCCACCAGCTCCCGACGAGTCTCCAGCCTCGGCGGCTTGAGTGTACTCTGCATCGACAACGACCCTGCAATTTTGCAAGGTATGGTGGCTCTTCTGGGAAACTGGAAATGCGATATCACAGCGGCTCAAAGCCTCGAAGACGCGCTGAGACAGCTGCAGGGTGAACAACCCGATATCATACTTGCGGACTATCAGCTCGACGAGGACAGGAATGGGTTGGATGCAATGGACGCAATACGCAGCGCAGTTGGGTATGACATTCCGGGCATACTGATAACCGGATATATGGCGACAGACGTTCGCGACGACGCAATCGAGCGAGGTTACCAGATTCTATACAAGCCAGTTAAACCTGCCGCCCTGAGAGCTTTAGTGAACAAACTGCTGAAACACAAACGCTCATGAGCGATCCTGATAACAAGTCCTCGTCTGCCACAAGCGCATTTGGGAAGCTCGCTTATCTTGTGATAGACGACTTTGAAAATTTCCGGCTCTCTATGCGCCATATGCTTCGCAGCTGCGGCGCCGACAATATAGAACTGGTCGCACACGCCAAACCCGCCGTGCAGTACTGCACTTATAATCACGTTGATGTGGTGCTGTGTGACTACAATCTCGGAGAAGGCAAGAACGGCCAGCATATTCTGGAAGAGCTTCGGCACAAGAAGCTTCTCAAGCGCTCATCGCTGTTTCTTATGGTGACCTCGGAAACGTCGAGAGAAATGGTTATGGGCGCTCGTGAGTATCAGCCGGACGCCTACCTTACGAAGCCAATCAACCGCACCATGCTGGACAAACGCCTGGGCAGCCTGATCAGTCAGCGAAACGCCCTGCTTCCGATTAATCGTGAGATCGACCGGGAAAACTATCCTGAAGCCATCTCACTCTGCTTGCAGGCTCTCACTCGATTACCACGCTATAAAACATGGCTCATGAAAACTCTCGGGGAGCTTTACTTCCTGCTAGGTGATCTTTCCCATGCCATCAAAGTGTATGACGATGTACTCTCCCAACGCGAGCTGTCCTGGGCGCGATTCGGGCGCAGCAAAGTACTGCTGGCCAGTCAGCGCAACGATGAGGCGGTCGAGAGTCTACAGCACCTGATTGCCGGCCACCCCGACTATATGGAAGCCTATGACCTTCTGGCAGAAGGCCTTGAACGCCAGAACAAGCCTGGGTTAGCGCAGAAGGTTCTTGAACGGGCGACTGACTACTCACCAAATGCACTTCTCCGCCAAAAGCATCTGGCTGAGCTGGCTGAGTCAAACCAGGATATGGATACTGCCGCCGAGGCATGGCGGCGCACGGTGAATCTCGGGACACACTCGATTCACGATAGTCCACAGCATTATCTCGCTCTCAGCCATACCCTTTGCGACCTCAGCGAAGGCGATACAGGAGTAGAGGGGGCAGCACTTGCGAACGATGCCTTTTCAGTTCTTGGCAATATGGAGACGCGATTTCCCGACAATGATGGCCTCGCCCTTCGTAGTCAGATTGTCCAATGCAGGCTCTACGCAGGCCAGGAGAAAGTGCAAAAAGCTGAAGTAATACTTGAGAGTATCCGGCCGGAACTGAAAAACACCTCTGCTCCGGACCTTGAAACTAGCCTGGACTATGCAAAAACACTTTTCCGCCTTGGCTACGGGGCGGATGCCAAGGCACTATTGGGAGGACTGGCCGAACAGTTCAGGGAAAATCCTCCCACCCTGAGAAAGATCGAAAGCTTGCTGGATGAACCCGTTGGTTTTCGCATGAAGGTCAAGGCACGTCGTCTGAACCGGGATGGAATAAAAGCCTTTGAGTCGGGCGACCTCAGGGAAGCCGCAAACATTTTCACAAAAGCGCTGGAAATGATACCGGATCACCCTGCCCTTAATCTCAATCAGGTCCAAGTACTAATGAAGGAGTACGAGGGCAACACCAGCAACAAGGACCTACTGGAACGCTGCCAACAGCACCTGAGTCATCTGGCCGGCCTGCCGGAGCAGCATGGACAATACCGACGCTACCTTGCTTTGCAACGCAAACTGAAGGCACTGAACCTATGAAAAACCGGAATATCGACTTCTCCATGGTTCTTGCTCTGGCCGTGCACGACATGAAGAACTCACTCGGGATGCTACTCAACTCCCTCGATGAACTGAGAGCCGAGAACGAAGATAAACTGAACGACTCTTCCAGGTTCAACACCCTCCAGTATGAAGCTGAACGGATACACAATGACCTCGTGCAACTTCTGGGGATTTACAGGCTGGGTGAAAACAACCTTTCTGCACACATAGAAGAGCATTTTGTTCCTGACTTCCTGTTCGAACACCTTTCCCGACACACACCGCTTCTCGAAGGCCTGAATATAGAATGTTCCATTGACGCTGACGAGATAAACGGCTTTTTTGATGCTGACCTGCTGACTGGCGCACTGAATAACACGATCAATAATGCGATCCGGTATACCAAAACCAGTATCAGGCTAACGGCCAGCGAGCGTGATGGCTTTCTCGTTATCGGGGTAGAAGATGATGGTGAGGGGTACCCTGAGAATATGCAGCACACAGGAACGCTGAGTTTCAAATCGCTGGACTTCAACACAGGCAGCACAAGCCTGGGGCTGTTCTTTGTTTCTGCGGTGGCGGATCTTCACAGCGAGGGAGAACGAACGGGCTACATCAAGCTCCACAATGGCGGGCACCTTGGTGGTGGTGTTTTCGAAATCTGGCTTCCATGAGACAAAACGAAAAAACCCCAGCCTCGTTGGAAGCTGGGGTTTTGGTATTAAGAGTCTGACGATGACCTACTCTCACATGGGCAAATGCCACACTACCATCGGCGCAGGCCTGTTTCACTTCTGAGTTCGGGATGGGATCAGGTGGTTCCAAGCCGCTATAGTCGTCAGACAAAACGGTTGATCACTGGGGGACGAGATAAAACAACTGTCTGTAATGTCGATTCTTTCTTTTTGCGTCATCCGCAATTGTCTTGGGTGTTATATAGTCAAGCCGCACGAGCAATTAGTATCGGTTAGCTCAACGCCTCGCAGCGCTTACACACCCGACCTATCAACGTCCTGGTCTTGAACGGCTCTTCAGGA
>NZ_JBLWYX010000005.1:0-281399 GCF_048266785.1 Marinobacter sp.
GGGTGTCCTGCTTGCAGGGCTGAGATAACACCCGTTGAACCTGATCCAGTTCACACTGGCGAAGGGATGTCAGCCGCCGGCACATACAAGATAGTGCGCCGCATCTGCCTATTCATACCTTCGCCTCATTTTTGAGGTGTCCATGCAAAATTCTTTACGTCTTGATCAACAACTTGTGCTGGTAACTGGCGCGGCCCGCGGTTTGGGCGAGCATCTGGTGCGCGCGTTCCGGCGGGAAGGGGCCAGGGTCGTCATCAACTATCGCAACAGTGCCGAAGCGGCGAAAAAGCTCGCCAGCGAAACCCCGGATCGGACGCTGGCGGTGCAGGCTGATGTTACCGACAGCGCCGCGGTACAGGCCATGTTTGCCCGCGCCCGGCAGCGTTTTGGTCTGCCTGTGACCACGGTGATCAACAACGCCCTGCCAGATTTCTCATTTAACGGCGACGCCCGCCCGAATGTGGCGCAGTTGACCTGGGAAAACCTGAACCAGCAGTTCTCGGGAGTCGTCGGTGGCGCTTTGAACACCACCCAGGCTGCGCTGGATGGCATGCGCGAGGCGGGGTTTGGTCGCATTGTGAATGTGGGTACAAACCTGTTCCAGAACCCGGTCGTGCCCTACCACGACTACACGGCCGGCAAAGCGGCTTTGCTGTCGCTAACCCGCACCCTGTCGCAAGATCTGGGGCCAGATAACATTACTGTGAATATGGTGTCTGGTGGCCTGCTGCGCACAACCGACGCATCGGCTGCCACGCCTGAGGCGGTGTTTGATTTCATTGCCGCCAGTACGCCGTTGCGCCGGGTAACCACCCCTGCGGAGTTTGCTGACGCCACGCTGTTTTTTGCCTCGCCCTGGGCACGTTCGGTTACCGGGCAGAATCTGGTGGTCGATGGCGGCTTGGTGAAAAACTGATGGCTGCCTCACAGTCCGAGCAGCGCATGATGCATATCAACCTGTTCCTGATGGGCTGCGGTCACCATCGGGCTGCCTGGCGCCATCCGCAATCGGCGGTGGAGCAGCTGGGCGATATTCGCTATTACGAGCGCCTGGCGCAAATCGCCGAACGCGGCAAACTGGATGCGGTGTTTTTTGCCGACAGCAACACGGTGGGTAATGTCTCCGATGGCAACTGGTGGTATCTGGAGCCGCTGACCGCCATTGCCGCCATGAGCCGGGCAACCGAGAACATTGGCTTTATCAGCACCGTTTCCAGCACCTTTTACACCCCGTTTCACGCAGCCCGTCTTGTAGCCTCGCTGGATCACATTTCCGGCGGGCGCATTGGCTGGAATGTGGTCACTTCGATGTTCGATGCGGAAGCGCGCAACCACGGTTATGAAGCCATGCCCGGCCATGCTGAGCGGTATCGCAGGGCTGACGAATTTGTGCAGGCAGTGCTCGGGTTGTGGGATTCCTGGGCTGACGATGCCCTGATGTTTGATCGAAAAGGCCATTATGCCGATCCGGCAAAAGTAAAGCCGATTCATCATCAGGGTGAGTTTTTTCGGGTGGATGGCCCGTTGAATGTACCCAGGCCAGTGCAAGGGCACCCTGTGTTGTTTCAGGCCGGAGCCTCAGAGCAGGGCCGGGAACTGGCTGCCCGATGCGCAGAGGCTATCTACGCTGTGGCTTACGACTTGCCGGCGGCGCAGAGTTATTACCGTGACATAAAACAGCGGGTCAAGGCAGCCGGGCGCGATGTTGCCGTGCCGATTATGCCTGGCCTGGTCACCTACGTAGCTGCTACTGAAGCAGAGGCGCTGGCTAAGCAGCGTGAGTTGGATGAGTTGTTGCCCGTCGATGCGTCTTTGCGCCAGTTGGCCATGTTCATTGATCAGGACTGTTCGGGCTGGGATCTGGACGCGCCGGTGCCACCCTTGCCTGCGCTGGAGGAGTTTAGCGGTCCGCAGGGGCGTTACAGCACCATATTGCGCATTATCGAGACTGAGCATCCCACTTTGCGCCAGTTGCTGGGCCGGCTTGCAGCGGGTGGCGGCCACTGCACCATGGTGGGCACACCGGAGCAGATCGCCGATAAAATGGAGTACTGGTTCAACAATGACGGCGCCGACGGTTTCAATCTGATGCCGCCGTCTTTGCCTTCCGGTATTGAGGATTTTATTGAACAGGTGGTGCCGGAACTGCAGCACCGTGGCCTTTTTCGTACCGAATACAAAGGGCGCACCTTGCGTGACCATCTCGGGCTGGCGCGGCCTGGTGTGTGATCGGACGAGCTTGTTTACAAATGCAAGTACAGTGTCGGGCGGAAGTGTGGCAGGCTCGTTGCCTATATTTAAACAGGCAGTGATGTATGTCAGGACCACCCAAAAACAAAAAACCATCGCTGTGGCACGTTCGTTTATGGCCGTCCTGGGTGCTGGTTTTCACGTTATATTCGTTGTCATTTTTACCGATGACTGCCAGGCAGAAACTGGGAAGGCGACTTGGCCTTATTTTGAGTACCAAGCTGAAATCCCGCGCGCGAGTTGCTGATCGCAACCTTGCCATCTGCTTCCCTGCGCTTGACCACGAAGCCCGAAACCAGTTGGTGCAGGACAATTTTGTCGCCTGCAGCCGGGGTTTCCTCGAGAGTACCTACGCCTGGTGGCAAGATATGTCGCCCTACTGCAAGGCGGCCGAAGTGCAAGGGCTGGAAAACCTCATGGAAGCCCGGAACAAAGGCAAGGGTGTGCTGTTGATTGGTGGGCACTACAGTATTTTTGACTTCGCTCTGCCGCTGGTTGCTTGTCACCTGGAGAACCCTGGGTACGTATACCGGCCTAACAAAAATCCGGTTATTGATCGGATGATCGAAAACGGTCGCCGTCGTCATTTCGGGATCCGGGCATTCGCCAAGCGTGAACTGCGGCCGATGGTCTCGTTTCTTAAAAAAGGTGGCGAAATCTGGTTCGCCTGCGATCAGGATTTCGGTGGGAAAACCGAGTTGTTCGTGCCTTTTTTTGGTGTGGAAACCGGGTGCATTGCGTCTCCAAGCCATATCGCCAAGGTATCGGGCGCCTCGGTGATCTGCGTCAGCCACCTGCGGCTACCCACCGGAGGCTATCGCGTGGTCTTCTCGCCGGTACAGGCCGATTTCGGAGCCGACAAGCAAAAAGATACCGAGTTCTGGAACCGGTATATTGAGGAAGCCATTCGTGAGCAGCCCGATCAGTATTTATGGCTGCACAAGCGCTTCAAAACCCGCCCCGAGGGGGCGGATAAAGTCTACTGAAGGCTACTCGAAGGCCGCGGCCATGTGGGTGTTGCCGGATTCCCGTGCTTTCAGAACGGCGGCGGCTGAATCGTAGAGGGTCCAGTTAACCGTCTATCCCTTGCTGGCGGCAAACTGTGATACCAGGCTGTATTCCGGGCCTATCGGATGTTCATTGCGGTCGATCTAGTTGTTCTGATCGCGTGGCACTGGCGTCAGAACCAGAGTTGCCCTGGCTGCAGCCAGTCGTAATAATGAACGCCAGCGGAAGACGCACTCCCCCAGCATGCGCAGCTTATGAGCTATGAAAGACCTCGTCGTTTGATTTCTTAATGTCATAAGTAGTTTTACGTGTCTAAAGGGACAACATATCACATTGATTTCAAACGGCATAAGCAGTGGAATGTTGGAGCTGAACCCGAAAGATCGCGAGTGCCAAGGCTCTTGCGATCCATAACTAACAGCCATACCAGCCAGGTGAAAGATTCAATCCGATGGATTTGTTCTCGAAAGTCAGCACCAAGCCACACTATGAATCCTATACCTGGGGCAAGCACCGCAGCATTTTTGCATCGGTTATTTACTGGCTGATTTTCGTTCTCAGAATCTTTTCGCCGCTGCAGTGGATAAAGCTCATCTTCCGGAAACGGCAGGCGGCCCATAACGATGAGAAAGAACGGGTTGATTTCCATGCGATGCACTCAGAGCGCTATTTGCTGGTAGTGCTGGGCCTGTCGCTGGTCTTCTATTTTATTCTGTCCTCCACGCCGGCCCTGCCCGGCATTCCAGAGTCGATAAACGCAAACCTGAGCCTGGTGTCGGATTCCATTGCCGCGCTGTTGCTGTTTGAATCGGTGATGTGGGTCTTTTACTACATGCTGCTTCGGATTCTTATCGAAAAGCACCTGACCATATTTAACGAGGCCGAGTATTTCATTGCGTTGCCATTTGTCCTGGCGACACAGTTTTTCCTTTTGGCGGGACTTCTTGGGGTCAGTGTGTCTGAAGTGCTGGCGCTGGCGTTGAGTCTGGAGTTTGACGGGTATCAGAGCACCCAGAGCGCACAGCTGGCCATAGGCACCTTCGGCTACATTTACACGGCTCTGATTATCGCCAATATTATAAACCTGATTCCTGCGATTCCCGTTGGTCGACGGCCGAATATCACGATTATCGGTGCGGGTGATGTGGTCCGGTATCGCATGCTGCCCGCGTTGATCGGAGAAAAACTGTATTTGCCGGGCCAGGTGGCCATCATCAGCGACTGCATCGATGAGAGCTTTCGGAACCAGCTCAAGAAAGATGGCGTGGCTTTTCAGCTATTGACGCGCGGTTCGAACAGTGAGGAAAAATTACAGGAGGTGGTCAAGTTCATAAAAAAGCGATCATCTTATGCGATTATCGCAACACCTACAGAGAGCCATCTTGCATACGTTTCAGCTCTGGCAAAAGAAGGTATTGTGTTTGGCGTTGAAAAACCTTTGGTCGCTACGGCTGCCGAGCTGGCGGTTCTCCGGCAATGCCAGGACCAGTTGATGGAACGGGGGTTCTTGTTCAGTTACTACTGGCTGGAAAAAGCACTGCCCCTCAACTATTTCCTCACGTTGAACCCGCAGTATCACCGCTTCCTTGATATCAACGTGAACAGTAGACCGGACGATCGCACTGCCGGGCCCGACGCGCTTGCCTATCTCCGCCTGCAACTCGGGAAGCTTGTCAGCGTTGATATCACCTTTTTCGAAGGCGAGGATCCCCGCGAGTGGAGCCTGGCGAAGGAGACCGGTGGCCTGTTCTTTGAGACTCTGATACACCCGATAACACTGCTGAGCCATGTGCTGGATCAACCTTTGCAGCTAAAAGATTTGCATGCGCAGTGGTACGTACTGGAAAACTTGCCTGACCTGTTGTGCAGCAAATCGCTTGCCCTGAACGATTATGGTGCCAGCTACGTGTCATTGCGCTCCCCCCGGAATGCAGCCTGCGCAATCAATATACGCACGGGTAAATTTATGGCGACGAAAGAACGCTCAATGGTGATAGGGTTCGAAAATGGTGTTATCCGTATGGATCTGGATACCCGGCAGTGTTCAATCAGCTGCCCTGAAGCAGGGTCTCTGGCGGAAGTAACGATTCTGGCGCGTCCGGAAATAGCGGATGGGGGAGAGTCTCCAAAATACGATATTCAGATGACCCTCTTCGACAGTTTTGTTCACAATCAGGGGGATTGGAGTGCGCAGCGTTATGATGATTACCCTGGTCAGATTGACGTGCTGTCTGCGATGACGGGTTGGCTGAAAGCTGATAATAGCGAGTCACACTTTTACCGGCCAATACCTCTGAGCGAAATGGATTACAGAAAACTCGAGTAACAATCAAGCCAGCCGAGGGCGCTTCAGTTGCCCTTTATGACTTCGTGCTCGAACCGGCCGAGCACCGCCATAATAATCAGCGCCATTAAGGTCACCATACCAGCCAGGGCAAAGATACCCAGGCCGCAGGCCACGCCAACGGCGCCGGCCATCCAGATTGAAGCCCCGGTGGTGATGCCCTGAACGGTGCCGCGACTCTGGATAATGCTGCCGGCCCCGAGAAACCCGATGCCACCAATGACACCCTCCACAATGCGGGTCGGGTCGATGCGTGCTGAGGGGTCGCCTTCTGCAGTGGCAAACAGAATGTGCAAGCCCATGATGATAAAGGCCGAAGCGCCCAACGAAACAAGCATGTGGGAGCGCAAGCCTGCTGCCTTGCCTCTTAGCTCCCTCTCCAGCCCCAGAAGCAGCGCCAAGGCAGCCGCCGCAAGAAGCCGGATAAACATATCCAGTACAGGGATTTCAGTATCGAACATGGCGTGTCTCCTTTTTTTGTTCGGCTATTGGTTGTGGTTCTATTTACCCAACAATTCGCCTACCGGGCGAAGATTTACAACGTGGTCGCACAGGGATTTTATAATCATCAGAATCGGTGTCGCGATGATTAGCCCCACCGGCCCCCAGAGCCAGCCCCAGAAAAGAAGTCCGATAAAAATCACTACGGCATTGAGGCTCGAAACCTGGCTGGTTAACCAGGGGGTCAGCAGGTATCCCTGAATGCTTGTGATCCCCAGTGACGTGCCTGCGACAATGATCGCCATGTCAGCCTCACCAAACTGGATAAATGCTGCTGCGCCAGTCGCAACCAATACCAGAAATGGCCCGAGATAGGGTATGCCGCTGGCTACCCCGGCAACGACGCCCCATAGCATGGCCTGCTCCACGCCCATGGCGAGAAACGCCACCCAGGTCAATAGGCCGACAAAAAGAGCGCCGATCAGCATTACGAAAAGGAATCGCCTCACCTGATGGTGAAAGTCGTTCATTATCCGGGCGGCCTTGCGCATTCGCCCGAAGGAAGGGCCAGAGATTTTTACGATCTTGCGCTTGTACATCGATCCGATAGCCAATATGAAATAAACGAGTAGCAGCACTGAGAAACACTGGGAAACCAGTACCAGCGCAGCGGGCGAGTTTCTCAAAACGTATTTCTGGATATCCATCGGCTTATCCACCACGCGAACAGGTGTTACACCTTGATGTGCGGGCTGCGTGGCGTTTTTTTCCTTGGCAGCAGATTCCTCGATCTTCTTCGCAGCGGCCTGGGCCTTTTCTACCAGGCCTTCCTCTTTATCAGGATTGGCCGCTTCGTTGCGTTGGAATTTGTTGATGGCTACCGGGATCTTGTCCAGCATCGCCATAGCTTCACGCTGAAGGGGAATGCTTGTCGCAGCGATAACGCCGAGCAAGGTAATCAATACGATCGCCGCACTCAGTGGCCGGGGCATTCTCAGGCGATCAAGCATGGATACCAGAGGATCCAGGGCGTAGCTGATTAATACGGCAACGACCAGTGGAAGCAGTACGGCTTGCGCCCAGTTAATGAAATAAACGGTGGCTATGCCGGAAAGGATGACCAGCGATATGCTGCGAACATTAAACGCTTCAATCAGTTCCTTCCCCGGGGTCCTGTTGTTATCTGTGTCGTTCGGGCTGCGCTCATTTTGCTCTTCGCTTACCATGGTCGCCACTGTAGTTGTTGCGGATTTTACGTCCCCTCAATTGTAGACGGCTATGGAGGTGTGTGAACAAAAACAACAGATCTGTAATGGGGCGGCAATTTTAATTTCTGCGCGCCTGGCCTTTCTCCATTGTTTTTGTTTTGCGTCGCGACAACACCCGCTCCTATAATCCTCTATTGCTGCGACGTGTCTGGTGCTCCGTCGCAGACTCTCCCGTGCCAATAAAAAGGAAAACAAAATGCTGAAAACCCGTTCCTTGATCGCTGTTGCTGCGGCGACTCTGCTACTCAGCTCTGCGGCGAACGCTCAATACAAAGACGAATACACGGTTTCTACTGTTCTGCCGTCGGCGTTTCCATGGGGCCAGGCTGCCGATAAATGGGTCGAGCTGGTAAAAGAGCGCTCGGAAGGGCGCATTAACATGAAGATTTACAGCAATTCCCAATTGGTTTCCGGGGATCAGACCAAAGAGTTTTCCGCCATGCGCTCAGGGCTGATCGATATGGCCGTGGGCTCTACCATCAACTGGTCGCCCCAGGTTCCGGAACTGAACCTGTTCTCCCTGCCATTTCTGATGCCGGATAACGCTGCCATTGATGCCATCACCCAGGGTGATGCGGGTAAAGCCGTATTTGAAGCGATTGAAAAGCGCGGTGTAACACCGCTGGCGTGGGGCGAGAACGGCTTCCGTGAGCTGTCCAACTCCAAGCGGGCTATCAGCGAGCCGGCAGATCTGGAAGGCTTGAAAATCCGCGTTGTTGGTTCGCCACTGTTCCAGGATACCTTCTCTGAACTGGGCGCTAACCCTACACAGATGAGCTGGGCGGATGCCAAGCCAGCACTGACCACCGGTGCAGTCGATGGCCAGGAAAACCCGCTGTCGGTTTTTGACGTGGCACGTATTGACCAGGTAGGGCAAGAGCACCTCACATTGTGGCACTACATGGCCGATCCGCTGGTATTTGCGGTCAGCAACCGTGTTTGGGGCCAGTTCAATGCAAAAGACCAGGCACTTCTGAAACAGGCGGCTGTGGATGCCGGCAAGTGGGAAATTGAAAAATCCCGAGCCGAGCTTGAGGACACGCTGCAGGCCATCAAGGATCGCGGTGTAACGGTAACTGAACTGACCCAGGCGCAGCACGAGGCATTTGTTAAGGCGACCCACTCAGTCTATGAAAAGTGGACACCGCGCATCGGTGAAGATCTGGTGAAGCAGGCCCAGTCTGCTGTCGCCAGCCGCAAGCAGTAACACGCTGCTGTTCAGGCACCCGCTGGTTCCGGGGGGTGCCTTTTTCTGAAACGGAGTATTCATGCCCTCCCGCCCCCCGAAGTTTCGGCCGGAAGCCTGGCTGGCATCGCTGGCTCTGATTGCAATCTGTGTCATCAGTCTGGGCAATGTGATTGTCCGCTATACCACCGATGCCTCCTTTGCGTTCACCGAAGAATTCTCAGTCTTTCTTCTGGTGTTGCTTACGTTCGCCGGCGCAGCCGTGGCCGCGCGCAGTAATCAGCACATCCGGATTGAGCTGGTTGAGCATTACCTGCCGCCTGCTGCGCTAAAGGGGCTGTTTGTAGTGCAATGGCTGGTGGGCGTGTCGGTTATGGGGGTAACCACCTTGTATGGCGCCATTTTTGCGATGCAGGAATACGAGTGGGAGTCCCTGTCTCCGGGGTTGGGCCTGCCCAACTGGATTTATGTGATGTGGCTGCCGCTGATGTCGGCTGCGATTATTTTCCGGATGACTCAGAACTTCGTTGACCGCCTGCGTGGCAAGAAAGATGCGGAGGTCATCCATGAGTCCTGATCTTCTGATGATCGGCAGTTTTCTGGTGGTCTTGCTGCTGGGGGTCCCCGTTGCCATTGCGCTTGGATTTGGTGGGCTGGTGGGGATCGTCGCTGGCTTGTCACCCGACATGCTTGCCACCTTCGGCACCAATACCTACAACAGTGTGTCGAAGTATCCGCTTATCGCGATACCACTGTTTATTCTTACCGGCCTTATTTTTGAGCGTGCCGGTGTAGCTGCCAGCCTGGTGCGCTTTGCTCAGGCGATCATCGGCCCTCGCCACGGCAGCCTGACGGTTGTTGCGGTGCTGGTATGCCTGATCATGGGCGGAATGAGTGGTTCGGGACCCGCGGATGCGGCAGCTGTAGCCATGGTGATGCTGCCCAGTATGCGCAAGGCAGGCTATCCGCAGCCTTTCTCCGCTGCGTTGATCGCGGCATCGTCGTCGACTGCTATTCTTATTCCGCCCTCCATTGCGCTGATTCTCTACTCGATTGTGGTGCCTGGCGTAGATTTGCGAGCGTTGTTTGCGGCAGGGTTGTTTCCGGGCATTCTGGCCGGCCTGTCGTTGTTGGTGCCGGCGCTGTACCTCGCCCGCAAGTTCGGCTGGGAGAACCCGGAAACCTCTGAGCGTCCGCCATTCTGGCCCAGCTTCAAGGCGGCCCTGCCGGCCCTGTTTGCCCCGGTTATTATTCTGGGCGGCCTGCGCTCTGGCTTGTTCACCCCTACCGAAGCGGCAGTCGTTGCGGTGGCCTACGGTGTCATTGTGGGCTGCCTGGTATACCGAAACCTGAGTTTGCGCAGCCTGTTTGATCTGATGACAGATGCGGCGGTAACCTCGGGCGTGGTCATGCTGATCATCGCTCTGGCGGGTATTTTTGCCTGGGCGGGCACTACACTGGGTACGTTCCAGCATCTGGCGGATGCGCTGTTATCCCTTTCGGACAACGGTTGGGTGCTGTTGGGCCTGGTAATGGTGCTTGTGTTGATTGCCGGCATGCTGCTGGATGCGGTGTCGATCTACCTGATCCTCATCCCCATCGTGTTGCCGCTGATGAACCATTTTGGCTGGAACCCTGTGTGGTTTGGTATCCTGCTGGCCATGAACATTGCCATTGGCCAGTTTACCCCGCCGGTGGCGGTCAACCTGATGGTTACAACACGTATTGCAAATATTCGCCTGGAACATACCATAGGCTGGGCGTTGATCTTCATTGCCGCGATGAGCGTCAGCTTGCTTCTGGTGATGCTGGTGCCAGGGATTGCGCTTTGGCTTCCGGAGAAGCTCGGCTATGTTGTAGGGCCTTGGTAGAGCCAGGAAAAGCAATGCAGATAGTAAATAGATATCGCCTATCGAGAGTTTGAAGATAATCAATTTTACCAAGGCTGGCTCACTGGATATTATGAGCATCGAAAATTAATCAACACGCAAACGAACCAACAGGAGTGTTTTTAATGGGCCTGATTAACAGCGAAATCAAACCGTTTAACGCAACCGCTTTCAAACGGGGCGAATTTGTAGAAATTTCCGAAGCGGATGTGAAAGGCAAGTGGGCGATCTTTTTCTTCTACCCTGCAGATTTCACCTTCGTTTGCCCCACCGAGCTGGGCGACGTAGCGGATCATTACGACGAACTGCAGAAGATGGGCGTTGAAGTATTCTCCGTGTCTACCGACACGCACTTCACTCATAAAGCATGGCACGACAGCTCCGAGACCATTGGCAAGATCAACTATTTCATGGTTGGTGACCAGAACGGCAGCATTACCAACAATTTTGGCGTAATGCGTGAAGGTCAAGGCCTGGCAGACCGCGCTACTTTCCTGATCGACCCGGATGGCGTGATTCAGGCGATGGAAATTACAGCAGAAGGTATTGGTCGTGACGCGTCTGAACTGATGCGTAAAGTGAAGGCTGCTCAGTACGTGCGCAAGCATCCTGGCGAAGTATGCCCGGCCAAGTGGAAGGAAGGCGAGGCTACACTGTCTCCTTCACTGGATCTGGTTGGCAAGATCTAAGCTTCCCTATCATCGGAAGCACGCAGGGCAGGCTTGGAACACGGGCCTGCTACTGACAAAAAACCCCGGGAATCCGGGGTTTTTTGTGTTCAGTGTTCGGGGGAAAAAGATTAAAGGCCGATTGCAGCGGCTGGGCCAGCCTCGCTCTTTTGCAGGCGAATGATCAGCTTGCTCAGTTCCCGTAGCCATAACACGGAGCTGGCGACCAGTGTGCAGAACAGCCAGTCCTCAAGACTGAGGCTGACGGTGGAAAATGGCTTCTGCAGGAAGGGCAGATAGACCACTGCCATTTGCAGAAGCAGTGACGCGCCCGCAGCCACCCACAGCCAGAGGTTGGAGAACAGCCCGCTGAAGGCACTCTGTTCGTCGGAACGCGAAATAAACACGGTAAACATCGAGAACAGGACCAGAGTGGTGAAAGCCATGGTCTGACCATAGGCAAGATTGCCTGTGCCGGCCACCAGGCCGCCGGGGAGGGAAGCGTCCAACACAAACAGGGTGCCGGTTGCGGTTATCACACCGACAAAGCCGATCCCGGCCCACATGCTGTGCGTAATCACACCTTCCTCCCGGAGCCTTGGCGGTCTGTTCATTGCCTCCTTGTCGCCCGGGTCCAAGCCGAGGGCCAGGGCCGGTGCGCCATCACTGACCATGTTGATCCACAGAATCTGGGTTGCCAGCAATGGCAGAGCCAGGCCGGCACCGTTTGTGGTTAGCCCGATCACATCCGCCAGCAGCACACCAAAGAACATGGTCAGTACTTCGCCAATATTGGATGCCAGAAGATAGCGCAGGAACTTGCGGATGTTGGCGAAAATGGCACGACCTTCTTCCACGGCGGCAACAATGGTAGCGAAGTTGTCGTCGGCGAGAATGATATCCGAGGCCTTGCGGGATACATCGGTGCCGGTAATGCCCATGGATATACCGATATCGGCTGCTTTCAGGGCGGGTGCATCGTTCACACCATCGCCGGTCATGGCGACTGTGTTGGCACCCTTCTGCAAAGCCTTCACGATACGCAGTTTATGCTCCGGGTTAACGCGGGCATAAACAGCGACTTCCTGCACGGTGCGGTGCAGTGCCTCATCTGTCATCCCGTCAATTTCGGCCCCGGTTACGGCACGGCCATCCGTGCAGATGCCCAGCTCCTTGCCAATGACGGCAGCGGTGATCGGGTGATCACCGGTGATCATTACCGGGCGGATGCCTGCATTTCGCGCCAGGGCAACGGCCTGTTTGGCTTCTTCCCGGGGCGGATCAATCATGCCAATCAGGCCGACGAAGACAAGATCCTGCTCGAGATCTTCATCAACCTGTTCTGGCTCGAAACCTTCTGCTGGCAGGAAACGGGCTGCCACACCCAGTGTACGCAGAGCCTCCCCGGCCAGTTGTTCGTTGGTTTGCAGGATCTCGGCGCGGCGTTCTGGCGTTAAAGAGCGGATACTGTCCCCCACGCGCTCACGGTTACAGCGGCCCAGAAGAACATCCGGGGCACCCTTGGTAAAGACCTGAATAGATTCCTGCTGCTGGCTGTCAGTATGCAGCGTGGACATCATTTTGCGTTCCGATGAGAAGGGCACTTCCGCAACCCGCTCATAACGGGTGTCCAGCATGTCTTCCGTCAGCCCTGCTTTTCGCGCGGCAACCAGCAGGGCCCCTTCGGTGGGGTCACCCTGAATGCTCCAGAGGCCTTCTTCTTCGTGAAGAACCGCATTGGTAGCGCGATCACCAACGGTCAGGGCTCGCTCCAGTTCCAGGCGTAACGGCTCTGTGATGGTATGGTCGGCATTATCGGCGGCTGTTCCGTGCACATGCACACTAAGGTCACCCTCCGGCTCATACCCTGTGCCACCCAGCGTGACCCGACCGCTGGCAGTAACGATTGCCCTCACCGTCATTTCGTTGCGGGTAAGGGTGCCGGTTTTGTCGGAAGCGATTACATTGGCCGCGCCCAGTGTTTCTACGGCTGCCAGATGACGGACAATCGCATTACGGCGCGCCATGCGCTGAACACCCAAGGCGAGGACTGCGGTTACTACGGCCGGCAGGCCTTCGGGCACTGCAGCTACCGCCAGAGCGACACCAAGAATCAGCACATCGAAAAGGGCGGAAAAGCCGCTGACATGCTCCATCAGGATGATGGTGAAAATCATCACCATCGCAATGGCGATCACCACCAGCCCCAGTATTCGACCGACCCGGGCCAGATCCTGCTGCAAAGGTGTGGTTTCAGGCGGTGCCTGCTCAAGCATGCCGGCAATCTGGCCCATTTGGGAGTGCATGCCGGTAGCCGTCACCACCGCAGTGCCGTGGCCATAGGTGACGGTGGTGCCGCTGAAAATCATGTTCTGACGGTCGCCGAGGGCGGCCTCGCCGCTGATGGCTTCCGGATCTTTGGATTCGGGCAGGCTTTCACCGGTGAGTGCGGCTTCCGAGGTTTGCAGGGCAACGGAGTGAATCAAGCGGCCATCTGCGGGAATGGTGTCGCCTTCTTCCACCAGAACAATATCGCCGGTGACCAGCTCTGTGGCCGCAACGTTGTATTGTTCGCCGCCACGGATAACCCGGGCCTTGGCGGCCGACATTTGCTGCAACTCCGCCACGGCCTGTTCTGCACGGGCCTGCTGCGCAAAACCCATGGCGGCGTTTAAAATAACAATGGCAAGGATCGCAAGCGCTTCGTAGGGCAGGGCGGAGTCGCGCTCCAATAACCACAGGCCCATGGATACCGCAGCGGCGAGCAATAACAGAATAACCAGAGTATCGGTGAACTGGGCAAGTATTTTGCGCCAGCCGGGAACTGGCTTGGCGGCCGTGAGTTCATTGCGGCCATTGCGTTCCAGCCTGGCTGCGGCCTCATTGGTCTCAAGGCCCCTCTGCCCGTTGGTCTTCAGTGCGGAGATAACGGCGTCAGGGGATAACCGGTAAGCGGCTAATGGCTCCTCTGGTGTACGTTCGCGGGCCATGGTTTACCGTCCTTATGATTGCGAAGCTCATAAGAACCATTGTAATCAGAAACCCCCGCGTGAAAAGACGATCCAGATCAGGAAGCGGCGATATCGACACCATACTGTGAGCCGCGCGCCTTCAAACGATAAAACTCTTCAATTACACCAGCCATGGCGTCCGGGCAATAGGGTCGCAGCCCGCCTAAAAGGAGGCGCTTTGATACTTCACCTACTGGCTTGCCATCAGAGATCAGCCGGTATTCAAGGGTTACATTGCCGCGTTTGCCATTCGCTTCCAGATCGGCATTGTGCAGTTCCATCTCCGGTGAGGCGGCGTCGAGGCGATCCAGTGTCAGGCTCATGCTTTCGTACATCACCATGGGGCGATCGGGGTTGAACATCACATCCTTCGATTCCATCAGTGGTTTCAGGGTGTGGGGGAAGTTCTTGCCGGAGGCGGCCACGTAGCAACGGATAAGCTTCTCAACAACTTGCTCATCCCGGGTTGCTTCACCACTGCGAGTGACTTCCAGATACACCTTGCCGTTCTGGTCGCACACTTCGATGGTCTCGTCACCGCTTTCCCGGAACTCCAGGGGGATACCGTCGCCAAGCAGGGCGCGGAACTGGAAGGTCATGTGCCGGGAAAGGCCGAAGCGTGAAACCACCACGGCAAAAAGCAGATCTCCGGGAACGCAGAACCGGCGTGCATCGGGATCGTGGATGGGATTGAAATCTCCGGCCACTTCCTTGGCGAATTGGCTGGCCTGGGATGCGGAAATATGTACGCGTCCGTCCTGGATTGAATGAAAGCGGTCTGGAAACATGTGCTACTGGTCCTGAGTGCAAGGGGTGGCGTCGCAACGCCTTTCGATATGGTACCGGGGTCGGGCGCTTATGGATATGCGCTATTTGTCCATTTACAGGCAAGGCAAATGATCGGTCTATAGCAGTTTGCTATCAATTGGTTTGGATCAATTAATTTGAGCATTTTGTTGCCGGTCCGTATCGTTTGGATACAGCCGAATCACAGATCATTTTGAATCCAGAAATTCAGACGATCGGTCTAAAGAGCCTACTAGAGGAATCGTTACATGTTGGATGCCAATATCAAGCAGCAACTGAAAGCCTACATGGAAAAACTGCAGCAGCCGATTGAGCTGGTTGCCGCCTACGATGATGGCGCTAAATCTCAGGAGTTGCGACAGCTTCTGGAAGAAATCGAACCGATGTCCGAGAAGATCAGCCTGCGCACGGAAGAGTCGAACGATGTGCGTCGCCCGTCTTTCGCGATAAACCGTGTGGGTAGCGACATGGGTGTTCGCTTCGCGGGCATCCCCATGGGCCACGAGTTTACGTCTCTGGTTCTGGCATTGCTGCAGGTGGGGGGGCACCCGTCCAAGGCCTCTCAGGATGTGATCGAGCAAATTCAGCAACTGGACGGCGACTTTCAGTTTGAGACCTATTTTTCGCTCTCCTGCCAGAACTGCCCGGACGTGGTTCAGGCTTTGAACCTGATGAGCGTTCTGAATCCCGGTGTGCGCCATACGGCGATAGACGGCGCCCTGTTCCAGGATGAAGTGGAAAAACGCGAGATCATGTCGGTACCGAGTGTTTACCTGAACGGTGAGCCATGGGGGCAGGGGCGCATGACGCTGGAAGAGATTGTTTCCAGGCTGGACACAAATTCGGACGAGAAAGAAGCCGAGAAGATTAACCGCAAAGACACCTTTGAGGTGTTGGTGATTGGTGGCGGCCCGGCTGGCTCTGCGGCAGCTATTTATGCGGCGCGTAAAGGTATTTCCACAGGTATTGCCGCTGAGCGCTTTGGTGGACAGGTAGTGGATACAATGGGGATCGAGAATCTGATCTCCGTGCCTTATACCGAAGGCCCCAAGCTGGTTGCGGCCATGGAGCAACACGTTAAAGAATACGACGTGGATATTATGAATATGCAGCTGGCCGAGAAGCTGATTCCGGCTACCAAGCGTGGAATGCCCCATGAGGTTCGTCTGGCCAATGGTGCATCACTTAAGGCTCGTACGGTTGTACTGTCCACTGGCGCTCGCTGGCGCCCGCTGGGTGTGCCTGGTGAGGTGGAGTACCGGAACAAGGGCGTGGCTTACTGCCCGCATTGCGACGGCCCGTTGTTCAAAGGAAAGCGCGTTGCGGTGATTGGCGGTGGTAACTCCGGGGTTGAAGCCGCTATCGATCTGGCCGGTATCGTGGGTCATGTGACACTGATCGAGTTCGGCGCCGAAATGCGTGCTGACGATGTACTGCAGAAAAAGCTGCGCAGCCTGAACAATGTAGACATTATTACGTCTGGCCAGACCACCGAAGTGGTTGGTGAGAACGGCAGAGTGAGCGGCCTGAACTACACGGATCGCAACACTGGTGAAAGCCATCATGTCGCTCTGGAAGGTGTGTTCGTTCAGATTGGCCTGGTGCCCAACACCGAATGGCTCAAGGGTGATATCGAGCTGAGCCAGCACGGCGAAATCATCATCAACGACCGTAACGAAACCTCAATTCCGGGGGTCTTTGCGGCCGGCGACGCCACCACGGTGCCTTACAAGCAGATTGTGATTTCCATGGGCGAAGGCTCGAAGGCCGCACTGAGTGCTTTTGACTTCCTGATCCGCAACTCTGTGGAATAAGGTAATTGGCAGGGTAATCATGAGCCGGGCATGATTCCCCGCGCCAGGCTCCCCTCAACAGCCTCCGGTGCGCCTTTCCCTGAAAACAGATGCCCGTATGCGGCTTTTATCCCGGATAGAATGAAGTCGTGGGGAACGTCGTCGAAAACCCCGTGATCGTTCACGTATTCCATGTGTGCTTCTCCAGCCTCGGTGTATTGCTGGAAAATGGAGTCGTTGACGCCGTCAAACTCAAGAGGCTCTACCTTCATCAGCTCGCACAGCTGCTTGTTGAAAGCGGGTGTGGCTTTTACCCAGCGACCGTTGAGGTAAAGCTCGATATATCCGTGCATGCGGAAAATGTCTGACCGCAGCCATTCAATCAGTTTGGGGCTTGAGAGGTGATTGCGCACATCGGCAAGGCCTAGACGGCTGGGAATGCCGATGGATCGTGCTGCAGCGCCGAGTAATAGCGCTTTTGGAATGCAGTAGC
This sequence comes from Marinobacter sp., assembly GCF_048266785.1. Classification (GTDB taxonomy): domain Bacteria; phylum Pseudomonadota; class Gammaproteobacteria; order Pseudomonadales; family Oleiphilaceae; genus Marinobacter. The sequence goes on from NZ_JBLWYX010000005.1 coordinate 17,159, forward strand.
TTTCGCCGGTTTTAAGTGCATAGCTGGCACTGAAGGTTTCGGGTTCGGGGCGGAAAACGTAGGGGTTATAGCTAACGCTGTCCCGGGCAGCGAGATACAGTGTTTTTGCCTGTTCTATCGGATCTTCGGATACACCTTCAAGTCGGGCTGCAATCCAGGCCTTCAGCTCGGGCTGGTTGTAGTCAAAATAAGCAGTGGGCTGGAGATAGCGTTCCATAATCGGGTATCCGGTTCAGGGCATCGGGTTCTGATCATCGCCAATTAGCAAGCTACAGGCAATGGCGATAACCACCAGGATGATTGCCGAAATGGATCACGCTCGCCGGTCAGGAGCCCCGAGCCAGCTCATAAGCACACATGTTGACTGCCGAGGCCAGGTTAAGGGATTCGATCTCGCCTTTGCCCGGGATGGTGTAAGGCGTTGTACCCAGCTGGGCCAGCGCTTCGGGCGGGACGCCGCGGGCTTCGTTACCAAACAGGTAGCAGTCGTGCTGGTGGAATGATTCTGCTGTGAGTTTGTCCCCGTTCAGGTCCAGACAGGCAACCGAGTGGTAGCGGCTGCTCAAGCTGCCCAGGGGCACCTCTGTTTCCAGCGGTACGTGGAAGATAGCGCCCATGCTGGCGCGCACCACTTTCGGGTTGTATGGGTCTACACTGCCGGGGCTTAGCAGGCAGCGAAAACCGCCAAACCAGGCCAGAGTGCGTAAAATTGTTCCGAGGTTGCCAGGGTCCTGAACCTCATGCAGGTAAACCGCTTTTTCGCCGGGTTTCGATGCAGGCTCAATGTCTTTGTCCGGCATGGGCACTACGGCAAGAATCCCCTGGGGCGTTTGGGTATCGGCGAGCAGGGCCATCTGGCGCTCGTTGACATGATGGGTTCTGAACGAGCTTGGCCAATGCTCATACGCACCGGTTACATACAGCTCGGCCGCGTTCAGCTCGGGCTGGCGCATCGCAGCTTTCTGCAGTTCCAGCACCAGGTGTTCGCCTTCAACCAGATAGTGGCCCAGCGCCTGACGGTATTTTTTCTGGTGCAGTTTTTTGATGTCCTCCAGCTTCACGATGGGGCTCCGCTGTTCGTGTCCAGATCTTCCAGCATGGCCAGGGCCAGTGCTTCGGCCACCTTGATGCCGTCTACGCCGGCCGAAAGAATGCCACCGGCATAGCCTGCGCCTTCGCCTGCCGGATAAAGGCCGCGAGTATTCAGGCTTTGCAGACTGGTGCGATCGCGGGTGATGCGCACCGGTGAGGAAGTGCGGGTTTCGATGCCGGTCAGGATGGCGTCCTTCCGGTCAAAGCCCCGGATCTGCTTGCCGAAAGCCGGCAATGCCTCGCGAATGGCTTCGATGGCATACGCCGGCAGGGAAGGCGCCAGGTCCCCCAGTTTGATGCCGGGCTTGTAGGACGGCTCGACGTCGCCCAACTCGGTGGAGGGTTTGCGTTTGATGAAATCTCCCACCAGCTGGGCAGGCGCGCAGTAATCACTGCCGCCGAGCGTATAGGCCAGGGACTCCAGGGCCTCCTGAAATTCCACACCGGCCAGCGGACCGCCTGGAAAGTCTTCTTCGGGATGCACGGCCACTACAATGCCGGCATTGGCGTTGCGCTCATTGCGGGAATACTGGCTCATGCCGTTGGTGACAACCCGCTCGGGTTCGGAGGTTGCAGCCACCACCGTGCCTCCCGGGCACATGCAGAAACTGTAGACCGCGCGCCCGTTGCTGGCGTGGTACACCAGTTTGTAGTCTGCTGCGCCCAAGGCGGGGTGACCGGCGTATTTGCCCAGGCGAGCGTTGTCGATAAGCGATTGCGGGTGCTCGATGCGAAAGCCGATGGCAAAAGGTTTGGCTTCAATAAACACATCGTTGCGCTGGAGCATGCGAAAGGTATCGCGTGCGCTGTGACCGAGGGCCAGAACCACATACCGGCTATCCAGGCACTCGCCGCTGGCCAACTCCACGCCTTCAACGCGGCCATCGCGGATGCGCAGGTTAGTGACTTTGCTTTCAAAGCGGATCTCGCCGCCGAGGCGGATGATTTCCTCACGCATGGTGGCCACCACGCCGGTCAGGCGAAAGGTTCCGATGTGGGGCTTGCTGACGTAAAGGATTTCTTCGGGCGCGCCGGCACGGATAAACTCACGCATCACCTGGCGGCCGTAGAACTTCGGATCTTTGATCTGGCTGTACAGCTTGCCGTCCGAGAACAGGCCCGCGCCGCCTTCACCAAACTGCACGTTGGACTCCGGTGATAGCTGCTTTTTCCGCCACAAGGCCCAGGTGTCCTTGGTGCGACGGCGCACGTCAGTGCCGCGCTCCAGCACAATGGGCCGGAACCCCATTTGGGCCAGAATCAGGGCGGCAAACAAACCACACGGGCCGAACCCGATCACCACCGGGCGTTCGGTGAGCCCTGCGGGCGCCTGTGCGACCGGGTAATAAGCGGTATCCGGTGCCAGCCGCACGTGTTGGTCTTTTTCAAAGCGGGCCAGAATGACGTCTTCGTTGCGCGCGCTCAGATCAACGATGTAAACGAACTTGATCTCGGTGTTTTTCTTGCGGGCATCGTAGCTGCGCTTGAATACGGTGAACTCCGCTAGGTCGGCGTCGTCGACGCCCAGACGCTCGATAATTGCGGCTCTCAGGGCACTTTCGGGATGCTCCAGCGGCAGCGCCAGTTCGGTAAGGCGGATCATAATCAGTCCTGCGCGGCTCTGGCCGCCGATGGCGGGCTGGTTGCCGGGTATAAAGAAATCGGAAAATGTTGCGGCAATTGTACGTGCGCCCGGCCCGGATGTCAGGGTTTTGCCGGGAGGGCGCGCGACACGTACAATGCAGGCTCAATTACCCCTTTTTTGACGACCCTTTTTAAGAGCCCCTATGGCCCGATCCAAAAGCAGTAACCGCTGGCTTGAAGAACACGTAAACGACCCCTTCGTGAAACAGGCGCAGGTCGACGGCTATCGCTCACGGGCCAGCTACAAACTTCTTGAAATCAACAAGAAGGACCGGCTGATTCACCCCAACATGGTCGTCATGGATCTCGGCTCCGCTCCAGGTGGCTGGTCGCAAGTGGCGGTTAATCTGGTGGGTCATAAGGGTCGGGTGTTGGCTTCCGACATACTGCCCATGGACGCCATTGCCGGTGTGGAGTTTATTCAGGGTGACTTTACTGAAAATTCGGTGTTTGAAGAAATCATGACAACTCTGGGCGATGGCCAGGTGGATGTGGTGATTTCCGATATGGCTCCGAACATCAGCGGGGTGACGGTTTCCGACCAGGCATCTTCGATGTATCTGGTAGAGTTGGCGCTGGATATGGCCAGCCAGGTGCTCAAACCCAAAGGTAGTTTTGTTGCCAAGGTGTTTCAGGGTGAAGGTTACGATGAGTACCTGAAAGCCGTCAGAGCCGTGTTCGATAAAGTTGTGGCGCGAAAGCCGGACTCTTCCCGCTCCCGCTCCCGGGAAGTCTATATCGTAGGCAAGGGTTTCAAGGGCTGAACCGGGTCCCGGCCGGCCCCGGTTAATCAACGGCCTTCGAAGCCTTTGAGCACGTTCACGACATTCACGCCAATGGCGTCCACATCGTACCCGCCTTCCATGGTGAATACTGTGGGCAGCCCCAGCTGTTCAATTCGTTTACCCAGAGACACGTAGTCCGCCGATTTCAGTTTAAAGAACGAGATCGGGTCTTCTTCAAAGGTATCCACGCCCAGAGCGATGACCAACGCGTCCGGCTGAAAGGCCGCAATGCGCTCGCAGGCGGTTTCGAGCCCCCGGCACCAAACGCTGTAGGGTGTGCCCGGAGGATAAACGATGTTGAGGTTATAGCCGTCACCTTCGCCTTCTCCGGTTTCATCTTCAAACCCGAGGAAGTGTGGGAAAACCAGGTCGGGATCGCCGTGCAAACTGACGGTCAGCACATCGCTGCGATCATAGAAGATGGCCTGGGTGCCGTTACCGTGGTGGAAATCCACATCCAGAATTGCAACCCGTTGGTAGCCCTGATCTCGAAACGCCTGCGCGGTGATGGCGGCGTTGTTGAAAAAACAGTAACCGCCAAACAGGTCGGCGTGGGCGTGGTGGCCAGGCGGCCGGCACAGGGCAAAGGCGGCGCGCTCGCCGTTGGCGACGAGATTCTGAGCGGACAGTGCAACGTTGGCAGAGGCACACACGGCTTCCCATGTGCCATCAGAGATCGAGGTTTCGGCCGCAAAACTGTAATAACCAAGCCGGCCGTCAATGTCTTTGGGTACACGGGGCCGCATGCCACGGCCACACCACACAGCGGGGATAGCTTCACCGGGCTTGCCTTCAGCCACCCAGTCAGCCCAGCAGTGTTGCAGAAACGCTACATAATCTGCTTTGTGCACCCTTCTGACCGGATCAAGACCAAACTCTTCCGGCTCGAGCACTTCACCAAGAACCTGGGATTTTACTCGCGCCAGAATGGTCTCTGCACGGGAGGGCTTCTCATGGGGCTCAATCAGAACACCGCCATCCAGTTCGGTTTTGACGGAGCGACGACTGTGCAGAGGTGAAAAAATGGTTTTCATGGAGCGGCTACCCGGGCTGTTTTGGCATCTGACTTTGCCACAGGAAGCGAAGTTGCTCAAATGGACGCCGGGTGTTTCAGCGGCTGTTTTTCGGTTATTGTCAAAGCGTATCATTGTGATAAAACGATACCTCACTGACCTGAAAATAAGGAACCCGTTACGGCGAGCGACAGTTATCACGAACCGGTAGACGAACTGACGGATGAAACCCGCAACATGCATCGTGCGGTCAGCTCTCTGATGGAAGAGTTTGAAGCGGTGGACTGGTACAACCAGCGAGTGGATGCCTGCAAGGATCCTGAGTTGAAAGCGATTCTTGAGCACAACCGCGACCTGAGAACGTGCAGGCCAATTTCGCAGGATACCGGGCTGCGCTATCTTGATTTCCAACGCGTTACCAGAATAACGACAGTGAAATTGAGAGATTGGTTATGAGCGAACAGCATTTTGATGTTTTGATCATTGGAGCCGGGGTGTCCGGCATCGGCATGGCATGCCACCTGAGGCAAAAGTGCCCAGGCAAATCTTTCACCATCCTGGAACGGCGTCAGTCGCTCGGAGGCACCTGGGACCTGTTCCGTTACCCGGGCATTCGCTCGGACTCTGACATGTTTACTTTCGGCTACAACTTTCGCCCATGGACGGGTGGCAAGGTGCTGGCAGACGGCGCCTCCATTAAAAGCTACGTCAGTGAAACCGCAAAGGAGCATGGCGTTGAGCGGCACATCCGCTATGGCCTTTCGGTACAAACTGCAGACTGGTCAAGCCTGGATAAATGCTGGAATCTGATCGCCGTGAATGAAGCGACCGGCGAGTCGGAAACCTATACCGCCAGCTTCCTGATCGGGTGTACCGGTTACTACAACTATGATCAGGGCTATAAACCGGATTTTCCCGGTGAGGCGGATTTCAAAGGCCAGATCGTGCACCCGCAGCGCTGGCCAGAAAACCTGGATTTTACGGGCAAGAAGGTGGTGGTGATTGGCAGTGGTGCAACGGCGATTACCCTGGTGCCGAGCATGGCAGGAAAAGCCGCCCACGTGACCATGCTGCAGCGCTCACCAACCTACCTGATGCCACTGCCGTCAATGGACAAGATAGCGCTCGCTTTGCAGAAAGTATTGCCTGCCAGAGCCGCCTATCGGTTGACCCGGGCCCGAAACATCTCAATTTCCCGGTTTTTGTACCAGCGCTCCCGCAAGAGCCCAGAGGCTATGCGCCGTTTGTTCCTGAGCATTATCAAACGCCAGGTGGATGACCAAACCGATATGCGTCATTTCACGCCAGACTACAACCCATGGGATCAGCGCCTGTGCGTGGTGAAAGACGGCGACCTGTTCAAGGCACTGAAAGCAGGCCGGGCGTCGATCGCGACCGATCATATTGAGCGTTTCACCGAGACCGGTATTCAACTGAAGTCCGGTGAGCACCTGGATGCTGACATCATCATTCCAGCCACCGGCCTGGATATTCAGATGCTCGGAGGTATCAAGCCGAAGGTGGACGGCGAGGAAGTGATTCTGAAAAACAAAGTGGTCTACAAGAGTGTGATGGTTGAAGGCGTGCCAAACGCGGGGATAATCTTTGGTTACACTAATATTTCCTGGACCCTGAAAGTGGATATCGCCAGTGAATACCTATGCCGCCTGATCAACCACATGGATCGGCGCGGGATGCGCGTGGCCGTGGCCAGGGATACCGGGAACAGTCTGGGTGAAGATACCGTAATGGGCTCACTGAACGCCGGTTACATCAAGCGCGCTGCGGATCGCCTTCCGCGCCAAGGCACCCACGGCCCGTGGAAATCCTCCCAGAATTACCTGGAGGATGTAAAAACCCTTCGATTTGAGCCAATTGAAGACGGTTACATCGAGTTTGATGGCAAGAAACCCATAGCCCGGGAAAGTGAACCCCGTGGCTTTCTCCGGCCTTTGCGTTCGGCTTTGTTTGGCGCCTGAGTAATACCCGGGTGCAGCGTGTGCTGCGCTCCTTGTTGTCTGTTGACGACCATGCGAAGGCGAAACATCTGGTGTATACGTATTAAAACCTGGTTGGATGAAAACAAACTCTCTGATCAGGTATCCGGATTCCCCCGTAAGGCCAGAGTGGTCTAGTATGAGGTTCACCTGTCATGAAAGGATGCGTTTTATGAATGTTTTCAGAATGATCGCTTTGCCTCTTATCTTCTTGCTCTGTTCGGGCCTGGCCCAGGCTGCAGAAGGCCTGATCGTGGTTAAAAGTAACCAGAGCGTAGCGGCTACCGCCGACAAACTTGAAGCGGTTTTGAGTGAAAACGGCATGAAAATCATGAATCGGATTAACCATGCCGCCGCAGCCGAATCGGCGGGCATGGAGCTGCGCCCGACCGAGCTGGTGATTTTTGGCAACCCTAAAGTAGGCACGCCACTGATGCAGTGCGCGCAGAGTGTGGCACTGGACCTGCCCCAGAAAGCACTGATATGGGAAGACGAAAGTGGCCAGGTCTGGCTCGGCTATAACGATCCGGAGTACCTGAAAGCCAGGCATTCCATAGAAGGCTGTGATGCTGTGCTGAAAAAAGTGAGTGGAGCTCTGACGAATTTTGCCGGCGCCGCAACCCGCTGACAGAGCGCCTGATTTCAGGGCCTGATGTTGTTTTTCGTCGCTTAATCTTCTTTGCCTGCCTCTACTTCGGTTTTCCCACCTGTTCGTGTCAGATTTCCCAGTAATTCCGATGCTATCTTATTATCTGAGATAATCTTATCAACATGTGGTAAAAATGAGCTGCGGGTGAATATCCGCTCGGTAAAACAGATCACTTGACTAGCCCGATTAACCATGACCACCGAAAACAATCAGACCAAAGTCCGACCGGTAGCTTCCAGCACAACGCTGGCAAAAGCCTCTCTGCTTTTGCGCACGGTTGCGAAAATCTTCCCGACCGGAGGCACCTTGTCCCGCATTGCCCGGGAGGTGGGAATGAACACGGCCACAACGTATCGTCTGCTGACGGCGTTGGCTCATGAAGGGTTACTCACCTTTGATCCATACGCCAAGACCTATCATGTCGGCTTTGAGCTGCTGCAGATTGCCGAGTCAGCGCAGGCGGTGGCACCGGATTTAAAGTTGCGTCACCACCTGCGACCGATGTTGGCCAGCATTGCGCGGCGCACCGAAGAATCCACCTACCTTTCCATACTCGCCAATCGTGATTCCGTGTGCATTGATCTGGCCGAAGGGACGTACCCCATCAGCGCCAATACCCTGGTGGCAGGCGCGCGTCGGCCTCTTGGCGTAGGTGCGGGCGCAATGGCGCTGCTGGCCGCTTTGCCTCTGGCGGAAGGTAACCGGATGGTATTACAGAACCAGGAACGCTATGAGCGCTATTCCGATATTACTCTGACCGAGGTGGAGCAAGGCCTGAGTGAGTGCCGCCGATTGGGCTATGCGTTCAACAACGGGCGTATCGTGCCGGAAGTCGCGGCGCTTGGGGTGGCTTTCAGAGTGCCGGATAGCGGGCATTATGTAGCTATCAGTGTTGCTTCAGTGGTGTCTCGTATGTGCACCGAGCGCCGGCAACTCGTTATCGACGTCATTCGGGATGAGATTTGTCAGTGGGTCTCGCAAACGGCGGATCATCTGCCTTTTAAAGGCAGCTGTGTTGGGAGCAGTTTCCGCCATTCGTTTGAGTAAGCCCTAAATTCCGCTCTGCAAACCTAAAATTCATTTTATAGCCCCCGAATTGATCAAATCTTATATCCAAATATAACTTAAGGTATTGTTTCTACTTAATAAAATCAGAATAATTTGTAAATTATTCGTCAATTTACTAAGTTCTCGTGAATAAACATTCTCAACATACGATAAATAAATTGATCAATTTGAGAAAATCATTGACTAGTGTCAGTGCTACGGTCTAATTTCTGACTTGTACTACCGGCCTCGCCGTTTGTTTTTTCTGTGTCATTGCATCCGATGTCGGTCTGGCGGAAAGACTTCACGGCCATAAAACAAGAATGTAAGGAGCCCTCAATGATTCATTCCCTTGCTCTGCGCCGCCCGTTGCTGACAGTAACAGCAGCGACTGTACTCACCACCATGATGACTCTCGGCGCGACCGCAGTCAGCGCCGAAACCGAGCTGCCCGATACCATGACTTGGTCATCATATGACGTTGGATCGGCAGGTTATGCCGAAGCCTCCGCCATCGCCGATGCGTTCGGTAAGAAATACGGCACCCGTGTGCGCATTCAACCATCAGGTTCTGCCATTGGCCGCCTGCAGCCATTGATCAGCGAACGTGCCGACTTCAGCTTCCTGGCCACCGAAACGTTTTTTGCGGCTGAAGGTATCCACGATTTCTCGACCCGCCGTTGGGGCCCGCAGGATCTGCGCGCTGTCGCTGGTCGACCGTCGTCGTTCGGTATTTTCACCGCCGCCGATGCGAACGTTAAAACCCTGAAAGACCTGAAAGGTAAGCGCTTCGCCTACGTTGCCGGCAACCCGTCGATCAACGTCAAGTGTGATGCCTTTCTGGCCTTTGCCGGTCTGACCCGGGACGATGTGGAAGCGATCATGTTTCCTACCTACGCCAACACCATGAGCTCACTGGCCCGCAATGAAGCTGATGCCTCCTGCACCACCACCACGCCGAGCCATGTCTACGAACTGGCTGAATCGCCCCGTGGCATTCGCTGGCTGGAGGTGCCGGCTGAGGACAAGGAAGGCTGGGCGCGCCTGAAAGCAGTGGCACCGTTCTTCCAGCCCTACACCGAGACGATCGGTGCGGGCATCAGCAAAGCAAACCCGGTGGATATCCTGGCTTACCGTTACCCGGTGCTGACCGTTCGTGCGGACACTGATCCTGAGCTTGTCTATACCTTCATCAAGGCGCTGGATGAGACCTACGACATGTATAAGGACGCCACTGCGGTTATGCCCCGCTGGCGTCTGTCCGAAGCCGGTACCCCGGCTATCGATGTACCTTTCCACGCCGGCGCCATCCGTTACCTGAAAGAAAAAGGTATCTGGACCGAGGAGCACCAGGCCTGGAACGATCAGCGTACCGAGCGTTTGAATGTGTTGATCGCTGCCTGGCCCAAGGCGGTGGCTGAAGCGGACGGCAAAAGCGATGACGAGTTCGCGGTTATCTGGGAAAAGCATCGCATGGAAGCTCTGAATTCCCTGTGATCTTTAACTGAGCAAGATCGAACCGGGAGGGTGCCAGCGCGTTCCGGTTCGATCTTCTTTTTCAGAGTATTTCCATTATGAATGCCTCATCCGATACCCCCGCAGAACATACTGGTACGCCTGACGCCACTCCTGGCCGTCTCCAAGGTTTCGCTTACTGGTGCGCGCTAGGGTTGGGCGCGCTGGGTTTGCTGATGGCGATCAACCAAACTTTTAATCTGAAAATCTTGGGTTTCCAGCCGCTGGGTAACGCCTATCTCTATTATCTGATCGGTGTTTTTCTTGCGGCCGCCTTCCTTTGTTTTCCGGCCTGGTCGGGAGCTCGTCATCGGGTGTCCTGGTACGACTGGCCACTGGCGCTAGCCGCTTTGGGTGCCTGTGGTTATCTGGGCTACCACGGTTTGATCATGATCCAGCTGGGCTGGGATTATATGGCGCCAATCGAGGCTACTGTCGCTTCTGCGGTCTTGCTGGTATTGGTGCTGGAAGGCGTTCGTCGTTGTGGTGGTTGGCCGCTGCTCGCGGTGGCTTTGCTGTTCGGCAGCTACCCACTTTACGCGGGCTCTATGCCGGGTTTTCTCTGGGGCAATGAATATGGCCTGACCGAAACCATTCGTGCTCATGTTATGGGTGTAGAGAGCATTATTGGTATTCCGATGCAGGTGGTGGCGCAGCTGGTCATTGGTTTTGTGGTGTTTGGTGCTGCGTTGACGGTCACCGGCGGCGGCGAGTTTTTCATGCGCTTTTCCACTGCCCTCATGGGCAGGAGTCGCGGCGGCCCGGCGAAGGTGTCGGTGTTGTCCAGTGGTATTCTTGGCAGCCTGTCGGGGAGCGTGATCTCCAACATCCTGACCACCGGCCCGATTACCATTCCCACTATGAAGAAAACCGGCTACCCCGCCCATTATGCGGCCGCGATCGAGGCGTGCGCCTCTACCGGCGGTACGCTGATGCCGCCGATCATGGGCGCGGTGGCTTTTATCATGGCGTCGTTTCTGGGGGTGCCCTATTCGGAGATCATTATTGCGGCATTCCTGCCAGCGTTGCTGTTCTATCTGGCGTTGATTTTCCAGGTTGATATCTACGCCGCCAAGCGTGGCCTAAAGGGCATGCCGGAAGCGGACATACCGAGCCTGAAAGAGACCCTGAAAGACGGTTGGCCGTACCTGTTCAGCCTGGTCATGCTGATCTACATGTTGCTGTTCATGCGGCTGGAGGCCTATGCGCCTTACTACGCCACGGTGGTGCTGTTGGGCATCTCGATGTTCAAACGTCGGCACCGGCTCAATCTCAAGCGCGCGCTGGCGTTTATCGCGGACCTGACCACCAGCGTCTCAAACCTGGTGGCTATCCTGGCCGGTATTGGCCTGGTGGTGGGTGGTCTGTCCTACACCGGCGTGGCCGGTGCCTTCTCCCGCGAGCTGCTACTTTACGCCGATGGCAGCATCCCGTTGATGCTGGCGGCCGGTGCGGTGACCAGTTTTGTGCTGGGCATGGGGATGACGGTCAGTGCCTGTTATATCTTCCTGTCGATCCTGCTGGCACCGGCGCTGGTCAATGCCGGCCTCAACCCGCTCGCCAGTCATCTGTTTATCCTGTACTGGGGCATGATGTCGTACATCACCCCACCGGTGGCGCTGGCTGCAATTACCGCTGCCGGTGTCGCCGGTGCCAATGCCAGTAAAACGGGCCTGTACGCCATGCGGCTGGGGGGCATTCTGTTTATCCTGCCGTTCCTGTTTGTGCTTAACCCGTCGCTGATCCTGCAGGGTGCCCTGGGTAACATCCTGGTCTCTGTGGTAACGGCCGTAACCGCGATCTGGCTGATGGCATCTGCTATGGAGGGTTATCTTTACCGGGTGGGCGTCCTGGTCTGGCCGCTGCGCGTGCTGGTCATGACCTCCGGTGTGGTGCTGATCTATCCCGACATCGTGACGGATGTTATTGGCTTTGGTCTGGTCGGCCTGATCTACGCGTGGCACCGATGGGTGCGGCGGCCTGTATCCCTCGAATCCAGTTAACCGCAACCAATGCGATGGTGAACAATCGTGATTAACAAAATCTGTGAATCCCTGCGGGCCGCAGTTGCCGATATTGAAGACGGCAGTGTTGTGATGATCGGCGGCTTCGGTAACTCCGGTATTCCAATGCAGCTGATCGAAGCGCTTCGCCTGCACGGTGCCCGTGAATTGACCATTATCTCCAACAATGCCGGCACCGCCGAAGAAGGCATTGCGTCGTTATTGCGGGACCGTCTGGTGCGCAAGATAGTGTGTTCGTTCCCGCGCTCGTCCGGCTCGATCTGGTTTGAGCGCCTGTACGAAGAAGGCGAGATTGAGCTGGAGCTCGTGCCACAGGGCACCCTGGCTGAGCGCATCCGCGCCGCCGGTGCCGGCTTGGGCGGGGTTTACACACTAACCGGTTATGGCACTCGGCTGGCCGATGGCAAAGAGACCAAGATGATCAATGGCAAGGGCTATGTGCTGGAAACCGCCATGCCTGCCGATGTGGCACTCATCAAAGCAGACCGCGCCGATGCCTGGGGCAACCTGGTCTACAATACCGCTGGCCGCAATTTTAACCCCATCATGGCAACGGCCGCCCGCACCACGATCGCTGAAGTTAAGACCATTGTCGGGGTGGGGGATCTGGACCCGGAGTGCATCGTCACGCCCGGCATTTTTGTCGATCGCGTTGTCGCCCAAGAGGTACAGCAACATGCTGCGGCTTAGTACGGAGGAGATGGCTCGTCGGGTGGCTCAGGACATCCCGGACGGCGCCTACGTGAACCTTGGCATTGGTATGCCGACCTCGGTTTCCAACTATGTATCTGATTATAAACAGGTTATTTATCAAAGCGAGAACGGCATTCTCGGCGTAGGGCCGGCTCCAGAGCCTGATAAGATCGACCCGGATCTGATCAATGCCGGTAAGCAGTATGTGACACTGCTCAAGGGCGGCTGCTACTTCGACAACGCCGAATCCTTCGCGATGATGCGCGGTGGCCATCTGGACATTGCGGTGCTGGGTGCGTTTCAGGTTTCGGCCACCGGCGATCTGGCCAATTGGGCTACCAACAACGACAAGTTTCCACCGGCCGTTGGCGGTGCCATGGATCTGGCGGTGGGTGCCAAACAGTTGTTCGTGCTGATGCGCCACACCACCAAGACAGACGAGCCCAAGATTCTGGAGCAGTGTGAGTACCCACTTACCGGGGCGGGCGTGGTCAAGTGCATCTACACCGATCTGGCGGTGATTGATGTCACCGACGAGGGTTTGCGGGTGCGGGAACTTTATGGCGACAATACCCTGGCCGAGGTTCAGGCACTGACGGCGGCGCCGTTGTTACCACCGTTATAGGGAAATACCTCGTGGTCACTGGATGGACAGATGTTATGCCCCACCCGAGTTTATGAGCCAGGACACCGCCTCATCACTGCTGACCCTGCGTTCCGTGCTTGCCTACCTGGCTTTGGGCGCGGGGGTGCTGTCATTTCTGCCGGGACTCGGGGTTGTAGGTGCGGTCGCGATTATCAGCGCCATCATCCTGGGCTGGCGGGACCTTCGGTTGGTGGCGCGGCTGCTGTTCGGCCTGCTCACGGCGATGACGGTCATTGCGATCGCGACGGCGCCGGGTGCGCTTATCGGCGCAGCCACCAGCATGACCCGCCTGACCGCGCTCATCATAACGGTGATGCTGTTGTCCTCCATGCTGGGTAAATCCGCAGATCTGGGGGTGATTTCCAAGAGCCTGTTTGCGGGCTCGCCGCTGGCCCGCTACTACAGCGTAACCTTCGGCACCGCCTTTCTGTCGATACCGCTGAATTTTGGCTCGGTTGGCGTGGTCGCCACCATGATCCAGGGCGAAAAGGACCAGCAAGGCGACTCTGCAATCACTCGCAATGCTTCTCGCGGCGTACTGCGCGGTTTTGGCGCATCTCCGATTTTTTCACCGCTGTCGATCTCCATTGTCCTGACCGTGACATTTGTACCGTTCCTACACAGTTGGCAGATTATTGCGATCAGTCTGCCACTGGCTGTGGGTTACCTGCTAATAGGGGCACTGTTTCTTGAGCCCGAATCACCCGGGTACCAGCCTGTCGCGGCACCAGAGCCGGGCACAAGACGGGCCCGTATGGCGCCCTGGCTGAGGTTTGCCGCCGTCATCGGGGCGATTTTCGGGGCAACATTCGTCCTCAGTGGCTACTTTGATCTTAGCTACTCGCGTGCGGTGACGCTGAGTTGCCTTGGTGCGGTAGTGATCGGGCTGGCGCATCGGCGTTTACAGGGCTGCAAAATTACCCTGCCGTCGATGGCACCGATGAGCAATGAACTGGTGATAGTTGGAGGCTCAGCCTTTCTCGGGGTACTGATCAGCACCTTTGCCACCCAGTGGCTGGGTGCAGGGTTCAGTCTGCCGGGCTGGGCCTACCCGATAGTCGCATTCGTGGTGCCATCGGTGTTTTTCCTGGGCGGTATGATCGGATTTAACCCGATTGTTATCGGCACCCTGACTGGCGGCGTGCTCGGGCCGATCTGGCCCGTGAGCGCGGTCCTTGGGTTGGGCATCGCCATGGTCTCCGGCTGGGGTCTTACGACTGCGGGTACGCCATACTCAGCCAATTCACTGCTGCTGGAGCGCCTGACCGGTTACAGTGCCCAAGTGGCCTCTTTGCGCTGGAACATGGCGTTGTCGGTATGTTGCCTGTTGTTTAGCGGTGCGTTGGCTGCCGTCATTACCCTGGTGAAGGCTGGACTTTGATCCGACGGTCGCGCTTAACCGGTCTTTTTGCGGATTGTTTTTGCACCGGTTTCGGAGTGCTCCGGCATAAACACCTCTCGCACCGAGAGCGGGTTACCACGGGCATCTTCCACCGCCCATTGGTTGACATCAATGGCATGAGCCACGAAGAAGCTGGCTGGCAGCGAATTGTCTCTAATAGCCACAATAATCACTTATAGCTAATTCTCCGTGCCTCTGTTATGGTTCGTCGCATCCTGCCTCTAGGGATTCCGCAGTTTCAGGCTTCAAGCCTTCTTGCGAACCATCCATACGACCTGTCAGAGGACGTCACCCCGATTACCGGCGCGTGACTGTAGTCGTCTTTTATTCCATGAATCTTCATGGCATCTGCCCGCATTCGCCGAGAACGGTGTTCGTGGAGGCAGAACAATCAAGAGTTAATCATATATGAGTTTTTCTTCACTCGGTCTTTCCGAGCAGCTGGTCCGTGCAACTACCGACCAGGGTTATGACACCCCGTCCCCCATTCAGCTTCAGGCCATTCCTGCCGTACTTTCCGGCAAAGATGTTATGGCTGCAGCCCAGACGGGCACAGGCAAAACCGCCGGCTTTACACTGCCATTATTGCAGCGCCTGGCGGAGAACCCCCGCACCGGCAAAGGCCCACGTGCACTGATTCTGACGCCCACCCGTGAACTGGCGGCGCAGGTTCATGACAGCGTAAATCTTTACAGCAAATACGTTCCTACCAAGGCCGCTGTGGTGTTTGGTGGTGTGAAAATCAATCCGCAGATGATGAAGCTGCGCAAAGGTGTGGATGTGCTCGTTGCAACACCGGGCCGCCTGATGGATCTGTATCAGCAGAATGCTGTGCGTTTCAACGAAGTGGAGATCCTGGTACTGGACGAAGCCGACCGCATGCTGGACATGGGCTTTATCCGTGATATCACAAAAATTCTCGCGTTGTTGCCTGCCAAGCGCCAGAACCTGCTGTTCTCGGCCACCTTCTCTGGTGAAATTCGGGCCTTGGCTAAAGGCCTTCTGAACAACCCTGTACAGGTTGATGTGGCGGTCAGAAATACCACGGCTGAGAGCGTGCTCCAGTCGGTGTATTCGGTTGATCAGAGCCAGAAAACTGCTCTGCTGAGCAAGCTGGTGCGTGATAACAGCTGGGAACAGGTGCTGGTATTTACCCGCACCAAACACGGAGCCAACCGCCTGACCCAGAAGCTTGAAAAAGATGGCATCACCGCGGCAGCCATACACGGCAACAAGTCTCAGGGTGCCCGCACCCGCGCTCTGGCCGACTTCAAGGCCGGGGAAGTGCGTGTGCTGGTTGCCACTGATATCGCGGCCCGTGGCCTGGATATCAAACAGTTGCCTCAGGTGGTTAACTTCGAACTGCCTAACGTGCCGGAAGACTATGTTCACCGCATCGGCCGGACCGGTCGAGCTGGTGAGAGTGGCCAAGCGTTGTCGCTGGTAAGCGCTGATGAACTCAAGATGCTGGTCGGCATCGAAAAACTGATCAAAAAGCAGCTGCCGCGCAAGGAAGTGGAAGGTTTTGAGCCCAAGAACAATCTTGCGCTCAAACCCAAGGCCAAGGCCGATCCGAGTAAGGCACGTGGCCGCAGTGGTGGTGGAAACGGTCGGGCTGATGGCCAGCCCCGCAATTTCGGCGATAAGCCCGGTGGACGCAGTGGTGGTCGTAGCCAGAGTGGCAATGGTCAGCGTGGACGTTCAGGCCAGCGTCAGAGTGCATAAAGATTGTGTGTAGAGTGCCTGACGCCTTGTCGGCGACAGGTAACTGATCAAACAATGCGGAGCTTCGGCTCCGCATTGTCGTTTTCGGGGATCAGAACTTGTAGGTGAAGCCTACCATGTAGACCATCGGATCGATTTCAACGTCAAATTCGTCCAGAGTTTCCACTTTTGCCGTGGTATCGATGTCTGCCCACCACATAGCGGCGTTCAAACCGAAGTTTTCACTAAGCATGTAGTCCAGCCCGATCTCGGCAGCGACGCCGACGCTGTCATCCAGCTCAATGTCCAGGCCGGAGAGTGCGCCTGTCGTTTTTTCCTCAAAGAAAGTCGTGTAGTTGACACCTACGCCTACGAAAGGCTGCAGTGCTGAAGAGCTGTGCATCGGGAAGTATTGCAACGTCAGTGTTGGTGGCAGGTGCTTGGTTTCAGCAAGCTTGCCCGCTGATTCAAGGTCTCCGGCGCCGCTAATGTTGTGTTTGAACGGAGTTGCAGCCAACAGGCCTACACCGATATTACTTGTAAACATATAAGTTGCGCGAATACCGAGCTGAGTATTGGAATCTACTGCGACACGTGCATCGGTTCCTAGCGCGGGTAAGCCGCCAACAGTGATCGTATCGCTGGAATCATCCGGCGCCACATGCGCAGCACCTGCGCGCAGAATGAAATCACCGGCTTCAAAGGCCTGAGCGGCTGGTGCAACGGCCATAACGGCGGCTGCCATAACACTGAGCTTGAACGTACGGGACATATTTATCTCCTTAACCTGAATCGTTGTTGGGCTCAGGGTAAAGGCCTCAGAGATAGGAAACTTGATATAGCGCAATAATCGCGGATGGATCATTTGCGTTGAACCGTCAGATTGACGCAACTCAAGAAACTGGTGAGCAGTGTATTTTTCCGGATTGTCAGGCGGAACTTTTTTTGCTGCGGAGTAGGTTGGCATCAGGCACAAACACGTCCCTTACCGTGATGGGCTCGCCTTCTGCGTTTTGTACCTGAATGGTCTGGACAGGTTGCCCGGTTGCCCGGTCGCGCAAATCCAGTGGAGCCTCATCTGGTGCAGGATTCCATTTGTCGCCCCATTGGCGCAGGGCAATAACCACCGGGAACAGGTCCCGGCCTTTTTCGGTAAGTCGGTACTCGAAGCGGGAGCCGTGTTCGCCAACTTCCACTTTTTTCAGCACCCCGTTATCCACGAGCCGGGCAAGACGGTCGCACAGGATATTCTTGGCGATACCCAGCTCTTGCTGAAAATCCACAAAACGCCGGGTGCCGTACATGGCGTGCAGCACTATAAGCAGCGACCACCAGTCCCCCACCTGATTCAGTGCGCGGGCGACGGAGCAATTGGAGTCATCAAAACGTTTTCTGGCCATGAGATGAAGTGTACAGAATAAGGTTGCATCTTAAAACCAGATTAAATAGAGTTGCGTTAAGAAACCAAATTAGTGAGGTAGCTATCCAGGCTACCGAGTCACTGTAATCAACATCAATCGCTAACATCGATTCTTTTCAGGGAGTAGTTACTGATGACCATGAATCTTGGACCCATGTTTGAGCCTTTCGCTATTCACAACCTCACGCTTCGCAACCGGGTTGCCATGGCGCCCATGACCCGGAACTTCTCGCCTAACGGTGTTCCCGGTGAGAACGTGGTCGCCTACTATCGGCGGCGCGCCGAGGCCGGTGTGGGGCTTGTCATTACTGAAGGCACTACAGTGAATCATCCCGGTGCCAACGGCTACCCGAATGTGCCCGCCTTTCACGGTAACGAGGCGCTCGCTGGCTGGAAGAATGTGGTAGATGCGGTGCACGAAGCCGGTGGCGCTATCTTCCCGCAGCTTTGGCATGTAGGTGCCGTGCGCAAGGAAGGCACAGACCCCGATCCGTCTGTTCCCGGCTACAGCCCGTCTGGCCTGTTTGCGCCTGGCAAGCCTAATGGCAAGGCGATGAGCAAAGAGGACATCGAAGATGTAGTCACTGCGTTTGCCGATGCTGCGCAGGATGCCAAAGCGCTCGGGTTTGACGGCGTAGAGATTCACGGCGCCCACGGTTATCTGTTGGACCAGTTTCTCTGGGAAGGCACGAACCAGCGGGATGACGAGTACGGCGGTCGCATGGAAAACCGCCTGCGCTTTGTCGTAGAGATTGTGGCAGCGGTGCGTCACCAGGTGGGGCCTGATTTCCCGATTATGCTGCGCTTTTCCCAGTGGAAGCAGCAGGATTACGATGCCAAACTCGTAAACAGCCCGGAAGAGCTCGAGCAGTTCCTCAAGCCACTGGTTGAAGCCGGTGTGGATATTTTCCATGCCTCAACCCGTCGCTTCTGGGAGCCGGAATTCGAAGGCTCCAACCTCAACCTTGCGGGTTGGACGCAAAAGCTGTCGGGCAAGCCCACCATGTCGGTTGGCAGCGTGGGTCTGACCGAAGATTTCATCAGCGGCACCATGGCCAGCAAGCAAGAGGCGGTTGAGCAGTCTGGCATCGACGAGTTGGTAGAACGCATGAACAACCATGAGTTCGAGTTGATTGCTGTCGGTCGGGCGCTGTTGCAGGACCCCGAGTGGCTCACCAAGGTGAAGGAAGGACGGCTTGGTGAAGTGGACGATTTCGCCCGCAAGTCCCTCACCAAACTGTACTGAGGCCCGGACAGAATATTTCCTCTCTGTAACAGCACACCCCCATTGCCTGAGCGTATGATGGGGGTGTTTTTTTATGGGTAGAAGTTTACAGGAGGGAAGGCAATGTCTTTGAAGAACGGTCTTTCAGTTTTGATGCTTGCGAGCCTGCTGGCGTTTGCCGGTTGTGCCACCGTAGGCAAAGACTTTTCCACGCACAATATCGATCAGATTACGGTGGATGAAACCACTCGGGCCGAGATTCAGGAAATGTTCGGAGAGCCCTGGCGCACAGGTGTTGAAGACGGAAAGCGCACCTGGACCTACGGCAAATATCGTTGGTCAGCCTTCGGCGATGCGGAAACCACGGATCTGGTTGTACGCTTCAATCCCGACGGCACGGTCTCTTCCTACGTTTATAACACTACTGAGTAAATGTCAGACTACGTAAAGTCGGAGATTTTGAACTAGATTGTTATTATGGAGAACGCTTTATCACTTGGCGATAGAGGGGAAACATCATGATACGCTTGTTCTATCTAGTATCTTCAATTGACAGTGCAAAGGGTATCTCCGACGACTTGCACGAACATGGCATCACCAATTGGCGCTTCCATATTTTCAGCAAGGATGAGGCCGGGCTTTATACCCACCAGCTCCACTCTGCCTCGATTGTGGATCGCACGGACCTACCCCGCTATGTGGAGCGGGGTGCCATCATCGGTTTTATTCTGGCGCTCGCTTTCCTGCTTCCGTTGGCACTGTTGAATATTTTAGACATGCCCGCAGCTGCCTGGATAGCTCTGTTTATCTTTGTGGTAGTTGCCGGGGGCTGGGTCGCTGGCTTCGGTGGTATTCAGAATGAAAACTACCGGATCAAGCCCTTTCACGATGATATTGAAGCGGGCAAGTATTTGATTATGGTGGATGCGCCTAAAAATCACATTCCCAAGGTCAAGGAGCTGGTGACGAAGAACCATCCTGAGGCGGTTCTGCAAGGTCAGGATTCCAGTTTCAATAATCCGTTTGCCGGCAAGCGTAGTCGGGTTCGGCAGGCGTAACTGGCGGCAGGTCTTTCTTGGGCCGATAACATGACCACACGGGTTGTGGTCATGTTATCGAAAGCGGCCTACCAGGGTTCTTCGCCATGGAGGGCCGAGTAATCAGTTCCGTAACCCGCTTACAAGTTTGTCGATGCTGTCTTTGGCATCACCAAACAGCATGCGGGCGTTGTCCTTGAAGAACAGTGGGTTTTCCACCCCGGAATAGCCTGTTGCCATACCCCGTTTCAGAATCACCACCTGCCGTGCCTTCCAGACCTCGAGCACCGGCATGCCGGCAATCGGGCTGCCCGGATCTTCGGCCGCTGCAGGGTTCACCGTATCGTTGGCGCCGATGACCAGCACCACATCTGTTGTCGGGAAGTCCGCGTTGATTTCGTCCATCTCCAGCACGATGTCGTAGGGCACATGGGCCTCTGCCAAGAGCACGTTCATGTGCCCAGGCAGGCGACCGGCGACCGGGTGAATACCAAAACGAACATTCACGCCACGTTCCCTGAGCAGTTTGGTCATATCGCTGACCCCACTCTGGGCCTGGGCCACTGCCATGCCGTAACCCGGCACGATAATCACTGAGTCGGCGTTGCGCAGTTCCTCGCACACTTCGTCTGCGCTGGTCTCCACGGCCGTCCGGTCGTCAGAGCCCGCTGCGGCAGAGCTGCTGCTGGTCTGGCCAAAACCGCCAAGGATAACGCTGATAAACGACCGGTTCATGGCCTTGCACATGATGTAACTGAGAATGGCACCGCTGCTGCCCACCAGCGCGCCGGTCACGATCAACAGGTCATTGCCGAGCATGAAGCCGATGGACGCCGCAGCCCAGCCGGAGTAACTGTTGAGCATGGACACCACCACCGGCATGTCGGCACCGCCAATGGCCATGATCAGATGAATGCCCAATACGGCGGCCACTACGGTCATCAGCGCCAGGGCAAGTACGCCCAGCGCCATACTGTCCGTATTCAGGAACCAGGCACCGAGCAGCACTGATACCGCTATCGCGGCCAGATTCATCAGGTGCCGACCGGGCAGGGTGAGGGCTTTGCTGTCGATACGGCCATCAAGCTTGCCGCAGGCAACCAGCGAACCGGTGAAGGTGATGGCGCCAATAAAGATACCCACAAACACTTCCACCAGTTTGATGGTGTGCTCGGCACCTGTGGTGTGAGCCAGCGGCTCAATGTAGCCGGTGAAGCCAACCAATACTGCAGCCAGGCCCACGAAGCTGTGTAACAGGGCCACCAGCTGTGGCATCTGGGTCATTTCCACCTTGTTGGCGATGGCGATGCCGATACTGGCGCCAGCCAACACCGCGATCACGATGGCGACGAGCCCGCTGTCACTGACACTGGCCATGGTTGCCAGCAGTGCGATGAGAATGCCGGCAACCCCGTAAAGGTTGCCCCGGCGCGCCGATTCCTGATGGCTCAAGCCTCCGAGGCTGAGAATAAACAATACACTGGCGACCACGTAGGCCACACTGACGAGTCCTGTACTCATGGCAGTCGCCTCCTATCTGCGGAACATTTTGAGCATGCGATGGGTAACCCGGAAGCCACCCCCTACGTTGATGCTGGCAATCAGCACCGCCACAAACGCCATGATTCCGACCGCGACGTTTTCTGCCTGGGCCAGGTGCAACATCGCACCAATCACGATAATGCCGCTGATGGCGTTGGTGACACTCATCAGGGGCGTATGCAGGGAGGCGGTTACGTTCCAGACAACCTGCCAGCCAATAAAACAAGCCAGCACAAACACTGTGAAGTGGCGCAGGAAGCTTTCAGGTGCGTGAGCACCAACGCCATACAGAGCCGCAAGGGTGACGATCAGAACGGCGCCCTTGCCAATCAGACTGCGGCGTTGAGATTCTTTGTGCGCGGCTGCTTTCTGTTCGGCTGAGGGCTCTTCTGTACCCGGTGCGGGTTTGGGGCTGGTTGGCGCCTGCGGCTGTGGTGGTGGCCAGGTCACATCCTGATCCAGCACAACTGTAAGACCCCGAATTACGTCATCTTCCATATTCACCTGGGGCTGGCCGTCTTTCTCTGGCGTCAGTTCAGTCATCAGGTGAAACAGGTTGGTGGCGTACAGATCACTGGCCACCTTGGCCATGCGGCTGGGCAGATCCGTGTAGCCAATCAATGTGACGTCGTGCTGCTCGACAATTTTACCGGGTTCGGTGAGTTCGCAGTTGCCGCCACGCTCCGACGCCAGATCGACAATCACACTGCCGGGTTTCATGGATTTCACCATCTCGGCAGTGATCAGCTTGGGCGCCGGCTTGCCGGGAATCAGAGCCGTGGTGATGATGATGTCCACTTCTTTGGCCTGTTCGGCAAACAGGGCCATTTCCGCCTTGATGAACTCATCGCTCATCTGTTTTGCATAACCACCGGTGCCGCTGCCTTCTTCTTCACCAAAATCCAGCTGCAGAAATTCGGCACCCATGCTTTCAATCTGTTCCTTCACTTCCAGCCGGGTATCAAACGCCCGCACGATAGCCCCCAGGCTGTTAGCTGCGCCCACCGCCGCAAGCCCTGCTACACCAGCCCCGATAACCATTACCTTGGCTGGCGGCACCTTGCCTGCTGCCGTTATCTGGCCGGTGAAAAAGCGCCCGAAGTGATTGGCCGCCTCCACCACAGCGCGGTATCCGGCGATGTTGGCCATGGCGCTCAGTGCATCCATTTTCTGGGCGCGGCTGATTCGGGGCAGGCTGTCGATGGCGAATGTGGTGATTTTTCGGGCCGCAAGTTTACTCAGAAGTTCAGAGTTCTGGGCGGGCCAGATATAGCTGATGAGAAAGCCACCTTCCTTCATCAGATCGGCTTCGTGCTTGCCCAGCGCCGGGTTATCCATGGGCGCACGAACCTTCAGGATGAAATCCGCGTCGCTCCACAACGAGTGGGCATCTGCGGCAATGGTCGCGCCAACGGCCTCATAGGCTTCATCACGATAGTGCGCCGCTTCGCCCGCGCCGGACTCAACCGCGACTTCGTAGCCCAGGGCAATCAGCTTGTGCACCGATGGTGGTGTCGCTGCAACCCGTCTCTCGTCTGTAAATATCTCTTTCGGAATACCAATCTGCATGATGCAAACACCCTCTGTTTGGACCAATGAAACAAAAGTGAGCTACCTACATCCTAGTGCAAGTTCAAGACTTTGCCTGCCATACGTTCTGTTGCGTACGGCGGATATCCGGATAAGGCGTTATGCTTCGCGTTTTTGCACCCGCCAGGATTTTTTTCGATGTTCGAGATGTTTTTCAGTACGTATATCAACAGTACGATCCGCTTCCTGTTTTTGCTGGCCCCCTTCTTTGCGGTATCCATGTTTATCGCCTTGACTCGTGGGCTGCCCGCAGCCGAAAAAGTCTCGATTATTCGCCGGGCATGTATCGCTGCCTCCGTTATGGGCGTGATATTGTTCTTTGGCGGCCCTGTGCTGTTCAGTGCCATTGGTATTACTCTGGATTCCTTCCGCATTGGTGCCGGCACGCTGCTGTTTCTGACCGCCATCAGCCTCGTCACCAGCGGCACCCGCAACCACGCCACCGGTCTGCCAGAGGAAGAGCGCGATGACATCGCTGTGGTGCCGTTGGCAGTCCCGGTGATGATCGGCCCCGCCACCATCGGTGCTATTCTGGTTTACGGTGCTGAGCTCAAGAAGGTACCGGAAGTTGCCGGAGGCCTGCTGGGGTTGCTATCTGGCCTGCTGATTCTGGGTATCTTGCTGCATCTGTCCGGGTATCTGGAAAAGGCCCTGGGTAAAACCGGCCTCAACATCCTCTCCAAAATCAGCGGCCTGGTACTCTCGGCCATGGCCGCAGAAATTGTTCTGACAGGCATTACCGGCTTTATCTCCAGCACGGGTCTGATAGGAGCCTAAGGAGGCGCGATGTCCAACGACACCACAGAGCACAACCGAAACCGGCAGGATTTCTCCGGTATCGACTCGATCTGGTTGTTTGGTTATGGCTCGTTGATCTACAAAGTGGATTTCCCGTTTCTGGAACAACGCCCCGCTTCTATCCAGGGCTGGGCACGCCGGTTCTGGCAAGGGTCTCATGACCACCGTGGCACTCCGGAAGCACCGGGCCGAGTGGTGACATTGATTGAACAACCGGGAGCCCAATGCAAAGGCATGGCGTTCCGGGTATCACCGAAAGTGTTTGAATATCTGGATGTACGGGAAAAGAATGGCTATCTGCGATTCACCACAACTCTGACGTTCGATAACGGCAGTCATGGTGAGGGCCTGGTTTACATTGCTACTGAGGATAACGAGGCGTTCCTTGGCCATGCTCCGGAAGCTGAGATCGCCCGTCAGATTGCTTCAGCCGTTGGCCCTAGCGGCCCAAACTCCGAATACCTGCTTAGGCTTGCAGAGTCTTTGCGTGCACTGGGTGATGAGTGCACACACACATTCTCAATAGAAGCGATCTTGAAAGCAGACTCTTAAGCCGGGTACGCAGCACCAAACAAGCAGTAGGGGAAGAAACACCTCCCGAAACTGTGCGGAGCCATGGATGGCGGAGCCAAGCGTACACGGACGTATTTACAGCGTGTTTCGGGAGGTGTTTCTTCCCCTACTGCGTCAGGCCTCCACCGAAGCGACTCGGGACTCCTCTCGGGCGGCGGGATTAAACCCTCTGGGAGGTGACTTGCGGCGCTGGTTCAGGCCAATCAGCACCAACGGCACCACAACCATCATACTGCCCACCAGGAACCACCAGTCCGGTACCTCGTTAAACCAGATCCAGCCAATAGCCACAGCCCAGATCAGCCCTGTGTATTCGGCGCTGGTCACTTGGTTTGCATCGACCTGTCGATAGGCCAGTAACACGGTGATGTTGTAGCCGAGAATAAACACTGCAGAACCGGCTGCGGTGAGCAGGATTTCCGGATGCCAAGAGGCACCCTGTTGCCACTCCCAAATCGCAAGCAATGCAGACGCAGGAATAACCAGCAAGTAGTTGAGAAACAGCTTATGCACGGTCGTCTGATTTTTCGGCAGCTTGCGAACCATCACGGCGTTAACAGCCAGCGTAAGCGCGGACCCCAGAGCCGCTATGGCAGCCCAGTTGAACTCTACCGGGCGCAGGATAACGATGATGCCGGCAAAACCACTGAATACCGCAAACACACTCAGTGGTGTGAGGGATTCCCGGAAGATGACCACCGAAAACACCATCACCAGAATCGGCGCTGCGTAAAACACTGCGTTGGCTGTGGCCAGGGGCAGGTTACTCAGGGCCACGATCATGCACAGGAGGCCCACCAGATGAATGTGCGCTCGCATCGCGTGTATTTTGATGCCGGAAAACAGGTTGTTCCGGTCGATCTTACGCGCCAGTGGCAGCAGGAGCACAAGCGTGAGCATGCAGCGCACGAACGCGAACTGGAAAATCGGCGCGCCCGGTTCCATAAGCTTGATAAAAACGTCCGAGACCAGAGCCATGGCGTTGCCAAGCACAAGCAGAAGAATTGCACTGTTTACGGTTTTGCCCGCCATGTCGTTTTCCTGATAACTGTCTGTGAATAAAGCGCACACGAAGAAAGTGGCAGTACTAGTCTATTTGCGTTTTAATATCCGATAAAATGATGTTTATTGATTAGGTATTAGAAAAACAGATAATGAAACTACCGCCTCTAAAAGCCTTACCCGTATTCGAAGCGGTTGCCCGCCTCAACAGCTTTTCCATGGCTGCCCAGGAGCTCGCGGTGAGCCAAAGCGCGGTGAGCCATCAAATCAAACAGCTGGAAACCTATCTGGGTGAAAAGCTGTTCTGGCGCAGTGGTCGCACGCTTGCGCTGACCGACGAAGGCCGCCAGTATCTGGATGCCATCAGCACCGCTTTGCTCCAGATCGAGCGGGCCAGTGAGCAAGTGCTGGGGCATGAAGAGTCCCGGCTGCGGTTGTCATTGTTCAGTTCCTTCGCCGTGCGCTGGCTCGTGCCCCGCTTACCGGATTTGCAGCGATTGCACCCCCAGGTAGAGCTGGCGCTGGAAATGAGCAGCGAAAACCCGGTGTTGTCAGACCGGGTAGCGGACTGTTTTATCACCATTCACAGAGACTCACCGGCCTACAGTTACGAACTCTTGTACGTGGAACGGCTTTTTCCCGTGTGCAGTCAGGATTATTGGCAGCGCATCCGCCGGGAACTGGGGCAGGAAACAGATGTAACAGGGCGCGATGAGCCCGCCATGACCACAGCGGAGATAGCCCGCTTTCCCCTGTTATCCACCCACAGCATTTACGACAAAGCCGCGGGTGATTGGGAAGCCTGGTATCAAACGATGGGCGAAACGATTCCTTCCGGTGCTCGCGTTCAGCATTTCAGCCACATGCTGCTGGCCCTGGAAGCCGCGCGTTTTCACCAGGGCATAGCGCTGACCAACGATTACATGTTGAGTACCCGCAAGGACTCTGAGGAATTCGTGCGCCTGCCTTGTCATCCACTGGTTACCGGGGACAAGTTCTATTTCGCATGGAAAACCAGTCGCAGGCAGGAGCGCGGTATTCAGATACTGCGCCGCTGGCTGGTCAGTGAGGCGATTGAAGGTGGGCTCCGGAGCGAGGCGGGTTGACTCTGCTAGTTATTTTCCAGGGTTTCCCATATTTCGATGGCGGCGGCGAGATCTTCGAGCGAGGCGCCCACGGATTTGAACAGAGTTATGGCCTCGTCATTCGTGCGCCCGGGCTTGTCGCCCCTAAGCAATTCCGCCAGTTCGGCGCGCAGACTGGTTTCATTGAACGCACCCTCATTGATGGCCTGCAGCAGGTCTCCGGCTTCGCCCATGGCACCGGCGTAAGTATCCACGAATACTTCGCTACGGACCAGGCACTGACTGTCGGTTTCCCGCATGGTTGGCCGGAACGCGCCCACCAGATCAAGATGGCTACCGGGCTGCAGCCATTCCCCCCGGACCAGTGGTTCGGTTGACAGGGTTGCGCAACTGATGATGTCGGCTTCGGGGACAGCGGTTTCCAGGTCATTCACCGACTCACAATCAAAGCGGTCGCGAAAACGTTCAGCCAGCGCTGCGGACTTGTCCGGATTACGACCCCAGATCCGCACCTTGCGGATAGGGCGCACCGTTGAGTGGGCCTCGATCAGCATGGGAGCCAGCTTGCCGGTGCCGACCACCAACAGTGATGAGGCGTCTTGTCGCGACAGCTCACGAGCCGCCAGGGCAGAAGCTGCTGCAGTGCGTCGGCTGGTCAGCGCGCTGCCATCAATGCAGGCCAGAGGTGTGCCGTGCTGGCCTTCGCACAGAATATAAAGACCGGAGATGGCTGGCAGGCCGGCGTTGGCATTTTGCGGAAACACGTTGACCATTTTCATACCGATATAGCCCGCCTGTTCCCAGGCGGGCATTAGCAGCATGGTAGCCTCGCCATCCGGCCGATGCATGGCGTGATGGTGTCGTGGTGGCGCTTCCACGCCATGGCGGAACGTATTGGCGAGGCGTTCGATCAGTGCCGGCCATGCCAGCGCACCAGCCACCTCCTGTGCGGAAATAATACGCATAATGCTTAATCCTTAATTCTGTTTACGGCTGACCAGTCGCTGGATCTCACCGACGATGCCTCGCCGGAACACCATCACACAAACCACAAAGATAGTACCCAGAATCACCTGCACCCAAGAGCCGAAGGCTGAGAGTTCGTGACTGAGGGCACCGACGGTGATGGCGCCAACGACCGGACCAAATACGGTGCCCAGCCCACCTACGAGGGTCATCAGAATGACCTCACCGGAGGTTTGCCAATGGGCGTTGGTGAGTGCGGCAAACTGGAACACGATCGCCTTGGTGGCTCCGGCCAGTCCGGCAATCGTAGCGGAGATAATGAAGGCCAGCAGCTTGAAGCGATCTACGTCATACCCCAGTGACAGGGCGCGGGATTCGTTCTCCCGGATGGCATCAAGTACCACACCAAACGGCGAATAAATGGTGCGGTAGATAATGCCGAACCCGACCAGGAAAATAGCGAACACAAAATAGTACATGGCGAGGGAGTTGTTGAGGTCAATGAATCCGAATAGCTCGCCCCGAGGGATGCCCTGCAAGCCGTTCTCGCCGCCGGTAAACGGCATCTGCAGCGCCAGAAAATAGATGATCTGTGCCAGCGCCAGGGTGACCATGGCGAAATAGATGCCTTGCCGGCGAATCGCCAGGAAGCCAAAAATGCCGCCGAGAACCATGGTAAATCCGGTTCCCGCCAATATACCGAGTAGCGGCGAAAAGCCCCATTCCTTGGTGACATACCCCGTGATGTAGGCCGCTCCGCCGAAAAAAGCAGCGTGGCCAAACGACAAGAGTCCGGCATAGCCCAGTAACAGGTTAAAGGCACACGCAAACAGCGCGAAGCACAGCAGATCCATGACAAACACCGGGTAGGCGAAGAACGGTGCGGTCAGACCGGCAACAAGCATCAGAATAAACAGGATACGATTGGTCATGAGTGGCTCACTTCTCCTTACCGAACAGTCCCGCCGGACGGAATAGCAGCACCAGCACCATCAGGAAGAAAATGACGGTGCTGGCGGCGGGTGGGTAGAACACCTTGGTCAGCCCTTCGATGAGGCCAAGTGCAAGACCGGAGAGAATCGCGCCCATGATGGAGCCCATGCCGCCGATAACCACAACTGCGAACACCACGATGATCAGGTCAGCCCCCATCAAGGGGCTAACCGAGTAAATCGGTGCGGCCAGTACCCCGGCCAGCCCCGCCAGGCCGGCGCCGAAGGCAAAGGTCAGGGTAACCATCAGCGGAACATTGAGGCCAAACGCCTGGGTCAGATCCGGGTTTTCGACACCAGCCCGCAGTCGCGAACCGAGCTTGGTGTGCTCAATGAAGAACCAGGTGGCAAAACACACCACGAGCGACACCACGATGGCGAACAGGCGATAGGTGGGAAAATACATGAAACCAAGATTCACCACCCCACTGAGGCTCTCCGGCTGCCCCGGGTAGGGGGTGCCAGAGACGTTGAAGTAGTTGGAGAACAAACCTTGAAGAATCAGAGTGATTCCGAAGGTCAGAAGCAGCCCGTATATGTGATCCAGTTCGTACAGGCGTCGGAGCAGGAGGCGCTCAATGAGCACCCCCAGCAGGCCGACAAGCAATGGCACCAGAATCAGTGATGCCCAGAAGCCAATCTGGACGCTGACACCGAACCACTGCTCCAGAAAAGAGTAGCCAATCAATGCGATAAAGGCACCGAGCATATACATCGCGCCATGGGCAAAGTTGATGATGTTCAACAGTCCGAATATCACCGCAAGCCCGAGGCTCAACATGGCGTAAAACACACCGACATTAAGCCCAAGCAGCGCCTGGGCCAGAATGACCTGTATCGACACCTTGGCTGTCTCCCTTTAAGTGGTTGTCAAACGGTGTGTTAATTCACCAGCGAACATTTGGTGTCTGCCATTGAGATGTAGGCCTGATCCGCGGGAATCTTTGAGACTACGTTCAGCAGGTCCCACTCGCTTTTTGATTCCGAGGGCTTTTTCACCTCCACCAGGTACATGTCGTGCAACATGGAGCCGTTGGGGGCAATTTTGCCACCCTTCACGAACATGTCGTTCAGGGTCATTTCTCCGAGTTTGGCGCGAACTGTCTCGGTATCGTCCGTTCCGGCTTCCTTGACCGCTTTCAGGTAGTTGGTCACTGCCGAATAAACACCCGCCTGGACCATCGTTGGCATGGCACCATGACGCTCATTGAATCGATTGGACCAAGCTTTGGTTTCCTCATCCTGGTTCCAGACAAAGGCGGTGGTAAATTGGAGACCCTGAGCAATGTCGAGACCCATACTGTGCACATCGGTTAGAAACACCAGCATGCCAGCCAGTTTCTGACCACTCTGGACGATGCGGAACTGATTGGCCTGCTTGATGGCATTGACCGTATCCTGGCCGGCATTGGCCAGCCCGATCACGTCGGCACCGGAGGATTGGGCCTGCAGCAGATAGGACGAGAAGTCATTGGTGGAAAGCGGTGCGTTGACATTGCCGACCACCTCGCCCCCCATGCTTTTCACTACCGCACCCGTGTTATCCCGTAGTGAGTGCCCGAAGGCATAGTCCGCAGTGATAAAGAACCATTTCTTGCCGCCATTTTTAACCATCGCGGTGGCTGTGCCCACCGGCAGGGCATGGGTATCGTAGACATAGTGAATGCCATAGGGCGAGCACTGTTCTTCGGTCAGTGCGGTGGAACCGGCCCCGGTATTCATGGTGATGATTTTCTTGTCCTTGGCGAGGCCCTGCACTGAAAGCGCGACTGAGGAGTTGTCCAGGGCCGTGATCATGTCCACCTCTTTGGCGTCGATCCATTCCCGTGCGGTGCTGGCGCCAATATCCGGTTTGTTCTGATGGTCTGCTGAGATCAACTCAATGGATTTGCCCATGACCGAACCGCCAAAGTCTTCGATGGCCATTTTAGCCGCGATAACGGCACCGGGTCCCTCCAGGGACTTGTAGACCCCCGACATGTCACTGAGTACTCCGATCTTGACCTTGTCGTCAGACAAAGCTCCGGCTGCGGTAAGAGGTAATGTGAGAGACGCCGCAGCCACCGCAACGACCAGTCCTTGTTTCCAGTGCTTGAACATAGTGGGATTCCTTTTGTTATTAGATATCGGGTCGGATCCACGAAGGCGGGGTCCAGGCCCACAGACTCAGACACTCAGGTGTCTGTTCAACTGCTCTTTTTTGGCCTCAAGGTCGGCCGCATCAATCTGTTCTACCACCTGACCGTGCTCGATCACGTAGTGCCGATCGGCCAAAGGTGCGGCAAAGTGAAAATTCTGTTCTACCAGAATGATCGTGAAGCCTCTTTCTCTCAGTTTGCGAATGACATTACCCAGAGTTTTCAGGATGACCGGGGCAAGCCCCTCGGTAATCTCGTCCAGGAGCAGAAGGGTGGCACCAGTACGCAGGATTCGGGCAATCGCCAGCATCTGCTGCTCGCCGCCGGAGAGCTTGGATCCCTGGCTTTTACGGCGTTCTTTCAGGTTGGGAAACATGGTGTAGATTTCGTCCACCGACAGCCCACCTTTGGCGACTACCGGGGGCAATTCGAGATTTTCATCCACGTTCAGGGAGGCAAAAATGCCTCGTTCTTCCGGGCAATACCCCAGCTTGCCCACGTGGGCAATCCGGTGTGTCGGCATATTGATGATTTCGGTGCCGTGGATTTTGATGGAGCCGGTGCGTTTACTGACCAGCCCGAGTATGGCTTTCAGGGTTGTCGTTCGGCCGGACCCGTTTCGGCCTAGCAGGGTAATGACTTCACCCTCCCGTAGTGTCAGGTTCAGGCCATGGAGTATATGGGACTCGCCGTACCAGGCGTGCAGGTTCTCAATCCGCAGTAATTCCGGGTTCTGGTCAGGCTGCATCAGTCGTGCCCATATAGGCTTCCATCACCTCGGGATTATTGGAAATCTCTTCGTAATTGCCTTCTGCAAGGATTTCGCCCCGGTTCAGCACGGTGATCTGGTCAGCGAGCGTTGATACCACATTCAGGTTGTGCTCAACCATGACAATAGTCCTGCCCTCGACCACACGTTTGATCAGATCGGTCACCGTGCTCACATCTTCCGCACTCATGCCTTGTGTGGGCTCATCCAGCAACATCAACCTGGGTTCCAGCGCAATGGTGGTGGCTATTTCCAGTGCCCTTTTTTGTCCGTAAGGCAGTTCAACCGCGTTTACGTCTCCAAACTTGCCAAGACCGACCTGCTCCAGCGTCGCCTGGGCCTTCTCGTTGAGCTGGTCGAGAATTTGCAGCGGGCGCCAGAAGTGGTAGGACACCTGCAGTTTCCGTTGCAGAGCAATGCGAACGTTTTCTCTGGCTGACAAGTGGGGAAACACGGCAGAGATCTGAAACGAGCGAACCAGACCGAGCTGGGCGATGCCTGCCGGCTTGGCGTGGGTGATGTCCTGGCCGTCATAGATAATCTGGCCGGATGTCGGCGTCAGGAACTTGGTCAGCAGATTGAAAAAGGTGGTCTTGCCCGCCCCGTTGGGGCCTATCAAGGCGTGTATCGAGCCGGTCTGGACGCTGAGATTGATGTCTTTGATGGCGGTGAAGCCCTTGAAGTCTTTGGTGAGGCCACGGGTTTCCAGAATAGCGGCCTCTTCCCGGACGTGATCGGTCACTGCAAGCACCCCTGTCAGACCAGTGGTTCAGACACTGGCGATTGTTGTTTATTTTTATTGTCTATCGATGTCAAAAATCGACCGTTTGAGCTTAAGCTCGACATGCCTGGTACGGATCTTAGTAAAGGTGACGAACCGTGATTCTGTCAAGTCAGTCGGCTAAACGAAGGCAAGAGTATAGGGGCAGGAAATCAAGGGGTTGAAAATCATCACGGGCCGCTTGCAGGCCCGTTGATGTATTCCCGTATCAAAGATACTGGTAACGAAGTAGCCGGTGCTTGATGCGCTCAAGTATCACCTGGTCGATCACCGCCGCCAAAATTGCAATAACCAGAATGTTTGTCATCACACCGGTCATATCCGCAATTTCGCCGGAGTAGGCCAGGGACTTGCCAAGTCCGGCGCTGAAACCAACAATCATTTCCGCCGATATCAATGCGCGCCAGGCGTTACCAAAAGCCAACTGCGCGCCGGTAATCAACTCTGGCGTAACCGCGGGGAAGTACACGCGCTTCAGCATCTGCAGTTTGGACGCGCCCATTACCCGTGCTGCAGAAATATGCACTTTTTCAACGCTTTCCGTGGCGTTTATGACACTCAAAGCCGTGGGGAAAAACGCACCAATCGCCACAACAACAATAATGGGTAGATTGCCGAAGCCCATCAGAATGAGGAACAGTGGCACCCAGGCAATCGACGGAATGGATTGCAGAATAATGATGGCCGCCTTCAGAGGGCTTCGCACCACATTAATCGTGCCGCCAACCAGCCCCAGCAGGATTCCGAAAAACAGTGCCGCACCGTAGCCGGCTCCGAGCCGTGTCATGCTGTTGCCAAGCCCTTCATAGAACTCGGCGCTGTTCAGCTCCTCCCACAACCTGAGAATGGCTGTGTGTACATCCGGCATCAAAAAGTCGGGCAGAAACCACGCCGCTACCTGCCAGAAAAACAGGATAACGGCGATGGCGACAACATAAGCCCGCTTGCTTGCGACGCCCATTGTCTGGCTATTGCTCATAGTTAAAGCTCACGCGTCTCTTGCCAGGTCAGGTCCAGCAAGGCGTCAACATCGAAAGCTTCCTCATCAGGAAGAATGCCTTGTTTTTGCATAATGCCTGCCAGCTCTTTCATGCGGTTAATATCGGCTTCGGTCAGTTTGGAGCTGAAATCGTTGGTTTGAATGGCCTGGGCGATTACTTTTTCTGAAGGAATATCGCCTTCGTTGAGGGATTTAACAACATCTTCTTTAATAAAGTAATCGGTGATGTAAGTAGCGGCTTTCTCAGGCTGGTTTTCCAGCATTTCAATGGCGTCACGCTGGGCGTCGAGCGCAGCCCAGATAACGTCTTTGCGGTTTTGCAGAGTATCGCCGGAGGTAATCACTACCATACATGGGAAGGGCCATACTTCACCGATTTCATAAATCTGCTTAACTGGTGCAACCAGCTGGGCAATTCGGTCATAAGGTTCAAACAGGAAGGCGGCGTCGACTCGGCCACCCACCAGAGACTGAACCGCTACTGCCGGCGCCACGCCCATAATATTCAGGTCGTCTGGCTGCAGGTCGGCATTGGCCAACATAACGCCTTTAAGGACGATATCGGCGGTGCTGCCCTGTTTCTGGGAGGCGAGGTTGCGGCCCTTGAGGTCTTCAACCGTTTCAATGCCGGAGTCGTTGCGCACGACCAGTGAGTGGTAACCACGCTGGGCGCCGCCAACAATTTTCAGGTCGGCTCCGCGAGATGACCAGGTGAAGGCATTTGAAAAGCCCAGCACGCCAATATCAAGTTGGCCCCCAACAATGCCCTTGATCAGATCAGTGCCAGAGCTGAATTCAATCAGCTTTGCATCCAGGCCATACTTTTCATAAAGGCCCGCTTCGTGCGCGAGCATGGCCTGGGCATCGTCCATTACACGGACATAGCCCACGCGAAATTCTTCTTTCGCCGACGCAGGTACTGCCAGTGCCAGTGCCAGAACGGATGTCATAAACCAGCGAATCATACAGTTTCTCCTGTTTCTTCGGCGTGAGCCGATGTTGTGTCAGTGTCGATCCCCAACTTGTTCAGCACATCACGCCGGATATCGGCAAAGGCTGATAAATCGTGGGTTTTAGGCATATGGCCAAGCTCGATTTCCCGTAGCACGATGGCAGGTCGGTTGCTGAATACCAGCACCCGGTCGGCAAGATACAGCGCTTCGTCTACATCGTGGGTAACCAGCACGACAGTAGGGCGTTCTTCTTCAATCAGGTCCTTCAGAACACTTTGCAGCGTCATTCGTGTCAGTGCATCGAGCGCGCCAAAGGGTTCATCCAGCAACAACACTTCAGGCCGTGCGATGAAAGCCCGGGCCAGAGCACAGCGCTGTCGCATACCACCTGAAACCTGATGCGGGTAGTAGTGCTCAAAGCCAGACAGCTCTACCTTTGCCAGCCATTTTTGAGCCTCTGCGAACGCTGTTTGCTTAGGGGTATTCTGAAATTCCAGTGCGAGGGCTACGTTTCCGGCCAGTGTCAGCCAGGGGTACAGCGCATGTTCCTGGAATACCAGCGTGCGCCGTGGTGAAGGTTTTTCGATACGCTTGCCACCAGCGGTCAAGGTGCCGGTAGAGGGTGTTTGAAGGCCTGCGAGCATATGCAACAACGTCGATTTCCCGCAGCCAGACGGCCCGAGAAGAGCCACAATTTCTCCGGTTCTGATTGTCGTATTGAAGTGGTCAATGACGTTGAGGTCGCCAAACGACTTTGTCACTTCGCTGAATGTCAGTTCCATATAGCCCGCCGGTATATTGATATATGCTTTAATTGCATAACAATCATATATCTTATTACCAAATTGGAGATCGAAAAAGTGTTTTAGCTACTTTTCTCTGGATGATTTTTTAGGCAGTGAACTTTGGTCGCTAAAGGCAGGCTTGGATTATGCGACGAGCGTGTATGGAAAGTGTATTGAATAATTGCCGGGCAAGGCCCGGCAATTATCAGGTAAGGGCTCGCTTAAGTAGCCCTTTAATCACGTGGTTTAGTCCCTGGCAGGCCTTTCAACCACCTTGCGTTTGCCCTTGGCGCACCGGGATAGCGCCTTCAAGCCCTCTTCATCAAAAGCGTCCACACGTATAACGTCGTACAGAGCAGTCAGCGCTTCCTCAAGTTTATCGCATTCATCTGCCTTCACGACGCCTTCAGCGCAGGCCCAATCGACAAGCTCCTTGCGCTGATGGCCCATCAGCAGTGCGATACCGTCCAGGTCGTCCTCGTCGCGATTGCGAACGGCGTCATGTAAACGGCCGCGCATGTCGGCGGTTTCGTTTGCCAGTTTATAGGCATTCAGAACACGGCCAAGAGAATCGTCGGGATCCATGGTGGTGTAGGCGCCGCGGCTGATGCGCTGGCGTAGCGGGGTGTCTTCAACAATGCTGGCGGCCACGCGGGTGCCCAGCTTGTCATCGGGCCCGTTAAGACCGGTGGCACCCAGTGGGAACACCAGCAGACGCAATGGCCAGCGCAAGGCAGGTACCGGGAAGTTGATAATTGCCTCACGCATGGAGTGCTGCAGATCCCGCAGGCAGGTTTGCAGACACCACTCTACCAGCGGCCGCTGATCGTCCGGGTAGCCCTCTTCATGCCATTGCTTGATCACCGCCGACGCGTAATACAGCTGCACCAGGCAGTCCGCCATACGCCCGGACAGCCTCTGCCGGGCTTTGAGACCACCGCCTACGGACAGCAGGGTTACATCGGTCATCAGTGCAAACCCAGCCGAGAAGCGGGCGAGCTGACGATACGATGATTTGATACCGCCCTGCCTGGGTACCGATTCCAGTAGCCCTCCGGTAAGGCCCAGAACCAGCGCCCGTAGAGCGTTTCGAGTGGTATGGGCCAGATGACGATAGAAAATTCCGTCAAACTTTTTCGCGGCTTTGTCCTCATCTTCCATACCGGCGGCTGCGATTTCTTCAACAATAAACGGATGACAACGAATGGCACCTTGGCCGAACACCATCAGGCTGCGGGTCAGGATATTTGCGCCTTCCACCGTAATGCCAATGGGCACAGCGTTGTAGGCGCGGGCCATGAAGTTGCGGGGGCCGGTAATCACGCCACGGCCTGCTACCACGTCCATGGCGTGGTTGATCACGATCCGCATCAGGTCGGTATTGCGGTATTTCAGTAGTGCTGAGGGCACCGCCGGCCGCACGCCTCTATCCAGCATGCCGGAGGTCAACAGGCGCGCTGCGTCCATCATATAGGTGTAGCCGGCGATGGGCTCCAGGGCTTCCTGTACACCTTCGAACTGGCTTATGGAGCGGCCAAACTGCTCCCGGGTGTAGGCGTAGGAACCGGTCGCGAGGCTGGCAACCTTGCCGGCACCGGTACCGAGCGCGGGCAGGGAAACGGAACGGCCTATGGAGAGGCATTCCAGCAGCATGGTCCAGCCGTTGCCGAGCATGTCCTGGCCCCCGATGACCTGGTCCATGGGGATGAATACCTCGGTGCCCCAGGTCGGCCCGTTCATGAATACAGTGTTCATGGGCAGGTGCCTTGCACCTGCGTGCACACCTTCGGTTTCGCGGGGAACCAGAACGCAGGTCACGCCGATGTCGGCATTATCGCCCAGCAGATTTTCCGGATCATAAACCTTGATGGCCAGGCCAATCAGTGTGGCGACCGGAGCCAGGGTGATATAACGCTTGTTCCAGGTAACTTTCAGGCCCAGCACTTCGTTGCCGTTCCACTCGCCTTTGCACACAATGCCTTTATCCGGAATGGCGCCGGCATCGGAGCCCGCGATCGGGGAGGTAAGGGCAAAGCAGGGAATTTCCTCGCCACCGGCCAGCCGCGGCAGGTAGTGTTTTTTCTGTTCGTCAGTACCGTAATGCATCAGCAACTCACCCGGGCCGAGGGAGTTGGGTACCATCACGGTGACCGCTGCAGACACGCTGCGGGTAGAAATCTTCATCACGATTTCTGAATGGGCTGTGTTGGAAAACCCCATACCGCCGTCTTCTTTCGGAATCACCAGGCCGAAAAAGCCGTTTTCACGAATAAACTTCCAGGCTTTGTCCGGCAGATCGTAGTGTTCGTGAGTAATTTTCCAGTCGTCCAGCATGGCGCAGAGCTTTTCTACCGGCCCATCCAGAAACGCCTGCTCTTCGCTGGTCAGATGCGCAGGTCTGGCATCCAGAAGCTTTGACCACTGCGGCTTGCCGGAAAACAGCTCGCCATCCCAGTCTACAGAGCCGGATTTCAGGGCTTCTTCTTCGGTGGACGATAGTTTGGGAAGGCGGCTGCGAACCCAACCCAGCAGTGGTCGGCTGAACTTATCGAGGCGCAGCTCGCTGGGAATAACCAGAATCAGAGCTAACGCGAGAAAAAGACCACCAAACAGGACACTGGCAAGATGCCACTCATCCTGGAACACGCCCACCAGGGTGGCGATGGACATCACCAGAGCAGCGGTGGTGCCGCCAACTCCCAGATAGATCAAAATCAGGGCACTGATGAGCAGTAAAAGTACACTCACGGGCAGACCTCCGTATCAGGGGTGAATTCTTGAAATGTCAGTTTTAACCTTCGGCCAATGTCCTCGAACATGCAAGGGCCGCGCCTGTGTACCTGTTTGTTGCTGAACTTGTTGCTTGAACCCGGGTTTACAGGCTCAGGCCAACAATCAGCAGCGCCAGTGTAGCCAAAAGAATCGCGACGTTGATGCCTAGCAACACGTTGAGCGCGTCTGGCTCATCAATAGCCCTGGGTAGTTTGTGGGCAAGCCAGAAAGCGAAGGGAGCGGTTACCAGTGACAGTATAGACGGCAATGGCAGCCAGCCGGCGAGTATGCCCGTTATCAGAACCGCGTAGCCCGCAACAAACAGGGCGGGCACAAGCCGCGCGGCGGCAAGCGTGCCGAGGGTGATGACCAGATGACGGCGACCTATTTTGCGATCCGCTTCCGCATCCGGTATCTGGTTTATCAGCAGCAGCTCGCTCACCAGCAGCAGGCCGATCATGGATACGGTGATGGCGGTGGCATCAAGCCTGCCCCCAAGGGCCACCAGCGTGCCCAGAATCATCACCGGCCCAAAGCCGATGCCCGGTGCAAACAGGCACAGTAAAGGGGAGCGGGTAATCCAGCGGGTATAGGTAAGCACAAGCGCCACTCCGGCGGTGCCCAGAACCAGCATGGGCAGACCGCGTTGCCAGAGAAAATACAGGCCAATAAGGATAACCAGAGCCAGAGTGCCAATGGCTGCCGCCAGCACACGCTTCGCGGCGCCCGGAGCCTCTGGAAGGGCGCCGCTGCCGCCGGAAAACGGTGTTCGGGTGGTTAACAGATCCAGCCCGGACACAAAATCCTCATACTCATTGAGCAGGTTCACCGCCGCATGTGCCAGCACGGCACCTATAAAAACCAGGAGCGTGTCCAACAGCGCTGGTGGCTCGCCCTGTTGCCACGCCACTGCAACCCCCAGCCCGACGCACAGAGGCGCAAGTACCAGAAAGTTGGGGCGGGTGGCGCGAACGACGGCAACAGCTTCAGACATTCATGTTTTCCTTAAAGATAGCCTGCGGCAAAGACCAGCCCGAGCACAATGGGCATGACAATCAGGCTGCCCAGATTACTTAACAACACGAGCGAAGCTACTTTATGGGGCTCCTGCTGGTACTGTTCCGCCACCATATAGTTGAGTACCGCTGGTGGCAGAGCTGCGAAAACCCAGAGTGCCGCAACCTGGAGGCCAGGCAAGTCCAGAAGATAAATCATGGGCCAGGCGAGCAGTAAACCACTGAGCGGGCAGGCAATGGCGCCGAGCATGCCCAGCTTCCAGTCGCTGAAGTCGATATCCAGCATGCGTACGCCCAAGGTAAACAGCATAAGCGGAATGCAGACTTCACCAAGCATGTTCAGGGTTTGCAGTAGCCAGCCTGGTAACATTACGCCACCCAGGTTCACGGTCAGCCCGGCGATGCTGGCAAACACAATAGGAAGTCTCAGGCGCTGTAAAATGGAAGTGTGTGGATCAAGCATGTACAGGCCCACGGAAAAGTGCAGAAGCATTTCCACGATAAACAGCACGATGGCCGCGGGTAGCGCCGCCTCACCGAAGGCCAGAACCAGCAGGGGAAGGCCCATGTTGCCCGAGTTGTTGAACATCATGGGTGGCAGAAAGGTTTTCGGATTCAGGTTGAGAAGTCGGGTCAGCGGATACAGAACAATCCCGGAGCCCAGAACAACAACCGTTGCCGCCAGCGCAAGCCCGGCATAATCCTGCAGTGGCGCCTGCTGGTCTGCCAACACGGCGAAGATCAGCATGGGGACAAACAGCTCCATGTTCAGAACGTTCAACCCACGAATATCCGGCGTGCGAAATCGTCCGTAAAGGGCTCCACAGCCGGCAATCAGAAATACTGGCAGCAGGGTGGACAGGATCTGACCAATCATTTACAGCTCCAAAGGCGCGGGGGAGGTTTTGCGCGGGTAAACCGTTAGGTTCGCAAGTATGTGGGTAACTCGGCAAGTATTATTGCATTCCGTTCGACCAAAGCAGAATGCCAGTGTGCGAAGGGGCGAGTTGCGGGGGCGACAATACCCACCCACAATAAGAGCCAGAGTTACCCGATTGCTGACCGATTGTGGAGTACGCCAGTGACAGACTTTTTTGATCAGCCCCTTACGCGGGAAAATACCTGCTCGGTAAAGTTCGATGCCCGCAGGGCGGTGTTCGGTCGTGAGGATGTGATTCCGGTCTGGGTGGCCGACATGGATTTTGCCGCCCCTGAGGCCGTCACCCGGGCGCTTGCAGAGCGTGCCGCGCACCCGGTTTACGGGTATACCCTGTTTCCCGATAGCCTGTTCCAGTCAATAATGGACTGGTTTCGTGAGCGCCATGGCTGGGACATTCAGCGCGAATGGATTCTGATGGCGCCGGGTGTGGTGCCGTCCCTGCACGCTGCCTGTATGGCCTATGCGGCCCCGGGTGAGGGCGTGATTGTGCAACCACCGGTGTATCCGCCGTTCTTCAGCTCCGTGCAGCTCAGTGGCCGGGTGGTGATTGAAAATCCGCTGGTCTGTGACGATGAAACCGGGGAATACCGGATGGACCTGGAGCATCTGGAAGCCTGTGCTGCGCGCCCGGATGCCAAGCTTCTGATGCTGTGTTCGCCCCACAACCCGGTCGGACGTATCTGGTCGGAACAGGAGCTCAAGGCCGTGCTGGATATTGCCCGTCGCCATGAGCTGACGGTGATTTCTGATGAAATCCACTGCGATCTCACCTTTACCGACAAACCCCGACACCGGATGTTGGCAACGCTTGCCGGGCGGGACGATGCCCTGATAACCGCGGTGGCGCCGAGCAAAAGCTTTAACATGCCGGGGTTAGGCTTGTCCGCTCTGATCATACCGGATAGGGAACAGCGCAATGCCATGAAAGCGGTGTTCGATTCCATGCACCAGCCACAATGTAATCCATTCAGCATTGCGGGATTTGAAGCGGGTTATCGCTATGGTGCCCCCTGGCTGGATGGCCTGATGGCGTATTTACAAAAGAACCGGGATTTTGTGGTGGAAACGGTTAACGCCCGCCTGCCTGGCATTCGAACCAGCGCGCCCGAAGGCACCTACCTGATGTGGCTCGATTGCCGAAACCTGGGCATGAATGATGCCGCTTTGAAACGGTTTTTTGTGGAAGACGCCGGCGTGGGTATGAGTCCCGGCATCTCATTTGGTGAGCAGGGCAGTGGTTTCATGCGGCTCAACATCGGCTGCCCCACGACGGTACTGGCCGATGTGCTACAGCGTATTGAAGCGGCACTGCCAGCCATCCGACGGACTACTGACCAACCATAGAACAGTGATCGTCGACAAGTTCCCAGCGCGATGGCTCGTTCATCCCCGGCATATCTCCGCTGGTTTTTTCAATGGCTTTCCACACTTTGCTGCCGTGGAAGGCCATTTCACCCTCTTGGTAGGTCTCGGCCCAAAGCCACTGTTCCGGGCGCTCACAAAGGCCAGCCTTGTTTTCACCGACTGTGCCGGTTGAGTTTGTGGCTGGGTCTGGTGGTTTAACCTGGGAGGGCTCATTACTCTGGGCGTTGGCGGCAGAACCGAATGCTGTAATACATAAAACCAGCAGCGACAACGCCAGCGTACGATGAGCGGATCTGAAAGTGGATGTCATAAGCATGATTGGCTCCTTAAGCATTTGTCAGGACAATTTGCTGTAATCCGGTGCTTGTCGGCCGGCTCGCGTTGCCAGTAGTAACCCGGCGAGGATAAACGCACCGCCAATAACATGGAACAGCCCCAGCGATTCTCCAAGGAAAACACTGGCGAGAATCGCGGCAAACACCGGTGTCAGGTAAATGAAAATGGCTGCTCGCGAAGGGCCAATGCTGTGCACCGCGTAATTCCAGAAGCCGTACGCCAGAATCCCCGGGAAGATCGCGAAGTAGGCTAGCGGCATAGCCGTTTGCCGGGTCAGCTCAAAGCCCCCTGAGAAGAACAGCAGGTCGCCGAGATAAAACGGCAAGATAACCAGTGCACCAAGCAGAATTTGGGTGCTGAGGAAGGTAAACCCGGGCAGAGGTACGGCCTGGCGCCTGAGCAGTACGGAAAACAGGCCCCAGCTGAACACGGCGGCCACCATGATCAGGTCTCCCGGTTGGGCTTGCAGGCCAGAGAGTACCGAAAAATTCCCCCGTGCCACCACGGTGAGAATGCCAAATATCGCCAGGCCAATCCCCAGCGCCTGAATCGGTCGGGTACGATCGCCCAGGACAATCCATGCCAGCAGGGATACGAAAATCGGAATGGTGGCATTGATCAGGGCGATGTTGGTGGCTGTGGTGGTAACCGCAGCAACATACAACAGTGAGTTGAAGGCGCCAACGCTGAACGTAGCGAGCACCAGCATTGAACCCAGATGCTGGCGGATCACTCTGCGGTGTCGCCAGATACCGGGCAGGGCGAAAGGCAGTAAAATGGCGAGCGCGATCACCCAGCGCCAGAACGCCATGGAAAGGGGCGGTATGCTGTCAACAGTGCCCCGTGCAACAACGGCATTGCCGGCCCAGAACAGTGGGGTCAGAACCAGGCCTGCGTAGGTGAGAGTGGCAGATCTGGCTGGACTGTTTCCTGATGAAGACACATCAGCTCCTGTCGGTCATTCGCGAAAGCGCATAAACGATAGGGTACTATTCTCCTGGAACTTTTGCCTTGGTACCAATGTGGTAAGCGGCGAAACCCGCCATAACCACCTGATCCACTGCCATGCCAATTATGCGGCCATCGCTACTGGCGTTAATGGGGTACTGGGCATTGGTGATCGGGTCCGCGATATACCCAAGAACCTGACCCATGGAAACCTTAGCGCCAAGTTGAACCTTGCTGAAAAGAATGCCGCCGTGGTTTGCCCGTACCCAGGCCGAGTCGTAATACACCGGCTCCGGGTCCCCCCACACAAACACGCGGGAGATCATCCCCTGTTTTTCCATCAGGCTG
Source organism: Marinobacter sp. (assembly GCF_048266785.1). GTDB lineage: Bacteria > Pseudomonadota > Gammaproteobacteria > Pseudomonadales > Oleiphilaceae > Marinobacter. Next base: position 59,751 of record NZ_JBLWYX010000005.1, read on the forward strand.
GTCAGGCTGTTTACGCCGGCATCAATCTGGTGCTCCTGAATGCGATGGGACTCGCCGGCCTCCAGCGTTACCGCACGAATGCCTGCATTGACGGCTGCGGTGCGGAGCATTCCGGGTGAACCGCTGCTGTGCACCACCGCCATGCGATCAAAACCCCGGGTGAACTCTGCAACCGTAGGGTTGTTCATGTCGGCGCGAAGCTGTGGCAGGTTGGTGCGCTTCAAAGAGCCGGTGTGAATATCCACCAGCATGTCGCAGTGCCGGATAATGTTTTCGAAAAGCGAGTTGGCAATCCGGTCAGCCAGGCTGCCATTCGTGCTGCCGGGAAAGTGCCGGTTCAAATCACGGCGATCCGGCAGGTAACGGCTGCCCTGTTCGAAACCGGGCAGGTTTACGATGGGGATGCCCACTACGCTGCCGCTCAGCTTCGCTGGATCAAGGTCGTACATGGTCTGGCGGATAATCTCGATGCCATTGAGTTCGTCGCCATGAATCGTGCTTGTCAGACAAAGAGTTGGGCCCGCATTGGCGCCATTAACCACCAGTACCGGGGTGGGCTGCGAGAGGCCGGCAATCTGAATGCCGGATGACCAGCCCAGGCGCGTGGATGTGCCAGGCAGGACTTCACTGCCAAGCAAAACGAGATTTTTGGCGCGCGGCGGCTCTTTGGCCTCGGGTTCGGGTATCGGTTGCTCTTGGGGTTCTGTTGCAGCGTTGGGGGTGATGTCTTCCCCGGCTTCGCGAATTTCCTGGTCTTCGCTGCCCGGGCTTTTTTGACTGCCGGGATCCGCCGGTGGCTCCGGAGTCGGTGCCAGCGCTACGTCTTTAAGGTCAATATTGGGCGCTACTTTTTTGGGCTTCGGCTTCGGCTTCGGCGTGGGCGCAGGCTTTGGTTTCGGGTTTTCCGGCGCAGCATCTGCGGCGGGCGCAGACGCCTTGCGGGCTTTTCGCAGTGGCTCCGACTGCTCCACATCTTCAACGCTTTCATCTTCCGCCAGCTCTGCCAGCAGAATCTCACGGGCGGCCTTTACCTGTTTTTTGTCGGCGGGTGGGTCTGCCATTGTTACGGCAGGCACAGCCAGCATCAGCAGGCATAGAAAGGATTTAATATCGGTCAGCTTGTGCAGCATGGAAAACAGCATGATTCCTCGCGGGTCATCTAAAAGGGCCCAAGGATAAACGTCGAGTGGTGCTCATGAATATGGCAATAACAAAGGTTTAATGCCGTTTTCATACTGTTACGATGAACTTCAGGCAAACTTGTGCAAAGTTACTGGTTTAGCCATCTTGCAGGGGGAATGTCTGCAAGCATGTCAGTTATAACCGACGGAGGGAGTAAACAATATGGACCTTTTGCGAATTCTTATTGCTATTTTGTTACCGCCGCTAGGCGTGTTCTTACAAGTAGGTATTGGGAAGCACTTCTGGATCAACATACTGCTGACCCTTCTGGGCTATATCCCCGGCATCGTGCACGCGGTGTACATTATCGCCAAAAAATAGAAACCGGCAGGCGCGGCTCAGGTTGTTGGCGTGGACTGCCAGAGCCCGTCTTCCTGCAAGGCCCGGCCATCGGTCTCCAGCTTCAACAGATGGGCCAGTGCTGAGCGGGCGGCGACACCGTGAATGGCCGTTGGCACATCACCATAGGCCTTGCTGGTCAGGTCTTTCAGGCTCACGGGGGACAGTGTGTCGAGAGCCCTTGCAACCTTGTGCTCCCGCGACAGGCGGTGGGTGATCAGGTAATCGATGATGGCCTCCGGGTTACCCATCAAAAAGCCGTGCGCCGGCGCTATATAACGAACGGGCTCAGCCAGCAGATCGTAGAGTGACTCCAGATAGGCTTTCATATCACCGTCGGGTGGATTTATAACCACCGTTGAGCCCTGCATGATGTGATCCCCCGAAAACAGCAGCTCCTGGTCTCTCAGCAGAAAACAAAGGTGGTTGGAAGCGTGTCCCGGTGTGTGCAGCACTTTCAAGGTGCCGGCATCGGTGTTGATCAGATCTCCGTGCTCAGGCTGTTGGTCGGGCGCAAACTTCTGATCTTGTGAGGCACCTTCCGGGGCTGATTGGCCATAAACCTTGCAGCCGGTTTTGTCCTGCAGTGCACGGGTGCCTGGGGAATGGTCAAGATGGGTGTGAGTGACGATGACAGTGTCAATCTGCCCCCCGGTCACTTCCAGAATCCGCTCAATATGCCCCGCATGGTCCGGGCCGGGGTCCAGAACGGTAAAGCGCTCGTGCCCCAGAATGTATGTGTTTGTGCCCGGGCCGGTCATCACGCCGGGGTTGGGCGCAGTCAGGCGGATCACGCCTGCTGCAACCTCAACCGCTTCACCGGGAACAATCTCCGATTTCGTGGTACCTGCACCCTCCGGATCCAGCTTTGCAGCTTCATCGTAAGCTGGCGCACCAGGCTCCAGAATCACCGGTTTACCGCGTCGGATGGCTGGCCATGGCTGGCTGGGGTAGGATTCCGGCGGATTCGCCCAGGCATAGCGCATCAGGGTTTCGACGGTCTCAAAGTCCCGTAGAACCCGCAGCGTTCTTATGGTCGGCAGTGTCATTAATCGATGGCCCGCGCGATGCTCTTCCAGTGCTTGTGCCGGGCTGAGCCAAACGTGGCTGATGGTTTCTTCGCCATCATGGCTTACGCGCTGGTTCTCTGGTGCTTCAGTTACAAAGAACCGGGTATCGAAGCGCCGGGGAGGGCCGGGTGGGGTAATCCAGTGGCTCAGGTAGGCCATCCGGTCCAGCGGGATCGTCAGCTTGTGCTTTTGGCAAAGTTCAGCCAGAGAGAGCTCGCCCCTGAACACGGCCTTGCGATCATCATGAGCGGCGTGATCTCCGCTGATTGTGCGCCGGTCGGCATCGACGGCCAGCAGCACGCCGGCTTCTTCAAAGCATTCGCGGACAGCGGCCAGCATATAATCTGTACCACCGTCGCTCAGGCTCATGGTGTGGCTGATTTCAGTGTCTTCCGGGCCAGCTGCGTGCTTACGCCCATGGGATTCCTTCTGATCCACCGCGCCGCCAGGAAAAACGTAATAGCCGGGCAGAAACACCGCGTCCCAGGTACGTTGTAACAGCAGTATCTCAATGCCGTTCGGGGTATCCCTTACCAGTGCCAGCGTGGCAGCAGGTCGAATATCCATAGTGTTTCCGTTATTCAAAACTGTAACCCCAGCGCTAAAACATCAAAAATGAAGATAACCGATTTTCGCGACCAGTTCATGAGATGGACACCTTAACTTAACAGAGTATCATCCGGTTCCGCGTCCCGACACTCTCCGACACCTTGCCAGACAGGTACCTTCCACAGTGGCCCGAATCGAACTTTCTTTCCCTGACGATGTATTCCGTTTCGAAACGCGCATGCAGGTTCGAACGACCGATATCAACGGCGCCAATCATCTGGGCAACGATGCTCTGGTATCGATGCTATCTGAAGCGCGAGCCCAGTTCCTGATAAGTTATGACATTCCAGAGAGCGACAGCGGCGATGAGGGTATTATCGTGACCGATCTGGCCACCATGTATCAGTCGGAATCATTCTTTCCGGAAATGCTGCGCTTTGAGGTCGGTGTAATGGACTTCAACAAATACGGTGGCGATTTTGTGTTCCGGGTGACCAAGGTCGAGAGCGGTCAGGCCGTTGCCCTCGCAAAATACGGGTTCGTGTTTTTTGATTATCACCAGAAGAAAGTGGTGCCCATGCCGGAGAGTTTCCGGTCACGCTTCGCCTGAATTCTTCCCGCCCTTGCGAAGGTGCTTCATGCCGGTGCGATAGAAACTGTATGCCATGACGCCGGCGAACAGGTTGCCCACCAGAGCACCGCTCATCAGGCCATAGATGCCGTTGAGCTGACTGCCTAGCCACAACAGTGGCAGGAAACACAGAAACAACCGCAATGTCGAAACCAGTAACGCCCTCATGGCCAGGCCAAGGGCGTTGCACACCGACACCATCAGCATGCACACCCCAAGGCCGCTGTAGCTGAGCGGCACTCGCACAAGGTAGGCTCCGAGCAAGCCCTGAACTTGTTGGTCGCTACTGAACAGTTCGGAGACAAGGCCGGAGGCGATCAGCCAAAGCAGGCCAATGGCCAGTTGCCAGATCACCACAAAGCGCACCGCCAGCCTTACCAGCTTGCGAATCTGTTCTATGTCTCCGGCACCCAGCATGCGGCCGATCATCGGTGGCATGGACATGGTGAGCGCAAGTACTACCACAATGGAGAAAAACTCAAGGCGTGTCCCTAACCCCCAGGCGGCAACAGCGGCCGAGCCGAAGCCGGCGACCATGGCGGTTGCCAACATGGCTGATGCAGGCGGCATGAGCTGGCTGACCATGGCGGGGGCCATAATGCTGTTGAGCTGTTTGAGGGCGCGGCCCAGAGCGAGTTCGCGAAGATCGAAGCGTGCCCAGCCGCGTTTCAGCAGTTTTGGGTATATAAACAGGCAGCCGACGCCAAAAGAGGTAACCGTGGCCCAGGCGGCGCCGGGTAGCCCCCAGTCGAATACGAAGATATACAGGGGGTCGAGGGCAATGTTGGAAAGGCTGGTGGCCACCATCATGTAGCCGGGCAATTTGGTGTCGCCGTGGGAGCGACAAATGCTGTAACCGAAGTAGAGAAAGGCGCCGATCCAGGCGGAGAACAGCCAGGGTACCCAATAACTGCGCACCAACGGAAGCAGGGCATCTTCTGCCCCGAGCGCGGTCATGATCGGACTTTGCAGAAGCCACAACCCGACACAGAGTACGAACACCAGTGCGCTGCCAACGATCGTGACCAGGCCGCCCAGGCGAAAGGCCCGGAGTTCGTCACCCACACCGAGCGTCCGCGAGATGATGGCAGTAGTGGCAATGCCCAGGCCCACCTGCAGTCCGATGATGAGCTGATGCATGGGGATCGTGAAGCCGAGTGCGGCCAGTGGATCGCGGCCAAGCTGGCCGATAAAGGCGCTGTCAGCCAGCTGGAACGTCATCAGCGAGAGCACGCCAAACAGCATGGGCCAGGTCATGGTGTAGAGCTGGCGGGGGAGGCTGGCGGTTTGGGTGGTATTGCTCACGGGTTTGGGCTGATGCCTTGGTCTTGGATTGGGGTGCTGGAGTCTAACAGGTTTGTTTTTTTGTTTGGGAGTTAGCCTTCCGGGCGGCAGCGCCTTTGCAGACACGCCGTAAACCCATCCATGGGGGCTTGGCATTGCCATCCCTGGCAATGCACAGTCTGCAAAGGCGCTGCCGCCCGAAAGGCCTCATGTTCTGATAAAGCCTGCAGAACACAATTCTTTGACGTGCTCGGGCCTGTTTCAGCCCGGGTGAAGGGTCAGAATCAAAGCACCTTCAGCGCTGCATCGTAGTCGGGCTCGTCTTTGATTTCGTTGACGAGCTGGCTGTGGATAACGTTGTTGTCCTCATCGAGAACCACCACGGCCCGGGCGCAAAGGCCAGCCAGTGGACCGGTCTGAATGCTGACGCCGTAGTCCTGCTGGAAGCTGTAGTTCCGGAAGGATGAAAGCGTTATGACGTTTTCCAGGCCTTCTGCGCCACAAAAGCGGGCTGCTGCAAACGGCAGGTCGGCGGAGACAACCAGTACAACGGTGTTATCCAGGGCGCCGGCTTTTTCGTTGAACTTGCGAGTCGAGGCGGCGCATACGCCGGTGTCGATACTGGGGATGATGTTCAGAATCTTGCGTTTTCCAGCCCAGTTATCGAGTTTTACGTCTTCCAGGCCACTGTTGGTCAGTGTGAAGGGAGGCACGGTGTCGCCGATTTGTGGAAACTTGCCGCTCAGTTCAATGGGGTTGCCGTCGAGAGTTACTGTGCTCATGGGTTGCTCCTTGTTTTCCATATATGTTCAGAACCAGCTTACTCTGTTTAGACCATTTTGGATGAGTTTTCATCCCCGTTGTGGCTCGAACCCGGGAGCAGGATGACGCTGAACGAATAGCAGGTAGCTTGCGAGGGAGCAAACGGCGCAGATGGCAATGATGGTTGCCATCACCAGTGAAGTGCCGTTATGCAGGTAGCCCACGAGCATGCCGGCGAAGGCTGCGACTGACATTTGTGCGAAGCCGAACAGCGCCGAAGCGGAGCCGGCCATGCGCGGGAAATTGGCCATGGCGCCTGCCATGGTCTGGGGCAGAACCATGCCTGTGCCGACCATAAACAATGCCTGGGGCAGGATAACGGCCCACACACTGAAGATTTCAGCGAGTGCCAGTGCAACCATCAGGCCGCCCGCGGTGACGGCAATAAGCAGCCCGCGCACGAGGATCTGGTCTGGCACCAGTCGGCTGCCAAGGCGGATCGCTGAAAGGTTGCCGGTTACATAGCCAACCACGATGCCGGCGAAGTACAGGCCAAACTGTTGCGGTGGAACTTCAAGAAAATCGATCAGTACGAACGAGGAGCCGGAGAGAAACGCAAACAGCCCGGAGAATATCAGCGCGTTGGTCAGGGTATAGCCAAGAAAACTGATATCGGTGCCTATGGCGCGATAGTTCCGTAACAGGCTGCAGAGTTTAAGGGGTTGGCGGTATTCTGGCCGCATTGGCTCGGGAATGCCGAAGGCGACCACCACCGCCATGATCAGGGCATAGCCGCCCAGTGCGAGGAAAATGGAGTGCCAACCCAGACCGGCTACCATCAAGCCGCCGAGTGTGGGGGCCACTGCAGGCGCAAGTGCCATGATGCTGGCAAGAAGCGCCATGATTTTTGCGGCTTCACGGGGTGTGTAAATATCCCGGATTGCAGCACGCCCGAGAACTGGCCCGGCCGACCCGCCCAGCGCCTGCAAAAAGCGACACAGGATGAGGGTTTCAATATTGCTGGCAAGTGCACAGCCAATGCTGGCGATGGCAAACAGTACAAAGCCGCCAATCATGATCGGTTTGCGGCCAAACCGGTCAGCCAGGGGGCCGCACACCAGTTGCGCTATGGCAAAACCAACCATGTACAGGCTCAGGGTTAGCTGAACCTGGCTGGTGCCCGCGCCAAAATCACTGCCGATCTGCGGCAGTGCCGGCAGATACATATCGGTGGCCAGCGGCCCCAGTGCGACGGCGGCGGCGAGCAGTATGGTTGTCCATATACTGGTGAGTGCTAGCATTTATTGTCCATACATTAGGGGAGGCAGATGTGGAATGGGCTTTCCAAAACACGCTCCTTGCGGCACATCCATGTGGCGCTTGGGCTCCGCCATCCATGGCTCCGCACAGTTTTGGAAAGCCCATTCCACACCTGCAATCGACATTGGAGTGGATTCTAGGGGGAGTTTGGCTAAAAAATAACGGCAGTGCTGCTCATAGGATATATGAACAAAACTGATAGGTTATTCGTTCAGGCCATTCATGGTAGCCGCTACGGCGTTCACCTGGTTTCGTAACCAGCGGTGAGCAGGATCATTCTGATTGCGGCGGTGCCAGACCATCAGCAGGGTAAAGGGCTTGTAAGTGAAAGGTAAAGGCGCCCAGGCGAAGTCCCGGAGTAAGTGTTTGCTCATGCGCTCGGGCGCGGTCGCCAGCATGTTGCTGCCCCGAAGAAACTCCGGCAGGCCGGAAAAGTTGGAGACGGTAACCACGTTGCGGCGTGTCAGTCCGCGGGCAGTCAGCCCGGCTTCGAGGGCAGGTTTCTCGCCGCTGCCGAACATCAGGGCGATATGATCGGCCTGCAGGTAATCGGTCACGGTCTCTGGCGCTTCGCGCTGGCTGGGGTCGTAGAAAACCACCATGCGATCGCCCATCAGGCCTCTCTGCATGATGTCGGTGGCTTCCGGCGCGTGGGGCGAAATGATCAGATCACAGATGTCCTTGCGCAGCATGTCCGCGCTCGGAATCCCTGAGGCAATCACCTGCAGCATTATGCCCGGTGCCTGTTGCCTTAAGCGCTGCATCAACGGAGGCAGGAGCAGGTCCCGCTCGAAGTCATTCGCTGCAACGGTGAAGGTAAATTCTGTGGTTTCCGGCGTGAAGGGCGGGCCGGATGCCAGCGAGTGCATGTCGTCGAGAATCTGGCGAACGTGGGGGCCTGCCTGCACCGCATATCGGGTGGGAGCAATGCCACGTCCGGATTTGACGAAAAGAGGGTCGCCCAAGGCGTTGCGCAGCCGATCCAGAGTGTGACTGACCGCCGACTGGCTGACTCCCAGCTTGACTGCCGCGCGGGAAACACTGCCTTCGTCGAGAACCGCGACAAAGGTGTGGAGCGCACGGATATCAAGATTGAATGTATCAATAAGGTTCATGGATAGCAGTGTAATCCAGAACCGCCGTTCCCGGAACCGGACTTCACCATGGTGTCGTCGCTGCCCGCCCGCGCAAAATGATGGGCGTTGAAGTTGTTCAGTTGCACCTGCTCATCCTCAATCTGCTCAGTGCCCCGAGACTCCGGCCGTGCAGCGACAATGAAATCCATGGTAAAAAAACAAGGCTGTCGTGCACCGCCTGGCCGCGCTATGGCACCAGTGTCGTTTGCGGTTGGCGATGCGGTCACAATCGGCCACTGCCCATAGCCCTTGGTGATTGGTATGATTACCCATCACTGGCCAAATAATCACAACAGGAATTGCATGCTCAGCTTCCTACCTGCTCCCGTTATCGGCGTACTCAACTCCTTTTTGCTGGCGATCAACACACTGTTCTGGTGCCTGTTGCTCTATATTCCAGCGCTGCTGAAACTCATTATCCCTCACAAAGGCTTCCGGGTTCTCTGCACCCGCGTCATTATCTGGATTTCGGAATCCTGGGTGGCATGCAATACCGGCTGGATGAAGCTGACCCACGGCACGCAATGGCACGTAACCGGTGCAGAAAACCTGCGTCGTGAAAGCTGGTATCTGGTGCTCAGCAATCACCAGAGCTGGGTGGATATCTTTGCCATGCAGAGAGTCTTCAACCGCCGTGCACCTTTCCTGAAGTTCTTTTTGAAGCAGCAGCTTATCTGGGTGCCGGTTATCGGGCTTGCCTGGTGGGGCCTGGATTTCCCGTTCATGAAGCGCTACACGCGGGAGTATCTGATCAGGCACCCGGAGAAGCGCGGGGAAGATCTGAAAGCCACCCGCCGCGCCTGCGAGAAGTTCCGCTACACCCCGGTGAGCGTGATGAACTTTGTAGAAGGTACAAGGTTTACCCAGGCCAAGCACGACAAGCAGAAATCGCGCTATACCCATCTGCTGACACCAAAAGCCGGTGGTGCAGCCTTTGTTCTGGACACCATGGGGGATTCGATACAGACGCTTGTTGACGTAACCATTGCCTATCCTGGCGGCGCGCCTTCGTTCTGGGACTTTATTTGTGGTCGGGTGCCGGAAGTGAAAATGGAGATTCAGACGGTGGCCATTCCAGAGCACCTGAAAGGGCGGGACTACTCAACCGATGGCGAACACCGGCGCAACGTGAAGAACTGGCTGGCAGAGCAGTGGCAGGCCAAGGATGCCCGTCTGGAAGAAATGCTCCGCCGATAGAGCGCTTTAGCACCCTTGGCAGACTGGAGCGACTTCAGCCTTCCCTGTCGTCATTTTCCTTCTCGTCTGGCTCGACTTCATCGGGGTGTTCCCGCTTGTATCTTTCCCAGTCTTCCCAATCGTGAGGTGTGCCGGCATGGGGTCGGCGCAGGTGCTTGGTATGTTCTATCGCATTATGGCGAAGGCTGTGATCAGGGCTTTCCTCTTCCTTGTCGAAGCCGTGTTTTTTCAGAAACTCATCCGGGCTGATGGGCATGGCGCACCTCCGTGAAGGATCAAACTACTTCTACTGGTACGATGCGCCTGCCTCTATGGTTTTTCAACCGGCTCAGGGGTTGGCAGCTACAGGAATTTCGTCAGCATCCACCAGTTTGAAGTTAATTTGCCGGCGCTCTTCTTCAACCCCGGAGAAACGGACTTTTACAGCCTGCTCCACCTGGAAGATGCGGCCATTCTTGTTGTGAATCAGGCGCAGAGTGACCGGATCAAAGCTGTATTTGCCGTTCAGATCCTTACAGCTGACAAACCCTTCCAGCCCGTTCGCCTCCAGGCGCACAAAAAAGCCGGCAGGAATCGTCCGGCTGATCACGCCGCCCATCGGCTCCTCACCCAGAGTTTTTGCAAAGTCGCTTTTGAGCCAGGTTTCCAGGCTATTGGCCGCTTGGCGTGCCTTGAACTGAGTGCCCTGAAGTGCTGACAGTTGGTCGCTGCTCAACGCCTTCATGGGAGTGTCCCAGAGCGCGGCTTTGATCACGCGATGAACATAGAGGTCAGAATATTTGCGCAAGGGTGATGTGAATGTGGTGTAGGCGTTAAGCCCCATGCCTTGGTGCGGGGCGGCGGTAAATGCCAGTTCTGCCCGGGCCAGCTGGCGCGAGAGGATAGCCTTCACCGGCAATTCCGCATCCAGATCTGCCGTTTGCTTCATCAGCGCCTTGAAGCCTTCCGGTTTGGTGGCGTCGATGTCCGCAAGGTGTGGTGCATAACCTTCGATCAGGGCGCGTATGTTGTCTGTGCGGTCGTCCCGGAGTCCCGGGTGCTGGATAAACAGACCTGATGGCTGGTTGGCCAAAAAATCCGCAGCGCAACGGTTGGCCGCCACCATGCACTCTTCTACCAGACGATGTGCTTCGTTCTGTACTGAAGGCTCAATGCTGCGAATGCGCCGGTTTTCGTCCAACCTGAGCCGGAATTCGGGCCGGTCACCGCTGAGCAGAGCGTGTTCGTTGCGCCATTTGCGCAGCGCGGTCGCGGCCTGATGGAGCTGGTCCAGGCTATTGGCAACGGCGTCAGGCAGGGCTTTGATGTCTTCGTCTTCGCGCCCTTCAATCAGGTTTGATACCAGATCATAGCTGAGCTTTGCCCGGGAGCTGATGACCGCCTGATGGAAGCTGTAGTCGCCCAGAGTGCCATCGTTATTGACCTGCAGGTCACAGACCAGCGCCAGACGTTTTACTTCGGGCATCAGTGAACACAGCCGGGTGCTGATGGTGTCTGGCAACATGGGGAGAGGATCGCCAGGGAAATAAATGGCGGTTGCCCGGTTGAAGGCTTCCTGCTCTGCCGCGCTTTCCGGGTCAATGACCGCAGAGGGGTCGGCAATGGCAATGGACAGCGCCCAACCCGTGGCATTGGGCTCAGCCAGCAGCGCATCGTCCATGTCCTGAGTGGCGGGACTATCGATAGTGACATACGCACGGTCGGTGCGGTCTTCCCGCCCGGCGGCAAGGGCTTCTATAGCCGCTTCGTCGAGGCTTTCCGCCTGCTGTACAACGGAAGCGGGCCAGGCTTCTGCCAGATCGAAGGTGGCCAGCGTAAGAGCGCGTTCAATACCCGCCTCGCCGGCTTTGCCAATGACCCGGAGTACTTTCGCCTGGCCTTTGCCATCATGGATCGGATGTTTGTGTATGCAGCAGTAGAGATAGTCGTCTGGCTGCGCGTTCATGCGTTCTTTCGGGGGAATAAAAATCCAGCGGTTGATGCCCGGCGTTTCCGGCACCACAAAATGCCCTTTGCCCTTCACCAGATAGCGTCCAACAAAGGTACTCAATCGGCTCTCAATGAGCTCGTCCACCACTCCCTGGGTTTTGCCTTTATCCACTTCCTGCTCGGTGACATTAACCCGATCACCCGGAAGCACTTTTTGCATCTCTTCGGGAGGCAGGAACACATCCCGTCCCTCATCCAGAGCGACGAATCCGAAGCGGCCGTTGGTGGCTTTAACCGTTCCCGGAGAAACGACTTTGCTTTCCTCAATATCAGACTTTAGCTGGCGCAACTGGTTGAGAGCGTCGGCGTTGAGCATGGGTTAACCTGGCTGAAAAAATGAATGATGAAGCGGAGTATAACGTTTATAGCCAGACGAGTCAGACCCGTTACGCGGGGTTAATTTCCGTATCTTCCGGGCGACCAATGCAAACGCGGTTGCGGCCCTCATTCTTGGCACGGTATAGGGCTTTGTCTGCATTCCGCAGCACCGTATCGATGTTGTCACCGGGCTTTGAGAAATAGCCACCAACGCTTATGGTGACAGGCGTGCCGGTTTTGCAGCTTTCCTGCTCAACGGTCTCGCGAACACGCCGGGCGACATGTTCCAGCGTTAACAGGTCGCAGGGGGCAAGCAGAATTACGAATTCATCACCGCCCCAACGCCCCGGGTGATCATAGGGGCGAACGCCGGCTTTCAGCCAAAGAGCGACACGGCAGAGGATTTCGTCGCCGGCCTGATGGCCAAGTTGGTCATTGATTGATTTGAAGTGATCAATGTCCAACCAGATGACGCCAAAACCGTTGCCTGATCGTTCTGCCCGCTGAATTTCCTCATCCAGCGCCTCGTCCAGTCCCCTGCGGTTTTTCAGGTTTGTGAGCGGGTCAATGCGAGCCAGACGGTGCAGGTCGTCGGTACGTTGGACAACTTTGTTTTCCAGTTCACGAGTGGTGTCACGCAGGCTCTCGGTCATTTTTTCAAAGTGGTCGACGAGACGCCCGATTTCGTTATCCGGTTTATCCAGCCGGGGCAGCGTAAAGCTGCCGCCGCGAACTTTTTCCACTGCTGCTTCCAGCCCTACGATGGGCTTGACGATGCGCGACTGGATAATGAGGTGGAACACAATCAGTGTGATCAGGAGGCTTGCGATAAAAACAGCCACAAGAGGCCACAGATAGCTTTTGGGCAGCAGCGTGTTCAGATCAAGAAGTGTTATTTCAAACCAGCCAATTGCAGGCAAAAAAGCCACGCCGGCCAGGTTTTTGCGGCCATCTACGGTGACAAAACCGCTCTCGAAGTGACTGACCTTGCCAGAATTTTTCTTCAGCAATTGCAGCATGCCGAGAATTTTCTGTTTGTCTTCGGGGGCGTCAAACAACAGGTCGACCGTGTTTTTCTGGCCTTCGGGCTTGATAACGCTCGCAAAATCAATGTAGTTGCGGTCCCGGTACAGCTGTATCGCACCATTGTAATCTACAAACAGAGTGGTGATACCTTCCTGGTTAATATCGACGATATCCTGCAGAAAGGCGTCGAGGTTCAGGCCAGTGCCGACCATACCCACAATCTGTTTTGCAGAGTTGCGCATCAGGACATCGATCCAGAGCTTGGTAACGCCCAACTCCGTATCCGGATTCACGTTCAGGTGAAAATCACGGCCCTCTTCGATCAGCTTGTAAAACCAGGCATCATCAGGCTTTTCAGGGTTAAGAACGTAACGGAATTGCTTCCCGGCAAACTCATTTTTTTCGTTATTGAAGTAATACCGTCCATTTTCTCTGAGCGCGACAAAATAGCTGCTGTCGCGAAAGTTGGCGCGGAAGCTTTCCATTTCGCGAATAGCGTCATCTTCGAGGGCCTGGTCGCCAGTGTCGCCAGCCCAGTTGATGAGCGCAGTGGAGTCTGCCATCTGACGGGCGAGGCCGATCTCGCGCTCCAGGGATTGCAGGAGGCGGGCGCTGTCATAGCGCACCTGTATCTCAGCAACCTGACGCCCCCAGCGTTCGATGAGGTCTTCGGAGAGCTTTTGGTAAGCTAACCATGAAGCACCTGCAGCGATAACGATCAGGGCGGCGGCAATGCTGAGAAACCGGGATTTAAGGCTCAAAAACTTCCGTCTCCGTTTTCCGGGGGATCGGGAGCAATCATAGAGCACAGGCTGGCGGGTGTGTAGAAAAGAATGTCAGAAAAGCGTGAGAACCTGTTACAGATCAGCGCCGGTGCTTCTATCGCACCGGTACTGATCCGCGCTTCATGCGAAGGTCACTCTGGGCTGATCATTGTCCGCTGGCTACGGCTAGTTGTGCTCGGAATACACCTTGGTCTGGCCGTTGTCGTTAAACATCAGTACCTGGTAATGATCTTTGCGGTCGCCCATTTCCATACCCGGTGAGCCGGCGGGCATGCCAGGCACGGCAAGGCCTCTGGCTTTGGGGGCGTTGGCGATCAGCCGGTGAATGTCGTCAGCAGGTACGTGGCCTTCGATCACGTAGTCACCCACAAAGGCGGTATGGCAGCTCGCCAGGTTGGGACTGAGCCCGGCCTCCATTTTGACGCGGTTCATGTCTTGGGTTTCGGTGACTTCCACCTCAAAACCGTTGCTTTCCAGGTGGTCGACCCAGTCTGTGCAGCAGCCGCATGTGGGCGACTTGTACACGTGAATGCTCTGTGCAGCGCCCGCTGCCAAAAGTGGGGTGCTAAAGCCGAGGGTGGCGACCAGGGTCATTCCGAGAATCTGTTTTTTCATGGTTTTTCTCTCTTTAATGTCGTGTTCAGTGATGGCTGTGATCTTGCGCAGGTGCATCGTTATCCGATGATGAAAGCCAGAACCACCAGACGGTTGCGGCCATCAGAACAAGCCCACCGGCATTGACCAATATTGTTTCCATCAGTTCCGCTCCCATTTCGGTTGTTGGCTTTGGTTTGGCGATTGAGCCGGCTTGTGACTGGATTTGAACAGGCGCAGTCGGTTGGCGTTGGTAACAACGGTAACCGAAGACAGCGACATGGCGGCGCCGGCAAGAATCGGGCTCATCAATATACCCCAGATTGGATACAGCAGGCCTGCGGCAATGGGAATGCCCAGGGTGTTGTAAATGAAGGCACCAAAAAGGTTCTGGTGAATATTCGTCACGGTGGCCCGGGAGATTTCGATGGCATCCGGCACGCCGTGCAGGGAACCGCGCATCAGGGTGATAGCGGCGCTTTCGATGGCGACGTCGGTGCCGGTGCCTATGGCGAAGCCCACATCGGCTGCGGCCAGCGCCGGTGCGTCGTTGATGCCATCACCTACCATGGCGACGGTGTAGCCTTTGCCGCGCATTTCGTTCACTACGTCGGCTTTGTCTTCCGGCAGGACTTGCGCACGGTAATCGTCGATGCCGATTTTTGCGGCAATGGCTTTGGCGGTGGCGTCTATATCACCGGTAACCATCATTACCCGGATGCCGGCATCGTGCAGGCGCCGGATGGCGGCCTCCGAATCCGCTTTGATGGCATCGGCAACGCCCATAACGCCCAGCAATTCTGTGCCACGGGCGAGAAACAGTGGCGTACCAGCCTGTTCGGTAATGGCTTTTTCAGCATCGACCAAGCCATCAAGCGAAATGCCCTCGGCTTCCAGCCAGCGGCGGTTGCCGAGGCGAACCGGTTCGCCCGCAAACTGACCTGTCACGCCTTTGCCATTCAATGCTTCGAAGTCCGTGACGCTCAGGGGCTGTGCGTTTTGTTCTTTGGCTTTATTAACGATAGCTTCCGCAAGCGGATGCTCGGAATGCTGCTCCAAACCTGCGGCCAGTGCGAGCAACTGTTGCTCATCGCCATTTATCGCATGCACGCTGGTCACCGCCGGGTGGCCTTCGGTAATGGTACCGGTTTTGTCGAGAATCACCAGATCCAGCTTGCCCGCGGTTTGCAGGGCATCGCCTTGGCGAATCAGGGCGCCGTATTCCGCCGCCTTGCCAACACCCACCATGACCGACATGGGTGTAGCCAGGCCCAGGGCGCAGGGGCAGGCAATGATCAGAACCGTGGTCGCTGCAATGATCATATGTACAACGGCAGGCTCCGGCCCCACGTTGTACCAGACCAGTGCCGCGGCCACGGCAATGAGCATGACACCGGGTACAAATACCGACGATATTTTGTCAGCCAGCCGACCAATGGCGGGTTTTGAGCCTTGAGCCTTCTTCACCAGGTGGATAATCTGGGCCAATGCGGTTTCGCTGCCCACCCGTGTTGCTTCGTAAACAATCGCGCCGTGGGTATTCAGCGTACCGGCGGAAACCTCGTCATCCACCGCTTTACTCACGGGCATGGGCTCGCCGGTGAGCATGCTTTCGTCGATACGGGTGCTGCCTTCGACGACCCGCCCGTCGACCGGCAAATTCTCGCCGGGGCGAACGCGAATGTGATCGCCTTTGCGCACATCTTCTACCGGAATATCCCGCTCCTGCCCATCCCGGATAACCCGGGCGGTTTTCGCTCGCAGATCCAGAAGCCGGCGAACTGCCTCGGATGTTTTGCCTTTAGCCCGGAGTTCCAGCGCCTGACCCAGATTGATCAGGCCGATGATCATGGCCGAGGCTTCAAAATACACATGCCGCGCCATCTCCGGCAAGGCTTCGGGAATACTCACCACCGTTATGGAATACAGCCACGCGGTACCTGTGCCCAATGCAATCAATGTATCCATATTGGCGTTGTGGTGCCGGAAAGCCTTCCAGGCACCGGTGAAAAAATGCCCGCCGGTACCGGCCATAACCACCAGCGTCAGCATGCCCAGGCCAAACCAGATGCCCTGGTTCGCTTCGGTTATCGTCATGGAGCCAAAACCCATGCCCCAGACCATCAGGCCAACGCCCAAGCCGAGACTGATAGCCATCTTCACCAGCAGGGTCTTGTACCGCTTTTTGTCCTCTTCCTGCTTCTGATCGTCTGCGGCGTCTGCATCTTCAATTACACTGGCGCCGTAACCGGAGCTTTCTACTGCCTTGATCAGAGCTTGCGGATCGGACGCCCCGGTGGCCGTAGCAGTATTGTCCGCAAGATTCATGTGGGCATGGGTCACGCCCGGCACCGACTTCAATGCCTTCTCAATGGTATTCACACAGGAAGCACAGGTAGCGCCGGTTACCGCCAGATGCACCTGATCGTCCTCTGGAGCCGGCGCCGCCGCTTTTTCAGGTTTTTTCTCTGGAGCCTCGGCCTGTTCGCCCTCATCCGTCGCTTGAACCGATGTTGTATCAGCGATAGCGTCTGCTTTTCCAGATTTGGAAGCACAGCAACTGGCAGGCTTCTCAGCCTCAGCCACCGGTTCCGCCGGATACCCGGTCTCGGTCACAATCCTGGCCGCTTCGGTGGCATCAATATCTTCGGGCAGCGCTACAGTCTGATCTTCCAGATTAACTTCCACCAGACCAGCATCACCGGTCAGAGGCTCCAGAGCGTTACGGATTTTCTTCGCGCATCCCTGGCAGGTGGCGCCAGAAATACTGAGAGTGGTCTGTAACACAGGTGCTTCGCTCATAGTGATTTACTCCTCAACCTGCTTATCGGAAGTGTTGTCATCCCAATGTTCAATCAAACGGCAAATGGTATGACCATCCGGCGTACCGTCGGGCATATCCTGCCAGGCGGCCAGTGCCGTCTTCATCCGCTTATGCAGTTGCTGTAACTCGTTAATCTCTCGCTCCACCTCTGCCAGCCGTTGCTGGAATACATCTCGAACCAAAGGGCAGGGCGAGTGATGCTCATCCGCCTGATCCAGAATCTGACGAACCTCGATCAATGAAAACCCCAACTGACGGGCCTTGCGGGCAAAACGCAGCCGCCGAAGATCCTCAGCGTCGTACTGCTGGTAGTTGTTATCGGGGTTCCGAGACGGTTTAAGCAATCCCTCACGTGTGTAAAAACGCACAGTGTCCGGGTTCACACCCGCAGAGGTCGCAAGTTCTTTAACTTTCATACTCAGCAGTGCCCGCCAAATTTAAACGAGCTTTGGTGTGGATGACCCTTCCGAAAATGCTCGGAGCCAGGGAAGGCGGAGAGCAAGCATACATGGACGTATTCACAGCGGTTTTCGGAAGGGTCATCCACATCAAAGCGGTTATAACCGAAACTGGATCGTCCAGAGTGTAAAACTGGAACAACAATAAAACCTATGACCTGCTCACAGGTCAAAGGTTTTCAGGAAGAGGGGCTTTTCGCCCGAAGGAAGGTACCACAGCTTTTGCACTGGTCAGGTGCCATCAATTTGGCCTGCCAGCCAATCTTCTGACCGCAGGCTGGACAAGCCAGGCGCAGTTGCAAAACAATGATCGGAGCAATAAGTGCAGCAATCAGCAAGCCCAGAGGTCCCCAGTCGTCACCGCTGGAAAGCCCGAGCTGGCTGCTGAACACCAGCACAATAACCAAAGCCACGAAAGCAAAAATGAAATAATTCCGGTTCCAGCGCTCCCATCGGCGAAGCTTAGTGTCCTGTTCCGGCGTCAGATAACCCGTGACCATAAAATCTCACCTGGAAAATTCAATCGCTATGTTGGTGGGACCAAAATGCGATTACAAATCAGACCCAATCGCCGGAATACCCTGGCGCGAAATCTCCTGCTTGGGGCACTTATCCATCACAACCGTCAGCCCTGCGGCCTCGGCCTTGGCCGCGCCCACCTCGTTGATAACGCCAATCTGCATCCAGATCACCGGTACCTTCAGCTCGATGGCCTGATCAATCACCGCGTCCGTGCGTTCCGGCGCCAGGAACAGCTCAACCATGTCGACGGGCTCCGGCAGAGAAGCGATGTCGGCGTAAACGGTCTCGCCCAGAAGCTTCTGGCCGGCAAGGCGAGGGTTGACCGGAATAACCCGGTATCCATGCTCCTGCATGAACTCCATGACTTCATGGGACGGCCGGTGCGTTTTCTCGCTAGCGCCTACAAGAGCAATGGTGCGGACACTTTCAAGAATAGCGCGCATTTGATCAGGTTGATTGCTTGGCATCGTATCGAACCACCTGCGTTGAATTAACGTTGTTGAGCTATAGGTATTGAATTAACGGCTCGCTTCAAGACAGACAGACACAGATTTCGCATAGCGTAGCGCGTGTGGCTTGTCGATTTCCACCTGCGCCCACTGCACGGCTCCGTGCTCCATAATGATATTCAGCACCTCGTGGGTCAGGCGCTCAAGAAGCGCAAAGCGATTGCTGTCGACATGGCCGATGATCTGCTTGGTAATGGTGCGGTAGTTGAGCGCAGCCGTAATTTCGTTCCGGTCGATCGCTTCTGCGGCATCGTAGGTCAGGCAGACATTGATGATAACGTCCTGCAGATTGTTAATCTCTTCATCCTTGATGCCAATGTACGCTCGCAACAGCAAATTCTTGATCTGGACTCTTGCCTTGTGGTTGCAGAAAACCTCTGTCATACCGCCTCCATCCGAACCGCGGTGATCAACGATGACTGCTGATCAGATTAAGAAATTCTGAACGCGTTGCCTGGGATTTACGGAACTGCCCGAGCATCATGGAGGTTTTCATTTTCGAGTTCTGCTTCTCCACTCCACGCATCATCATGCACATGTGCTGTGCTTCGATAACCACCGCAACGCCTTTGGCATCGGTAACGCTCTCTACGGCTTCGGCGATCTGGCGCGTCAGGTTCTCCTGGATCTGCAAGCGGCGGGCATACATGTCAACAATGCGTGCAAACTTGGACAGGCCGAGAACGCGACCCTGAGGCAGGTAGGCAATGTGGCACTTGCCAATAAACGGCAGCATGTGATGCTCACACATGCTATAGAGCTCAATATCCTGAACCACAACCATCTCATCCATTGCCGATTCAAATACGGCATTGTTCACGAGATCGCCAAGATCCTGCTGGTAGCCTCGGGTCAGGAACTGCATGGCTTTGGCGGCACGCATCGGAGTGTCTTGCAGACCTTCGCGGTTGGTGTCTTCACCCAGCCCGTTGATGATGGCGCGGTAGTTGCCCGCGAGGTCGTCAAGGAGTTTGGTCATAGTGATTTCCGGTTCTCTTTTTGGTACGAAGGCCAAAGCTTAAGTGAAATTGATTGGCATCTCTACGATTTACGATGGCGCGCTCAGAAAAGACCAGCACCTGTTTACAGTTTATCAAACACAGTTGCCGCCGCTGGCAGGAGGGCCGGGTTTATTCTAAAGTCGCAGGCAATGAAGGATCTATCGGGGACAGCGCGTGGAACAGCAGATACCGGGTAACAGGGATGGAGCGGCAGCGGGCGCTGGAGCGCCTGTGCTTGAGGCGTGGCAACAGGGCGGTAAATGGTTCATTTACGAGGGCCACGCAATATTCAGCCGTATGGCGGGCAGGGGAGAGCCGTTGGTACTGATGCACGGATTTCCTACTGCAAGCTGGGACTGGAATCGGATCTGGCCCATGCTGATTCAGAACAACAATGTGCTGGCTCTGGATTTTCTTGGATTCGGCTTCTCTGACAAGCCCCGGGAGCATGCGTACAGCATTGAAGACCAGGCAGATCTGGTGCAGGGGCTGCTTAAAGGCCTCGGGTTGGAGTCGGTGCATCTTTTAGCTCACGACTATGGGTGCAGTGTCGCCCAGGAGCTTCTGGCCCGGGAGCAGGAAGGGATGTTACCTTTTCAGGTTGCCAGTGTCTGTTTTCTGAACGGCGCGTTGTTTCCGGAAGTACACAACCCCCTGATGATTCAGAGATTGTTGCGCAGCCCGTTGGGCGGACTGATCAGCCGGGGCCTGACGCGGCGCAGTTTCGAGCGCAGCTTTCTGAAATTGTTTGGCAGCAAGAGCCTCCCTGACCAACGGGATATGGACGATTTCTGGCACCTGCTCACCTATAACAACGGCCGTGGAATTCTGCATCATCTGATCCAGTTTATGGAAGATCGCCGGTGCCATCGTCATCGCTGGGTGTCCGCGTTGCAAAATGCCACGCAGCCAATGCGACTGATTTCAGGAATAGCAGACCCCGTATCGGGAGCGGCCATGGCTCTGCGTTATCAGGAAATGATTCCTGAGGCCGATGTGGTGCAATTGCGGAATGTGGGGCACTACCCGCACTTCGAAAGCCCCTGGGAGGTGTTCTGCGCTTACAGGGATTTCCGCAAACGCCGGTGAGACGCCAATCAGCAATCTAGCTGACAATGGGTGCGGGAAATCCGTCAGTATTGCTGCTGTCTGTTGCAAGGTGGCGGGCAGCACCGACCACCTGATTACGTCCCTGGGACTTGGCGTCGTACAACGCCTGGTCAGCGCGATTCAGCCAAACAGACCAGGTTTCGCCATTGCTCACTTCGGCAATACTGGCGCTGGCCGTTACCTTGATATCTTCGAGAAACGGTCGGGCGCTGATACTGGTCAGGAGCTGGTGGGCCAGAAGATTGGCCTCCTGCTGAGCGGTTTCGGGTAGCACGATCATGAACTCTTCTCCGCCGATACGGAAAAGCTGGTCGTTTTCTCTGAGCCGATTGCGCAGCCGCAGGGCCATCTCTTTAAGCACTTTGTCGCCCGCAAGATGTCCCCACTGATCATTGATCATTTTGAAGTAATCCAGGTCCAGAAGGATCAGGCTGGATACCCGCCCATAGCGTTCCCGCATCTGAATCTGGCTGTTCAGAACATCGGCCAGCTGTGACCGGTTGAGGCAGCCGGTGAGCGGATCGGTGGTTGCAAGCCGGGAGAGTTCAGTCTGGAGTTTGCCGACCAGCCAGGCAAAAATCATGGAGAACAGGCAAGTAATACCCAGCGAGAAGGTAATGCGCCAGAAATCAGCTTCGGGAAACTTCATGAAAGAAACCACGGCCATAACGCTGACAAAAACAATATTACTGGCAGTAGCTTCCCGCAGGGGTAACAGGAAAAACAGGGCCGATGCGGCGGGGTAAGCCCAGTATAAGCCCGCGTGACCGTTAATGGCCGTTGAGTATGCGGCGCTGACCACCGCCAGCAGGGGAAACAGGCGCCCTTTGAGGAAGTAAGTGCCGCGGAATCGTAGCAGGCCGATCACCAGAGCAGCGTTAACACAAAAAAGAATCAACAGGCCTGAAAGCAGAAAATGATGGTGCTGCCATTGCACAACGACAAGCGGGGCCACGGCGATGAAGGCCCAAAAATGCAAGTGATAGACAAGTTGGCGCTTGAAGCCAAGCACGGCAATCGTCGGATTGGTAGATCTCGAACCGGTGGAGGAAAGCGTGTTCACAGCATACTCCTGTTGTCCGGATAAAGCCGCTGGCGGGCCTGAACTGAAGTTTAGCACGGGTATCCGTCGGGCGATGCCCGAGTATCAGCTTATTGGCGCCATTAGTTTTGTTGAGTTGGCCCGTGATGCCCGGTTCGTTAAAATTCGTATCTTTTTATGCTGATTTTCATTTTTGCAAACATCCTGACGGAAAAACTGATATGACAGCCATCCACACTCGGGCCCCCGCGCTCACTATCCGTGCAGGCCGCAGAACCCTGCAGCGGTTGCAGGAAAAACCGCTGACTCCGGAGGATGTGCACGTTATACCCGGTGCGGCCGGTGGTCCCAAGGCCCTTGGTCTCAGCGGCCTGGATAAAGCCATTTTTGGTGACTGGTTGCCCCGCATTGAACAAGAGCGCTCCCTTATTGGTTCGTCCATAGGCAGCTGGCGTTTTGCCGCCATTGCTTCTTCGGATAACCCCCGGGCTCAACTTGCCAAACTGGCCGAACTCTATACCTCCCAGCGCTTCTCGAAAGGTGTCAGCGCTGCAGAGGTGACTCGCCAAAGCATTCAGTTCCTTGAAGAACTGATCGGGGGCCGGGAGGAATACATTCTTGAGCATCCGTGGTACCGCCTGAATGTAGTTGTTGTCCGCAGCCTTGGTATGCTCGAACCGGATACCAGAGCCCGCCTGAGCTTCGGTCTGATGACGGCTATCAGTGCCAATATGGTTGGCCGGCGGCACCTGGGACGTTTTATGGAGCGGGGCATTCTCCACGACGCTAGGCTGAAGGCGCCATTGTCGCCACTGGCTGATTTCCACAGCCATGAGGTGCCGTTGAGCCGAGATAACCTGCTACCTGCCTTACTGGCATCAGCGTCTATTCCCATGGTGATGTCCGGTGTCCGGAATATTCCCGGCGCTCCAGATGGTATATACCGGGATGGCGGGCTTCTGGATTACCATCTTGACCTGCCTTATGAGCAGCCGGGCGTGGTTCTGTACCCGCACTTCACCGATCGCATCGTGCCCGGTTGGTTTGACAAGACGCTGCCCTGGCGTCGCGGCGATGCGACTCGTCTGCAGGATGTGTTGCTGGTGGCGCCCTCCGCGGACTATCTGGAACGGCTGCCGGACGGTAAGCTGCCTGATCGCAAGGATTTCGAAACTTACGCAGGAAATGACGGCAGCCGAGAGCGCTCATGGCGAAAAGCCATTGCAGAGAGTGAGCGTCTGGGTGATGAGTTTCTTGAACTGCTGGAAACCGGCCGCCTGGTGGATGTTCTCCAGCCTTTATGACGGCTGGGTAGGCGGCCGCTTAAGCAGAACGCCTTGTTGAGAGCCGGCCAGCGCCGCCATAGACAACAAGAAACGTGACAAAGGCCGTTACCACGACGGAGGGGCCGGCGGGTGTATCCAGATGCCACGACATGCTCAAACCACCTGCCACGGCAATAAACCCGAATACTACCGCCATGGCCGCCATCTGTTCCGGGGTGCTGGCGAGCCTGCGCGCTGTGGCTGCCGGGATGATCAACAGTGCGGTAATCAGCAGAACGCCCACCATTTTCATGGCGACCGCGATCACCAGTGCGAACATCAACATAAGCAACAGGCGCAAGCGCTCAACCGGTACGCCTTCCGCCCGCGCCAGTTCTTCGTGAATGGTGCTCATCAACAAGCCGCGCCAAAGTACGGTTAACAGCGTCAGAATCAGAGCGGCACCGCCATAGATCCAAAGCAGGTCATTGCGGTTCATGGCCAGCAAATCACCAAACAGCAAGCCAGTCAGATCGATTCGGACATCCGGCATGAAGCTGAGTGCTACCAGACCAATGGCCAGAGCGCTGTGTGCCAGAATGCCCAGCAGGGTGTCGGTGGCGAGCGTTTTGTTGCGGGAAAACAGCATCAGGGCGATGGCCAGAATAACACTGGTAATGATAACCCCGAGATTCAGCGGAACACTGATCAAAAAGCTCAAAGCGATGCCCAACAGCGCCGAGTGAGCCAGGGTGTCGCCAAAATAGGCCATTCTCCGCCACACTACAAAACAGCCCAACGGGCCTGCGATCAGTGCCACTCCCAGGCCACCAAGAAGCGCGCGCCAGAAGAAATCGTTCAGTACCGCATCAATGATGGTCATGTTGGCACCCTGTATGGCTATCTTCATGACTGCCGCCATGGCTTATGGCCAGGCTGGAGTGGTCGCTATCGACCACGTTGCCATGCAGATCATGGCTGTGGTTGTGATGATGGTGGTATACCGCCAGAGCCTCAGCCACCGGCCGGCCGAAGGTTTCGATAAAAGCCGGGTCATGGGAAATATCTGCGGGATATCCGCTGCAGCATACATGCTGGTTCAGGCAGATAACCTTGTCGGTTGCGGCCATGACCAGATGCAGGTCATGGGAAATCATGATGACGCCACAATTCAGCTCGTCCCGTAACTGGCGGATCAAGTCATAAAGCGCGGCCTGGCCGTTAATATCAACGCCTTGGGCCGGCTCATCGAGTACCAGAAGATCAGGTTTTCGGGCCAAGGCCCTGGCCAACAGCAGGCGTTGCTGCTCGCCCCCTGAAAGATGATGCACTGAGGCGTCTAGCAGATGGCTGACACCGGTTCTCACCAACGCAGATTCACACTCTGCCAGCGGCCGGCCACTGAGTAGCATGAAGCGCCTGACGCTCAGGGGCAACGTTGATTCCAGGCTCAGGTGCTGAGGCACGTACCCGATAACCAGCTTTTTTTTCCGGATGATGCGGCCACTGGTTACGGCTTGAATGCCCAGAATGGCTTTAATCAACGTGGTTTTACCGGCGCCGTTGGGCCCGATAATGGTGATGATATCACCGCGGTACAGTGACAGGTTTACCCGGTCGACAACCGGCCTGTCATCAAACCGGACGGTAAGGTTTTCGATGGCAACCAGCGCGTCACTCATGGTTTGGTTCCGTTTGACAGCCAGGGCAGACTCCAGCTACTTCCAGCGTAACCGCTTCCGCCCGGAATACTTCGGCACCGGCTGCGTTGCGTATTGCTGTGGATACAGACGCGTCGGTCAGCTCGAGAACATTGCCGCAAATGCGGCAGATAAGAAACATACCCGTGTGGTGCTCGCCCACATGGGCGCAACCGATAAACGCGTTAAGCGAGGCTATACGATGGACCAGCCCGTGTTGCTGCAGAAAATCCAGTGCTCTGTATACCGTTGGGGGTGCTGCGTTGTGGCCTTCAGCGGTAAGCTTTGCGAGCACATCGTAGGCCCCGAGGGGTTTGTGGGATTGCCAGACCAGCTCCAGTACCCGCTCTCGGGTGGGTGTCAGGCGGGCACTCTGCTGCTGGCAGATCGCCCTGGCGTCGGCCAGAGCCTGGCTGACGCAGGCTGCGTGGTTGTGAGGGCGGTACGGGAGCGCACGGGCAGACATGGTCGGGATCCTGCATTTGCAAAAAAGTGCAACATTATAACAGTTGCACGGATCTTCCTGCCACGGGGCGTGCGAATAACCCGGGTTTAGACCAGCGATTCGCTGGCAAGAGATTCCAGGTAGTCCAGGTTGGGAATCCAGGCGGCTTCGCCATCGACTTCGACCAGCATAAGATCGGCAGGGCCGTTTTCGCCCTCCAGTTGCTTGACCTGATCTTCGGTGATGCGAACCTGGCTGGGGATACCCTGAGTGATCAGGGCCATGAAGCGGAGTTTCTTGTTGTTGTCGCTGACGCTGTTGAGTACAACGATCCTGCCACGATTTTCACCGGGCACTGCAAGCGTACCGCCGTTCGCTGCATCGTAGGATATAACGGGCAGATTCAGCCCGCGCCACTCCAACCGGCCAGCCAGCCAGTCCGGTGCGCCGGTACCTGCATCACTGCTGGCGTAGTCCACCACCTCGGCAATGGATACGTTGGGCAGTATAAGCTGCCGCCTGCTTACGGGGATCATAACGCAGGAGAGGGTCTGGCTATTGTCTTTCATTGCTTGTGTCCTCAGGCGGTGTCCCGTTTCTGCCGGCCTTTAAGCAAGCAGGATTTTTCGATGGTTTTGACCAATTCCCGGGCCAGTTGTTCGGGCGTGCCGGTAAAACTGGAGCAGCCTGTGGCGGCTACGGAATCCGGCATCGAGCTATTGCCACAACTGGTGCTTTCCTGAACCCAGATCCGGCTACCATAGGCCTTGAGCAATGGCGCCGCTATCACACCGTCGTTCCCCATGCCAGAAAACAGGATTGCATGGCAGTGTGCGCCATAATGATCTGCAGTATTCAGCAACACCCGTTCAATAGAGGGGCCGTAAGGCCCCGGCCAGGGGCTTTCAAGCTCGGTCAGTACACCGGTGCTTTCAAATGTCCATTCGTGCTCAACCGGCATCAGTACGACATCGCCGTTTTTTACCCGGTAGTTTTCCTCTGCATGCTTTAGTTTGTAGTGCGCATGACGCCCGAGCACCCGGGTGAGTACCTCGGCAAAATTCCCATCAATATGCTGGGCGTAGATAAAACCTATGGGCAAGCCTGGCGGCAGGTTATCCAGAAATGCCTTCACGGCGGCCGGGCCACCGAGTGAGGCGCATAACACCCAGACTTCTTCTGCGACAGAGCCAGGTGTAGCGGGCGTCAGCCACTGAGGAAGTTCCAACGTTACATCGGTCTCCGGAGCCTGCTCGGTAAGCTCTTCAAGGCTGGATTTGGAATCCAGCTGCGTCGGCTCAACTTGCTCTTCCAGCTCTTCCAGCTCTCCCAGCTGTTGCTCCAGCTTGCTCAGGAGCCTGCGCTCCCAGCGGAAATACTCTAAGCTGCCGGACGCGGGGGCCTGATCCAACCCGAACAGAACGGGCGCTTCGGTACTTTCCAGCAAATAGTCGAACAGCGTCTGGTGGTCCGCCTCATCTTTCAGGGTGACCAGCCACAAACCGGCCTCTGGAAACCCGGGTTGTCCCTGAAGCCTTTCAGGGTCACCAGAGAAGCAGACTTCCAGGCCAAACTTGGCGGCTGCAGCCTGTAAACGGTGCCTTTGCAGGACAACATCCGACACAATTCCGACCGGAGCCCGACCGTATTGGCCGGTCATCACTGCTTACCGGTCAGCCGTTCGATTGTCTTCAGCAAGTCAGTCTCCTGGAACGGTTTGCCGAGGTATTCGTTCACGCCAATAGCCAATGCCCGCTCACGGTGTTTCTCGCCGGTTCGCGACGTGATCATGCAGATTGGCATATCACGCAGGTTGTCGTCGTGCCGCACGAAGCTCGCTACCTCAAAGCCGTCCATACGCGGCATTTCGATATCCAGCAACATGATGTCCGGTTTGTGATCCTGCAGCTGCGCAACCGCGTCGAGGCCATCTTTCGCGGTGATGACTTCCATGCCATTGCGCTCCAGCAGGCGAGAGGTAACCTTCCGCACGGTAACCGAATCGTCCACCACCATAACGACCGTAGCGCGCTCTTCGTAGCGGGCCGACTCCCGTGCCTTTTCCAAGTCGGCCAGGTGTTGGCGTTCGGACAGGATGTCGGAGCGGATCATGGCCGGCAAGTCGAGAATGACTACCACGTTACCATCACCAAGAATGGTGGCACCGGATACGCCGCGAACGGTGCTGAACTGCGGGCCCAGGGATTTAACAACAATTTCCCGGCTGCCCATCAGGTTGTCTACCTGCAGCGCCATGGGCTGCTCTGCGCCGCGAACCAGAATCACCGGCAACGGCAGGGCCTGACCCTGGAGCTTGGGATGATGGTCACTGTTCAGCAGGCTGCCGAGATACTGCAGACGGTACTCCTGGCCGGCGTATTCGTACATGGGAGCATCCGGCTTGTAGTACTCCTCAAGCTCATAGGTGCTGACCCGGACAATACCTTCGATAGTGTTCAGCGGGATAGCGTAAAAATCTTCACCCGTGGAAACCATCAGGGCACGGTTTACCGAAACGGTAAACGGCAGCCGAACGGTGAATACGGCGCCCCGGCCCAGCTGTGACTCGATGTCCAGGCTACCGCCGAGCTGTTTGATTTCGCTGGCGACCACGTCCATTCCAACGCCGCGACCGGAAATCTGGGTGATCTGCTGTGCGGTCGAGAACCCGGGTTGCAGAATAAACTGCAGAATTTCCCGTTCAGAGAGATCTTCATCCTCCCGCAAGAGACCTTGGCGGATAGCCTTATCCCGGATGACTGCAGAAGGAATGCCAGCGCCGTCGTCTATCATGCGAAGCACCACATCACCGCCTTCCCGGACAAGCGACAGGGTAACCTGGCCCGCTTCTGCCTTGCCATTTTTCAGGCGGTCGACCGGGCTTTCGATGCCGTGGTCGATTGCGTTACGCAGCATGTGCTCCAGCGGCGCAATCATGCGCTCAAGAATGTTGCGATCCATTTCGCCTTCGGCATTGCGCACATCAAACTCTACTTTCTTGCCCAGCTCACCGCTGATCTGGCGAACAATCCGGCGCAAGCGCGGCACCATGGAGGAAAACGGAATCATTCGGGTCTTCATCAGACCTTCCTGGAGTTCCGTGTTGATACGGGATTGCTGGACCAGCAAGGTTTCCGTATCGCGAACCCGGTCAGACAATGTTTCGCGCAGATCTGCAAGATCCGAAGATGACTCGGTCAGAGCTCGGGACAACTGCTGGATGGATGAGTAGCGATCCATTTCCAGCGGATCGAAGTCGTCGCCGTAGTCCGGGCCGTGCTCTTTCTCGGCACTGAAGAGGATTTGTGTCTCGGTTTCGATTTCCATCCTGCGCAGCTGTTCGCGCAAGCGCTCGATGGTCGCAGCCATTTCATCCAGGGTATTGCCGAAATCACTGCTTTGCTGTTCGAGTCGGCCACGGGTGATACTGGTTTCGCCCGCCAGGTTGACCAGTTCGTCCAGCAGAGGAGCGGATACCCGAATGGTCTCTTGTGCGGCAGTGCGCTGTGCGTCTGCGCCTTTGTTTCGGAGCTTTGCCGGTGCTTTTGCTGGTGCAGGTTTGGGCGTGGGCACTAACGCAACTTCACTCTGCGGTTCTTGTGCCACCGCGCCGGATTCGAAGCGCTTACGTACCTCAGCCACCAGGGCAATGATGCCGTCGTGGTCCTCGGTGATAGCCTGCCACTGGTTGTCGTCTGGTGCTTTGCCGCCAAGTTCAGTCAGGCGGGTTTCAAAACCGTGGGCCTTGTCGCCCAGCACAGAGAGCTGGGACAAGCGGGCACCGCCCTTGAGCGTGTGCAGAGCGCGCTGTGCTTCCTGATTGAAATGGTTACTGGAAGGGTCTTTACGCCAGTCATCAAGGAGCTGCTCCAGTTGATCCATGATTTCGCTGGCCTCTTCCAGGAAGATTTCCAGAATCTCCGGATCAGCCGTTTCCTGGTTTGCCGCTGCGGCCTGCTCTTGAGACAGCTCCAGGCTACTGGCATCAGGATTTTGTGCGCTGTTAAACGCTGCAAGAAGCTCAGGGTCCGCAGCGGGTTCGTTACCCTGCGCCAAAGCGTTGAGCATGGATGTCAGGTCGGCGAGACCGCGGCCACTGAGCGTCAAAACAAGCTTCTGGTTACCGGGGCTGGAAATCAACGCATCAAGCGCGCCGGACCAGGCGTCAGCCAGTTCCGCGATAGGGTCGACATCGGATAGCCGTGCACCACCTTTGAGCGTATGCAATTCTTGCTGCAGCTGCGCAACACCGTCCATTGCCTGCGGGTCTTCGCGCCACTGATCGAGACACTCGCTAATGGCATCGTGGATCTCGTGGCCTTCATCCAGGAATATGCCGGTGAGTTCCTGATCACTGGATTCCGCCTGGACTGTGTCGGTTTCCGGAATCGGTGCAGCAATGTCGCTACTCGCAGGCATTGATTCGCCGCGGAGAATGGCCTCAACCTGATCCACCAGGTCGACGGCAGGAGGGCAGGGTTTACGGGTTGCGACCTGTTCAACCATCTGCGCCAGCCGGTCGTGGCAGGCAAACAGCAGATCGTTCATGGCACTGCTGGCTTCCAGCTGGCCCTCTGCCACTTTCTCGAACAGATCTTCAAGTACGTGGGTCAGGTCGCCAATGGCCTCTACGCCGGCCATCCGGGCGCCACCCTTGAGGGTGTGCACGTCCCGTTGAAGTTCTGCTGCTACCAGGCGGTTGGACGGATCTTCGCTCCAGGTGTGCAGCGCACTGCCTGTGGAGTTAATCAGATCGTAGGCTTCTTCGAGAAAGATACCGATCAGTTCCGGGTCCAAATGGGAGAGGTAGGTCCCGTGCTCGCTCTCTTCAGCTTCGTCAGCTTCCTCAAGTTCTGGTACCGGGAGCCTAATCTCATCAGATGCTGCTTCGGTATACTCGTCGGGTACAGCTACATCTGTGACCGGTCGCGAACCGCTCGTGTTGTCGACGTAGGCGCGGATTTCGCTGATCAGGTCAGGTGCCGGACGCGGAAGCTCCTTCGCTTCCATGTTTTCTACCATGCCGGCCAGCCGGTCATGACAGCGGAACAACAGGTCTGACAGTTCGTCATTAACCGACAACCGTTGTTCTGTCAGCCCTTCAAACAGGTTTTCAAGCTCGTGAGAAAGGTCGCCCACTGCCGGAATATCGGCAAGGCGCGCGCCACCTTTGAGGGTATGCAAATCCCGTTGAAGCAAACGCAGGATATCCAGGTTGCCTGTTGATTCGCTCCAAGTCTGCAGCGCATCGGCTGTGCTATCGATCAGGTCTCGGGCTTCATCGAGAAATATTTCCGCGAGCTCTTCATCCAGCTCGCTGTCGGAGGCCGTGGCGCCTGAGTCGTCAGTCCGGCCGGTTTCCGGCAGGGGCAGGTCGGAAACCGGCAGTTGATCCGTGCCGGTCTCCTCGGCTGCAGACGTTTCAAACTCATCCATGTCAAAGCTGAGATCAATTTCTTCCAGGTTCTCGGTGAACTCCTGGTCGAAAGCGCTGACGGCTTGGGCCTCCTGCCCGGCTAGGGACAGGGCGAGGGTTTCAAGCCCGGAAATCAGCTCGTCGCCAGACTCGATTGCCAGCCCGGCTGCAACCTGATCCATCATATTGATCAGGTGTTCGTGGGCGTTGCGAACGGTCGGGAAAAACTGTTCATCCGTTGCTGCATTCCGGGTGATGGCCGCCTCGTAGACCTCTTGCAAGGCTTCCGCCAACGCGGCAACGTCCGGCACGCCAGCCTCGGTCGCTGCATTGGTAAGCTTTATCAGTTCGGCATTGAGACGATGGAGCGGCCCGGTATCCTGCGGATTATCTGCCCACTGATCAAGGATAAGATCGGCATCCAGAACAACGTCCAGGCCCTCATTGAGGAACAGCTGCAAAAGCTGTGAGGGTGCGGGCTGCTGTTGGTCGTAGTTTGCGTCTTCGTTGTAGGTACGGAGCGTGTCACTGGAAATGCGATCCAGTTTTTCAAGGAAGGCTTCAGTGCCAGGCAGGGTGGTCTGGGGCTTTCGGCGAATCTGCGCCAGACCCTGTGTCAGGAAGCCGCAGGCTGTTTCGATCAACGACAGCGCATCGCGGTCCGCGCGCAAATTCTGGGCGCGAGATTCCTTGACGAAGCGCTCAAGCGGCGCAATGACCGCTGCAATCGGGGCAATTCCTGCCGTATGGGCGCTGCCCTTGAGAGTGTGTAGAGCGCGGGAAAGGTTGTCGGTATAGGAAACGTTGACCTTGTCGCCCGCTGACGCCAGAAACTCATTAAGAGTCTGCAGGTGGGTTTCTGTTTCGCTCTCGAAGATGTCCAGCAGCACCGGATCAACGCCTTCATCTTCGTCGTAGTCAGTTTCGGTTGGCTCAATTGCCCCAGCGGTGCTCTCGGCTTCAGCCGCCGGCATGGTCTCGGGGATTTCGCCGTTGGCCAGAGCGGTGGCTCGTGCTTCAAGACCAGCCGGGTCAATTGACGGCGGCTGATGGTTTTCAAAATCACTAACCAGTGTTGGGAGAATGGCGGTGGCTTCATCCAACAGGCTGGCTATGTCGTCGTTCATGAAAATGCTGCCGTCGATCACGCGGTTCAGCATGTTTTCTACAGACCAGGCCAGCTCACCTACCACCATCGCACCAACCATGCGACCGCTGCCTTTCAGGGTATGAAATGCTCGACGCACTTCCGAAAGGGCACTGCGATCATCATGCTGGCGCAGGAGCATGGGCAGGTATTCGCGGACAGTATCCAGAACCTCGCCGGCTTCCTCGATGAAGATTTCCAGGATTTCATCGTCAATCAGGTCGTCTTGCTGGTCATTGCTGACCGTCGCTTCCAGCTCCGGGATTTCCTCGTGCGCCGGCTCTTCCGAGCTCGCCACAGGCGTAACGGTTGGCTCGATGTCGCTGTCGCTGAGGCGAGTTGTTGTCATGGACTCTGCGCGTTCGGTCAGCGCGGCCACATCACCCGCCACTTGACCATCACGGAATTCCTGAATCAGTAAAGGAAGGCGGGCATTGACTTCGTCCAGCAAAGTGAACAGGTCATCGTTCGGCTTGACGCTCTGGTCGATGACCCGGTTCAGCAGGTCTTCTACAGACCAGGCCAGTTCTCCAAGGCTGTTTGCACCTACCAGGCGACCGCTGCCTTTAAGCGTATGGAATGCTCGTCTGACTTCGGTCAGTGCCGGACGGTCGTCGTGGTTCTGGCGCAGACGTGGGTAAAACTCGTGGATGGTTTGCAGAACCTCCTCGGCTTCCTCCACAAAAATACCAAGAATCTCGTCGTCCAGAAGATCTTCATCCGATGTTTTGGTTTCGGCTTGCTCTACCACCGGTACGTCTTTCTGGACAGGTTCGTGGCCCCAGGTGGGCTCCTCACCCACCGGGAAACCAAGCTTGGCCAGGCTTTCTTCGGCAATTTTCAGGATGTCTTCGTTATCGCTGATGCCCTCAGCCAGCCGTTCCAGGTAGTACTCAATACTGGTGACTGCGTCGGCCAGGGTATCCAGCTGTTTCCAGTCGGGCACGTGTCGGCCGCTGAGCAAAACGTCCGAGATGTAGCGCTCGGCGGAGGCTAGCATGCTGGCCACACGTTCCAGAGGAACCAGGCTCAGGCCACCGCGGATGCTGTGCAACAGGCCCGGGACATGTTCGATTTCACGAGTGTCCCACTGGGACGCAATAAAGTTGATGACAGCAGATTTCACCTGTTCCAGGGTGTTACGCGACTCCCTGAGGAGCGCGCTGCTGGCTTCACCAAGTTCCTGTGAGCCATGGTTGACAGGCAGGTTATCGCTGCCGACTCCAGAGCGCTCGGGCTGTCGATCACTGTCCAGACCCGCGAGGCTGGCTTCCACATAGAGCAAACCTCCGGCGATGTCCATCAAGGTGCCATCATCGACCGGTTCTGCTTGTGCGCTGAGTTGCTCAACCAGTTCGATTTGCTCTGTAATGACTTTTCGTGGAATTCCCAGGCCCAATACCGCGAGTGTGTTACCCACTTGCACCAGCCCGGGCAGAAGATCTTCAAGTTCGCTGTTCTGTCGCCCTTCTGAGCGGACAAACAGATCCAGCTGGTCTTTCAGCTTGGCAAGTTCTTCATTCAGGGCGCTGACAACCGAGTGGATGGCTTCCCGGCCAGGGCCGGAAACGCGATTCCTGGCCGCATCCACGTCATCCTCAGAGGGCAGGGCCTGGTCGAGTTGATAGCGGCTGCGCAGTTCCTGTACCTTTTCCGAATCCAGATCCCGTGCCCGGGCAACGTAGTAGAGCAGATGCTTCAGCAAAGCGTCGGGTGCTGGCTGAGCGAGGATATCCGTATGCTCGTCTATAAGACGACGGATTTCGCTGTCGAGGTCCCGGAGCAGGGATTTGACCGCTGCGTTGACCGGGTTAGCCCGGGCCTGGAGTGTTTCTACGAAGGCCGCTGCGGCTTTCCAGAGTTCCCCGCGGGGGGTTTTCTGGCACAGGCGAATCAGCCGATGAATGACTTTTTGCAGGTAAACAAACTGGGCGTTCAGGTCATCTTCGCGAATGACGCCGGCAAGGGCAAACTGGTACATTTGGCGCAGCTTGCGGATATGGCCGAGTACGGTTGGATCCTGCAGGCGTTGCGAAACGCTGCCTGCGACCTGCATGCGTGAGGGGCGCAGATCGGGCTTGAACAGGGAGGTGTCCGAGAGCAAGGACTCGCCCCGGGCAGCGCGGAGATCGTTCAGCAACGGCAGCAGCAGCATGGGAAAATCATCCTGGCTGCTGGCCAGGTGTTCCAGATACTGTGGAAGCTGCAGAATAGCCTGCATCAGAACATTAACGGCTTCATCTACACTGGTGACGCTGTTGTTCAGCACCGCCTGGGTGAGCTTTTCCATCTCTTCGGTCAGCAAGGCTGCACCGTAAAGCTCAACCATCTTCAGAGTGCCATGCACCTGATGGAGATAATTCAGGCAGAAGCGCAGGCGAGCTGTGTCGTCACGATTCTCGACATACGCTTCCAACGCATGCTGACCCTGAGTCAGCGTGTCCTGTATCTCGCCCCGAACCCAGTCGAGGGCGATGCTGTCATGGTGGTTGCCCATAACCTCTCCGGTTATTCTTCGTCAGCCTGGCGCTTTATCCACGCCAGTACATGTTCCGAGGGAACTCTTTGCAGGCCTGGGGGCTGCCATTCGGTCAGCTCTCCCTGGCCCAGAACCAGTAGTCCCCCGGGCGCCAGCCGCTCTGCAAGTCGCTTGACAATGTCCCGCCGGCGCCAGCGACGGAAATAGATCAGCAGATTCTGGCAGAAAATAATGTTCATCCCGTGCATCGGTGCTTTATCCAGATCCAGCACATTCAATCTGGTGAAGCAGACCCGTTCCCGGATGCTATTGACAATTTCAACGGTATTTCGTTCGGCCGTGCGGAAATACCGGGTCTTCATGTGTTCTTCCATACCCAGCAATTTGCGGGCATTAAACTGGCCTGTCCGGGCTTTCTCGATCACCGGCAAGCTGATATCCGAGCCGGTCACGCCATATAGCGGGTGCAGATCCAGTTGGCTCATACACTCGTTCAATACCATGGCAAGGGTGTAAGGCTCCTCGCCGGTGGAGCACCCGACGCTCCAGGCTTCAAGCGCATGCTTCCGGAACTGTTCTCTGGGCCGTGTGAGAACGTAGTCGGCGACCAGGCGAAAGGCGTCAGGATCCCGGAAAAAACGGGTTTCCTGCACCGTGAGCCGGTCAACCAGCGTCGACCATTCCCGTATGGCATCCGGTCCCGAGACAATCGTCTCGTAGTAAGCCTGATAACTGGTGGAGCCTATTTCCCGCATCCGGATGGCCAGATTGGTTTCCAGAAACGAGCGGCGCTCTGCAGGCAGTGTCATGCCCGTGCGGTGCTCCAGCAGTTCCTGCCATTGGCTGAGCTGCGCCTCGTCCATGCGAGGAAGACGGCGCAGAAACCAAGTACTTTCAGCAGGTGACGGATTGTTATAAAGCTCGGACATAAACCGCCATTAACCCCGGGCCGTGTATCAGCCCACCACCGGAACGTTGCTGTCTTCCTCTTCCTCTTGATCCACCATATCTTCTTCGGGCAGCGTAAAGCCGGCAACGGAGGACCGCAGCTCGGAGGCCATTTCTGCCAGATTCCCGATCGACTTCGCGGTTGCGTTGGTACCGGACGATGTCTGGGAAGTGATTTCCTGGATAACGTTCATGGTATTGGAAATGTGTGCCGCAGAAGATGACTGCTGGCGTGCGGCGTTGGAGATGTTCTGAATCAGCTCCGCAAGACTCATGGATACGTTCTCGATTTCCTCGAGCGCGATACCCGCGTCCTGTGCCAGACGAGCACCACGTACCACCTCGGCGGTGGTGTGCTCCATGGAGATAACGGCTTCGTTGGTGTCGGACTGGATCGTCTTTACCAGGGCTTCAATTTGTTTGGTTGCCGCAGAGGAACGCTCCGCAAGGCGCTGGACTTCGTCCGCAACGACCGCAAAGCCCCGGCCCGCGTCACCGGCCATGGACGCCTGGATAGCGGCGTTCAGGGACAGGATGTTGGTCTGATCGGCAATGTCGTTGATCAGGGATACGATGTCACCGATTTCCTGGGAGGACTCACCCAGACGCTTGATCCGTTTTGATGTTTCCTGGATCTGCTCACGGATGTTATCCATGCCGCGAATGGTGTTCTGTACCACTTCCGCGCCTTTTTTGGCGATAGCAACCGAGCGCTCCGCTACCGCAGAGGATTCTGCAGCGTTGGACGATACCTGGTCGATGGATACGGCCATTTCGTTAACCGCTGCAGAGGCGCCAGCAATTTCCTGAGCCTGGTGCTCGGAAGCATCTGCCAGATGCATGGCGGTTGACTGGGTCTCCTGGGCTGCTGAGGCTACACGTACCGCTGTGCCACGAATCGCCTGTACCAGACCACGCATCTGGTCGATTGCGTAGTTGATGGAGTCGGCGATGGCACCGGTAAAGTCTTCGGTTACCGTCGCTTCTGCGGTAAGGTCACCGTCGGCCAGATCGGCCAGTTCGTCCAGCAGTCGCAGGATCGCATTCTGGTTCTGCTCATTCTGCTCTTGGGTTGTTGCCAGACGAGCCTGGGCTTCCCGGTACAGAGCAAGACCGATAAACACAACCATGGCAGCCATTGCGGCCAGGATAATAAAGGCCAGAGTCGGGCTTACAAGCCGTGAGCCGCTCTGGTCGCGGAAGCTTTCGGCCAGGACAGAGAGTTCAGAAAGCAGGACTTCGGAATTCTGGAAGATGTCGCTGGCGGCTGTGCGTACCTTGAAGAGGTCGGGAGAGGCTTCAAGGATAGCGTCTACGTTCTGGGAAACGAACTCGAACAGCTCATCAACGGCTTCAAGGCCATAAATGGCATCTTCGTCGTTTACTTTGGAAATACCCATCGCCTGGTTGCCGTTGAGCTGGCCTTCGAGTACCCGGCCAAACAGGCTGGCGTCACGGCCGAAACGGTCAGCGGCGATAACAGCGTCTTCGTCACCGGAAAGTACGTTGTTTACCGAACGAACAATCCGCTCTGCCAGCAGCGACTGACGCTGAGCCAGTGCAATCTGCTCCGCCGGTGCGCCGTTGTCCAGCAGGATCTGTACGATGTCGTCGTACTCAACCTGGAGCTGGGGGATGGTTTCGTTCAGGGTGCGCGCTACTTCGTGCAGGCCGAGCACGGCGTCCTGGGTGGAAAGAATGCTGTCGGCATTTTCGCGTACCGTATTCCAGTTTTGCTGAACGCCGCTTTCGCCAGCCAGTTCACTGGGAGGCAGGCCGGTTTCCGGGTTGCCTTCAGTGACGTTGGCCCAGAGCTGTTGGAATTCATCGCGGGAGCGGCGTAACTGGTTGAATGCCTCGGCGGTGCCGCCAGCGGCCTCAGTCGCGTTTTTTGCGATTTCCTGAGAAAGCACCCGGAGTTCAGCTGCGTTTGCGATGTATTCCTGATCGTTCTGGCTGTCCCTGTTAACGATAAACAGGACCACAACTAGCAGGACGGTGAGTGCGATCAGCGAGGCGATCAGGCCGGCAACGAGCTTGTTGCCTCCCTGGCTCATACCGATTCTTCCGGCTCTGTTTTTCATTTTCTGGCTCCCGGCCTCTTCAAGAATTTGGCAAGTTGTTTTAATCAGGCTTCAGGCAGTCAGGGCGTTTGTCCTGCCACGGTCATCACCCTTACCACTGTGCGACATCAAGAAAGCGTTCGTCTTCGAGCAGGTCGACGGCGGAAAACACTTTCCAGACTTCTTCGTTTCGTTCGTATCCGCCTGCGACAAACGGCTGAACGCTTTCAGGCACGCCAGCTGGCGCTGCCTTGAAACTGTCAGTTGCAAAGTACTGCATGCCAAGCACGGTATCGACAACCAGGCCGCTGAAAATATCACCCTGCTCAATAACAAGAACCCGCCGTTCCCGCTGGCTGCGGGATGAGCGGGGGATGTCAAAGAATCCGGCAAGATCTACCAGAGGGAGGAGGCGCCCTCGAACATTGGCGGCACCCATCAGAAACGGCCGCACGCCCGGAATGTGCGTAAACCTGGGCACGTGCAATATTTCAGTGACCTCACCCATGGGAGCCACATAGCGCTCACCAGCGAGAACAAAACCAATGCCGTTCCAGAGTTCTACGGCTTCCTGTTGTTCCGGCAGACCAGCGGCCATAGACCGGCTGCGCTGGGCGATATCCGTCAGAACGGCAAAAGGGGCGGCCTGGGCGGACATGCTTACTCCACGGTTGGGGATCAGGAAATCAGACTGTTGATTGTCTTGATCAGGTCGTCTTCTTTAACCGGCTTTACCAGGTAACCTTTGGCGCCCTGGCGGGTGCCCCACACACGGTCGGTTTCCTGATCTTTGGTGGTGACAATAATCACAGGAATGGATGCCGTCTCCGGAGCACGGGTCAGCTGACGTGTTGCCTGAAAGCCGTTGAGGCCGGGCATGACCACATCCATGAGCACCAGGTCCGGGGTTTCGGCGCGAGCCTTGGCAACACCATCGGCGCCGTTATCGGCGGTAAGCACGTCGTGTTTGTGCTTTTCCAGAATGGTGGAGATTTTCTTAACCTCGGTAGGAGAGTCATCAACAATCAGAATGCGAGCCATGGGTTCCTCGATGGTTCTTTGCGTCAGCAGATTTACTGTGACGTCACGGGTATGTAGTGACGGATCGTATTGAGCAGTTCATCCTTGCTGAACGGTTTCGTCAGGTATTGATCAGAGCCGACGATACGGCCCTTGGCTTTATCGAAAAGACCGTCCTTGCTGGAAAGCATGATAACCGGCGTCTTTTTGAATGAGGAATTATTCTTGATGAGCGCGCAGGTCTGGTAGCCGTCCAGGCGGGGCATCATGATATCCACAAAAATGATGTCCGGTTGTGAGTCGGCGATTTTAGCCAGAGCATCGAAACCGTCTGTCGCGGTGATAACCTCACAGCCAACCTTTTTCAGGAGGGTTTCTGCGGTGCGACGGATGGTTTTACTATCGTCGATCACCATGATCTTCAAGTTCTCGAAGTTGTCATCCATTGTCCAGGTGCCTTGCGCTCAGCGACTGTCATTGTTTTCAAGCGGTGGTTTTTAGCACAAACCTTAAGGTTCTTCTATAAACCCCGCTCATTTATAGATTATCGATGGCCTGATAAAAAGTATTACTTTGTGACTAAATGTACTTCTGCCCGAAACATCACGTAATTGACCAAGGATTTCTGCGGATGCATTCGAGGCTCGGGTACAATACCATCTGATGTCTCAGCATAGCACTTATTGTCCGGTTCACTCTGCAGACCGGTTCGTGTTTTTAACTCTACAGGAACGCAAGAGGCACTATGACAGTTCGACTCGGGATAGTGATGGATCCGATTGAGGACATCCATTTCAAAAAAGACAGTTCATTGGCGATGTTGCTGGCGGCTCAAAATCGTGGCTGGGAAATCGAGTACATGGAGCTGCCAGACCTGTATCTGGATGGTGGCAAGGCCATGGCCCACACGCGCAGCCTGACAGTGCATATGGATCCGGAGAACTGGCACAGTTTCGGCCCGTCCAGGGACCGTGTTCTGGGCGATCTTGATGTGATCCTGATGCGCAAGGATCCACCCGTGGATCGTGAGTTCCTGATTGCCACCTATATTCTTGAATCTGCCGAGCAGCAGGGTGCTCTGGTGGTTAACCCGGCAGCCACGTTGCGGGACTGTAACGAGAAGCTGTTTGCAACCCAGTTTGAGGACCTGACGCCGCCTGTGCTGGTGAGTCGATCGACAAAGCGCTTTCGGGAATTCTACGCTCAGCATGGCGACATTATCATGAAGCCTGTGGACGGAATGGGCGGCCACTCCATTTTCCGCGTCAAGGAAAACGACTTTAACCTGGGAGTGATAATTGAAACCTTGACCAACTATGGCGCACACCAGGCCATGGCCCAAAAGTTCATTCCACAAATCAGCGACGGCGACAAACGCATTCTGATGATCGAGGGTGAGGCTGTGCCTTATTCCCTTGCACGAATTCCTTCGCAGGGCGAGAATCGCGGCAACCTGGCGGCCGGTGGCCGAGGCGAGGGTCGCGAGCTAACCGCCCGAGACCGTGAGATCTGTGCGCGGGTGGCCCCGGTTATAAAGGAAAAAGGTCTGATGTTTGTTGGGCTGGATGTTATCGGTGATTACCTCACGGAAATCAATGTGACCAGTCCGACCTGTATCCGGGAGCTGGATGACACGTTTGGAACAGACATCGGTGGCATGTTGATGGATGCGGTTGAGAAACGTCTGAACCAGAACCGGAGCTGACGGGGAAATCATGGATCAGGGCCAACGACAGAAACGGGCGCAGTAATGGCAGTGCAGGTAAGCGATTTCGACAGGTTTTCCTTTACGCTGTTCATGGCGTTGGCGGTGCATGCGGTTGTGGTGCTGGGAATCACGTTTGCTCCGGAGCTGCCACGTTCTTCTGCCCAGACCATGGAGATCACCCTGTCGCAGTTTGATGACGAGCAGGCGCCCGAGAAGGCAGACTTCCTGGCCCAGACCAGTCAGCAGGGCAGCGGTACCGAGGATGAGCCCCGGGAGATGACCACGCCGCAACCCTCCGAATTCAGTCAGCCAGAGGTTGCTCAGGTACAGCCTGAACCGCAGGCACAAACTGCGCCGGTTCGCCGTCAGGAACAGGCGGTGGTGCAGACTCAGAGCCAGTCGCCCCGACAGGTTCAGCAGCCGGAACAGCGCACCGAGCCGGAAGAAGAGCCCTTGCCGGTGAAAGAAAAGAAGAGCCTGATGGAGCGCAGTCTGGAAATCGCCAGTCTAGAAGCCCGCTTTGATGCCCAGCAGCAAGCCTATGCCCGTAAACCCAGAGTGATGCGGGTAACGGCTGCCTCCACCCTTAAGTCCACCAACGCCTGGTATGTGCAGAACTGGGTCAGCAAGGTGACGCGGGTCGGGAATATCAATTACCCCACCGAAGCCCGCCGTGCCGGAGTTTATGGCACCCTGCGAATGCTGGTATCCATGCAGAAAGATGGCACAATCAAGGAAGTGGCTATTCTGCAATCGTCTGGCAGCACTCTGCTTGATGATGCGGCGATTCGTATTGTCAGGATGGCCGCACCCTTCGCGCCCTTTCCGGATGAGATGCGGAAAGACGTGGATGAACTGGAAATCATACGCACCTGGTCCTTCCAGCAACGGGGGCTGACATCCGGATGACGGCATCGAAACATTCTCCTCATAGCCTGAGGCACCACTTTCTGGTGGCTTCGCCGTATCTGGCGGACCCACGGTTCCACGGTGCTGTTATCTACCTCTGTGAACATTCTGAAGATGGCGCCCTCGGGTTGATGATCAACCAGCCTCTGGATATTCACCTTGGAGAAATTCTGGAGCAGCTTGATCTCCAGGGTGGCGAGCTCGACTTACCTGTGTTCAGCGGTGGTCCGGTTGAGACCGAACGGGGCTTTGTTCTGCATTCGCCGGGCGCGAGCTGGCAGAACACTGCGAGAGTCACTGACGATGTCATGCTGACCACCTCCCGCGACATACTGGCCGGTATTGGCCACAATGAAGGCCCACAAGACTTTCTGATGACTTTGGGCTATTCCGGCTGGGGTGAGGGGCAATTGGAGGAAGAGCTAGGGAGCAATGCCTGGCTGACCTGTCCGGCAAACACAGACATTCTGTTCCGAACGCCTTGGTCTGACCGCTACAACGCCGTCCTCAAGCTAATCGGAATTGATCTGAACCAGCTCAGTGAGACGGTGGGGCATGCCTGAAGCTGGTCGTCGCAGTATTATGGCTTTTGATTTCGGGCTACGCCGAATTGGCGTGGCTACCGGTCAGGAATTGCTCGGCACAGGGCAGCCTTTGGCCATGATTCCCGCTGACAACGGAGCGCCGGACTGGGCTCAGATCGAAAAACTGCTGCAGGAATGGCAGCCGGATATCGTGCTGGTAGGCTTGCCTCTGAATATGGACGACAGTGAAAACGACATGTGTGGTCGTGCCCGCAAATTTGGTAAGCGTCTGCATGGTCGCTTTCATGTTCTTGTGGAAATGGTAGACGAACGCCTGACCAGCTACGAAGCCAAGGGCGACATTATAGCCGCCGGAGGTAGTCGGGATTTTGGTCGCCACGGAGTGGATGATCGTGCCGCAGTGCTGATACTGGAAACCTGGTGTCGGCTGCAAACAGAACAAAAAGGGAGGATTTAATGAGCGCACTGCTTGATGTAGACCAGTTGATGGATAAGCTGGAAGCGGGGCTACGCCGCCTGCTTACTGAGCGTGGTATTGAGTCGCCGGTGCTGATAGGCATACGCACAGGTGGTGTCTGGGTGGCGGATATTCTGGGTAAGCGCCTCGGTATTGAGGAACCGTTCGGAGAGCTGGATATTTCCTTCTACCGGGATGATTTCAGCCGCATCGGCCTGAATCCCAAAGTAACCCCCTCAAGCCTGCCGTTTGATACCGAAGGTCGGGATATCATACTGGTTGATGATGTCATCATGAGTGGCCGCACCATACGCGCCGCTATGAATGAACTGTTCGATTATGGCCGACCAGCCAGTATCATACTCGCTACCCTGATTGATCTTGGTGCGCGCGAACTCCCTATTCAGCCCGATGTGGCAGGGCAGGCACTGGCGCTTCAAGCACGGCAGCGTGTAAAACTTCGCGGCCCGGACCCGCTCCGGATCGAAATCCAGGCACCTGGACAGTAAACTCCCGAACCCGATAGCAGGCAGACCATGACCGCAAACGCAGCTTCCCCCAATCATTTGCAGCTCACCCGGGATGGCCAGTTGCGGCATTTTCTGACACTGGACGGTTTGAGCCGGGATCTGCTGACTGACATTCTCGACACCGCAGACTCGTTTATTGAAGTGGGTGAGCGAAGCATCAAGAAAGTGCCTCTGCTGAGGGGGCGAACGGTGGTTAACCTTTTCTTTGAGTCCAGTACCCGCACTCGCAGCACATTTGAGCTTGCCGCCAAACGGCTTTCTGCGGATGTGCTCAATCTCGATATCAATACCTCTGCTACGTCCAAGGGCGAATCGCTCTCAGATACCCTTTTGAACCTCGAAGCTATGGCCAGCGATATGTTTGTGGTGCGCCATGCCCAAAGCGGGGCGCCACATTTTATCGCTGAGAGTGTTACCCCCGGGGTCGCTATTATCAACGCCGGTGACGGCCGCCACGCCCACCCCACCCAAGCCATGCTCGATATGCTTACCATCCGCCAGCACAAGGGCGCTTTCGAAGGCCTCAAAGTTGCCATAGTGGGGGATGTCCTGCACTCGCGGGTTGCTCGCTCCCAGATCCGTGCGTTGAATGAACTGGGCGCTGAACAGATCCGGATTATTGCGCCCGGAACGCTGTTACCGCGCGATGTTGAGAGCCTCGGTTGCACTGTGGAATATGACATGGCCAGAGGCATGGAGGATCTGGATGTAGTGATTATGCTACGTCTGCAAAAGGAGCGAATGGAGGGTGCGCTATTGCCGAGCGAACGTGAGTTTTACCGGCTTTACGGGTTGAGTCAGGACAAGCTCGCACTGGCGCATCCGGAATGCATAGTGATGCACCCGGGCCCGATCAATCGCGGTGTGGAAATCGAGTCCTCCGTAGCGGATGGCTCACAATCGGTCATCCTGAACCAGGTGACCAACGGTATTGCCATTCGCATGGCTGTGATGTCCATGGCGATGGGCGGGCAGGTGGCTGAGCGCCAGCAAAAACTGACTGAGC
The DNA here is from genome assembly GCF_048266785.1 of Marinobacter sp. Taxonomy (GTDB): domain Bacteria; phylum Pseudomonadota; class Gammaproteobacteria; order Pseudomonadales; family Oleiphilaceae; genus Marinobacter. Next base: position 103,037 of record NZ_JBLWYX010000005.1, read on the forward strand.
GGGGCCAGGCATGAGTGGTAATGAGCGAGCCTTCGGTGCCAGCCTGAAAATTACCGGTGGCCAACTGCTGGATGGCCATGGCGTTGAATCGTCAAACAAGGCTCTGCTGATACGTGGTGGTCGCATTGCTGCCACAGGCGAGGCAGCCGAACAAGCTGATGCAGATCAGACGTTTAATGCCGGTGGCTGTTTGATCACTCCGGGGTTTGTGGATCTCTACTGCAATCTGCGCGAGCCGGGTAATGGCCAGAAAGGCAACATTGCGTCGGAAACCCGCGCTGCGGCACGAGGCGGCTTCACGACGGTGTGTGTGTCTCCGGAAACGTCACCGGTTAATGATTCGAGGGCGGTGACACATCTTATCCGGGACGCAGCATTTACCGATTCTCCCATCCGGGTGTTGCCCGTGGGGGCGGTGACCCGGGGACTGGAAGGTGAAATGCTCAGCGATATGGCGGGCCTTACCGCCGCCGGCTGTATTGCCGTAGGCAATGGATCCCGTGGAGTGCGCAATGCGCGTATTCTGCGTCGCTGTATGGCATACGCCCAGACGTTTGGCCTTACGGTCATGTTCCGCCCGGAAAACCAGTCTCTGGCTGCGGATGGCTATGCTCATGATGGTCTGGTGACATCCCGGCTCGGCTTGCTGGGTATTCCGGAAGTGGCCGAAACCGCATCGGTCATGGAAATGCTTCTGTTGGCGGAAGAAACCGGCGTGCGGCTGCATCTGAGCCAGCTTTCCTGCGGTCGCAGTGTTGAAATGATTGCCGAGGCGCGCCGCCGCGGAATTGCTGTGACAGCCGACGTGGCTATGCACCAGCTCGCCTTCACAGAAGACGCGTTGGCGGGTTTTGACAGCCGCTTTCACTTGCGCCCGCCGCTGCGTTCGGAAGCGGATCGCAAGGCTCTGGTTGCCGGTGTTCGCGAAGGGGTGATCGATGCGATCGTGAGCCAGCACCTGCCTCACGATAGCGCTGCCAAACAGGCGCCATTGCCAGCGACTGAGCCCGGCCTTTCCAGTATAGAGAGCGTGCTTTCACTGGGCCTCGGACTGGTTCGGCGCGGGGAACTAACACTTGCAACGCTGGTGCGCGGGCTTACCTCGGGCCCGGCATCGGTGATTGGTCGAACGGCCTCGATTGGTCATGATGACATCGCTGACCTTTGCGTGTTTGATCCTGGTGCGCACTGGACGCCTGGTGGCCAGTCCCTGATCTCGGCGGGTAAACATGCGCCGGTGCTGGGCCAACCCTTACCCGGTGTTGTTCGATTAACGCTGGTGGAAGGGCAGGAAGCCTGGACCAGCGCCTGAAGCCGTAGGTCCTGTCGAAAATGCGGCAGGGGTTGTCCAACCTCTGTCGATACCATCACATAATCCCGCATGTTGCCTAAAAACTCTTGAAACAGGGCGCCTGTGCCAACGTATTCTTGTGCCTGCCGCCATACCGTTGGCACAACGAAACGTGACACGGCCGCCGAAATCAGTAACTTTCCCGCATCGGGTAGCTCAATCTGAGCGCCTACACCGATGAAAAAGTTGCCACCGACGACTTCAAGGCAGGCCAGTGCGACGCAGTGCTGCTGGTGTAAAAGGCCCACTCGTGAGAGTGGGCGGGTTTTTGCTCAGCGGAAGGCGTCTTTGAATGCCTTGCCTGCTTTGAAGCCCACGGTCTTGCTGGCGGGAATGCGGATAGACGCTCCGGTTTGAGGGTTTCTGCCATCCCGTGCTTCGCGGGCGCGGATATTGAAGGTGCCGAAGCCGATCAGGGTCGTGTCTTCACCGCGCGCAGCGGCAGCCGAGATCTGATCGGTGAAGGCGGTGATCACCTCACTGGCTTTTTCGCGGGTAAGGCCTGTGCGTTCGGCGATAGCGGCCGCGAGTTCAGGTTTGCGCATTGGGTATTCCTTTTTTGTTTTTGTCCATGGGGCCGCAGCCAGGTCGGCGTGCGGCTGCCTGAATCTATAGTGGTTTGCTGCGCTTTGTGCAAATCCCGGTGCGGTTAAAACTGTGTGCACAGGCGTCATTTGCGGCGCCTGTCTCAAAAACCACGGGCGCTGTAGGCCATAATGCCGCTCTGGTTACAGTCTGTAACAGAGGCCGGCAAAACCAGGCGCGATGACGACGCGATCAGAACAATAATACAAAACGTTCAGAAGGTGCAGAAACCATGATGTATTCCGGAATGCCATGTCCAGAGTCTTCCGTACGGGGTAACGCCCGCCCTCATTCTCCCGGGAAAGGACCTATGCGTTCGGCCTACCGGTTCAGAGGCTTTGTTGTCGCTCTGGCCCTTGGTACGGTTCTGTCTGGTCGCGTTTGTGCCCTTGCTGTTCTACGCCGGAGAGGGCTCAATCCGGCTCGAAAGCGCCTTTGTGAAAGTCGATGGCGGTATCGACTTCCTCGATACCAGAGACTCTGGGTTCTGGCGGCTCAGCGCCGGCCAATACGCGCAGGACTGAATGCACGCTTTTGGACAGGGATTCTGTGTTGTAGCCACCTTCAAGAATCATCGCCAGACGGCCGTTGCAGTGTTTATCCGCAATCTGCTGCACAACGCCGGTCATTGAGGCAAAGCCTTCATATGTGACGTTGAGGGCGAGATCAAAAGAGTGCGCGTCGAAGCCTGCGGAGACCAGAATCAAATCGGGTTTGAAATGGTCTGCAGCCGGTACCAGGATTTCCCTCAGCGCTTTCAGATACGCTGCGTCGCCCGCACCGCCAGCCATGGGAACGTTGACGATGGTACCTTCACCCAGTCCTGCACCGGTATCCGTGAGCAACCCACTACCGGGGTAGAAGGGTGAGGCCCGGTGCAGATCGAAAAACAGCACGTCCGGGTCGGCCCAGAAAATATCCTGCGTACCGTTGCCGTGATGGGCGTCCCAATCAATAATCAGCACCCGCTGGCATCCGAGCTCCGCCTGGGCGTGGGCTGCGGCCACAGCAACATTGTTGAAAAGGCAAAAGCCCCGCGCACGGGTGGGCTCGGCGTGATGCCCCGGCGGGCGGACGAGCGCAAACGCGCTGCGGCTTTCGCCTTTCATGACCGTTTCAACCGCTGCGATGGCAGTGCCCGCCGCTACTTCCGCCGCTTCAACGCTGCCCGGTGAGACGGCCGTGGTGTCTACGTCCAGCCAGGCGCTTTGATTGCGCAGTTCAAAAATCTGATCCAGAAAACCGGTTGTATGAACCCGTGCCAGCTGGTCCCGGGTTGCTTTCTGCCCGCCGGCAATCTGTACGCCGGGAATGGGCTCTTTGGCCAGCAGGTCCATGATGGCGATCAGCCGACCGGGGTGCTCGGGATATTTCCACTGCACATTCAATCCCGACAGAATTGCACGAACTCGCTTATCCAGCCTGCCCGGCAGGAACTCGGAGTTGGTATCCGGAAAATGGGCAAGCACTCGCTCATCGTACAGGACAGTTACAGTTCTATTGTCAGCCAAGTTCCACCTCCACCAAGCTTGCTTCCGGAAATACGCTGCTGGGCGCAGCGTGCGAGCTGTTTCTGAACAAGCATAGCCGTAAAACCAACAACGGGCGATCAATCAGATGACTGGGTTCGGTGGGCCCAGGTCCCGGTGAAATGAGGAAGGCGTTGATTCGGGGACAAAAAAAGCGCCGTGCTTTCGCAGGGCGCTTTGCTGTAGCGTGCAGGCTCAGAGCTTCGGGCCTGCCTCTACTATTGCGTCGGATACATCAAATTTCTTGAAATTCTCGACGAACTGACTGATCAGCTCTTTGGCTTTTTCATCATAATGGTCAGCGCTGACCCAGGTGTTACGTGGGTTCAGCAGCCGGGTGTCTACACCAGGTATGTGCTTCGGAACATCTACGTTCAGGGCAGGCAGGTGCTCGGTTTCCACATCGTCCAGATCGCCGTTCTGGATCGCGCTGATGATGGCGCGGGTCGTCGGAATGCTGAAACGAGTGCCTTCGCCGTGCGGACCGCCGGTCCAGCCGGTGTTGACCAGGAAGACCTTGCTGCCGTACTCGTCGATGCGCTTCATCAGCAGCTCAGCGTATACGCCCGCAGGACGCGGGAAGAAGGGCGCACCAAAGCAGGTGGAGAACGTGGACTTCAGCTTGGACGAAGAACCCATTTCCGTGGATCCGACCAGAGCGGTGTAGCCGCTCAGAAAATGATAAGCCGCGCCTTCACGGCTCAGAATCGACACAGGCGGCAGTACGCCGGTCATGTCGCAAGTCAGAAACACGATGTGAGATGGCTCGCCGGCACGATTTTCAAGTACGCGCTTTTCCACGTGTTCAAGCGGATAGGCACAACGGGAGTTTTCGGTGAGGGAAACGTCGTTGTAATCCGGCTCGCGGGTCTCCGGATCAATGGTGACGTTTTCAACGATAGCGCCGAAGCGGATAGCGTCCCAGATAATCGGCTCGTTCTTTTTGCTCAGGTCGATGCACTTGGCGTAACAGCCACCTTCGATGTTGAAGACGGTGCCCGGGCCCCAACCGTGCTCGTCATCACCGATAAGGAAGCGGTGCGGGTCAGCGGAGAGTGTGGTTTTGCCAGTGCCGGAGAGACCAAAGAACAGGCAGGTCTCGCCATCTTCGCCTACGTTGGCTGAGCAGTGCATCGGAAGTACATCTTTTTCCGGCAGCAGGAAGTTCTGCACGGAGAACATGGCTTTTTTCATCTCACCGGCGTAATGCATGCCGGCCAGAAGCACTTTGCGACGGGCAAAGTTAATGATCACACAACCGTTGCTATTGGTACCGTCGCGCTCTGGCACACATTCGAAATTGGCAGCGTTCAGAATCTGCCATTCCTGTTTGTCGGCCTGGTTGTAGTTTTCCGGGCGAATGAACAGGTTGCGGCCAAACAGGTTTTGCCAGGCGGTCTCGGTGGTCATTTTGACCGGCAGGTAGTGCTCGGGGTCGGAACCGACGTGAACCAGGGAAACAAAGCTGTCTTTTTCAGCAATGTAGGCTTCTACACGATCCCACAGGGCATCAAATTTATCGGCCTCAAACGGGCGATTAATCGGCCCCCATTGGATGTCGTCAGACGTGCTCGGCTCTTCGACAATGTAGCGATCCATGGGGGATCGGCCAGTGCGATAACCGGTTTTCACGACCAGTGAGCCATTGGAAGCCAGCTCGCCTTCGCTACGTGCCAGTGCCTGCTCAACCAGCTGTGCTGTACTCAGATCATTATAAGTGTTGCTCACTTCGACCTCGCCCTCGGGATGTCTTGGTGATTGCTCAGGCCGCCCCCCGGAAATTGGCGGAAAAGTGAGCAATCGGATCAGTTCAGGCGCGCTATTATGCCAGAGGCGCCGGTAAAAAACGACTGCTCCGAAAGCCGCATGATTGCTGGCTTACGGGCGAATTCGAAACCCTTTCTAGTGTAGCGTATGGCCAGTGAAAAGATGATCAATATCATTCCTGTCGAAGCGATAGTGCGCATGGCAGAACTGGCAGTCCATGTCTATGGCGCCCTGTTCTTCCAATATGCTGTAGCATTCTTCTTTGCCAATGGCCTCAAGCGCACTAAGCGTTCTTTCTTCGGAGCAACTGCAGTGAAAAGCGACGGCTTCGGCGTCAAAAAGGCGTACTGTTTCTTCATGGAACAGCCGGTGCAGCAAGGTTTCGCTGTCCAGCTCCAAAAGTTCGTCCGCTTTCACGGTTCGGGCAAGATGGTTGACCCGCTCCCAGAGTTCGTCGTCCTTTTCTGTGGCTCCGGGCAGGCGCTGAAGCATCAGTCCTGCGGCCCCCTGTTCACTGGAAAACAGGAACAGACTGGTCGGAATCTGCTCTGAGCGTTCGAAGTACTCCTCAATACACCCTGCGAGGCTGTCACGTTCCCGGGGAACAACGCCCTGATAGCGGCTGCCCTGCTGTGGCGTAATGGTAATAGCCATGCGGCCGTCGCCCAACAGGTCATGGAAGCTTTCTTCGCTTACGGCGTGCTCATCAAATCGCGCCAGGCCGCGGATTTTCCGGTCATGGCTGCATTCCGCCATCAGCGTTCGCAATGGGCCCTCGCCCTGAGCCTGGATGGACAAGGTGCCTTCAAACTTAAGGCTGCTGCTCATCACGATACTGGCTACAAGCGCTTCGCCAAGCAGGCCGCGAATGGATTCGGGGTAGGGTGCCTGGCTGGTAATTTCCCGGTAGCTTTCGTCAAGCTTCACCCAGGCTCCGCGTACCTGACTGTGCTCAAATATAAAACGCTGAAACTGGTCGCGGGACGCCATGGTGGTTCTCCTGAAGCTGAGTGACTGAATCGGTACGTGAAACGTTGGATGGCAGGAACAAGTGGTAGAGCGGTTTGGCTCAGATGCCATTCTGATCACGGAATCGTTGAATGTTGCGGCGGTCTTTCTTGGAAGGTCGCCGGGCTGGTGGCAGTTGAGCGGCTTGCATGGTCTTGCGCTGCCACGAGAGATCCTCCCGTTTTTTCACGCTGTCTTCGGTTTCGTGGTAAAGCTTTTGAGCCTCGGGCGCACCGCGCCGACGCTCGCTTATATCGTCTACGACTACGATCTTTTCCAGCATGCCGAGGCGTAAGGTGAGCGTAGCGCCGGGCTCTACCAGGCGACCGGGTTTGCAGCGCTGGCTATTATAGTGAACCTTGCCGCCTTCAACCGCTTCTTTGGCCAGGGCACGTGTCTTGTAAAAGCGCGCAGCCCAGAGCCATTTGTCGAGCCTTACCCGTTGATCGTCCGAAGTGGATGCCGCCATGTCTCCTCACCTGATGGGCGTATGCCCGGATTATAGCGCTCTCAGCCGATAGATGGCAGGGGCCGTTGCTGGTGAATCTCCGCCAGAATTTCATCGAAGTGATGTACGCAAGGTATTTCCGGGTGAGTTTCCCGGGCGGTTTGCTTGCTATCAGGCGCCAGAATGCCCAGACACTGGGCGATACCGGCAGAGCGGGCGCTTTCCAGTACCGGGAAACTGTCATCCACCATCAAGGTGGCGTCGGCTCGGTAGGGCGCCAGTTGCTGCAGATCCTTCCAGAATGTGATGTCTTCTTTGGGTCTGCCCAGTTGGTGGCTGGAGACAATGCCATCTACGAAGCTATCCAGGCCCGTGCGCTGGAGTTTAAGTTCCAGAGGATCGGGGTGGCAGTTGGTTACGATGACGGATTGCAGCCCGGTACTCTTGAGCGCCTGAAGGAAATTTGCAACATGAGGGCGATAGCCAATCCGGTCGCCGACCTCGGACTTAAGGCTTGTGATGTCCATGGCGAGCCGGTCACTCCAGTAATCGGTGCAATACCAGTTCAGGGTGCCTCTTTCGGCCATGATCATGCTGAGCAGTTGATCTCTGGCTTCATCCGGGTGCAGGTCGTATTGCTCGGCATAGCGGCGGGGCAGGTGCTCAAGCCAGAAGTGGTTGTCGAAGTGCAGGTCAAGCAGTGTCCCATCCATATCCAGGAACACGGTTTCCAGTGAAGCCCAGTTAATCATAAACAAAAACAGCCTGAAGAATTTTCGTCAGGCTGCCGCAGATCCCGGCCTGAAGCAAGCCGGGATGATACTGATGTCATGCAAAGACGGGATTGCAGGCCCGAATCAGTTGCCGGTCTGCTCAACCGTGGCTGTTTTTCGACCTGAGTTGGTGCAGCCCAGGCAGCGTACAAAGGTTGCTTTCGCAGGGCCTACGACCAGAACTTTTCCTGCTTCTCCAGCGTTGCCGCCGAGCAGCGAGAACGGCAGGGACACCAGGTAGACAACGCTCCCCACGATAGTAGTGGCCAGGAGCACAGGACGGACAAATACGGCATCACCTGTCATGGCCAGTGCAGACGGGCTTTCGTCAATGGCGCGGGCGTGGCCTACGGATGAAAAAGCCAGCAGGCAGGCCGCCAAAGTGGCCATCAGGGTGCGTGAAATCTTGCGGGTCATTAGTCTGTCTCCTGAACTTTTTGGGTCCCGTTGATACTGGGTTGTTATGTGCCAGTATCGGATTCGTATCGGGCAGATCGAACCTTATTGTAACTATCGGGCATTAATTCTCTGTTAACTATGAATCATATTTGTGTATTTTCAAACGAATTTTAGTTGCGAATGGTGCAATTCCGGGCAGTTCAGGCAGAGCATTACTTCGGCTAACGTTGGCAGCGGGTGCAGTAAACCGTGGATCGGCCGCTCATGCGGATTTCTTTCAACGGCGCTTCGCACTCCGGGCACGGACTCCCGGTTCGCCCATACACCAGAAGAGACTGCGCAAAATAGCCCGGCTTGCCGTCGCTGTTGACGAAGTCTCTCAGGGTAGTGCCGCCCATCAGAATCGCAGCGCTCAGGGTCTCCCGGATAGCCTCTGCAAGGCGATAGTAGCGATCCAGGCTTATGCGGCCGGCCTTGCGCCGGGGATGAATGCCGGCTTTGAACAGGGCTTCATTGGCGTAGATGTTCCCTACGCCGACAACCACGTGGCTGTCCATGATGAAGGATTTTACCGGCGTATTTTTGCTTCGGGATAACCGGAACAGCATCCGGCCGCTGAATTCTGGCGACAATGGCTCTGGCCCTAGGTTGGCAATCAGGGGGTGTGTCGTTGCAGAGTCAGACCATAGCCAGCAGCCAAACCGGCGCGGATCGTTAAAGCGCAGAATAGCGCCGGAGCGTAGTACAAGATCTATGTGGTCGTGTGTCAGTGCCGGTGTGTCGTCGATGATTATGCGAAGGCTACCGGACATGCCCAGGTGAATGATGGCGGTACCATGATCCAGGTTAAGGAACAGATATTTTGCACGACGTTCCACGGTGCGGATAACCTGGCCTTCCATCTGTGCTGCAAGATCACTGGGCACAGGCCAACGCAGGTTGCCATTGCGCACCTTGATCCGGTCGATGGTTTGCCCTTCGCAGTGGGGTGCAATGCCGCGACGTGTTGTTTCAACTTCGGGTAATTCAGGCACTCAGCCGGTCTCCGGTCATTTAATTGGAAGTTTGTTGTTCAACAGGTCTCAAGCGTAACAAATTTGCCCCTAAAGCCTGTTGTTCTGGCTAACACCTGTACGCTAAAGTAGACGTGCTGGCACCTCTGCGGTCGCCATGAATTTTGATTTGAGGATTAACTATGTGGTTTAACGGTCTTCTTGACCTTTCGGTGATGCAGCTGATTTTGGTTGTACTGGGTATGACCCACATCACTATTATCAGTGTCACGCTTTATCTGCACCGTCATTCGGCTCACAACTCACTGGATTTGCACCCCGTACTGAAGCACTTCTTTCGTTTTTGGTTGTGGCTGACCACAGCACAGAATACCAAAGAGTGGACTGCGATCCACCGCAAGCATCACGCCAAATGTGAGACAGCAGAAGATCCTCACAGTCCGGTGGTGCTTGGAATAAAGAAAGTGCTGTTTGAAGGCGCAGAACTCTACGCCTCGGCGGCCACGACGGAGACGCTTGAGCGTTACGGCCAGCGCACCCCGGAAGACTGGGTTGAGCGCAACTTGTACAGCCGCTACAGAATGCTGGGCATTATGTTGATGGCGGTGATTGATCTGGCGCTCTTCGGGGTGCACGGGATCTGGATCTGGGCGGTGCAAATGGCCTGGATTCCCTTCTGGGCTGCCGGTGTTGTGAACGGTATTGGTCACTGGATGGGCTACCGTAATTTTGAGTGCGCGGACAACGCCCGCAATATTTCTCCTGTCGGGATTCTGATTGGTGGTGAAGAGCTACACAACAACCACCACACCTACCCGAACTCGTCCAAGCTTTCGCGTCGTTGGTACGAAGTGGATATGGGTTGGGGCTACATCCGCCTGTTTCAGTTGTTCGGTCTTGCCAAACCCAAAGGGTATCGCCCGATTGCCCATTATGTGCCGGGCAAGCAGGATATGGATGTAGAAACCGTGCAGGCCATTGCCAACAACCGTTTCGATATTATGCGTCAGTATCGCAAGCGTGTGACGGAGCCGGCTTTGCGTCAGCAAAAAAGCCTGATGGACGATGAGATCCGTCCTCGGTACCGTAAGCTCAAGCAACTTCTGTCACGGGAAGTAACACTGATAAAACCCCGGGAAAAAGAGACGCTGGAGTCGGTTCTGGAGAGCAACGCAGTTTTGCGCCAGATTTACGAGAAGAGTCATGAATTACAGGCGCTCTGGCGCCAGCGTGGGCTCAAGCCCCAGGAAAAGCTGCAAGCGCTAATGGAATGGTGCAAAGAAGCAGAGACCAGCGGTATCCGGTATCTGGAAGATTTTGCAGCCCATTTGCGGGCTTACTCACTGCGCCCGGCGGCTTGAATCACCCGGAATAAACAGTAAGTGACCTGGCCAGATGTTTTCTGACGATGCAGCTGCCAGTTGGCGGGTGCCGTCGGCGCCGGGAGGTCACTCTCATGTTCCACATAGACCCAGCTACCGGGTTTTACCCAGCCATGAACGTCAATCAGTGGAAGCAGGGTGGTCAGCCAGCCCTTCCTGAACGGCGGGTCCATGAAGACAATGTCGAACGGTTGCTGCGCTTGCTGGCCGAGATAGGTGTCGACACTGGTGCAAACCACCGCACCGGACTCCGAGCCGAGCAGCCGCAGGTTATCTCGTAGCGCAGTTGCCAGTGCCGCACTGCTATCAACCAGAGTGGTATGGGCGGCGCCCCTGGAAAGTGCCTCCAGACCCAGCGCGCCGGAGCCGGCAAACAGGTCCAGACAGTGGCTCCCCGCAATATGAAATGAAAGCCAGTTAAAGAGAGTCTCTCGTGTGCGTGCAGGCGTTGGGCGAACGCCACCCGCGTCAGGAAAACGGAGCTTCCGGCTACGCCAGTCACCACCGATAATGCGCAGCTCCCCTGCAGGATTCCTATTGTGGCCGGGGTCTTGGGTTGCCCCCTTGGAAGGCTTGTGTGACAGGCGAGAGCCTGTGGGTTTTTTGCGCGTCATGTCGGTAGCTCTGGAAGTGGGTCGCGGTCACTGCAGGTTGCGTATGTTAACGGAAATCCCGCCTTCCGTGATAATCCAAGCGATCCTCACTTCCTGAAGACACTCTGCTAGAATGTGCGCTTTATTCGTCCCGCCCAATCAGACTGATGGTATGACTTTATGATGGCAGAGTGGATTTCCGTCGGCCTTCTGGCCCTTCTTGTGCTCGTGTTTGTGCTGGATATCGCCAGCAACCGCCGCCGCGTGCCGCGCCCCAAACCTGTTCCTCAGCGCAAACCGGAGGCTGTAAAAGGCCCTGCGCCCGAGGCACCGGTTGAGAAGACAGCCACAGAAGCCCCCAGGCCTGTACCTGAGGAAGCCAGGGAAGTGCCGGCAGTTGCTGAGCCGGCTGTTGTACCAGAGCCAGCAAAGGTTCCTGAGCCTGCGCCTTCGGTCAGTGTTTTTGAGCGTATCAAGCAGGGCTTGGGTAAAACCCGGGCAAGCCTCACCGGCGGTTTGACGGACCTTTTCTCCACCGGCAAGAAAATTGACGAAGACCTACTGGAAGAAATCGAAACCACACTGTTGATGGCGGATGTGGGCGTCACCGCAACCTCGGAAATTATTGAGTCGCTTACCGACAAGCTCCAGCGCAATCAGCTCAAGGATGGCGAAGCGTTGCGCAAAGCCTTGCGTGATCAACTGTATGGCTTGCTCAAGGATGTCACCAAGCCGCTGACGATTGATTCAACGAAAAACCCCTATGTAATCCTCATGGTCGGGGTAAATGGCGTTGGCAAGACCACCACCATCGGCAAGCTCACCAAGAAGTTCCAGGGTGAAGGTAAGTCGGTCATGCTGGCCGCTGGTGACACCTTCCGTGCGGCTGCCGTGGAGCAATTGCAGGTATGGGGAGAGCGAAATAACGTTCCGGTTGTGGCCCAGCACACAGGCGCTGACAGCGCGTCGGTGATCTTCGATGCGATCCAGTCTGGCAAGTCCCGTGGCGTAGACGTGGTGATTGCCGATACTGCAGGCCGACTGCAAAACAAAGACAACCTGATGGGTGAGCTGGAAAAGGTCGTCCGGGTGATGAAAAAGCTGGATGACTCTGCGCCCCATGAAGTGATGCTGGTGCTGGATGCCGGCACCGGGCAAAACGCCCTGAGCCAGGCCCAGGTATTTCAGAAAGTCGTTGGGGTAAGCGGTATTACCTTAACGAAACTGGACGGCACCGCCAAAGGCGGTATCGTGTTCGCCATTGCTCGCCAACTGCAGCTTCCCATTCGTTTTATCGGCGTTGGCGAGCAGGTTGATGACCTGCGCAGTTTTGATGCCGAAACGTTTGTGGATGCCTTGTTTGCTGAATAATCCGGTTTTTTGGAGCAGTAGCCCGCCATGATCGAATTTCGTCAGGTTACCAAGCGGTATGACAGTGACCATACCGCACTGCGCCAGGTGAATTTTCACCTCGATCGCGGTGAACTGGCGTTTCTGACCGGGCACTCCGGAGCAGGCAAAAGTACCCTGTTGAAACTCCTTATGGTTATGGAGCGACCCAGCGCCGGCGAAGTGGTCGTGGGTGGTCAAATGCTCAACCGTCTGCCGAGGCGACAGATTCCCTATATTCGCCGGCACATCGGTGTGGTGTTCCAGAACCATCAGTTGCTTTTTGACCGTACCGTGTTCGATAACGTTGCCATGCCGCTGGAGGTGATGGGTGCCTCTCCCCGCGACATGGGCCGGCGGGTCCGGGCGGCGCTGGACAAGGTCGGCCTGCTCAGCAAGGAAAAAATGAACCCTCTGCAGCTCTCCGGTGGTGAGCAGCAGCGCGTGGGTATCGCCCGCGCGGTGGTGAACAAACCACCCTTGCTGCTGGCGGATGAGCCTACGGGTAACCTCGACCCGAAGCTGTCCGCCGATATCATGAACCTGTTTGCCCAGTTCAGTCAGGTAGGTGTGACCGTGTTGATTGCCAGCCACGACCTTGCGTTGATCAGCGAAATGGGTCGGCGCACGCTGACCCTGGATCATGGCAACCTGATTGCAGGCGGTACGCCGTTGCAGGGAGGCTCAAGTGGCCGCTGATTCCTCATCCAGATCCCGCAAGCCTGACCCTGCTCGGGGTGCCAAAGTATCCCGCTCGCCGTGGCGAGAGCAGGCAGAGTCTTATTTCATGCATCACCGGAAAGTGGCCCGCGACAGCGCGGGTCGTCTTTGGCGAACGCCGGTGGCAAGCCTGATGACCTGGGCCGTTATGGGTGTTGCGCTGGCTTTGCCGGTCGCGCTCCTGTTGTTGTTGACCAGCCTCCAGGGCGTGAGTGCCGGATGGGAGAGCAGTGCTCGTGTGACCGCGTATATGGATCTCGATGCCAGTCTTGAACAGACCCGAAAGCTGGCCAGCGAAATCGCGTCAGACGGCCGCGTGGCAGAGTTGGAACTGGTAGACCGGGATCGGGCGCTGGCAGAGTTCCGGGCATCGTCGGGTCTTGATGACGCGCTGGATTATCTGGAAGAAAACCCCTTGCCCCATACGCTGCTGATCACGCCTGAGGAGAATGCCCGATCTGCGAGCGGTGTTGCCGCGTTGGTAACCTTCATTGAAAGTATGGATCGTGTAGAGCGGGTTCAGGTGGATCTCGGCTGGCTGCAGCGCCTCAACGCCATGACAGACCTGCTTGCACGGGCCGTGTGGGCATTGGCAATATTGCTGGCCGTGGCCGTGGTGCTGGTAATCGGCAATACCGTAAGACTGTCGATTGAAAGTCGTCGTGATGAGATTCTGGTGGCCAAGCTGGTTGGTGGGACCGATGGCTTTGTGCGTCGGCCGTTTTTGTACACCGGCGCCTGGTTTGGGCTGGGCGGTGGCGTTGTTGCCTGGATATTGCTGCAACTTTCGCTGTGGTGGCTGAGCGGGCCTGTTGAGCGTCTTGCCGGGCTGTATCGCAGTGATTTTTCACTCAGCGGCCTGAGTATTGACGGTGCGCTCGCATTGATTATTGCGGCGATGCTGCTAGGCTGGCTCGGCGCCTGGGTTGCGGTAAAGCGCCATCTGAGTGATATTGAGCCGGGCGAAATTGCCGGTGGCTAGTGGTCCGGATTGCGGTAAGACCGTATTGTCACCGGGGTGCATTGCGAGTTAGCTTTGTTGGCAGAAAAAGTCAGGGAGAATTATCCATTTTGTTGATTTAAAACGTAATATTGGATAATTCTGGAACTTTTAAGGTTCGTGGCGGTCTAAGTTTTATTCGTATATATTATGCGATCGTCAGGTTCGGAGGATAAAGCATGGGTACGAGCTTACAGCTCATTGAAAGACTGGTTCCGGGCGCCAATCTCGAGGCTTACATCCAGGCCGCGAGCCGCATCCCGGTACTTACCGTGGATGAAGAGCGGGAACTGGCTGAGCGTCTTCACTACGATGAAGACGTAGACGCGGCCCGTCAGATGGTACTGTCGCACCTGCGTTTTGTTATTCACATTGCTCGCAGCTATTCCGGCTATGGTTTGGCGCAGGCAGACCTGATCCAGGAAGGCAACGTGGGCCTGATGAAGGCCGTCAAGCGCTTCAACCCGGAGTACGGTGTCCGGCTGGTTTCCTTTGCAGTGCACTGGATCAAGGCAGAAATTCACGAGTTTATTTTGCGCAACTGGCGCATTGTTAAAGTGGCGACCACCAAGTCCCAGCGCAAACTGTTTTTCAATCTTCGCAGCCAGAAGAAAAAGTTGGCTTGGTTGAGCCACGATGAGTTACACGCTGTAGCTGAGGACCTGGGAGTCGAGCCAAGAGTTGTGCGGGAAATGGAAGGCCGTTTGTCTTCCCATGACACCGCATTTGATGGCCCCATGGATGATGACGACGACAGCGCTTACAAAGCACCGGCGTATTATCTGGAAGACCGTCGCAGTGATCCAGCTGTCCAGCTCGAAAATTCAGACTGGACTGAGGACTCCAACGGGCGCTTGATGGAAGCGCTGGAAATGCTTGATGAGCGCAGTCAGGATATCCTGCGTGAGCGCTGGCTATCCGAGAGCAAGGCAACGCTTCATCAGTTGGCCGACAAGTATGGCATCTCTGCTGAGCGTATTCGCCAGCTTGAGAAGAATGCGATGAAGAAGATCCGGTTGCAGATGGTTGAAGCTGCCTGATCTGGTAGTTCACGCTTAAGTGTTTTTTAAACGCCACCACCGTTCAGGTTGGTGGCGTTTTTGTTTGTATAGTGTGTAATGGCACCCAAGTCTACGAGGCGATTGGGCAGGCCTTTCCAAAACCGTGCGGAGCCATGGATGGCGGAGCCGAGCGTACAGGGATGTATTTACAGCGTGTTTTGGAAAGGCCTGCCCAATTGTCTCCTCCTCCGATGCTGGATAGAGGCTCACTCCCATGACAAAAAAACTCCCCCATATCGCTTTGCTCGGCATCGGCCTGATGGGCGGCCCCATCGCCCGCAATCTGCTGGATGCCGGGTTTCCTATGACTCTTTGGAACCGCACGGCCAGCAAGTGCGAGCCGTTTGCCAGTGAAGCAACGGTTGCTGACACCCCTGCAAACGCCGTGCGAACCGCGGATGTTGTGATCACCATGCTGGAAAACAGCGCTGTAGTGGAGCAAGTGATGATTGCAAGCGGTGCTATGGCAGCTATGAAACCGGGCGCTCTGGTGATTGATATGAGCTCTATTCAGCCGTCGGTAGCTCGTCGTCACGCTGCTCTTGCGGCGGAAAAAGGCGTAGGTTATGTGGATGCGCCAGTTTCCGGTGGCACTCTGGGTGCGCAGGAAGCACGATTGAGCATCATGGCTGGCGGCTCGGAGGAAGATGTTCTCCGTGCGCGGCCAATATTCGAGGTGCTGGGCAAATGCACGAGGATCGGGCCTGTTGGTGCCGGCCAGCTTGCCAAGCTGGCTAATCAGGCGATTGTGGGGATTACCATTGGGGCAGTGTCTGAAGCCTTGTTGTTGGCCGCCAAAGGCGGGGCTGATCCGGCGGCAGTGCGCGAGGCGCTGATGGGCGGTTTTGCGGGTAGCCGGATTCTGGAACTGCACGGTCAGCGAATGATTGACCGGGATTTTGCCCCCGGTGCGCCCGCCCGTATCCAACTAAAGGATCTGCGTATGATTCTGGATGAGGCCCGGGCAGAGGGGTTGACGCTGCCACTGTCACAGCAGGTGCATAATGAATACCTGTCTCTGGTGGCCAATGGCCACAGTGATGCTGATCACAGCGGTCTGCTACTGGAGTTGGAGCATATTAACGGAACCCGCCTTGCTGCCAATGGCCCGGGCCCCAAGGAGTAATTGGCCATGCCGCGTTTTGCTGCCAATTTGTCAATGCTGCATACCGAAATGCCGTTTACTGAGCGTTTTGCCAAAGCGGCTGAAGTCGGTGGAGCTGGATGAGGACACGGCCTGGCAGACGCTGGTGGCCAATATTGGGTGGGCGGCTGAAAAGCTGGCGGATGAGGGCATTACGTTGTGCCTGGAAGCCATTAATGCGCGGGTCGATATGCCCAGATTTTTTCTTGACACATCCGGAAAGGTCATCGCTCTGATCGAGGAAATTGAAGCCGATAACCTGCGCTTGCAGTACGACATTTACCACATGCAGATAATGCATGGGGACCTCGTGCGCTCTATGGAGTGCCTGTTGCCGTGGATTGGTTACATTCAGTTTACGGATAACCCGGGTCGGCATGAGCCGGGAACAGGGGAGATTAACTTTTCGAATGTTTTCTCAGCGATAGATAAAATGGATTATGACGGCTGGGTAAGCGCGGAATACCTGCCCTCGGGTGCTACTGCAGAAAGCCTGTATTGGCTGCCTGCACAAAACTGACCGTCGCCATTGGCGACACCCTCTTACAAGATCGTAACTGGTCGGTGTCCCGAGTTATTCGTACTCTGTTGCTAATGTAATCCGCTATCAGGAGGGGATCCGGTGAAAGCGCTGGTAATCGAAGACGATCAGGACGTAGCAAACTATCTTGTTAAAGGGCTGAAGGAATCAGACTTCGTAGTAGATCACGCTGCTGACGGCAAAGACGGCATGATGATGGCCGCCAGTGAAGAATACGACATCATGATTGTCGACCGCATGCTCCCAGGCATGGATGGTCTCTCCATCATCAAGACGGTTCGTGCCACGGGAAACCAGGTACCGGTACTGATCCTGAGCGCCTTGGGTGATGTCGACGATCGCGTTGAAGGCCTGCGGGGCGGCGGTGACGATTATCTGACCAAGCCTTTCTCTTTCACCGAGCTTCTTGCGCGGATTGAGTCGCTGGTGCGCCGGAACCGCCAGTCTGCAGAAACCGAAACCGTGCTGCGGGTGGCCGATCTGGAAATGGATCTGCTTGCCCGGACGGTAAAGCGCTCGGGCCAGAATATTGATGTTCAGCCTCGAGAGTTCCGGCTGCTGGAATATCTGATGCGCAATGCCGGCCAAGTGGTCACCCGGACCATGCTGCTGGAGAAAGTCTGGGACTATCATTTTGATCCCCAGACCAACGTGATCGACGTGCACATCAGCCGTCTTCGGGCAAAGATCGATAAGGAATTCGAGACGCCCTTACTGCAAACCATCCGTGGTGCAGGGTACATGCTACGTGAAACTGCTTAGCCAGCTCAGGACATCGTCCTTCCAGCTTGCCCTGCTGTATATGGTGGTGTTTGCCACCTCGGTATTTCTGTTGCTGGCCTTTATCTACTGGCGTACAGCGGGCTTTATGACCGCCCAGACCGACGAGACAATTGAGGCGGAAATCGCCGGGTTGGCGGAGCAATACCGGGGGCGGGGTGTCAATGGCCTGATCACAATCATCCGTGAGCGGGTCGCCCGCGATCCTAATGCAAAAACCATCTATCTGCTGACGACCGAAGATTTCCTGAAACTCGCCGGCAACATAGAGACCTGGCCGGAAGGTTCTCGCTCTGAAAGCGGCTGGATCAATTTTACGCTTAGCTCGGCTGTTGGGTGGACCGGATCGGAACGCTTGGCCCGTGCCCGTATTTTTGAGGTTCAGGGCGGCCTCAGATTGTTGGTTGGCCGGGATGTTGACGAGCTCACCAACCTTAAAAGGGTTATTGAAACGGCTATTAACTGGGGCATGGGGATCACCCTTGCATTGGCGTTGCTTGGCGGCTTTCTGATGAGCCGGAGCACAACACGCCGGATCGAAATCATCAACAACACCTCCCGGCGAATCATGAACGGACACCTCTCCCTTCGCATTCCGACTCGCGGGACAGAGGATGATTTTGACCAGCTCGCGGAAAACCTGAA
The DNA here is from genome assembly GCF_048266785.1 of Marinobacter sp. Lineage (GTDB taxonomy): Bacteria > Pseudomonadota > Gammaproteobacteria > Pseudomonadales > Oleiphilaceae > Marinobacter. The sequence goes on from NZ_JBLWYX010000005.1 coordinate 121,165, forward strand.
CCAGATGCTGGACCGGATTGTTTACCTGATGGAAGGTATCCGACACGTGTCAGACAGCATCGCCCATGACCTTCGTACACCTCTCACGCGACTGCGCAACCAGCTAGAAAACACCCTGATGTCCGTCGATAACGACGAGGCTCGAGAGCAGGCTGGCCGTGCCGTTGCAGAGGCAGACCAGTTGTTGGCAACCTTTAATGCACTGCTACGTATCGCGCGCCTGGAAACCAAAGGCAACTCTTCTGATATGAAACAGGTTGCGCTGGATGAGCTGGTGTCTGATGCCTGTGAGCTTTATGAGGCGTTGTCTGAAGATAAAGATCAGACGTTTGAGCAGTCTCTGGAAGCGGGAGTCATCATTGAAGGCGACCGGGACTTGCTGTTCCAGATGATCAGCAACCTGATTGATAATGCGATCAAATACACGCCCGAGAACGGCACGATTGGTGTGGCGGTGCGGAAAGAGGGTGAGGATGCCGTTTTTGAAGTCAGGGACAGCGGTATTGGCATTCCTGACGATGAGAAGGATCAGGTCTTCCAACGTTTCTACCGCGTTGGCAAGAGCCGCTCATTGCCGGGTAACGGCTTGGGCCTCAGCCTGGTGAGTGCCGTTGCCGAGATTCACCAGAGCCGGATTGTGCTTAGCGATACCTATCCCGACGAGGTGCCGCCGGGCCTGACGGTAGCCGTGCGTATGCCAGCGTTTACCGGAATACGCAAGCGTATCAGAGCGACTCAAGCGGAGCAGGCTGCTGGTTCGGCCGGCAATGACATTTCTGCCTCAGCCCACACCGGTCGAGCCTGAGGTTTTAGTGGCTCGGGCGGAACCGGTTGACCTGTGCCATTACCGGCGCGATCAGAGCATCTGTGCGGGTTTCAATCTGCTGAGTCATGCGCTCAAACTGTGAACGACGAAGGTTGAGGCGGACCTGAATACTGTCCCACTCACCTTCGAGATGCTTCTGCTCTGACATCAGGAAAGCCGCAATATTGTGGCGGTTAACCTTTCCGGTAATACCCATCTGGTCGAGGCGAAAGCCCAGAGCGTCGACGCCTTCAAGGGCCATATTCAAGATCTTCTGTGTGTTCATGCTGCTATCTCCGTAGCTGGAAGCGGATATAAGATTTGATACCTGAAAGCTATCGGCGTTCCCTAGAGTGTGCAACCTAATTTCCAGCCAGAGCTGCCCAGCCTACCCTGACTAAAAGGTAATTCATCGGCAAGGGCGCGGTAATACCGGGTGTGGAGAATAAGCATTGTAGACAGAGGCAAGCACCAATAGCCGCTTGTCTCTTCCTCCAGCACAGCGCTAGCCTTACCCCGTTTTTACGGGGTTTTTTTATGCCTGGTATTCAATGGCATTGATATACCAAGTGGTTGTCCGCGCTTCGGTTTTCACCTCGGCTTCGTCGCCCACTTCCTTTTTCAGCAGGGCGCGGGCCATCGGGGAATCGATGGAAATATAATCGTTGCGGTTGAAAATCTCGTCATAGCCTACGATTCTGAACTTCAGGATTTTGCCGTCATCGTTTTCGATTTCTACCCAGGCACCGAAAAAGACCTTCCCCTCTTGCTCCGGGCGCTGATCAACCACCTTAAGGTTTTCCAGGCAGCGTCTCAGATACCGCACCCGGCGGTCGATTTCCCGGAGCCGCTTCTTGTTGTACTGGTAGTCTGCGTTCTCACTGCGATCACCCAGGCTGGCAGCCCAGGTAACCTTCTTTGTGATCTCCGGGCGCTCGAATCGCCAGAGCTCGTCGAGCTCTTTTTGCAGGTCGTCGTAGCCCTGTCGGGTGATAAGCGGTGTCTTCAAGGCTGCTCCTGTGTTGCATGGCATGCGAATTTCAGGATTCGATTGTTCGCACTAGTGAAAGTTGTCACAAAACGGTCAGTCAACTGTGAAATACGACTGGCTTGGGGATAAACTGATCAAAAATTGACAGCTTTCGGAGAAGGCGTGTCGCAGATCAGGATGGACTCCATGAATGTCTTGCATCGTATTGCCAGATCATCTGAATTGATACGCCTCCGGATTATCCCAGCGGCTTTCCTGTTCATGGTAGCAGGGTCAGCCAGTGCGCAGGCCAGCCCTGGCGACAGTCTGGTGTTTGAGGTGGAGCAACGCTCAACGCTGGAAACCATTCCGTTCCGCTCCATTGCTGAAGACGCTCTGTCAGATACGGTGATTGAAGGCGGCTTGTCGGCCCCGGCGGGGTTGTTGCCGGGAGCGGAATGCAGGGCGGTTTATTACTTGAGGGCCTCAAGCTTGTCGATGTACTTCTGCATGGCGTCGTCTTTGGACATGCCTTTACACTTTTCCCAGGCGTCGTACTTGGCGCGGCCCACAAAATCCATCATCCCCGGGCGCTTGCCTGATACATCGCCTTCGGAGCCCTGCTTGTACAGGGCGTAGAATTCCAGCTTCATCTCGTTGGATGGCTTGAAATCACCGTCCGCAGTCTTGATGTCGTTCACTGCCGCGTCGAACCTGGTTTTCAGGTCGCTCATATCAATTTCCTCCTTGGTTTTTGTGATCTTGCAGTGATATTCCGCAATCGTTTGCAAGAGTATAGCCACGGCACTGCCTGCAGTCATTGACCGATTCTCCGGTTGTTTTTGCCAATAAGGCACAGCGGCGGCGGGTTTGGAAAAAGTTTGCACATGATCAAAGTTTGGTGATTTTTTCATGCAGAATCTCCCTGCGTGTAGCTTGCGGAAAATTCGACTTTTGAGCACCTCGGTTTTTCGGGGGGATTACCTGTTTCAAAATTAAGAGACATCAAACTGGTTAGCTCTAGGCTGTGGCAAGCACTAAGGTAGATACGTTGGGAGGCCAAGAAGGGCAAGCGCAGGCGGGGTTTTGCTGCGCATAATCTGGGTTTGTCGTGCAGAAAACGAAGCCAAGACTCTCCCTGGCAGTCACACCACTCGGCAGGTGTCGCGCTTTCCTGGCATCCATGCCGGAGGTGAGCCGACACTGTGCTAGCAAATCGACTCTTCTATAGGCTACATGCTGCGTGCCAACATTTCTGTAAGCAAAATCTCACACGAACGTAAGCTTTTGCACACACTGTAACTCCGGAGTTGTAAACTTTATTCTTCGAATTCATCGACGCAACGAGCACTCGCTAAGACAGCCACGGACTCCAATAGTTGTGATCACTGTAGGCCGTCAAATAAAATTCCCGACCGCCTGGCTCCCCCGCAATGATGTATAAGCGGCGAGCATTATTGGCTTTTCTGGGGCGGCATTGAAACTATTAATGGCTGTAGTAGCGCCCTTGGCGTTTTCTGCTTGGTTACTTGGTTAACCCATAGCATTCACCTCTAGGGCGGCTTTAGACACCGTCTGCCGCGGACAAGATTGACCAATGAAACGCAGTATCAGAATAGTAATCTTTTTGGTTGTGAGCGCTTTCGGACTGCACAGCCAAACGGCGATTGCCGACGTAGTGAAAATGTCCAGTAGTGGCTTATGCCATCCCCCACAGAGCAACTGGTATGAAAGAACACAAAACTATCGGGCTTTTAAATCGCTGGATGACTGCTTAGATGCCGGAGGCAAGTTGGCTAAAGGCGTAACGGGAAAAACTACACTGATCCCGTCTCAACAAACTCTGGCAATGGCACAAAACTACGACCGCTCTGCTTTCGGGCATGGTTGGGATGATGCCGACGGGGATTGCCAGGACAGTCGGGCTGAAGCCCTTATTGCGACCTCTACCACACCGGTTCGGTTTGCGACGGGCAAGCGCTGTCGTGTTGTTACCGGCCGTTGGATCAGCCCCTTCACAAACCAGGTTGTCCAGAACGCATCCGACATCGATATCGACCATGTGGTGCCGTTAGCTTGGTCTTGGGATCGTGGGGCAGGGCAGTGGTCACGTGAAAAGCGTGAACGATTTGCGAATGACCCAGTGAATCTTTGGCCAGTCGAGGCAAGTTTGAATCGAAGCAAAGGAGCGAAAGGGCCTAACGAATGGTTACCGCCTGCTGGGCAGTGCGGTTATGTGGCTCGCTTTTACCGGATAGTGAAGATCTACAAACTCGAGCCGCGAATGGGCGAAAACGAGTGGATAAGAGCGTTTCTGAATGACTGCCGAAGCTGACTACCTATTAGATTGGAGTGGTTACCTTGACTTGGCGACAGTCAATTTTTTGGATGGACACCCAAGGTCAGTTATAGCAATGTAATGATGGCCTTGACCACCAACATTCTGCTCGAAACATGGATTGACGCTACCCCCTATCGCTGATAAATTTCGAACTCAACTTGATCACGGCCTGATAGGGTCTGATAGCGGCATTTACGAAAGAGATCCCATCCGGGGTTTTTCGAGGCTGGCAGCCTTTGTCGCTAGATGTCAGTGATAGCTGCATGGTGATTGTAAATTGGGGATCAATCTTCAGGGTGATCCGGTTCGTATTCGGGGAGCCATAGCCCGACATACGGCATCAATTTATAGGTGCCACCATGCCCATTAAAAACGCACAGCGTACTGCCCCCGCATTCCAACACTACAAGCAAATTTCTTACGAAAACCTAGCCGCTAGCTGGTTTACGGCTGATGGCTGGGAAGTGTTTATGCCAGTTACAGACCATGACCGGAAAACCGATCTTGTTGTGGCAGACGACAACCACTACTACCGCATACAAGTGAAGTCACTGGAAAGTGGCGATGATAGCGTGTTCGTTGAGAATAAGTGGCGAGAGGCCAATATCGACTATGTTATCTACTTCTCGCGCACCTCCGAATGGGGCTATATCACTCCCGCCTTTTCAGAAGCTAGGCGCAGACTCAACTCTGCGGGCCATGTGCGCTTCCATCAACATCAGAAGCCCTTTTCAAAGGCGTTCAATAAAGCATGAGCTTTACCTGTTTGTTGCGAACAGTAAGGCTTTGTTGGTATGGCTGAACAAGCGATTGACCTGACGGTGGCCCCATTCTAGGGCCACCCAGAGTCGCGGAAGAATAACTTAAAATACTGTCCAGGATTAGTTGACCACTACAATTACATCCGCCTTATAAACAAAAGCGGACATTCGAGTCAGAGCTATCCTCAAGAGCTTCCAACCTAATCACAGCCATTTCATCCAGTATGATTGGTGGAGCAAACCCCAGACGTTGAATGATCACATGGCAGATATCGCCATGCTCGGCTAACCTATTGTTTTATCGATTCATGTACAGCGCGAGTGATGATTCAAAATCAGTAATAATGACGCAGATAATTTTCTGCAATGATCAAGCGCGCTGCCTAATTGCTTGTAGGTGGGAAGGATACGCCGCACCGTGATAGATCTCTGGAATCCAAACACTTTTGGCTTTGAACTTCAGCGTGTGCTCACAGCGGAATCACAGCTAGTTTTCGACTATCACTCTGAAGCACGCAGATTGATGGACGAGCATCTGAATAGCTCGCCTTATCAAAGCCTAAAGCCGAATCGGTTTTCTTCAGCATACTTATCGTTTCAGGAGCATGAGCTGACACCGATACTGGCCCAGACTCGTGTACGAGTATGGCACTACGCCAGATTGTTGGAACAAGAGGTGGATGCGATGCAACGAAGGCTCGTGCCTTCATCATTGGAGTTTTTGAAAAAACGACTTCATGATCTTGTTGCTATGGAGCTGGTGACGCAAGAGGAAGCCGATAAGGTATTTAATGAGAGCCCCTTTCATTCACAAAGGGACTCTAGGTCGGGGAGGTTGTGGACTGTCATCGTTCCACGGCATTGCAGCGATGGAGCCGTTTCGGCTCTTCTTGGAAGCTGGGGAGGCGAGTCTGCGTATTTTTGGCTTTCAGATAAGTCTTTGGCTACAAAACTGAGAAGCCTTGGATTGCCACGAATTCTTGAGATTGAGGCCGCACTTCCAGACGGTCTCAACGCATGCAGAGTTTCAAATACAGTTATGGAAGCGTGGGCGAAGAAGCTGGGAGTTTGCGTAGTTCCGACTGGTTGCGATCTTGCCATTTCAAATTGCCTCGGCACCGCTAAACTAATCCGGGTACATACTGAGGGCCAAAGCACGTTTGAGGCGGTAGCCAAGACATACCCTGAAGGCGTGAGCGAGAAAATCACCTAACGATTGGCTGCACGGCGACCGATTTTCCGCCGCTTCGCAGCTCCAAACCGGCGGGATTATACGGATGGATCTGAGCAATAAAGAACGAGAATCCATAGGGCTGTGCATTTGCCTAGAGGCGGTTAACGAAATTGTTAATCATGCCGTAATAGATGTCAGGAAAAGCTCAAGAATTCCTGGTGAAGCCCTGATATATTTCAAGGACTTGGTTCATCGCTCTCTGTTTATTATTCGAATTCTTGATTTCGCAAAAGAGGCCGGAGATAGCAGGTTAACGGGCGTTTCCGGTTCCTGCGTTGATATTCTTGAAAAGGTCTGTAAGGACAGTGAACTTGGCATGGACGACAGCGTTCGAGAACTCAAAAGCGCCGTTAATAACCTTAAGGATTGGTTAGATCAAAAGTCGCCTATAAAGCTTTGGTTGCCCACTTTGAATCTGGATGCGGAGATAGAAGTATCAAGAATCGAGTTTCTCAAAATATCCGGAAACAGTTCAAAGCATAATATTTCGAGATTAACGGGTGTTTCGAAAGGCATCCACACAATCCTTTCGGAGCATGGCTACGATGTTCCTATTGAGTTAATCCCGCTCGCCTTAGAAGATTTTCAGGAGCATCTTGAGCAAAATTACTTCACCTACTATGCATCTTGGATGGCTGAGTTGTTGAATGAGATTCGCTGGGGAATTCAAAGATACTTGGAGCCCTTGTATGCAGCGTCATACAAGCACCAGGAGGATGGATTCTCGTACAGATTTGAGTTCCCAGAGGGTTTCAATCACGAGATTCCCAAACAATGGTTTTGGCGCTTGATGAATCACACTAGGTCGGGGCCATATATCGATCGCTTCCGAACCCCCGCTAGTCTAAGGGAGCAAAGCTCTCTTGAGTGGGGAATTTGAGCGTAATGTCTAATCAATGCGTCAACGGGACCGGTTGTTCCGCTGCGCCCTACAAAACGGCCCGTTACGCCAGCGTTAGATTTTGAGGTGATATGACTGAGCAAGCCCAACTGCCTGAACCACCTAGGTTTTCTGAGACCCAAATGAAGAAGTGCCGTGAAACCGGTGACTACATGCCGGTGCTTTTCGAGTGGTATAAATTTGTAGGCCAAGTCTGTGTATATTTTGCGCAGATCGACCGAGAATCCCCGGCTGTAAAGGAAATATCATCTGTTCAATATGCTGTTCTCGTTGGCTTGTTGAATCGTTGCGCAAGACTAATGCTGGCAAACGTAGCGCTATCTCACAATGGTCGTTTTGGGGAGGCAACCGCGCTTTTAGATCGCTGTATTTTTGAGTCAGGCCTGAAGGTGGAGTGGCTGTGTCATAAAGGAAGCGATGATAGTTTTCAGCGATATTTGGCTGATGGGTTAAAGACCGAAGTAGAACTTGAATCCGAAATAAATGGGAATGTTAATAGCCGTGAAGGTAGCGAAGAACTTAATATTGAAAGGCGTATGCTTGCTTCAATCAAGCGTCATGTCGATTTGTCTGGGCTAACTGAGAGCGAAATTGTAGGAAAAAAGAAGCTGCCAGATGTCGCGTCCATGATCAAAGACTTAGGCCATGGAAGATTGATGTATGTCGTAGCCCAGCGGCTTGGTTCACACCATGTTCACGGAACATGGCCAAGTCTGTTGTTGCATTACCTTGAGGTTGATGACGATGGCGGTTTTCATCTGAGGGACCACAATTGCGCTTCGCATCCCAATCAATTCGTAATGACTCCCCTGCAAGTTCTGCAAGCGGTTCGAGCATTTATTGGATATGTCATCGAGCAAGGCGAGGAGTCTAAATCCATCATTGATTTACTCGACTCTATTCAGGAAGAAATCCTACGAATTAACTCTCAAATGGTCGGTAGTGACTTTGAAAGTTCAACAGAAATCTAATCAAGCGCTCAAGTACGTTCTGGACTTCCCCCGATTTGCATGACACTCACGACCCTCAAAGCGAGCCCTTCGACCTTTGATCTGAATGTCCGCTTTGCGACCCTCACGCCGGGCCGGCGGCTCAAAGCAATGGCTTCGTCTTTGAATTCTGGGGTTTAGCGTTGGCTGCTCATGGCACTTTCTCCTATGCTGTAATCATAGGCCAGGTGTGTCCACTACACCGGGGGAAGTCCAATCATAGGCCAGGAGTGTCTACCGCACTGCGGTAGTCCACCGATTGAGGCTCTGGTGTCATGCGTATCGAGGGAAGCCCAGACGAGCTTCAAATCACCTTCATGACAACAGACGTTGGAAAGTACGATGGAACCACTCCGTAAATGGGCGATCAGGCTTGAACTTTATTTCCGGCTGCGTCCTGTCGTCCTGTTCCAACTTTGCACGCTAGTCTGGCTGCTTGATTTCGGGGGCCCTGGGTTTGCCGCTTTGATGGGCGCAATTACCAGTGCCAACCTTCTAGTAAGCGGGCTCTCTCGACGGTTCGATATCGCGGCTCTTCGTGACGTTTTGGCGTACATGGATCAATTCCCAGACTGTCGATTCGAGTCGGTTGATTTGAAGCAGTTGGTAGGAGAGGATTTGTTAAGGAGTATTGGGGGGCGTTCTTTTTCCATAGGACCTAACCGTCCACGGGAGGAGAAGTGGGTTCAAGGGCAGAAAGTCAGCGAGGTGGCCTTGGAGAACACCCACGTCTTCGTCATAAAGCCTGAGCTGGAAAAGTCAATGCCAAACTCCCCAACGGCATTCCCATTGCGCCTTGGGGGATACATATTCCTTCTCGATGCGCCTTCATCTCTTCGCGGCCCTGGTAAATTTATCTTCCTGCATGAACTTGGCCACATTTCAATGGCTGGAAACTATTATGCGCTTCGAGCGCAAACTGGTTACTTACCCTTCCTCCTAGTTACGTTTTACGCGAGCTGCCAACTTGCGCCGACCACCCAGGCGGCCCCCGTACTGGGAATGTATACGGTACTGGCGTACATCTTCTTGAAGACGGCGAGCGAGGTGCTCTCAAAGATGGCCGATGGGCATCATGAAAGTCAGGCTGATTTTTTTGCTTTTCTAAATTTGGACGAATCAGATCGCAAAAGTGCTGCCTCGTTCCTGCGACAATTCCCAATTTCCGACATGAAGCTTGAGCCAGGCTTCGATGAGGTGCGCCGCATTTATCTTGCTAATAACTGCCGCTTGATCGAGTCTGGGAAAGACTGGCTGGAATACCATAAAATATCAGGCGATACGCCTTTTTATGTTTGGATCGCGCTAGGCGCCACTGCTTTACTCGCCTTTTTCATGCGACCACAAGACTTTGATTCAGTCTTCACCGAGATGCTGGTCTTCCTCGGAACTATGGTCTTTTTTTATGCAACCGTTTGGAGAGAAAAACGACTACGACAGCAGGTCAAAGTACGCCTCGAAAACAGGCTCTTGTAAAAACGTTGAAAGAGGAAATTAAAATGAGCCAAGAAACTAAAGAGATTCTTTATCAGATTTTTCCCAACGAATGTGACGCAGTCGGTTCGGCGCTGACGGACAGGCTTATCCAGAGCCAGCCCACCACGACGCCTGCGGAAGGTCGGCGAATGGATCTTTCTGGCGTTATGGAATTACTGGCGGCAGCCGTCACATTCATCAACGGAGTTATCGAATTGAGGGATAGGTTGAAAGCGAAGAAAGGTCCAAATGTTAGCAAGGACGAATTATTGGCGACCGCAAATGAGACTATGCAACCGGCAGATGGTCTTACGCAGGCTAAACAGAAGCAAATCATCGACGCAGTTGTACAAGAAAACGATCGACCGAATTAGAGTTGCCGCTCAGGAGAGGAAGTTGTTCAGGGTTCTACCCCGTTTCCACGGACGTTTTTAAAACGGTGGTAGGCTGTGCAGGCCAAGAGCCATGGGTGAGAAATGAGAGATCACATAACCAGTTGTTGTTCGTTCCGGGCCTCCGGCCCTACACCGGACGCCCATTACGCTGCGCTCCACGGGCGCCGCGAAACGTCGGCATAATCGCACCATCTGAATGTTCGCTTTGCGACCGTCAGCGGAGGGCTCTAATAGAGGTGCAACTAAAACAGGGATGCTTACAAAAGGGATCTTGGCGTTACTGGTAGCCATTTGCGAAGTTCGCCGAGGTACTATGAGAAATCCGGGCTAAGGGACGGTTCTGTGGTCAGGCCTGGTGCGGCCAGCAAGACTGGTCGTGGATAATCGGTCCATCCAGTTATCCGACAAAGCCGCGATAGGCGGACGGCGTTACCCCAAACCGGGCCTTGAACGTCCGGCTGAACTGGCTGGAATCATTGAAGCCGCAGGCCAGGGCGATGGCGGTGATTTTATGTCCGGGCTGGCGTAGCAGGTCACGGGCCCGGGTCAGCCGCTGTTCCTGGACGTATTGATAGGGCGCACAGCCGAAGGTGGCACGGAACAGGCGAGCGAAGTGATAGGGGCTGAGGTTTACCCAGCCTGCCATCTCCGCGAGGGTGAGCGGCTGGTCCAGCTGCTGATGGATGCGGGCCTGTAACAACCTGCGATAACGCATGGAGAGCTGGCCGGTGACAGCGGGTGGTGTCTTTTGCACCGTGGAGTGGCGGCTGAGCACCTGCAACAACAGCCACTGCGCCAGATGGTCCATTGCCATGGCTTGGCCAGGGGCCTGCCAATCGCTCAGCGCCAGCAACTTCCCAGCCTGGGCCAGTACCGGGTCTTCAGCATGGTAGAGCTCGGCAAGCTCGACGTTGTGTGGTTCGCAATCCCAGGTTTGCTCAGCGCATTGGGTTATGTCGAGGTCATTGAAGTAGAAATGGAAGAATTCGAACTGACCGCCGATCTTCCAGGTGGAGTGGCTGCCTGCCGGAAAAAGACAAACGGCACCGGGGAACCCCTGGCTCACGGCCTGCCCATTGACCATCCGTCTGGCTTTGGCACCCTCGTTGATGTAGATGCTCAGGGCGTGATGGTTTGGCCGCTCATAACGCACTTCTCCTTTGCGGTTCTGCCACTGTGCGAGCGCCCGCCCCTTATCCAGTTCCATCAGTTTCTGTGGCGCCACGCCGGCGGCTTTCAGCGTGTCCACGATATCGCGGCGCTTCGTCGGTGAAGTGTTTGTGGGTATCGGGTCGGTATCCATAGCGGGCCTCCGCAAGAATCATCCATGGTTGCGCAGAATGTGACAAGTCTTGCCCTCTCCATCCCCTTACTCTGTCCTTGTCGTTTGGTTACGTGCAACTTTTTTCTGGAATACCTGCCATGCCTGTTTCTGCTCATTATGCTCTCACGGTGCTGATCTGGGGCCTGACCTGGACAGCTATTCGCTTGCAGGTAGAGTCGGCGCCGGTTGATATTTCGGTGTTCTACCGTTTTCTCATTGCCTCTATTGTGACCCTGGCGGTGCTTGCGTTGCTGCGACGCCTGCAGAAGCTGAGCCTGAAGCAGCACAGTTGGCTGGTGCTTCAGGGGCTTACCATGTACAGCGTGAATTTTCTGCTGATCTATCGCGCTGCGGAGTCGATGACCAGTGGCCTTCTGGCGGTGGTGTTCTCGCTGGTGGCGCTGTTCAACGCGGTTAATGGTTGGTTGTGGCTAAGGCTGAAGCCCGTCGCCCGACTGTACCCGGCCGTGGCACTGGGTATAAGCGGCGTCGCGTTGTTGTTCTGGCATGACCTGCAGTTGGGTAACGCAACCGGCGCCAGCATACTGTTTGCCGCTGCGGGTACTTTCTGGTTTTCCATGGGGAACCTGGTGAGCATAAAGGTGCGACTGGCAGAGATTCCCCTGTTGGTCGCCAACGCCTGGGGCATGGTCTACGGTGCCTTGATCCTGGGTGTCTGGTGCCTGATTCAGGGAGTGGAGTGGGTGGTGCCCACGACAGCCACCTTCTGGGGTGCAACCGTGTTCCTTGCAGTCCCCGGGTCCATCATCGCCTTCTATTCCTACATAACTGTGATCCAGATCCTGGGCGCTGACAAGGCGGGCTATGCAACGGTGCTGTTCCCGATCGTGGCCTTGAGTGTGTCCACCTGGCTGGAGGGCTTCGAGTGGACTATTACGGCGGTGGCGGGAGCGATGTTGGCCATACTGGGAAACTACGTGTTGTTTCGTCGACCCGGTCAGAAGACCTAGCGTCTGCCGTATACTGCGGACGAATACACTCGGGAATTAATGGGCGAGCCCAATGACAAACAAAGTTGATATTCATTACTGCACAGGGTGCCGCTGGCTGCTTCGTTCGGCCTGGATGGCACAGGAACTGCTGACCACCTTCGAAGGCGAGCTGGATTCGCTGGCATTGCATCCGGGAAGCGGTGGAATTTTCGAGGTGTGGGTTAATGAAAAGCGGATCTGGTCCCGCAAGGAGCAAGGGGGATTTCCGGAGATCAAGGTGCTCAAGCAATTGGTGCGGGACGAAATCGACCCTGAACGCTCGCTCGGACACGTGGATCGTTGAAGCCCGGGATCAATGAGTCAGCCCGGGCTCTCCTGTTACGGGCCTGGCGCCCTCAGAAGGAGTGATCGATGAAAGGTGAATGTCTCTGCGGAAACGTGAAGTTCGAAATTGAAGAGGAGATTCGAAATTTCTATCAATGCCACTGCTCGTTGTGTCGAAAAGTTACTGGATCTTGGTCTTACCCACGAAAAGTAGACACTCGGTTATGCGCATCTGCGCTCATATTCTACCGGGCTGATATAGCCCAAGGCAGAGTGTCTTCTCTTCCGGTTATAAAACACTTCGATGTACTCGAAGATAGCCGATTTGGCCGCCCTGATCGAATCGAAACACTCGGCGTAGATCAACTCAACCTTGAGCCGGCTGAAGAACGATTCCATGGGGGCATTATCCCAACAATTTCCCTTCCGGCTCATGCTGGGCACACAGTTCCAAGAGCGCAGGTAATCCTGATAGCCCGTTGAACGGTATTGAACACCTCTGTCCGAATGCACAATCAAACCGGGAACCACCTCGCGGCGTCCATAGGCCATGCTTAGGGCATCTGTAATCAGCTGCTCCGTCATGCTCGTATCCAATGACCAACCAACGATCTGACGCGAGAACAAGTCCATCACCGTCGCCAGATACAACCATCGGTCGTTGACCCAGATATCGGTAATATCGGTGGTCCATTTCTGGTTTGGTCGCTCGGCAGCAAACTGACGCCACAACAGGTTGTCGGCGACATTGTTCATCGCCTCTGACGTGCGGCTATATTTAAAAGCCTTGCCATTGCGAGCGCGAATAGACTTCTCCCGCATGATCCCGGCCACATAATTGACCGAACAAGGAACGCCGGTTTCGGTTAATTCCCTGGCAATGCGGGGGGCTCCGTAGCGCGCCTTGAAGCTGGCATACGTTTCCATGATGGCTGACTCTACCTCGGCCCTTCGCTGATCCTTCAAGCTTGCAGGACGCTGCTTCCAGCGATAATAGCCACTGGCAGAGACCTGCATCACCCTGCACATAAGCCGCACGGTATACCACTGACGAAACTGATCCATCAGCGCGTACTTCACTCTTGGGACTTCGCGAAGTACGCAGACACCTTTTTTAGGAACTCGTTCTCCTTCTTCAGGGTATCCATTTCACGCCTGAGCTTGCGCATGGCTTCGCTCTCGGCCTTGGAATAATCGACTCCACCAACCGAATTGAACTGCTTGTCTGATAGTCTCTTGAACTGCTGGCGCCAGTTGTAGATCTGACCGGGATGAATCCCCAGCTCGCGTGCCACAGCCGCAGCTGTGTTATCTGGTTGATCAGCTCTGCGAACGGCTTCCCGACGAAACTCTTCGGTATAGGCCTGGGTCTGTTTGCGACTCATAAAACACCTCCGTGCTAGGGGCTACCCTAACTATAGAAGGTGTCTACTGTTCGTGGGTAACTCGGATCTCTAACGCCAGGTCGCAATTTCAGCATTCAGAGATTCCTCTCAAAGTCGTTCTCGCGGAATCCATGGCGAAAGAGTTGGACTGCAAAAAATGGCTCTATCACCCAAGGATGGCTAACTATCTTGAGTCACACGATCGTAAAGTGGAGAAATCCAGACATTGGGAAGATTTACCACAGTTCCAGGTCCAAAAACAGAACCATCAACCATCTCAAGTAATTCCTTCGGTACGGAAATCAGTAGATTCAGGAATGTATCGAAACGACCGCGGTGAATACCTGTTTTATTGTCGACGTTGTAATCATCAGGTTTTTCTAAATGCTCAACAATGCTTTTGTGAACTTTGCTCTGGTGTCATGTATCGAATCCATCGAGATCAGGTTAATGCCCGTAATCTTTGATTTGCTCGGTAGCTCGTTCTCATAGAAGGACAGCGTTATGTGTGGCCGCTACAACGTAATCGACGACCCTTTAGTACAGGATCTTTTAGAAATCCTGGGCATACCTATACGCGTTCAATCCCGCCTCAACATAGCACCAGGTGCAAAAGGCCAGATCGTCTACGAGACAAACCAGGGCAGAGCCCTGGAAGACGCCATCTGGTCACTGCTCATCGAACCCAAACCCGATGGTAGAGGCTATCGCCCCTCACCAAAATACAGCACCTTCAACGCCCGATCGGGAAGCCTGGGCACCAGCCCACTCTGGAAAAAACGGTTTCACTCCCAGCGGGCCATTATCCCGGCCAGTGGATTCCACGAATGGACCGGGGAAAAGGGGCGCAAGCAGTGCTACAACATTCATCCCGTTGATAGCGCCATCGCGTTTGCCGGGCTTTATGAGTTCTGGGATTTCCAGGGTGATATCGTACCTTCGTTTACCATCGTCACACTGCCGCCACATCCGAACTTCAGGCACATTCATCCGAAAAGCATTCCGTTGATGTTGAGACCGGAGGATTTTGAACTGTGGCTGGATCCTCAGCTGACGAATACCGATCCGTTGCAGCATCTGCTCAAGACGAGGATAGGTGGGCCACTCTCCGTCGAGCCGATAAAGTCTCCGGAGAAACTTGAGATAGCGGGTGAGGTCGAAAAAATTGAAGCGGACGATGCCTGATCAGGAGTGTGGTAGTGCAACCATAATTTGGCCGCGCCTTGTAACCATAAACTGGCCGGGTATAGCCTAGATATGGTGTTATCGATGCGAAGTGTGATATCGAGCTTATTTAAACAAAAGCGAACATTCGAGTCACGGCACTCTCCTGAGAATTCAAGTCGAATTACAGCCATTTCATCGAGTATGATTGACAAAGCAAATTGCAGACTCAGGATGATTACATGGCAAGGTTGTCCGTACTCGGCTAAGCTACTGATTTATCAATTCGAGCGCAGGCACGGCGACGCTTTTTTCTACGGCTTTGCTTTCATTATGAAGCCGAACACGCTGCCGACTTCATACGGCAGCGCACGGGTACTTTCATCCAATCTAATTTGGAGGTTCGGCATCGGTGACAAAAGTAATCAGTTAACTGCGACTCCAATTGCCGATAATAATAGTTAAAATTTAAATTTGGATGTAAGCGGATAGGATCTATCTATCATGGAAGGTTATGCAAATTTCAACAATTAATCGCGAAGCGTCGGACAAAACAAAGGGCTTTAGGCTACAAAAGCTGCGGGCGGCTAAACTAGCGCTAGAAGAAATAGAGAAAGGTAGTTTTTCTAACTTCTACATAGCCATCGAGCAGGGAGAGGATGTTTCTAAGATAACACCGGACGATTTAGGCGAGGAAGAATATTTTGAGGAGGATAAATACTATCCTGACTCAAATTTCACCATTAATTCCCATCCAGTTAAAAACACACTTGTAAGTTTTTTTGATCTTTACCTACAAAGATGGAGAGAGAGCAATAATATCTGCTTTGGTTTCTACACTACGGCTAATATTGGTAAAGAGAGTGCAACAAAATTATCAGCAGAGCATAAAATTAAATTCCCAAAAGAGAAAATACTAGATCTTATCCAGAGCGATGATATTGATGATTCGGTAGTTGATATCATTCATAAGATTTTAATTGTAGAATACGAAAAACAGTACAAAGATAAAGAGACAAGTGGAAACTTGGATATATTGAAGGCTTACGATAAAAAGTCCTTCAAAAAATTTCTTAAATCAATCCGATGGTTTTTCGGCGATGAGGATAATGAGGCCCTAAAAACATCTGCTTTAGTGAAGATCAAAAAAAGCCAATTTTTCAACTTTAAGCTCGAAGGGAAGGAGTCTTATATTCTCTCGGAAATTCTAGAGTGGATCGAGGAGAGGCAGGACAAAGCTAATTATAGCGAGCGGTTCATTGACAAGTATCAAATCGAATTGATCTTCAAAAAAGCAGAGTCGTATGATGAGGCAATAAAAAAAGATCCCGTTTGGAAGAGCTGGGAATCTATAGAAATACCCGATGATACGCGGAATTTGAAAGAAAAAGTTTATTCAGTATGTGGCTCATTTGATAAAAAAGAAATTAAAAGACTGACGCGGCGTGCCTGCGCTGCAAAAATTGAAGAAAGTGATTATGGAAAAGATTATCTTTCTTTGAAATATAGAGTTTTGGAGGCATGCGAAGAGATTATTCATAGCAAAGTTTCTTCTAGTGACATAAATCAGGAAAGAATTTCTCAGATATTTGAGGAATTGAAGGAAAAGTCCAAAGAAAGTATCGAGGAGCTTAAGAAGGATTTCAATTATCCTATCAACAATGCACATTCAATTAAAAGCATTGTATTAGATTTGTTTGATAGTTGTTATCTATCTTTCGACTAACTATGAGTGAAAAAATAGAAAATAAAAAGCGGATTATGTATATGTCTGGAGAAGATTTCTATTTCTTTACATATAACATTCTCTTGATTTTAAAAGAACTGGGATGCACAGATGGTCGAGTGTTCAAGGACTACCGTAAACTTCCATATGTGGTTGATGTGATTTCCGATCAGCATCTACTGAATATCTTAAAAAGAAATAATTTTGGAAGAATTAAGAGTCCTGTAGACAGAAGGCATCTAATAAGCTCTTACACAAACTGTAAGATTAAGACGTCTGAGTATTTAAAGCTTCTTTTTAGTTTAGAGAAAAAAGGATTAATAAAATTAAGTAGCAGCAAAAAAAGCAGCCAAATAGATGTTTCGTTGAATAAAGAATCAATTGCGAGAGAGTTCTTTAAGTCAGAATTCTTTGACAAAGAAAGAGAAAATATTTCTACCTTGAAGTCTGAGGTCCAGAGAATGTCATCTATAAACTTTGATACGCTAATTGACAAGTTATATACAGCTGAAGCGGATCACAAATGGGCAGTTTAAGAATAAATTCGGTCCTTTATGAGGGCAATGATTATTACTATCGATCACCTCGATTTGACAAAAATATTGTCATTATTGAAGGGCAAAATGGTAACGGAAAGTCTACCCTCTGTAAGCTGATATATCATGGCTTCGGTGGCGCTGTTGATGAATTCAAGAGAACCTCCAAAGAGCAGCACCAGGAGATAGTGCGAGATAAAGATAATTATGTAGAGTTAGATATCTCAATTGGCTCAGCTGGTTACCTCATTCGTAGGCTGATTAATGACAATGAAATTACTCTTACACCTTACGGCGTAGCGCCGAATAAAGATGGTGAAGAGGAAATTATTCTGGCGACCGACGACACCAGAGTTTTGCCTATTAACCGAAGTGAGAAAAAGCCCTTTACATTTTCAGATTGGATTCTTGAGAAATTAGATATCTCCGTCATCGATCTAAGTTATGGGGCAGCTAATTTTAAAATTAGATTTAATGATCTTTTCCGCTTGATGTACCACGATCAAAGTCCAGATCCAAATTATATTTATAAAAAACCCGAGTCAGAGAACTATGTTAGTGACTCAATAATGATTCGAAAGGTTATTTTCGAATTATTGATGGGCGAGGCTTATTCAGATTATTACGAAGCGATTTCGAAACGGAGAGATATCGAGAAGGAAAAGGTCTCTTCAAAAGCGATATTTGATGAATATGAGGCTATTGCTAGAGAGCTTCGCGGTTCTTCCGAGCCAAAAAACTTGACATTTTTGCGAAAAGAGATTGAGAATAATGATCAAACTCTAGAAAAGCTTCACTATTCAAGAGAAGCGCTAAAAAAGCCAAGAAGAACTGGTGATAACTTTAATGAAGTAGAAAATATAAAGAATGAAATACTTAAAAACGAATTATTACTTGGCGACAATAAAAAAGAGTTGCTAGACCTCTACAGAGAAAAATCGAGATTGATCGAGTTGAGATCAATAACAAGGGTTGAGGTTGAGCAAGTAGCGAAAATTATTCATACACATAGCCAGCTCAATCTCTTTTCGGCTGACACGTGTCCTTATTGTCTTTCAAAAGTCGATAGGCCAAAAGACCATTGTGTATGTGGAGCCCCTATTCAAGAAGCTCAGTATGAGAGATTTTTTTATACTGAGGCCGAATACAAAGAGCTTTTGAAGACTAAGCAAGCATCATTTAAGTCAATTGCAATTGCTTTAGAAGATTGTAAGGAAGATGAGAAAGAGTTAGAGGAGTCATTAGAAGAGATTGAGAGCAATATTGATAAGTTAAAGTCAAGACTGGCGAATCAGCTGATTGAGGTAGATTACGACACGAATATCACTGCTATGAACGATATCGATGACCAAATTTTGGAGTTAAGAGAAGCTAATGCTAAGTTAATGCAGCTGACTGATATCGAAATAAAATTAGAAAATTTAGATAAAAAGTACGAAGCAATATCAGACGACCTGAGAGAAGCTAAAAGAAACGAAAAAAGACTTGAGCTAAAGGCCCAGGAAGATATAAGCGCAAAGGTTACGAAGTTCAGCTCAATCTACAACCAATTTATGAAAGAGACTTTACCAAACTGTCGTAGCGCTAAGATTGATCCGGAAGACTATACTCCAATAATTAACGATTTCGAGTATAAAGAAGATAGCTCCCGAGTTCAAAAGCGGCTTATGTATTATCTAACGCTCCTGAAAATGAGCCTGATGCCTGAACAAAAGTCAGCATTTCCCCATTTCTTGTTAATAGATACTCCTGACACAGCGGGTATCGACAAGGGCAGGTTGATTCCCGCTATAGGTCAAATATCTAAATTTTCAGATGAGAAGCAAGATTTTCAAATAATACTTACCACAGGAGTTGGTATATACCCTCAAAGCCTTGATAACTTTGTGGCAGTTCGGCTAAGAGATGATGCGAAGCTGCTTAGCAAAAAAGGCTAGTTCTGGGACCATTTTACTAAATAAGGAGCACCACCACTTTCTGAATGAGGCCTATGTGATTCCATCTCAAATGCAATATGACAAGTGACTGTTGTCCGACGCTCCTACACTTTCGGTCTAGCACTCCACAGATCAAAGGCGTTATCCTCGAATCTGAATGTTCGCTTTGCGACCTCAGCGTACTTTGTTTCCGAATAGCGGAATGGGTAAGCCCCTATCTGAAAAGGTCTGCTTTGGGTTCAAACGATCAGTCGCGGCAGCGTAAGAAAGGTCCGCTTTTGAGAACAAAGCCTCGGCGACTGCACCGGCCTCTAACAACAGACTTTCCGAATTTTGCGTACCTTTCCTACTGTACATCTACTGCGCAGAATCAGCATTATGAAAACCCAGCCGGAAAATCATCCCAATTCCAGTAAAATCCGCTCGAAGTGATTCACATCCACCTGATTAGACATTGCCACATTGCCACATTGCCACATTGCTATATGGCTGAAAAAGTTCTGAATAGCCCTACCGGAAAGCGCACTCCCTTTTGCCCCATCTGCTGACAGATTTATTGTGCTTTTGGGGGTATTACAGCGAAAGTGCTTTGCTGATCTTTCCGAAGTGTTGAGCAGGCGGACGCAGAGGCCGTGGTGGTCGAACACCTGGCTGGCAAGGGTCGACTGACAGGCATGATGGGGGCCTTGAAAGTAGAGCTTCCAAACGGTCGCCGCTTCAGTATCGGAACCGGTTTCAGTGACCAGCTGCGTGCCCGGCCACCCGCTCGTGGAACGCGCATAACCTTCAAGTACTATGGTCTCACGGCAATGGGCCTGCCGCGCTTTGCAAGCTTTCTGCGAGTGCGCGACGACGAACCACCAGAGCCTTCGCCCTGATGGCTTTTAAATGCGTTCGCTATTGTCTGTAACTGTCTTCGATTTTATCCAGCTCGCCGGCTTTACGAGCCTCATCCAGGGCTTTTTGAAGGTCGGCAATAATAGTGGGATCGGTGTTGGTGCTGAACGCCAGATACATGGGCGTTTCACGGAATACCAGCACAGGCTTGAGGCCGGTTATTCCATGTTCCTCTCTGGCAACCAGCGGGCCAACCAGGCCATCCGTTACCCACAAATCTGCCTGCCCAAGCATCAGGCGCCGTGTATTTACATCACCCGAGACCGCTGTGATTACGTTGAA
The DNA here is from genome assembly GCF_048266785.1 of Marinobacter sp. Taxonomy (GTDB): domain Bacteria; phylum Pseudomonadota; class Gammaproteobacteria; order Pseudomonadales; family Oleiphilaceae; genus Marinobacter. The sequence continues at coordinate 141,565 of NZ_JBLWYX010000005.1, forward strand.
ACCGTTGGCGATGAGGTAGTCAGACATGACATCACCCTTATAGCCGGCAATTTGCAGATTTTTTGCCTCTTCAAGGGAGTTCAGGCGGATGTTTGAATCCGGAGCGGCGAAAAGCGTCCATTTAATGGATGCCAGAGGCCCCACCCACTGGAATTGGCTCTCACGTTCATCTGTTCTGGCGGTACAGAACAGGCCGTGATTTTCGCGATCCTGAACCCAACTGTAGGCATAACTCCATGCCCGCATTTTCATAACGTAATCGTAGTCCACCCTGGGGAGGGCGGCTTTGACCATGTCAGTGACAAATCGTAGCAGCCTTCCAGATACAACGACTTTGTCTTCTGCGGGATCTGTGTACAGTTACGGATTCCCGGGCGTGTGCTAGAGTATTTTGGGACAGCCCATTGGGTTTGAATCAAACAGGCCTGTTCCAGGCCGTTGTCGATTGAAAATCAGAACCGAATCAGGAGACAGCTCATGGAAAAGCAAACAGCGAAAGATGATTATGATCGCGTTAAAGATGATCTGCAGGTGCTGCGTGAGGATCTTGCATCACTGACAAAGGCGGTTGCAGAAGGCCAGAAATCCAGCGCCAATAATCTGAAAGATGAAATCAGCCGGGAGACCCGGGCGGTTCTCGATCAGCTTCGCAAACGGGGCGACGCAGCGATTGCCCGTGCTACAGAAGCTGGCTCGCAGACCGTAGAGAATGTGGAGCACAAAATTGAGGAGCGGCCGTTTCTCAGTATTATCCTCATGTTCCTGGCGGGTATCATCGTGGGCAAAATGCTTGATCGCTGATGCTACCTGATTCTGCAACTATCCAGAGCACCCTTCGCAAAGCGGTCGCGGCTATCATCGGGATCGTGTTGGCTTTGGTGCTGCTTACGGCGTTATTGGTCACCGGATTTTATCTGCTGGTCAACGCCGCGACCTTGGCTCTGGCTCCCCTTGTAGGCGAGCCAGAGGCCATGGCGATCACCGGGCTTGCGTGCCTGTGCTTGCTCGCACTGTTCTTTTACCGCATGACCCGCCCGTCCAGGGCGCTTCGCAAAACCGAGGGCAACACTTCCGCTTCTGGTTCCGGCTCACCTATCGATGTATTACGTTCTCTGATTGCCAGCAATCCGTTGGAGGCTGCGGCGCTGGCTTTTGCGGTTGGCGTTGCAGAGCAGGGCGATCCGAGGTTAAAAAACCTGTTGCTTCAGGGCGGCATGGCTCTGATGCGTCAGTCTGCTGGTTCCGGCTCCCCGGTAACTGGCGATTCAGAAGGTGCGCCTGCGCCTTCTGCAGACAATACTTCCTCCGAATAGCGCGTTAGTTCCCTCCGGCAATAAGAAAGTCTTCTCATCTGCAAGCGTAAATCTGGCCTTCCGCACTGGCGAGAATGTTCAGGGTCTTAATTTATAATAATATGATTTTTAAGGTTTATTTAGGTTTTTTCTCTGGGAAAATTAAGAGAACATGAAGAGATTTTAGTCTGAATGTAACCCAAATCCGTGATCAGGGGCACTATGGTAGGAGCATGTGTTTCGGGGGCGGTGAATGAATAGACGTAGTCGCCTGAGGAACGCTTTGACGAATGGAATTCTTAACTAGCGAGGATAAAGCGTTATGAACTCTAAATCTCGTATTGCATGCGCCACGGTTTTGTCTGCGAGCGTATTCGCTGCTCCGGTAGCGTTCGCCCAAGGCTCTTATGATCGTGATGTCTCCGGCCCTTACATCAAAGGTAGTTACGGTGGCTATAAATCCCACGGTGGAGATTTCGACGACTCGAACGATCTCTATGGTGTGGGCCTCGGTTATCAGTTCAACGAGTTTTTTGCGCTGGAAGCGGCCTACATAGATTTTGGTAACTTCGGTGAAGATGACGCTAAGGGCAAGCTTAAAGGTGGTTCCCTCGTGGCGATTGGTCGTTTGCCGGTAACAGACAGCTTTGGTGTGTACGCCAAAGCCGGTGCCTTCGCGGCCGCACTTGACGTAGATGCGTTTGATGAGGATGAGACTTATGACGATGTAAGCCCCGTCATTGGTGCCGGTGTCGACTTTCGTATCACGGAGCACCTGACCACCTTCCTGGAATACAACCGCTATAACGTCGACATTGACGAGGACGACTTCAACGGTCAGTTGAACAACGACGGCCCGGAGTTCGATACCGCTCAGGTTGGGCTCAAGTTCCAGTTCTGATCAACGGGGAAAGACGGCCTGCGGTATCTCCCCTGACGTTTTTGGTTGTGCCGATGTCGTATTGGTTCAACCCTGTCGCCTAAAATACGATCACATTATAGCTATCGACAACCCGGTAAAGGGGAGATAGCAATGGCCGTTAAATTCGAAAAAGCATTACTGGATTATCCGCAACAACGGGCGGGTGCCGCCCGCCAGCCCGACAGTGTTGACCAGTCAGACCGTCGGGTACCCATCAATCTGCGTCAGTCCGGCCCTACGCCGGTGGAGATGCTGATTTCCACCCGGGTGCGCAAGTCGCCCTATTGGCACCTCGCTTTCGAGGCTGGCTGCTGGAGGGCGACTGTTTATAACCGCATGTACCACCCTCGCGGCTATGTTCGCCCCGAAGACGGCGGTGCGATGGTGGAATACGAGTCCCTGATACACGACGTCACCATGTGGAATGTGGCAGTGGAGCGCCAGATCCAGGTCAAGGGCCCGGATGCAGAACGCTTCGTGAACTACGTGATTACCCGGGACGCGACCAAAATCAAGCCCATGCGTGGCAAGTACGTCATCCTGTGCAACGAGGATGGTGGCATTCTCAACGATCCGGTATTGCTGCGGATCGCCGAGGATGAATTCTGGTTTTCCCTGTCCGACAGTGACCTGGAGTACTGGATGCGGGGCGTGAACATCGGTATGGGGTTCGACGTCAGCATAGCGGAGATCGATGTGGCGCCGGTCCAGATTCAGGGCCCGAAATCAGAGGCGCTGATGGCGGAGCTGTTCGGGGAAGGGGTGAAAGACATTCCTTTTTACGGGCTGATGGAAGGCCAGGTGGCGGGCCATGATGTAATCGTTTCCCAGACCGGTTTCACCGGCGAGAAAGGCTACGAGATCTATCTGAAGGAAGCCACCAAGTACGCCGAGGATCTGTGGTACACCGTGCTGTCGGTGGGTGAAGCTCACAATCTGCGAATCATTGCACCTGCGCACCACCGCCGGATCGCCGCGGGCATTCTTTCCTGGGGTCAGGATATGGATCAGGAAACCCTGCCGTTCCAGTGTGCCCTGGCGTATCAGGTGCCGCGTAACAAGGAAGCGGACTACATTGGCAAGCAGAAGCTTGAGAAGGTACGCGAGCAGATTGACGCCGGTCATCCGCCGTTCAGCCACATCATGGTCGGTATCCGCTTCGGCGGCGGCAAGGTGATCGATTACGCCAACGATTTCTGGCTGATCAGTGGCTCCGACGGCGGCGAGCCTGAGGGCTATGTCACCTCGCCCTGGTACTCGCCGGAATTGGAGACGAACATTGGCCTGGCCTATGTACCGTTTGACATGCGCGCTATAGGCACACGTTTAACGGTCCACCTGCCGATAGAATACGCCGCAGCGGATGGTTCAATCGATGTGGAAGCAGAGGTGGTGGAAGTGCCGTTTCGGCCATCAGTGAACCCCAATGCCCGCGAACGGGCTCGGGCGAAGGGAATTGACTTCGCAGACTAGCAAACGGGGTGCATGGCTTATGAAGCTGGCAAGCGAAAAGCAGGTAGTCAGTCGCCGGGATGCGGAGGCCGCAGCAAGGCTGCGGGCTCTGGTGCGCTCGGCCTCGATTGAGGCGACACCCCGCCAGATACTGACAGCGGAACATCTGCCGGACCTGCTGCCTGCGGGCACCTGTGTCTATGTGCCGTTCCTGCCCAAAGGGCGGTTCGGCGACACATTGGAAGCCTGCCAACGTCTGATTGATGTGGGCATGCAGCCGATCCCCCATGTGCCTGCGCGCATGGCTGAGAGCCGCGGGCAAATGCGGGACTGGCTGGCCCGGATGACGGAAAGCGGGGTTGACCGTTTGCTGCTGATTGCCGGCGACAGCGACGCCATTGCCGGTCCTTTCCCGGATACCCTGGCCATACTTGAATCGGGACTGTTAGCTGAGTTCCGGTTTCACGGTATTGGTGTCGCCGCCCACCCGGACGGCCATCCCATGGCGGACCGGGCCACGCTGATCCAGGCCCTTGGCATCAAGCGTGAATACGCTCGTACCACGTCCACCCGGCTCTGGGTAGTTACCCAGTTCAGCTTTGACCCAAACGCAGTCATCGACTGGCTGCAAAGCCTTGGCACTATTCTGGAGGAGGTGCCCGTCTACATCGGCATGGCCGGGCCGACGCGGGTGAAAACCCTCATGGCCTATGCCGCCCAGTGCGGGGTAGGGGCGTCTGCCCGGCTGATGTTGAGGCGCCCTGGCAGCGCCCGGCTGTTGCGAGCCTGGACACCCGACGCCATGGTGCGTGCGTTGGTGCGGTATTGCCTGGACAACCCGGATACCCTGCTGCGGGGTATTCACCTCTTTCCATTCGGCGGTCTGCGCCAGTCGGCGCAATGGATACAGGAACACAATGGGTCCGTTGAGGGCCAGAGGGGTCAGTTCCATGAGTCTTCAGTACAGTAAACTGACGCCCGCAACGCCTCCGGCGACAGAGTTTCCGCCGCCGGGCACTCCGGACATAGAAATTGCCCGCTCGGTCCAGCCCCAGTCCATTCTTTTGCTGGCACAACAGCGGTTCGGGCTGCCGGGGGAGAGCCTGGTGCCTTTTGGTCACTACAAGGCCAAGCTGGATATGGCCTATGTGGATACCTCTGACACCGCACCCCGGGGCAAACTGGTGCTGGTGACCGCGATAACGCCGACACCGGCAGGCGAGGGCAAAACCACCACCAGCGTGGGACTTAACGATGGCTTTAACCGTCTGGGTGTACGTTCATCCGTGTGCCTGCGGGAGCCGTCCCTGGGCCCCTGTTTTGGCATGAAAGGCGGGGCTGCCGGTGGTGGCCGGGCCCAGGTGATTCCGATGGAAGACATCAACCTGCATTTCAATGGCGACTTCCACGCCATCACGACCGCCCACAACCTGTTGGCATCGCTGATCGACAACCACATCCACTGGGGCAACGAGGCTGGGCTGGACTCGCGCTACGTAAGCTGGCGCCGGGTAATGGACCTGACCGACCGGTCCATGCGCAACATGGTGTGCGGCCTTGGGGGAGCATCCCACGGTGTGCCCCGGGAAACCGGGTTTGATGTCACAGCGTCGTCCGAGATCATGGCGATTCTGTGCCTGGCAGACGGGCGCGCGGACCTGAAGCAGCGGTTGGGTAACATCATCGTGGGCAGGCGGTCGAACATGACGCCGGTTACCGTGCGTGATCTGGGGGCGGAAGGCTCGCTGACGGTGCTGTTGAAAGAGGCGCTGCAGCCTAATCTGGTGCAGAGCCTGGAGCACAACCCGGTGTTTATTCACGGCGGGCCTTTCGCCAACATCGCCCACGGCTGCAATTCCGTCACTGCCACCCGCGCCGCTCTGGCGCTGAACGATGTGGTGGTGACCGAAGCCGGATTTGGTGCCGACCTGGGTGCGGAAAAGTTTATTGATATCAAGTGCCGGCACACTGGTTTGCGGCCGGACGCCGCCGTGCTGGTTTGCACCATTCGGGCGTTGAAGATGCAGGGTGGCGTCGTGCGCAGCCAGTTGTGCATTCCCGACCTGGCGGCGCTGCGAAAAGGCGCTGCCAATCTGGAGCGACACATCCTTAACCTGCGGCAGTTCGGGCTGACGCCGGTGGTATGCATCAACCGCTTCCCGGACGACACTGAGGAAGAAATGGCGCTGGTGCAATCCATCAGTGAAGAACTGGGGGTAAAGGCAGTACCCGCCGATCACTGGGCAGCCGGAGGCGAAGGCGCCACGGAACTTGCCCAGGTGGTTCTTGACCAGATGGAAGAGGGTAAGCCGGAAATCAACTTCCTGTATGAGGACAGCCTGCCACTGGCGGATAAAATCCGCACCATCGCGACCCGGATATATCATGCCCAAAGCGTGGAGTTTACAACCGTCGCCAGGCGGCAACTGGAAGAATACGAGAGTATGGGCTTTGGTCACCTGCCCGTGTGTATTGCTAAAACCCAGTACAGTTTTACAGTGGATTCGTCAATTAAAGGCGCGCCTTCTGGCCACATGCTGCCAGTTAGGGAAGTGCGTCTGGCGGCTGGTGCAGGATTTGTCGTAGCGATCTGTGGCGACATTATGACCATGCCGGGCTTGCCGAGACGACCCGCTGCGCTGGACATTGCCCTTGATGAAGATGGCCTGGTGGTGGGGCTAACCTGAGGCCGTATCTTCGGGTTGGCCCTCAAAGGTGCCGTAAGTGGGTTCGGTGCGGGCTCGCCTGAGCGCCTGGCGTGAAGAAGAGGGAAGGCTGGCCATGGTATCGGCCATGCCAGCGCCGTCTGCATCGCTGGAATAGACTTCTGTTCTCTCGTACTTGGGCGCGCGCCCCATGGTTTTCCGGTAGCAGCGGCTGAAGTGGGTGGCGGATACAAATCCGCACATGGAGGCGATCTCAACAATGGAGCTGGACGTCTGTTTGAGCAATCGACGTGCCCGGCTCAGGCGTACGCGCAGGTAATAACGCGAAGGTGTGCAGCCCAGATGTTTTAGGAACAGCCGCTCCAGCTGTCGCCGGGATATACCCGCCAGGGTCGCCAGTTCCTGAAGCTCGATGGGTTCTTCAATGTTCGCTTCCATTAGTTGGGCGGCCTCTGCCAGCTTGGGCTGTGCGCAGGCAAGTCTCTGGTGCAGGGGCATGGGTTGCTGTTCGCTCTCTTCGCGCACCCGGTCGCAGACGAACATGTGGGAGATTGCATTGCTGAGTTCCCGTCCATGCCGCCGTGCCAGAAAGGCGAGCATCATATGCATGGGCACGGTGCCGCCGGTGCAGGTCATGCGTTCACGCTCGACGGTAAACAGGCGGTTGTTGGTCTGAACGCGGGGAAATCCTTCCTGCAGCGCTTCCAGACATTCCCAATGGGCGCTGCAGGAGTGGCCGTCCAGCAGGTTGGCGCTGGCCAGAACATAGGCGCCCGTGCACACAGCCCCCAGTAACACATGGCGCCGGGCCATCTGTTTGAGCCAACTGACCTCCGTGCGGGAGAAGCTGTGGGTGACATCAATACCGGCAACTACGATGACCATGTCGAAACGGTGGTCGTCATGAACTGACGCGTCTGGCAGAAGGGTGATGCCGTCGCTGGCGCGGGCTGGCTCGCCTTCGGCAGTCAGCAGTTCCCAGGAATAGAGTTCGGTTCCGGCCAACTGGTTAGCCATGCGCAGTGGTTCAACGGCTGTCGCCAGGGCAATCAGGGTAAAGTTCTCGATCAGCAGGAAGCCGACCCGATAGGGTTGATCGGCGGGCCGGTTTAAGTGCGAGCCTGCTTCAGTGGTCATGCAACCCCCTCGCCCCGTCCGGGGCCGCAAATAAATGCAGTCAATAACCGGAAATACCGTTCAGGCTGCTTTAAATTAAACACTAGTTGGTGCACCGCAAGCGTGCAACAGTAGAGAGTGGATCTGATCTCGCCGTCACTGAGCGCCCTGGACTGGGTAAACCTCTACGCCCTGGCGGTGAATGAAGAGAACGCGGCCGGTGGCCGCATCGTGACGGCGCCTACCCACGGCGCTGCGAGGCGATGGCAAACATTACGTGTCGCTGGATAAAGTGCTGCACACCATGCGGGAAACCGCTCAGGATTTGACCCGTTCGTTGTCCGGATCATACAGCGCCCGGTAGCCCACCGCTTCGATCCGGATGGGGTAGTGTTCCTGAAAATATTCCAGGATCAGTTCCCGTCCTTCTTCTGCATACTCCGCCGGGATATAGCCCAGCAGGATGATCTGGCCCACCGATGGCCCCCAGGCCACGCTGGTGTTGTAGGAACGGCGGCCGTCGCTGTCCACCAGCACGTCGCCGGTTTGCGGGTCGAGAATGGGCCACTGGCCCACCGGGTAGCGCAGGGTGCCATTGGCGTCCCGGTGGTCCAGCATGGTCATGGTGCACAGGTAAGCCGCCTGACGGGGGCGCTCCCGCTGCTCCAGATAGGCGGCTTTGCCATGGAAATCCGCGTCTTTGACCTTGGGCCGCTGCAGTCCGGCTTCGTAAAGATTGTATTCGGTTTCCAGGTCCACGTTCTGCAGGCGCAGGCTTTTTTCCAGGCGCCGGGTGTTGGCGTAGGTTTCAATGCCCACCGGGATGACGCCGGCCTCGTAGAACAGGTCCCAGATCCGCAGGCCATAGCTGAACGGGAAGTACAGCTCCCAGCCCTGTTCACCCACGTAGGAAATCCGGAAGGCCCAGACCGGCACCCCCTGAATGTTCAGTTCCCGGGTGGTGGCGAACGGGAAATTGTCATTGGACAGTGATTCAGGGTCACTGACGAACTGCGCCAGGGTCTCCCGCGCCTTTGGCCCCCATAAACCCAGCGTGGCCAGTTCGTCGGTGCGGTCCTGCAGGTGGATATTATCGAGGCCCTTTTCCCGGGCGATACGGTTGATCCAGTAATGGTCCCGGTGGCCGGTGTCGCCGCCGCAGACCACGCGATAGCTGTTGTCGCCCCGTCGGATAATGGTCAGGTCAGAACGGATGCCGCCACGGCCATCCAGGAAGTGGGTGTAAACGCCTTTGCCATGGGGCGTGGTGCCGCCGACTTTGGCGACGGACAGGTACTCCAGCAGAGCTTCCGCATCGGCACCGGAGACATCAAAAATGGCGAAGTGGGAGAGGTTGATCATGCCCACCGATTCGCTCATTTCCAACTGCTCGGCGTTGGACACCTCCCAGAAGTGCCGCGCGTCCCACTCATGTTCCCGCACCGGAATGCGGTCGCGGTATTTCGTCAGCAGAGTGGGTTCGTTGGTGGCATAGCCATGGGCCCGCTCCCAGCCGGCGGCTTCCATGAAATAAGCCCCCAGCGCCACTTCCCGCAGATAGAATGGACTGGTTCGCATGCCTCGGCCCGTCATGTACGGCTCCCGGGGGTGAACCGCCGGGGTGTAGATTTTCTTGGCGGTTTCGTAGCAGCGGTTGTACACGTAATCCGGCGTTTTTTGCAGCGGATAGTGGCGGGCGATGTCGATGCTGTGTGGATCCACCTCCGGTGAACCGTGGGTCATCCAGTCTGCCAGTATCTTGCCCGCACCGGGGCCGTCCTTGACCCAGACCGCCTCGCAGAACCACAGATTGCGCACCTCCGGCGATTCGCCCATCAGTGAGCCGCCATCGGGGGTGACGGACAACAGGCCGTTAAAGGAGTGTTTTTCCTCCCAGCCCAGTTCCCCCAGAATTGGCGTCATTTCGATGGCCTTTTCGTAGGCCTCCATGACCTGATCCAGGGACAGATCCCGCATGGACGGCGACATCCGCGCATCGCCGGGTTCGGCAATGGCGCTGGGGTAGACCAGTCGCGGGTTTTCGGCCTCGTAGTAGCCCCACTCAATGCGTCCGCCCTCGGTGGTGGTGGGGTCGCCGGTATCCCGGACGTAGGCGGAGTTGCCCTGATCCCGGAACAGCGGGTAGACGATCTGTTTGCCGGTGCCGGCCAGTTCTTCACAGGGCCCGAAGAACAGCAGCGGATGTTCCAGCGGCATCAGCGGCAGGGGCGCGTTGGCGGTGTTGGCCATCAGCGGTCCCCAGATGCCCATGGACAGCACCACGTAGTCGGTTTCGATGTAGCCTTTGTGGGTTTCGACGCCACAGACCTGGCCATCTTTCACATCAATGCGGATGGCCGGAGTATAGGCAAACGCCAGAAGTTTGCCGGTGGCGACGGCTTCTTCCACCAGGTCGCCGGCTACTGCCTGCGAACGGGGTACCACCAAACCGGCGTCCGGGTCCCACATGGCGCCCTGAATGCTGCCTTCGTTTAGTAGCGGGAACAATTCCTTTGCCCTTTTGGGCGAGATCATACTGACGTTGGTGCCGAAGGCTTTTCCGGAACCCACCTTGCGGCGGAGTTCGTCCATGCGCCCGTCGTCATCAATTCGGGCTACTTCCATGCCCCCGCATTTTACATAGTTGCCTCGCTTCTCGTAGAAAGCCTGGCTGTATTTTGTGGTGTAAACGTTCAGCTTGTCGTGGGATGTGGTGAAGCAGAAGTCCGAAGCATGAGAAGTGGAGCTTATGTCTGAGGGAATGGCGGATTTCTCCAGCCCTACGATGTCGTCCCAGCCCTGTTCGATCAGGTGGTGGGCTACCGAGGACCCAACGATACCGCCCTGGCCAATGATGACGACTTTTGCACGTTTCGGTAGTTGTACCATCTTTGTTTCCCTTTTCCACATAATCTCGACGCAACCTACTCACAATATGTGATCGCGCTTCGCAGCATGGCCTTGGACCAATGTGGCTCTGATCGCCAGGGGGAGGTAAATCCAATACGACACCAAGCCGTCCAAAAACGGCAAAACCGGGCCCGCTGTTCAAATTACCCTGTTTTTTATAAAATATTTGAGTACAGGGTCCGCAATGGGGACACTGCGCGGAATGTTCGGATACGATAAACCGGTTTCAGAGCCAACCATGAACCGTCGTGGTAGGGAATCGTCCTCCCCGATAGCCCACCGGCGGTTTGTCCAGATATACTGAAGTTATGCCAGCCGGAAATGCACCGGAACGCACGTCTGTATTCAGCCGAACGGAAGAGAGCTTATGTCTGGAAACCAACCGTTTGACTGGTCATCCACCCCCGCCGCTGTGTGGCGCCGCCATCGCGCAGGCCTGCGTGCCGTGCGCAGGTTGGATCCGGTTCAGTGGGAATCTTTGACCGGCATTGACCGCCAGCAAAAAGCGCTTGCACGCAACACCGAACGTTTCCTGGCCGGAGAGCCCTCAAACAATGCGCTGCTCTGGGGCGCCAGAGGTACCGGCAAGTCATCCCTGATAAAAGCACTGCTGAATCGCTACAACGAGCAGGGCCTGAGAATCATCGAAGTGGACAAGGACGACCTGGTGAATCTGCCAGAGATTGTGGATGATATCTGCGATCTGTCTTATCGCTTCATCATTTTCTGTGACGACCTGTCTTTTGATGTGGGCGAGTCCGGTTACAAGGCGCTGAAAAGCGTGCTTGAAGGTTCGCTGGAGCTGCCGCCTGAGAATGTTCGCGTATACGCCACGTCGAACCGACGCCATCTGATGCCGGAATTCATGTCCGACAACCTGAAAGGCCACACTCAGGATGGTGAAATTCACCCTGCCGAGGCAATAGAAGAGCAGGTTTCTCTGGCCGATCGTTTTGGCTTGCAGTTGTCCTTCTACGCGTTTCCTCAGGAGGTGTATTTGCAGGCGGTGGATACATTGTTCCCGGACGTCACTGACCGGGAAAACCTGCACCGTGAAGCCATCCGGTTTGCAACCCAAAAAGGCGTACGTAATGGCCGCACGGCGCAGCAGTTTTATCGACAGTTCGCCGGAGATGAAAATATCCGTTGAAGCCGGTTTTACTGCTGCTTTGCCAGGCGCATAAAGTGGTGATGGACAAACCGTATGCCCAGATAGACCAGAGCCAGGGTGGCTGGAATGGCAACACCCAGAGCCAGGGATTTATTGAAGATAATGCCGGCTTCATAAATAGAGTCCAGGATCAATTTAAGTAGGCCGATCAGGTAATAGGTGATGGCAACAACCGAGAAGCCTTCAACGGTGTGCTGCATCATCAGCTGGATTTTTGAGCGCCGGTCCATGGAGCTCAGCAACTGCTGGTTTTGGCTCTGAATCGCCAGCTCGACCCGGGTGCGCATCATGTCCGAGGCACGATCCACACGTTTTGAAAGATCTTCCAGTCGCTCGCTGACGGCTTCGCAGGTCTTTACCGCCGGAGTCAGGCGCCGGGTCATGAATTCGGTAAGAGTCAGGTGCCCAGAAAGCTCATCTTCCCTGAGTTCTTCCAGGCGTGTCAGCACCAGCCGGTGGTAGGCACGGGTCGCCGAAAAACGGAAGGTGGCGTTGGCCCGGAAAGCCTCAATACGAGCGGCTATGTTGGTGAGCTGCGCCAGCAGCTTTTTTTCGTCCACATCATGATGGTCTGCCAGTGCCTGGGTGATGATGGCCAGCTTCTGATCCATATCGTTGAGCGATGGTGTGATCTCCCGGGCAACAGGCAGTGCCAGAAGAGACATCAGCCGGTATGTTTCAATCTCCATCAGGCGCTGGGTAAGACGGCCGAGCTGGCTGTCTGACATCTCGTGGTTCACCACCATAAAGCGCCCGAAACCATCAGAATGCAGCCGGAACGTAGCCCATAACTTTGCCGCGCCCTCCTGAGGGCTGCTGCCAACCAGCCGCAGCCCCTCGAAGTGTTTGCGCACATCGTCGGGATCGCCATCGGCGCCGGATTGTGCGGGTAGTATGTCGAGGTGGAAGGCGGCAACCACTGTGCCGGGCAGCTGTTCCAGCCAGCCTTTTGGCAAGGGGGTGATACCGGTTTCGGCAAAGGGTTCGGAGTCGCTGGCGCCGAGATTGATGAAAGTGTAAGAGGCGAACTCCAGATGCATTTCCCTGCGTACCCGCAGAGTGCCGAAGGTCTGCTCAAAACAACCTGTTTCCTGCTCCGGAACCGGATAGCCTAACTGGCGGGAAAGCGCTTGCAGGTGCTCGAACTGTTGTCGGCGTTGCTCCGGCGTGGTGAGCGCTGCAATGTGGGTGACCCGGGCAGAAGAGGGGAGAACCTGGAAAGGCCGGGAATGCAGCTCGTTGTAGAGATCGTCCCTGAGAGGGTGAATCTTCAGGGAGTCAATTAGCGCGCTCACGATAGGACGGATCCTGTGGTTAAAAATGGACGGGCGGAATAATAACCCGGAAACAGACACCGTCAACATCGTTGCGCGACTCATTTTCGGCTTCAACGCGCCCACCGTGAAAATCGGCGATCAGTTGGACAATCAACAGGCCTTGCCCAAGGTGGCCTTCTTCCTGGCCTTTCCGGACCGATACGAAGGGGCTGAAAATACTGGTGTCCAGATTATCCGGCAGAGCCGAGCCCTGGTTAAAAACGGACAGGCAGACATGATTCCCCATCTGTTCCACACCGATATGGATCTGACCATTTTGTGGCGTGAAATCCCGTGCGTTATCCACGAGTTTATCAAGCAACTGCACCATCAATTCCGGGGAGCCTGTCAGGTTGATGCCGGATTCCGGCCCGGTATAGTTAAACTGATGATGTGTGTCCAGGGTCTGGTAAGCCGCGGTCGCCTGGTTGATAACGTCCGCCAGATCGAATGCTTCCTTGTCGGCATGATCAAAGCTTTGCTCTAGCCGGGCCGCTTCGCTCATGCCATTGAGAATTTTCCGCAAACGCTCTGTAGCCGTAGTGGCACGGCCAATGTATTGCAAGCGCTCTTCTTCGGTGTCGCTGTGTGACAGGTTTTCCAGGGATGAGCGCACCACGGCTACGGGTGTTTTGAGCTCGTGGGACAGACGCTGTGAAAAGCTCTCGAGATATCGGTTATAGCCGTGCAGCCGGTCGGCCATCTGGGCAAAGTGGTTTTGTAGTTGCCCCAGTTCGTCCCGGGCTTTTGAGACAGGCAGCGTGCCAATAATCCGGCCGTCCTGATCGATGCTGACGCTGACGGCCCGCTGTAAACGGGCGATACGCCAGGACAGCCAGCTTGCGTAGCCCAGCAGTACCAAAGTCAGGCCTACGATGATAAGAATGCTACGGGCAATAACCGAGCCCAGAGTTGAGCCTGACAGCGTCAGCATCTGGTCCAATGATTGTTCCAGCACCAGAGTTCGGCTGCCGAACACCGGCTGGGTGGTCATGAGCCAGACGCTGTCATCTTCATGTCGGACAAGACCTTCGCGAGGCAGGATGCTCATATCGAGCCGGCTGCTACTGGCGGCCAGGATTGCAGGCCTGGGTTGATAGAACTGCACCAGCGCCCTCAGGGCATTGAGGCTGATGTGCTCAACAATCTGCAAAGGGCTGAGTGTCTCGAACTCTGGTTGTTCTTGCCGGGCAGGCGTTGACTGTTGCGCGACCACCCAGCCTGCCGGCTCAACCAGCCGGGCTATTTGCCCTCTGCTCATTCCCTGAATCAACTGGCGCTCAAGCTCGGGTTTGCGTTCGACCAGAATGGGCAATGGGTCCGTCGATGTGGATGTTTGCGCCGAATCCGGGCCGTCCTGCCATCGCGCGGCAAAACCCAGGCGGCTGCCTTGTGGCGGTTTGGGCAGTTCCAGTTCCAGCTGCCAGCCGCTCCCCACACTGTGCCAATAGCCACTGACCCGGTAATCGGGTTTTTGTTCGTTTCCGTTAGTGGTGTAAATCGTCGCGTAGACTTTGCCGGGTGCGGGGGTGCGGATGAGCCAGGAGGCAGGCTGGATATCCGCGTCCAGATTTTTGTTCGGGGGCTCCAACCAGATCTGAAGCCGATCATGGGTCTGATCTGGCGCACCGGGGTCGAAGAACACGGGGTGGCGATTGCTGATGCGTATCAACAGGTACAGGTGGCGCTGATCGTTTGCTGCTTGCCAGTGCAAAAAAGGTTGGCCTGTCGCTTCCTCTGATTGATTTGAGCGTTCAGCAGATTGCCAGGGCTGGAACTGTTCCTCTTCATCGTAACCGGGCCAGTCGGCACCGTAACCATCCAGATTGAGAGGGCTGCTCAGGTGTTCGACATAGATGGCCGGTGTTTGAGGTGAAATCGCGGGCAGGCCGAGGCTCAGATCTCCGGCGGTTTTCGCCAGCCGCTCAGCCTGATCTTTCAGCTGCTGGAGTGCCTGTTGTCGCAGAGCCTGGTCCAGCTCCAGCACAAACTGCAGGCCGGCCCAGGGGATCAGCAGCATCAACAGGCTGGCAATAAAAAGCTGACGTTTGAGTGTCACGAATCAGCACTCACGGGCATTCCAGCGATAGCCCATACCGTAGGCGGTCTGGATGCCGTCGAAGGTGCTGTCGAGCCGCAGGAATTTGCTGCGTATGCGTTTGATATGGGAGGTCACGGTGTTGTCATCCAGATACGTGCTGGCAGCTTCCATCAGTTGGTCGCGGCTGCGAACGTGGCCGGGGTGCTGTGCCAGTGCGTGCAGCATCCAGAACTCGGTCACAGTGAGGTCTATTGCAGCCTGATCCCAGGCCGCGGTCATGCGATCAACGTTGAGGTTGAGGCGGCCACGATTCAGGACTTCATCGGGTTTCTGCAGAGCCTCTGCCCAGGCATCGGCCCGGCGCAGCAGGGCGGTTACCCGTGCCAGCAGGTGTTCCATGCTCATGTCTTTGGTGACGTAGTCATCCGCGCCGAGGCGCAGGCCGTGTACGGAATCAATATCGCTGTCGCGGGCGGTGAGGAAGATGATGGGCAGTGTTCCGGACAGCGAGCGTAAGTCCTGACAGAGCGTGAACCCACCTTCGGGCTCATCGCCCAAGCCAACATCAATAATGGCAAGGTCGGGCAGGCTCTGGCGCAGAACCTGCCACGCAGAGGAACGGTCACCGTAGGTGGATACGCGATAGCCACGGCGTTCGAAGGCGGCGCGGTAGTTGTCGCGGATGGCGGGTTCGTCCTCTATCAGGACAAGGTGTTTTTTCATGGTTCTGGCTGTTATCCGGGGGTTATGAGGCTCTATTTAAACACGGCCTGCCTTGAGAACAAGGTTAGCTTGCGGTGTTGTCATAATTCATCATTTTTTGTTCGCGGAATGTTTGATTCTGCCACGGGAGTTCCTTTTCGGATTGCTGAAATGGCGAGGTCTTATTGAATCGTGTAGCTAAAGGATCTTGCCATGATGTTTTCTGCCCTATCGTCGAAACACAGTGGTTCATCGTTTTGTCCGAGCCCGCCCTCCCGCGAGGTGGCACCCGCCTCCGAAACACGCTGTGAATACGTCCCTGTACGCTCGGCTCCGCCTCTCGCTGCTTCATGCTCCTGCGTCGCAGCGAGAGTCCTGGGCAGGCCATCCCTGGCCAGCCCGAGAAGAGCTTTGCGCTCTTCTCCCATGGCTCCGCACGGTTTCGGGAGAGGCCCCAGCCGCTCGGGAGGGCTCAGTGCGCGCCGGAAGCTGCGGATGGTGCGTTTTATGGAGGGCGTAAGTTTGTGGCTCGCGGTTTTGTTGGTGCTGTTTGTTCAGCCGCTTTATGCAGAGGCCAGTAACAGTAACGAGGATACGGCGGGTGTGCTGCATTTTGTGAATGGCGAAGGCCAATGGCAGGAACCGGCGCTTGTGCTGGGGAGTGATTTTGATGTTCGGGTTAGTGGGCTGATTGCAGATAGCCGGTTGGTGCGAACGTTTCGGAACATAAGTGATCGGTGGCGCGAAGGGGTGTTTGTGTTTCCGCTGCCGGAGAAGGCGAGTGTTTACGGGCTGACGATGAAGGTGGGGGAACGCACGATTGTGGGGGAGGTTCAGCCGCGAGAGGAGGCAAAGAAGACCTATGAGAAAGCTCGCGACTCCGGGCGTCATGCGGCTACGGTTGAACAGCAGCGGCCGAATCTGTTCACGACCCGGGTGGCGAATATTCCGCCTGGGGCGACGGTGAGTGTGGAGTTGAATTATCAGCAGTTGGTGAGTTATCGGGATGGGGTTTTTGAGTTGAGTGTGCCGACGACTCTGACACCGAGATACATGCCGGGCGAACCTTTGGCTGCGACTCCACAGCAATGGCAGGGTGGCTGGGCGGTGCCTACTACGGAAGTGCCGGATGCCGATGCCATCAGTCCGTTTACGGTGGGTGTGGCAGACGTAGCTGCGGACAGTCACCGGGCGTCGGTTCGGTTCACTATTGATGCGGGCCTTCCGCTGGCGCGGGTGTCCAGTCCCAGCCATGAGCTGGCAACGCAGCAGGAGGGCCAGGTAATGACGGTTGAGCCCCAGGCTGGGGAGATTGTGATGAATCGGGATTTCGTATTGCGCTGGCAGCCTCTTGCGGGTCAGGAGCCGGGCGCCGCTGTTTTTCATCAGCAGTGGGAAGGAGAGGACTATCTGCTGGCGATGGTGGTGCCCGGGCGGGCCGGTAAAACTCGTTTGCCGCGTGAGCTGACGTTTGTGATTGATACCTCCGGTTCCATGGCTGGGGAATCTATCCGGCAGGCAAAGGAAGCGTTGCAGCTGGGGTTGGAGACGCTGGCGCCCGGTGACCGGTTCAATGTGATTCAGTTTAATTCTCAGCCACACGCTCTGTTCATGGCGTCGGAGATGGCAACGGCGAACAATCTGGCCCGGGCGCGGCAATATGTTAGTAGATTGAAGGCCGATGGCGGTACGGAGATGGCGCCGGCTCTGACGATGGCTCTGCAGGGTCACGGCAAGGGCAGGAGTGGGCTGCAAGATGATGCGTCAACAGAAGAGTCAACAAGAGTGCGCCAGGTGGTGTTTATGACCGATGGTGCGGTGGGCAATGAGTCAGCGCTGTTCAGCCAGATCCGCCGCCAATTGGGTGATCAAAGGCTGTTCACGGTTGCGATAGGTTCTGCGCCTAACAGGCACTTTATGCGTGAAGCTGCGCGTTGGGGACGTGGCAGTTATACCGCTGTGCAGGATCCTTCGGATATCAGCGGCCCTCTGGTCCGGTTGTTTGCGGCTATGGAAGCGCCGGTATTGACGGATATCGAGGTGCGCTGGCCGGGCCAGTCAGCTTCGGTGCAGGAAGACAGCTTTCCGCGTCGCCCCGGTGATCTGTTCCAGGGCGAGCCGTTGCTGCAGGTGGTGCGTGGTATACCACCCGCCGGTGAGTTGAGTGTGTCAGGCCGGTTGCCGGGTGGTGGTAAGTGGCAGCGCAATCTGGACTTGCAGCAGGCCGTCTCTGGCTTGGGCCTGAACCGCTACTGGGCCCGGGAGAAAATCGACAGTCTTCTCGATGAAGCACGGGTAGAGGGGCAGGAACCGGACAAAGCGAAAATCACCAGTCTGGCGGTTGAGCATAGCCTGATGTCGCCTTACACCAGTTTTGTGGCGGTGGATGCAACGCACGCCCGAGATCCCGAAAGCACTTTGTTAAAAGATAACTTGCCAACGCTACTGCCGGCAGGAAGTCAGCCCGGTATGGCACGCTACCCGCAAACGGCTACGGTTGCGCCTTTGCTTGTTGCTCTGGGGCTGCTTGGCTTGATGTTTTCTGCCGCCCTCGTGCTCCTGCAAAGGCGGGCATACCCATGAGCCGTTTGCTGCTGTTGCTGATGACAAGCTCTGCCACCCTGCTGGTTTTCGGGCTGTGGATCCCGCTGAAAGCGGTCGTCGCTCAGGAACTGCTGGAGATTGCCTGGGCCGAGAGCCAGGCCCGGCAGACCGAATCCCGACCTTGGCCATGGGCCGATACCTGGCCCGTGGCGAAACTGTCCATGCCGGAATTGGGAGACTCAATGATCGTGCTGGCCGGTGTCCATGGGGAGAGCCTGGCTTTTGGGCCGGGTCAGATGATGGGCGCGGAAAGTCAGCGGGGTGTGGTCATCATTGCCGGCCACCGTGATACTCATTTCCGGCCCTTGCAGTATCTGGAGCCTGGCAATGAACTGCAGTTGCAAAACCGTGACGGGCGCTGGCAGGGGTATCGGGTACAGGAAACAAGGATTGTGGATAGCCGCTCGGAGTTCATTGATACCCACAAGTTGCCTGCGGGTACCCTTTTGCTGGTTACCTGTTATCCGTTTGACACTATGGATGCAGGTGGCCCGCTCCGGTATGTGGTGGAAGCTCGTGCAGAGGTTATTCGCACCCAGGCCACGCAGAACAAAGACTCCTCAGGGAAGATTGATACTGTCGCACGGCTATAAATTTGGCGTACACTTGTGCGCCAAAATCCTGTTGCAGAGTTTGCCGTATGGGCTTTATCAGAAACTTTTTGGCTTGGATGAGTGTTCCTGTGCTTTGTATGCTCGCCTTGCCCCTCTATATTCTCAGGCCATTCAACCCCGATAATAACCGGTTATTGGCCATAGCAATGGCGCGGACTGGCCGCTTGATACTGGGCATGAAGCGGCCTCTGGAAGGCGCGGAACATATGCCCCAGGATCGCCCTGTGGTTGCGATCGCCAACCATCAGTACAACGACGATCTTTTTGTGGTGGGTGATCTCGTTGCGCCTCGTACTGTAACCGTAGGGAAGTCATCACTGATCTGGCTCCCGTTCTTTGGCTGGGTATTCTGGTTGGGTGGCAATGTGATGCTGAACCGTGCGCATTCGCGTAAAGCCATTGCAGCAATGCAGGCCACCAGCGACGCGATCACCCGTGATAACAAGAGCCTGTGGGTTTTTGTGGAGGGCACGAGGAGCAAGGGGCGTGGGCTGCAGAAGTTCAAAAAAGGTGCTTTCTACGCTGCGGTGTCGGCCGGAGCACCGATTGTTATGGTATGTACTGCCGAGTATCGGAACAAAACCCTGGGTTGGTTTGGTCGACGTGAGCCTGTGCCCATCCGGATCTTGCCCCCGGTGGAAACGACAGGCCTTACCACTGAAGATGTCCCTGCCCTGATCGCGCGCTGCCATAAAGAGATGGCGGAGACTATCGCCAATCTCTGAGATGCACCGGGCTTGATTACTCTGTATAAAGAATCTCTTGAAAGACGTCCCGCGAAGAGAGGAAAACGATGAACCTGATTCTGTTTCTGATTATCGGTGGTGTTGCGGGCTGGCTCGCTGGCCTGATCATGAAAGGCCGTGGTTTTGGCGTGCTGGCGAATATCGGTATTGGTATCGTCGGGTCGTTTATCGGCGGTTTTGTTTTTCGCTTGCTCGGGCTGGCCGCTCAGGGCGCCATTGGTGAGCTGGTAACCGCCACCGTCGGCGCGGTGTTGCTGCTGGCGATTGTCAGCCAGATCAGGAAGCGCTGACCATGATTGTACCTGTTACCGGAGTGTTTGCTGCTGTCCTCGGTATATTGTTGCTGGCGTTGTCGGCCCAGGTGGTGAAGTTTCGCCTGAAGTACAAGAAGGGCATGGGCACTGCTGGTGATCGCGATTTTGAAGCCGCCGTCCGCGCCCACGGTAATCTTGTAGAGTACGCACCGCTGGGCCTGATCATGCTGGGTATTGCGGAGCTGAATGGGGTGGCCAGCGGCCTTGTTTACTGGACGGGTATGACCCTGGTGGTTGGTCGTCTTCTGCATGCCTGGGGCATGATCAATGGCCATGGTGAGGAGCATAAGGCCCGATCGATTGGCATTGTACTGACCTGGCTGGCGATTCTGGCCGCTGCGATTCTGCTGTTATGGAATGTCTGGCAAGTCTACGGCTGATTGCGCCAATCATTCCGCCCGGGGCCACCCACTCTGGTCCCGGGCTGCTTTCCTTATCTAAAGTGCTTTTGCCATATCGCTGGCCAGATACTCTATCTCGACCCGGCGATTGGCGGCCCGATCGTCTGGTGTTGTGAAAGGGCGGGCTGAGCCCCAACTGGTAACCAGAATACGTGATTCGGCAACACCCTCTTTAATCAGAAGTCTGGCGACCGCGTTGGTCCGAAGCCTGGACAAAAAGCGGTTAAAGTCCTCGGCACCAAAATTATCAGAGTGGCCATGAATCCGGATGCTGACCGCCGGGTGCTGCCGGAGGTAGACCGCGTGTTGCAGGATAATCGCCTTGTCTGAGCTGTCCAGCGCGTGTTTGTTGAAACCGTAATGAAATCTCATCCGGTGTGGGCGACGCTCTTCCGGCGCCAAGGCCGCTGCATTAAAGCCGGATGCCACGACAGCTTTGGCGATCAACTCCGGGTTGTCCAATACGAGTACGGTCATCTGCAATATCCTTGTTCCAGGTCTCTGGTTTTTCTTGTTATTCCTGCGCACTATTGGCTGAGATAGAAATAACGGCAATTGGCGGATAGTCGACATGACATTCACGCTGAAAATCATTTAAGCGCGAAAATAAGGCACTGGTATGATAGAAAACAGTTTTTCAGGGACAGATTATGATGAATTGTGACCGCCCATGCTGATTATTCCTGCTGAGAACGCTGTTAACTGGAAGCGCCCGCCCTGGGTAACTCTCGGGCTGATGTTTACCTGCCTTCTGGTTTTCCTGTTTTACCAGGGTGGAGACAGCCGCAAACTTGAGCAGGCGGTTGATACTTATGTGGATTCTGGCCTGCCGCTTTTGGAAGGTCCTGCCTATGAGGATTACCTGCAACGGAAAATCCGGTTCGAAGGCGAAGATGAACTGGTTTCCGAGCTTCAGAGATTTCAGAAGCTGAGAGCAGAAGACGAGGACTTCTGGCTGGCGGTCAGCCTGCTTATGGATCGCGAGTTCTACCAGTACCTGCTGCAGAACCGCGATGTGATATGGGCCCCGGCTGATCGGGTGCGCTGGTTGGAACAACGCACCTTCATTGAAGAAACCTACATCCAGCGCCTGAGTGCGCAGCAGCTCGGCCTGATTCCCGCCCAACTGTCTTTCTACACCCTTGTTACCTACCAGTTCCTCCACGGCGGCTGGGGGCACATTATTGGTAATCTGGTCTTCCTGTTCCTGCTTGGCTTTACCGTTGAAAAGGCGCTTGGCCCGGGTCGTTTCCTGCTTGCCTATCTGGTGTGCGGCGCCTTGTCTGGCGTGGTTTTCACCGTTTTCTCGCTCGGCAGTCATATTCCGCTTGTGGGCGCCTCTGGCTCAATATCCGGACTCATGGGTATGTACGTAGCCATCTACGGTTTGCAGAAAATCCGCTTCTTCTATTTTCTTGGCGTGTATTTCAACTACTTCCGAGCGCCCGCGCTGGCCATACTGCCGGTGTGGCTGGGCAAGGAAATCTACGATTACTGGTTTGCCGGTGCGAGCGGCGTTGCCTACATGGCCCACGCTGGCGGCCTGCTGGCGGGCGCTGGGCTGGTATGGCTGCTGGGCAAAAGCTGGCTGCAGGTGCGCGAGGAATTTTTTGAGCCGGAAGGAGACAAACAGGACGATCGCTTTACGACAAGCTACGCCCAAGCCATGGCAAGTCTGGGGCGCATGGATTTTGAGCTGGCCCGGCGTCAGTTCGAGGCGTTGCGTGAACACTATCCGGACAGGCCCGTTTTGTTAGAGCACCTGTATAACCTCGCCAAATTGCGCCCGGACTTACCCGAGTACCAGATCCGCGCCCGCGAGCTGATGAATGGCAACCTGAGCCGCCGGCAGCCGGAACAAATGATTGCGGTCTGGCAGGAATACCTGAGTAAAGGGGAGAGTTACCACCCGCTTGCCGCCGAGGATCATAACCGGGTGTTGTTCGCCAGCCTCAAGCAACACGATCTCAAGGCCGCAGAGAAGGCTTTTGAACGCCTGCGTAGTGCTGATGCCCCGTTGTTGACCACAGAGGCTTGTCGGTTACTCGCAGAAGAGTTCGAGAAATTGCAGATGGAGCCCAAGGCTCATCATTATCGGCAGTTGCTTCAGGCAAATTGACGCAGCCGGGGGCCTGTGAGGGCGGAGCTCCCCAAAACACGCTGTGAATACATCCATGTACGCTCGGCTCCGCCATCCATGGCTCCGCACGGTTTTGGGGAGCTCCGCCCTCACAGGCCTTTCTCCCTCAGTCCTGAATCACAAACGAAGCCCGGGGCCCTTTGAGAAGCTCCCGCTTCTCAGCCTGCTCCAGAAAAGCCGGAATTTGTTCGTGCAGTGGGTGCTTCTCACAGCGCTTCTGGATGAACGTGAGGAAAGCTGTCGCCTTTTCCCACTGGTTCAGGCCGTTAGCCAGGCTTTGCGCAACCAGCAGGTAAGCTGGGGCCAGTTCATCGCTGTCCGGGAAGCGTTTATGGAAGTCCTGCAGCAACCGTATGGCCGGTTTGTATTGCCCGCGCTGATACAGGCAGCGGGCACAGCGCACGGCCAGTTCCGGATCCTCCAGTTTGACCCCCGGTTCCGCCTCTTCAAGCATGCCGAGCAACGAAGCTATACCTTCGCCGTCGTTCCGGTCGGCCAGCCAGCCCAGAATTCGGGGGTGGTACTGGTAAAGTTCAGTCGTATCGTTACGGGCAACCAAGAGCTGGTAGAGCTGGCCGATACGCAGTGCATCGTCCCGGTTTCGCTTCAGGGCTTCCTTCAGCATGCCTTGAACCCGGTCGTAATTGCCGTCTTTCAGGTTCATATCAAGGTCTGCATCAAAGCGGGTACTGCGATCCCGTTGGTCCATGTCCACATTCGCAGGCTCCCCCTGAATATCCGATGCGAATCCCAGCTCCTCCTGATACTGAAATAATAGATAGCCCAGCATGTTGAACAAAATCAGGGTAAAGGTGCTGTTCAGAAAACCGGACAAAGGCTGTGAAAACCAGAAGGGAAAGTGATTGAGTGCAAAATCCTGGGCTACACCAGAGGCCAGGGTGAGCAGAACAAGATAGCCGTATAGCAGAAAGTAGGGGGTGCCAATGCGGGAGATCAGTACCGCCAGATTCATCGGATTTACTGCGGCCCCCACGGATCGCTCCATGGCCAACACCATAATGCTGGCCGGCAGTGCCAGCACCACAAATGCCAGCGCCAGCAGCATGAGCAACGGGCCGCCCAGCATCGCGGCCGCGCCGACCAGCCCGCCCATCAGAATGAAAACCAGCAACTGGAGGATAACGATGTTGAACCCGCTACCGGTGAAGGCGACAGACACCGAAGGCGGCTTCAGGTAACCTTCGGCTGTGTGGTTGATGACCGCATAGGTGTATTTGAACAGCGCCAGTGCCAGCAGCAACCAGATCAGGACCCCGATCAGGTTGGCGGGCGCAACCAGGGGCACCAGCGTACAGATTGCGATGACGATCAGTGGATCCGAGTGGAACGGGTAACGAAAAAAAGATCCGATCCGGTTCCAGAAAGGTATTACCTCCGTCGCAGCGCCCAGATACCGCATGGCTTTGCTGCAGCTTGGACACAATGCTTTGCGCTGACGAATGTCAGCATCAGGCATACAGCCGCGGCAGTAATGAATCTGGCACTCGCCGCAGTGCCATTTGGCAGGGTCACCCGGGTGGTAGTGGCAATCGTGTTTCACGTTAGGTGTTTGTCCTGATCCATCAGAGAAGGGAATGATAATAATGCCAGATGTCCGGGTGGATCACAGCCCCCTCTGTCATGGTAGCAGCAGCCTGTCTTAATGGGGCTATGGCCTTGTATTCAGCGCGCGAATCCCGGACATTCACAGGATCATGGTTGAACTCTGGCCAAACGGTGCGATAGTTATACAAGACTTCACATTCCTTGGCTTTTGCGCCAGCCTGCTTGTTTGGGTTCGAAGCAGAACTTGTAAAAGTGCTCGGATTATGACGAATAACGGAGGCACAATATGTCGAATGATAGCCTTGGCAACGATAGCCTGAATACCCTGACCAGCCTGAGTGCAGGCGGCAAAACCTTCCACTACTACAGCCTGCCCAAAGCGGCGGAATCCCTCGGTGATATCAACCGTCTACCCTTTTCCCTGAAAGTGCTACTGGAAAACCTGTTGCGCAATGAAGATGGTGTAACCGTGGATCAAAGCCACGTCGACGCCATGGTGCAGTGGCTGAAAGACAAGCGCTCAGATACCGAGATTCAGTTCCGCCCAGCGCGAGTGCTGATGCAGGACTTTACTGGCGTGCCCGGTGTGGTTGATTTGGCTGCCATGCGTGAGGCCGTTAAAAAGGCGGGCGGCGACCCTGCGCTGATCAACCCGCTGTCTCCTGTGGATCTGGTGATTGATCACTCGGTGATGGTCGACGAGTTCGGCACTGCTTCTGCTTTTGGACAAAACGTAGCCATTGAGATGGAGCGCAACCAGGAACGCTATGAATTCCTGCGTTGGGGCCAGCAAGCCTTTGATAACTTCCGCGTGGTACCGCCGGGAACGGGTATCTGTCACCAGGTAAACCTGGAGTATCTAGGTAAAACCGTGTGGCACAAAAAGCAGGGCGATAAAACCATCGCCTACCCGGACACGCTGGTGGGTACCGACTCCCACACCACCATGATTAACGGCCTGGGCATCCTTGGCTGGGGTGTCGGCGGCATCGAAGCCGAAGCGGCCATGCTTGGACAGCCGGTATCCATGCTGATACCGGAAGTGGTGGGTTTCAAGGTTAGTGGTAAATTGCGTGAAGGCATCACTGCCACAGATCTGGTGCTGACCGTTACCGAAATGCTTCGCAACAAAGGTGTGGTTGGCAAGTTTGTTGAGTTCTATGGCGACGGCCTTAAAGATATGCCAGTGGCAGACCGTGCCACTATCGCCAACATGTCTCCGGAATATGGCGCAACGTGTGGCTTTTTCCCGGTGGACGAGCAAACCCTCAAATACCTGCGTTTGACAGGTCGCGACGACGAGCAGATAGAACTGGTTGAGGCCTATGCCAAAGCCCAGGGGCTATGGCGTGAGCCCGGTCATGAGCCGGTATACACGGCCACCCTCGAGCTCGACATGGGCGAAGTGGAAGCCAGCATGGCCGGGCCGAAGCGGCCGCAGGATCGGGTCGCGCTGAAGAACATGAAATCAACGTTTGAGTTGTTGATGTCGACGGCCGAAGGCGTGCCGGAGGCGGCTGACAGCCGTGAAAGCAATCTGGAATCAGAAGGTGGCCAGACAGCGGTGGGTGTGGATGACAGCTACCATCACCCGTCGAGCCAGCCGCTGGAAATGAACGGTGAGCAGACACGTCTTGACCCGGGCGCGGTAGTGATTGCCGCTATCACGTCGTGCACCAACACGTCCAACCCCAGCGTGATGATGGCTGCCGGCCTGGTAGCCCGGAAAGCGGTGGCCAAAGGTTTGCAAACCAAGCCCTGGGTAAAAACCTCGCTGGCGCCTGGCTCAAAGGTGGTCACGGAGTATCTCAACGCAGGTGGCTTCCAGGACGACCTGAACAAGCTGGGCTTCGACCTCGTGGGCTACGGCTGCACCACCTGCATCGGCAACTCAGGCCCGCTGCCAGATGCGGTTGAAAAAGCCATTGCTGATGGCGATATAACGGTGGCCTCGGTGCTGTCTGGCAACCGTAACTTTGAGGGGCGTATACACCCGTTGGTGAAAACCAACTGGCTTGCATCGCCGCCACTGGTTGTTGCCTATGCGTTGGCCGGAAACGTGCGGTTGAATCTGCAGGAAGATCCATTGGGCAAAGACCAGGATAGCAACCCGGTGTATCTGAAAGACTTGTGGCCCACCCAGCAGGAAGTGGCCGAGGCTGTGGAAAAAGTCAAAACCGACATGTTCCGCACCGAATACGCCGCCGTGTTCGATGGCGATGCCACCTGGCAAGCCATAGAAGTGCCGGAAACCAAGGTGTACAAGTGGTCAGACGACTCCACTTATATCCAGCACCCGCCCTTCTTTGAAGGCATGGGTCCGGAACCTGAGCCGGTAGACGATATCCGCGACGCGAATATTCTTGCGCTGCTGGGGGATTCGGTAACCACCGACCACATTTCTCCGGCCGGTTCGTTCAGCGCCGACAGCCCCGCTGGCAAGTATCTGCAGGAGCGCGGCGTTGAGCCGAAAAACTTTAATTCCTACGGTTCCCGCCGGGGTAACCACGAGGTGATGATGCGTGGCACCTTTGCCAACGTACGCATCCGTAATGAAATGCTGGATGGCGTTGAAGGTGGTTTCACGAAGTTTGTACCTACCGGGGAGCAAATGCCGGTTTACGATGCCGCCATGAAGTATATGGAACAGGGCACACCGCTGGTGGTGATTGCCGGCAAGGAATACGGAACCGGCTCAAGTCGCGATTGGGCTGCCAAAGGTACACGGCTGCTGGGCGTTCGTGCGGTGGTGGCAGAATCCTACGAGAGGATTCACCGTTCCAACCTGATCGGCATGGGCGTTATGCCATTGCAGTTCCCGGAAGGTACGGATCGTAAGAGCCTCAAGCTGACGGGTGAGGAAACCATTAGCATCAGCGGATTGTCTGGTGAGATAACGTCGGGTCAGACCTTGACCATGACGGTAACCTACAAGGACGGCTCCACTGCAACCTGTGATCTGAAGTCGCGGATCGATACTGCAAATGAGGCAGTGTATTTCGTTCACGGTGGCATCCTGCACTATGTGGTGCGTGAGATGCTCAAGTCTGCCTGAACCAATTGCTTTTCTGGTTCACACCCAAAAAGGCAGCCCGTTAAAGGCTGCCTTTTTCTATGGCTTATCGTCGCCTGACACAGGCAGACGTATCCAGAAGGTGGCGCCCTGGCCGGGCAAAGACTCGAAACCCACTTCGCCCCCCATCGCCGTGGTCAGTTCTCGCGTTATGGCGAGCCCAAGGCCGGTTCCACCCTGGCTGCGGGTGTCAGAACTGTCTGCTTGGGCAAAACGCTGGAAGATCTGGTCCCGAAAGGCGGCCGGAACACCCTGCCCTCTGTCTTCCACGCCAATCACGACGGTTGGTTTCCCTTCTGATAATTCATGGCGGGCGGACAAGTGGACACGGCCGTTGTCTGGGGAGAACTTTATAGCATTGGATATCAGGTTGTTCAGTGCCTGCAATAGCCGCTGGCCGTCTACGAGGACTTCGGTTTCGAGGATGCCAGGCGCTGGACTAATGGTGATTTTGCGCTGCGCGCCGTAAGACTGGTTTGTAACTATCGCCTGTTCAAGCAGGGGCTGAAGGGGCTGTCGCTCCATATTGATGTCCAGTTTGCCTTCTACCAGTTTTTCCATGTCGAGCAGGTCATTGATCAACGTAGCCAATTGTTGGGCATTGCGTTTGGCGATTGCCATCATATCCTGTGCTTTTGCGGGAAGTGACCCGGCGGCGCCGCCGGCCAGCAGACCAATTGCGCCCGTAATGGAAGTAAGCGGTGTGCGTAGTTCATGGCTGACGATGGAAACGAACTGGCTTTTCATGCGTTCGATCTTTTTGCGTTCAGAAATGTCCTCCATCAGAACCCAAAGTAATTTGCGCCCGGAGAAGTCACGTATCAGCATACTGTGAATAATGACGGGGAAGATAACCCCCTCACGATCGATCACGTTTTGCTCGACGGGGCCGAAATATCCCGTCTGCCTTAACTGATCCAAAGCTTCAGTGCGCCGTGATACGTGGTCGGGATCAAGCAGTTTTCGGTAGTCCAGCTTCAGGAACTCATCCTTGCTGTAACCGGTCGATTTGAGCATGGCTGCGTTCACATCGATGATTGCCGACGTCCGGTAGTCCGAAAGAAGGATTCCAGTGGGCGCAAGTTCAAACAGGCGACGAAGCTGCAGTTCGCTTTCCTGCAAACCTAGCAGTGCCTTTTTTTTGTCATCGATATCCTCAAGGTAGCCATGCCAGATAATGCTGCCGTCAGAAAGTTTCTGTGGCGTTGAGCGGCCTTCAATCCAGCGCCAGCGGCGCTCTTGCCCGCGCAACCGGAACTGGATCGACCAAGTGCTCAGTTGACGTGCAGACTCATCAATCGAAGCTTTTACGGCGTGCAGGTCATCTGGATGGATCATCTTGAACAGAGCTGCCGCATCATCCCGGGCCTGCCTTTGGGTCACACCAAGCGTGCGCTCAATCCCCTTACTGCTGAAAGGAAAGCTCATACGCCCATCCGGATAACGGCGGAACTGATAAAGGCTGCCGGGTGCCAGATCAGCAAGCTGTTTTAGCATTACCAGGGATTCATTCTGTTGTTCCAGTTCCTGCTCACGGTAGTGAATGGCCAATTCACGGGCGCTGATCTGTTCTTCAGCACAGTCGGCCAGATCCCGCAGAGACTGCCGATCCTCCTCGCTCAGTGTGTGTGGTTTACGGTCAATAACGCATAAAGTGCCGAGGGCATGGCCGTCTGCGCTGTGAAGTGGTGTGCCGGCATAGAACCGGATATATGGGGCGCCGGTCACCAGTGGGTTATCGCAAAAACGTTCATCTTCCCATGTGTCTTCGATCACCAGCGGTTGCCTGTCGAGAATGGCGTGGCCGCAGAAGGAAATGCTCCTCGGAGTTTCGCTGACATCCAGCCCGACACAGGATTTGAACCATTGTCGGTCTCGGTCTATCAATGAAATAAGGGCGACCGGCACATTCAGCAGACGTGCTGCCATTCGCGTCAGCCGATCGAAGCGTGCTTCAGGGGGCGTGTCGAGAATTCGCAGTTGGTCCAGCGCCGTTTGTCTTGCCCGTTCATTGAATGGAAATTCAGGTGCACTCATGATGACTGGGCCTCCGGCAAAGCGATGCTGTCCATGGGCAGCTCAACCCAAAAATGTGCTCCACCGTCATTGTAGAAGCCGACATTCCCGTTTAGCAGACCTGCAAGCTGGCGGCTGATCGCAAGGCCAAGGCCAGTGCCATTGGTTGCGCGCGTCGTACCGGCTTCTGCCTGGGCAAAACGTTCGAAAAGCTGGCTCTGAAATCCTTCAGGTACGCCTTTGCCCTGGTCGCTGACGGTGATTCGCAGTCGGCTTTGATCGGTTTGTTCAGCATGAAGTGTCACCAGGCCTTGTTTCGGTGAAAACTTGATGGCATTGCTGACGAAATTATCCAGGATTTGCCGCAACCTGTGACCGTCGGTCTGCAGAGTTATCGCGGGTGTGTCCAGAGCGGCGAGCCTGACACCGAACTCCCGCGCCGTTGTTTCGTTGCCGCTGACAGTTTCGGCGAGCAGTTGCTGCAGATGTTCAGGCTGAAAGCTCAGGCGCATTCTACCGCTGGCGAGTTTATTGAAATCGAGCATGTCGCTGATGAGCAATTGCAGGCGTTCGCCGTTGCGCAAAGCTAATGCTGTCATCTCCTTGGCTCGTTCTGGAAGTTCGCCGGTTGTGCCGGATTGAAGCAGCCGCAAAGCGCCATTTATAGAGGTCAGTGGTGTTCGCAACTCATGGCTGACATTGGACACGAAATTGTCTTTGAGTTGGTGGTTGGCATCGCGTTCATCCATTAATTGATTGAATGCCTTAGCCAAATCACGTACCTCTGGTGCACCCTGTTCTTTGAGGCGGCTTGATGATTCCGGCTTCCGGATCATGGAGCGTATGCGACGGGTCATCTGTGTGAGGGACGCGGTTGTCGAGCGGAGTGCCAGGTACGTCAGTAGTAATATGCCGAAGGCCAATCCTATACTGATCAGAAAAAATCGGCTGAAGGCCTCTTGTGCGGGAGCCGTAGCAAGTGACTTGGGAACGGCACGGATAAACAACCACCCAAGGCGTTGCAGATGGCTTGTTGCATAGATCAGTGTTTCACCTGAGGCGGCCTCAACCTCACCAAAACGGATACCGGACAAGGCGGCATCAATCAGTAAATTATCCCCGGGATCGGGAAGACTCTCGATAGCGTTGCCTTCACCAGAGCCTTCTACAAACAGGAAGTTACCCGTGTCTACCACCAGGAAAATAGCATTTTTACTGGCATTATTTCGCACGTGTTCCGGTATCAGAAGCGACTGATCCATTTTCAGGGTGCCGCTGAGGAACCCCAGGAGCTCTCCGTTATCACCCTCGATTGGCGCAATAAAAACCATCAGGGGTATGCCCGTTGTTCGGCCTATAAGGGGGCGACTGATTACGGGGCGACGAGTTTCAATAGCCTTTTTCCAGTGGGGCCGGTCGGCATAATAGGTGCCGACTCTGCCAGGAACAAAAATGTTTTCAGCAATCAGTGTAGCGTTTGCAGTCAGAACCGTCAGGCTGTGGGGAAACAGTTTTTTGAGTTTTTGCTGTTTTTTCAGGAGATCTGTAAGTTGTGCCTGAGGCAACAGTTGGCCATCGTGGCTTAGCATGGCGGTAAACTGAGCCATCACACTGGTACGAAGCTCAAGATCCTGGCTGACCAGGCTGGAGATGTAGGCTGTTTCGTTCGCCTGTTGCACGGACAGATTCGTTGCAAAGTCCTCCAGCAATGCATCGTAAGCGGCGTAGATAACCGAGCCCAAGGTTGCCAGACTGCCAAACAGTACGATCACAGCAAGGCGGGTGCCCAGAGATAGATAACTCAAAACGTGCTCCTGTCTGGCTATTTGCCGAAAAACTTGCTTTGATTGAACAGTAATTGATTCAGAATTCACAGCGTTTGCGCGCGATAATCAGCAAGAGCATTTATGCCTCAAAGCCCTTCTTCCGAGGTGCGCAGAAAACTGGAGACGCTTCGTAATCGCTTTCGCGATAAAACGATACGTGAAATTGAAGGCTTGGTCGCCAGTATTTTTAACGCATCCCGGTATCCGGAAGCCACCGAAGAGCTGATCTTTGTCTATCAGCTTTTACACAGACTGGCGGGTTCGGCTGGCACTTTCGGTTTTACCCAGCTTGGCGAGCAGGCGAGAAAACTCGAGATTGCTATAAAACCTCTGGCAGATCAGATAACGGAAGGGGTCGACAGCGAGCGTATCCGGCTTCAATTAAAGCAGTTGCTGGCTAACGGCTATGAAAACGACATTGCTGGTCTTGGCAGCCTGTTGGGGGTGGCCGAACCGGTATCAACCGGGTGGCACAAGCCGAGACCAGTAGAGGCCGGAAATCAGTCTGTCTTGTTGATTCTGGAGCCTGATCAACAGCGTAAGGAGCTGATATCGCAGGGCTTGGCACTGTATGGTTACCAGGTGCACAGTCTAAGTAGTGGCAAGCAGTGGCCAGATAGTATGGACGAGATTGATCTCGTCATGGTCAAGGATACGCTGCTCCGGGATGATGAGGCTCACTGGTTGTCCAAGCTTCGCAGCATTCCGGTGATTTGCTTCAGCGAGGCCCACGACTTTACGACCCGTTACCAGTTGGCCTGCCTGGGCGTCGATGCCTGTATTGATGAGCCTCAGGATATTCCCGCCCTTGCAGACCGTATAGAGCAGCTCCTGGCTGAGGGGTTGGCAACGCTCACCGGTCGGGTGATGATTGTAGACGATGACAGAGAGCTGCTGGAACACTACCGGGTGGTTCTTACCAGTGGCGGTTTGCAGGTGCGGGCACTTGATGACCCATCGCGCCTGCTGTCGGAACTGTCCGAGTTCCGGCCGGACATTCTGCTTATGGATGTGCAGATGGGGCATTACGATGGCCCGGTTCTGGCCCGGATGTTGCGGTTTCAGGCCGAGTGGCTCAGCCTGCCCATCATCTTCTTTTCGTCTGAAGAAGATCGCGACCTGCAATTGGATGTACTTGCCCGTGGCGGTGATGATTTTGTGACCAAGCCGGTATCCGATGAGTTTTTGCTGCGCACGGCGAGGATTCGATGCTACCGCGCCAGACAGCTTGGCAAGCTGGTATCGCTCGACAGCCTTACCGGCTTGCTGAAGCACGCTCTCGCTAAAGCAGAGCTGAACCGGGAATACGCGCGTTGTACCCGTACCGGGCATGATTCTGTTGTCGCCATGCTGGATCTGGATCACTTCAAACGGGTCAACGACTCCTACGGCCACGGGACAGGCGACATGGTCATCAAGGCCTTGTCCAACCAGCTGCGCCATCGGTTGCGCAAGACGGACATTATCGGCCGCTATGGTGGTGAGGAATTCGTTATCGTGTTACCCGAGTGCTCGCTGGAGAAAGCCGTTGAGGTACTTGAAGCGTTGAGTCGGGATTTTGCCCGCCTGGTGTTTAACGGAGGCAACGAGGAGTTTTCAGTGACCTTTAGCGCCGGTGTTGCCGTATTAACTGCTTATGGGTCCGGTGAGCAGGCTATTGAGGCTGCAGACCGGGCGCTATACCAGCGCAAACGCGCGGGGCGCAACGGCGTTACTGCGGCTTCAGGAGATCAACCGTGAGAGTTTACTGCGATTCGAGAGTGCCGAGATGCATGTATTGATTCTCGAAGATGATGAAATGGTTGGGGATCTGCTGGGGACCATCGTGGCGAGTGCCTGCCCGGGCGCCAAAATCGGTCTTTTTGATATGCTGAAGCCTGCGCTCTATAGCTGGCAGCAGCAGCCGGCAGACTTGGTCATTACCGACTGGAATTTGCCGGACGGCTCCGGGCTGGATTTGATTCGTGAGATCAGGCGAACCAGTGCTGACATTCCTGTTCTCATAATCAGCGGTCGCGCTGACCGTGAATCCATCCTGTCAGCAGCTCACCTGGGCATTAGCGGTTATATAAGCAAGCCTTTCCAGGTAGACGCACTGCACAAACGGCTGACAGAGCTGATGCCGGCTTTGATTGTAAAAGGAAGAGAAAAAGGGGGGAGCACTCTGAATGAGAAAATGGAGGCCGCCTGTAACTCTGCGATTCAGTTGCCAGGCCAGATTGACACCGCTGAAGTCCTGGCCCTCATGAACAGGCTCGACGAACTGGACGCCGCCACACTTGCACAACAATGGAAGCAGGAACCTGCCCTGAGCGCAAAGATGCTGGATGTGGCCAACAGCGCGTCATTCCGGCGTTCTGGCACGTCGGTAAGAACTCCCAGAGAGGCGATCAGCACGATTGGCGTTGCCATGGCCTTGAATCAGGCGCTTGCATTATCGCTGGATATTGCCGGTAAGCTGACCGGTCCGCGTCTGGCTGAGCGCGCCCATCTTGAGCAGGAGCGGGCGCTGCGAGTTGCTGAGGCAGCGCACACGCTGGCAAAAAAGGTGGGAGAAACCCCCACGTTATACTACACCGCAGGGCTGCTGAGTAGGGCCGGTGAGTTGGCGGCCCTGAAAGTGTTGCAGAACCAGTATGACGAGAGTGGTGAGCCGCCGGAATTTGAGCAGATCGATTCTGCCATTACTTACTGGGCCGAAAAGCTGGGCAATCGCATCAAGGTGCAATGGCGTTTGCCGCTGGATCTCAGGGAATTAATTGGTGCCGTGTACTTTTTGAGCAGAAGCAACGTCAGCCGATCAAAACTGGTTATGCGAGCGGCTGCGTTGATGGCGGCAGAGCATGCCGAAAGCCCGGAGTGCCGGACATTGTTGCGAAGGCTGGGGATTGAACACGATGAGCAGGGCCAGAATGATGCCAGACAAACGCCTTAAGCGGATTCTGATGATTGAGGATGAGCCGGACATCCGCACAGTAGCGGAGCTTGCTCTGGAAGCTATTGGCGGGTTTGAACTGACGGCCTGTGAATCGGGGCAGCACGCGCTGGAGCAGATTGACCAGTGCAAGCCCCAGCTTATTGTTCTGGATGTCATGATGCCGGGCATGGATGGCCCGGCGACCCTGAAAGCTATCCGGCTTTTGCCGGCCTATGCCGCGACACCGGCGGTGTTCATGACCGCGAAGGTGCAGAGTGACGAAGTTCAAAGTTATCTTGCACAGGGTGCCGCGGGTGTTATCCCCAAGCCGTTTGATCCGCTCACACTGGCTGATCAGATAAAGGACATCTGGAATGAGGCCTGTGCAATCGGTTAAGCTCTTGCCGGTTTTTACTGTCATTATCCGAAAAGGCTGTCATGTCGTCCTCCCGCAATAACGATGAAACCAAAGCCAGGCTCAACCTGGAAACCTCCCGTATACGCTGGCACGAGCTGCAAACCTATTATGCCCGAGGGCAGGTGGTGCGTGTGGGCTCCAACCTGGACCTGCTGGATGTGGCCTGCGACTTGGTGGCAGATAATCGTGCGCTCTTTGAGCAATGGCTCACTGCTGGCGACGTAGGGGACGTTTCACCCGAGCTGGCCCGCGCCTGGTACGATCGCAACACAGAACTCTGGGCTGTGGTTATAGCGCCCTGGGTGCTGGTTCAGGACCGTTCTGACGCGTCGCTGCATTGATGCTGACCGGGGCCTTGCTGATTCTTACGCCATTGTTTCTGGGCTTTGCACTGTTGCTGAAAAATCGCCGGCTGATGACGGCTATTCATTATTCCGTTGAAGCGTTGGTGTATTTCATTCTGGCACTGCTGGGCTTCGGCCTGGGTCAGATGGAGGGGTTGACGAGCCAGCTTGGAACCATGGCAGGCCAGATGTCTGCTCTTGTCGTGGTTCTGTTTGTGGCCAATATGACAGGGCTGTGGCTGCTTCACCGTTGGAAGCCAATGAGTCCTGAACCCAGGGATACTGACTCGGCAGGCGCTGGTTACGTGCGTCTGTTCATGGCCGCGCTTAAGCCTCTGATTGCAGTGCTGGCAGGCGTGTTATCGGGCTATTTTCTGCTACCAAAACTGCCACAAGCGGAGCAGCTGGCCACCTGGTCTCTGATGCTGCTGTTGTTTCTGATTGGCCTGCAATTGCGTAATGCCGGGCTTTCCCTGCGCAAACTGCTGATGAACACTCAGGGGTTAGGCATTGCGGTGGTGCTTGTGCTCAGCTCTTTGCTGGCGGGTGTGCTGCTGATTCCTGTGCTGGGCCTGCCTTGGCACGACGTACTCGCCCTGGCCTCCGGATTTGGCTGGTACTCGCTCTCCGGAATTGTGATTGGGGAAGCCCTTGGTCCTGCTTGGGGCGGTGTGGCATTTCTCAACGATGTGCTGCGTGAGATTATTGCGCTGGCCATCATTCCGCTGGTTATTGGCAGCCGACCTGCCATGGCTATCGGTTATGGCGGAGCCACTTCCATGGACTTCACTCTTCCTGTGATCCGCAGTAACGGAGGGCTGAGCTGTGTGCCGGTCGCAATTGCTTCAGGCTTTCTGCTGTCTTTTCTGTCGCCGGTTTTTATGGGTGTTTTTCTGTCTCTCGGCTGAACAGGCTCAGGAAAGGAACTTTCGTACGTCAATTTTATACTCATCGGGGTCGACGGCGCGCAAAATGCGGTCCTGATTACCCGCTTGTGAAAGATCGATGGTTGTTATGGCAATCGGCATCCGGAATTTCGTGTGGTACATCACTCGTACAACCGGCAATCGTTGATCCGCCTCGTTGATTTCAATCACAACACCGAGTCGCCCGCTGTCGAGCAGAATTAGTGATCCCACCGGGTACAAGCCGATACAACGGATGAACTGCTTCACCAGTGTCGGGTCAAGGTGACTTCCGCTCCATTCCAGAAGCTTTTTGAGGCCCTGGGTGGGCGTCATGCCCCGGTGATAAACACGGTCGGCGGTAATCGCATCGTACACATCGGTAATGGCGACCATGCGACCGTAAACAGATATCTCCTCGCCTTTGAGGCCTTCCGGATAACCGGTGCCATCCATGCGCTCGTGGTGCTGGGCTGCGGTGATCACCGTAAGTTCGCCTATGCCCTCGGTTGCAGACAGAATATCGCGGGAATGCCGGGCATGAAGTTTCATGACCTCAAACTCTTCTGATGACAGGCGCCCGGGCTTGTGCAACACCTCATCGGGAGTCAGTATTTTGCCAAGATCGTGAAGCAGGGCGCCCACAACGGTTTGGTGCAAAACGTCGGCAGGCAGCTTTCGATACTGCCCGAACAGGGACATCAGAACACTCAGGTTTACCGAGTGCTCGAGCAGGTAGTTGTCTTTTTCGCGAATGCGGCCCAGGCAGCCCAACGCATTGGCATTGCGCGTTACCGAGCTCTGCAATTCGGCGGCAAGCTTGTGGATTGGCGCTATATCGATGGAGACGCCAATTTTGGCGCTGTTCATGAAGCTGCCAACCAGTTCCTGTGCCTCAGAATGAATCCCCAGCGCCGTTGTCATTTCCTCACAAAGAGAAACCCTTGGTACAACGCCGGGCTTTTGCTCTCCGGCTTTTTGCAGAGCCTCTTCATTACGCGCTTCTACTTCTACAGCCGATTCTGAATCCTGAGTGTCTTTGCCTTTTTGGGCATCAATATAGACAAACTGCACGCCCATCTTGCGGATCTTTTCGAGGGTTTCCTCGCGTTTGATAATACCGCGCCTGCGCTGGGTGTTATGGGGAATCCAGTCGTTGTTGAGGTCGGTGATGTACATGCCGACTTTCAGGGCGGATATGGGGATGCGTTTGATCATTGCATGGGGAAAAACGTTTTCAGGCTGTTGTTGTAGGTTTGGACAATCACGTCTTCCAGCGGCAGTTCTTTCACCTCAGCAATTTTTTCCGCTACAAATGGTAAATAGAAAGGTGCATTTTCGCGGCCACGATAAGGCACGGGTGTTAGAAACGGAGCGTCGGTTTCCAGAAGAATCTGGCTGATGGGCGCCATACGAACAATATCCCGCACGTTTTCAGCTTTGTTAAAGGTAGTTATGCCATTAAAGCCGAGATTCCAGCCCTGATCCAGTGCATATCTTGCAAGCCCCGGGCCCGACGTGAAGCTGTGAATCACGCCACGGCGATTAAGGGACTGCTCGAACTCCTTGAGTATGGCGATGGTATCCTCGTCTGCATCACGGCTATGGATAACCACCGGGCGGTCGCTGTCACAGGCAATCTGAAGCTGGCGCCGGAATACCTCGCGCTGAATGGCGCGATCTGCGTTGTCGTAGTAATAATCCAGCCCGATCTCGCCCACCGCAACGATCTTGTCGGCCCGGGCGTGAGCGCGAATTTCAGCTTCAACGGTGTCGCTGTAACTCTCCGCCTCGTGCGGGTGGATGCCTTGTGTTCCGTAGAGCCACGGAGCCTTTGTGCTGAGTTCACGTACCTGCGCCAGATTGCCTGGTGCGACCGCGATGGTAATCACCCGCTCAATGTTCACCTTCTGTGTCTGCTCCAGGGTTTCCTCCAGGGGCCGTTCCTTGAGGTAGTCCAGGTGACAGTGAGTTTCTATGATCGGGTGATCGAATACGGGAATCTCGCGACGTTTTTTACTCATGGGTAGGTGCTAGGCTCCGATATAGGCGGGTAGTTCTGCTACTACTCTTTAGTTTGGCTGCTACGCTTAGGCTCGAGAGGACAAGCTTACCAGCTGTCCGTTTATTGGCCTACATTCGTCAGTAAGGGGTTTCCTTGATGAATGTCGCGGCTCACGTTTAATTCGGGATGGAGGTGTAGATGCACGTTGTCGTTATTGGTGGTGGCGTTGTGGGTGTAACCACAGCCTTTGAATTGAGCCGTCGTGGTCACCAGGTGACGGTGCTTGAACGTCACAGCATAGCCGGCAATGAGACCAGCAAGGGCAACGCTGCTCAGCGTTCATACGGAGTGGTTTACCCTTGGGCAGACCCGAGCATGGTGTTCAAGGCACTGCCTTGGCTGTTCAAACAGGATGGCCCCCTGAAACTGCGTATGCCGCCTTCGCTGGATGCCGTGCAGTTCATGTTTTCGACGCTGCGCTATGCCTGGTCGCCTGGCCTGTTCGGCTTTAACAAGCGCGCCATGCTTCGCCTCGGCATTCATAGCCGTGAGCGCTTTCTGAAACTGGAAGAGGAATTGAGTCTTGCGTTTGATGGCGGCCACCGCGGCTTGTTGCAACTTGCCAGCACGCCTGACGAGCTGGAAGTATACCGGGGCACGCAGCGGCTATTGAACGAAATGGGCATCGCCTCCAGGCTGCTGACTCCTGAACAGGTATACGAGGCAGAGCCAGGCATGGCCCGCAACGGCCCGTTGTGTGGCGCCTTGAGTTACGACACCGATGGCACCGGCGACTGCCACCTGTTTTCCCGGGAGCTTGCCAAGGCTTGCGAAGACAAAGGCGTTCAGTTCCGTTACGGCGTTCAGGTTGAGCGGCTGAAGGCCAACAGCCAGACTGTCGAATCGGTGATACTGCGCAACGAAAACGGCCAGCAGGAAACCTTTGCTGCTGACGCCTTTGTGATCAGCGCCGGTTGCTGGTCTCCGGAGCTGGTTCGACCTCTGGGCCTTAAACTGCCAATATACCCGGTCAAGGGATACAGCATTACTGTGCCACTGAAAAACCCGGAAAAGGCGCCGGTTTCCACGATCCACGACGACAATTACAAAGTTGTGTCGACGCGCCTGGGGGATCGTTTGCGCTCCACCGGTTTTGTCGAACTGGCCGATTTCAACCGTGATATTCCCGAAGCGCGTATTGCCACCATCCGGAAATCCGTTGAATCCCGCTACCCGGGTTGTGCAGACCTGAGTGCCGCGGAAACCTGGACCGGCTTTCGCCCCATGACGCCGGATGGCCCTGCCATCATCGGGCGCGGGCCGCGTAACAATCTTTATCTCAATACTGGTCATGGTACCTTCGGCTGGACCTTCTCAGCGGGCAGTGCGGATGTGATCGCGCAGGTAATTGACGGTGAAGAACCTGCGGTTTGCCTGGATGCCTTCCGCCCGGGGCGCTATCAGGAGTGAGTGCTCGCCAGCCAGCCGAATCTTTTTACTCGCGCTGGCAAACGCTCAATGACTGGTTGCTGCAACATCAGCCCATCTGGCAGCCCGCACCGTTTACAGAACCACGGCCAGCGTGGGTTCGAACCTGTCCAGGGCTGGCGCGACTGGTGATAGAACTCACCGATGCAGAGTGTGATGAGCTGGCCGATGCGCCGGGCGTGCTGGCAAAGCATGCGGCCCGATACCTTCCGGAATTGGCCCTGTATGACCGATTGGTTGGTCTGCCTGAGTTGTCACCCGGGCTGGCGGATGTCATGGCAGCGACGCTTCCGGAAGTCCGCGCACCAGACATGCCCGGGCGTAAGCGGGAGCAGGCGGGTGCCTTTGCTGCAGCGCTTGAACCGCTGCAGCACCCCACTCTGGATTGGTGTAGCGGCAAAGGGCATTTGTCGCGAACCCTTGCTGCCCAGAGCCAGAAGCGCGTTGAAGGCTATGAATGGAACCCGGAGCTGGTGATCAGCGGCAACCGGCTCGCGGCGCACTTTGGAGACTCCGTTCAGATCCACTGCCAGGATGTGATGGCGGGGAGTCTGTCCATACCAGACGACACTCATGGCATAGCCCTGCATGCCTGTGGTGATCTTCACCGGCAGTTGCTCAGGCGCGGAGCTGCAGCTGCATTGCCGCGACTGAGTATTTCTCCCTGCTGTTATCATAAGACTTATCACGAGACCAAGGATGGCATCTATAAGGCGCTCTCCGAGCGTGCAGCGGCTTACGACAACAGATTGAAACTACACAGCAATGATTTACGTCTCGCGGTGCGGGAAACCGTAACGGCGCCGGCTGGGGTCAGAGAGCAAATGCAAACGTTAAGTCAGTGGCGCCTGGGCTTTGATGGCCTGCAGCGCGTCGTTCGGGGTGACGACCATTACCTGCGCCTGCCTTCGTGTTCTCCACGGCTGATTCAAACGGGGTTCTCCGCCTTCTGTAATTGGGCAGCCGACAAAAAGCAGCTTCGTTTGCCTGAAAACACCGATTTTGATTACTGGCTTGCCCACGGCATGCAGCGCCATGCTGAAGTTCGTCGCTATGAGCTCCTCCGGCATGTGTTTCGCCGGCCGTTAGAGCTGTGGATGGCTCTGGACTACGCCGTTTTTCTTGAAGAGCAGGGATACAGAGTGCGGCTTGGCCATTTTTGCGCCCGGTCAGTGACACCCAGGAATCTGTTGCTGGATGCGGTCAGGGTTTGCGGTACTCCACGCGCTCGACACAGCCGTGATTGAAGTAAACGTAGGTCAGTTCGTAAAGTGCGCCGTAATATCGGGTCTGATAAATCCAGACTTCCTGGGGGCCGCCGTAAGTTTCCGGTGGGTTGCCGAAGGCACGACGCACATGTTCCCGAGTCATGCCCTCTACAACCTGTTCCCGAATCAGGTATCGGCGCAGATCCGTTGAGTTGATAAAGTGACAGGTTCCCGCTTTGGACTCGTTGTCAGAGGTGTTTTTAGCCTTGTCCTGTGGCTCTGGTTCAGCCGCTTTCGGGGCTGGCAGATTCTGATTGAAACGGCCTCCGATGTAATTATCCCTGAGCTGAATGGCCTCGGCATCTTCGCCACAGGGTGAATCGGAGAAAACCGTGTTGTTCTCTGCATCAATACAGCGGAACACCTGAGCCTGCACGGAGGCTGTGAACGCGAGTAGAAACGCCAGGCTTATCAATAACCTCAGCATGGACTGCTCCCCACTCTTTACGCCCGCGGAAACTACCAAAAAGAAAGGCGCCCTCGGGCGCCTTTCCTGACTTCACTTACTTCTGTCTTCGTTCAGGCTGTATTAACGAAGAACCTGAATACGGGCTTCAACCCGACGGTTCTCGGCACGACCTGCGGCAGTGTCGTTGGAGGCAACTGGCTCTGATTCACCATAGCCTTTGGCGCTCACTTTTGCAGGGTCTACACCCAGCGGGCCAGTCAAGCGAGCTGCTACAGCTTCGGCGCGACGCTGTGACAGGCGCTGATTATAGCTGGCCTTACCTGTGTTGTCGGCGTGGCCGGCAATTTCCACAACGGTGCCAGGATTGTCCTTAAGCGCATCTGCAACACGACGGATTTCATCATCGAAGGCATGGTCGATCACCGAGCTGTTCGTCGGGAACTGAACCTCGACAGTGAAGGTCTCGATGGTCTCAGTAATACCTTCGCAACCGGTTTCATCCACTTCCGCGCCGGCGGCGGTGTTCGGGCAAAGATCCTGGCTGTTGACGACGCCGTCATTGTCGCTGTCGAGTTCGCAGCCACGGCTGTTAACTTTTGCGCCGCGCGGGGTGTCTGGGCATGCATCACGTACATCGGCTACGCCATCGCCATCTGCATCCGGCTCACAGCCAGTGCTGTCCACCGATGCGCCAGCGGGAGTGCCCGGGCACTGATCACGGGAATCGGGTACACCGTCATTGTCGGTATCTGCCGGAGCCATGGGTGCTGCACTTCCAACCGTGCGGTTGAATGCAAAGCTGATTCCCAGAGAAACCTGAGTATCAAAGGTGCTTTCGTCGATGCCGTGGAATTCGCGCAGGTCACCACGTAAGGAGATTGCATCGCTTACGTTGTAGCGTACACCGGTACCTACGTTAACGCGCGTTTCGTCGTGGTTGGTACCGAGGGTACGAACACCGCTGGAATCGTTTACGCCAAAGTCAGCATGGCCGGCACCCAGAGAAACGTACGGGTTCCAGGCTTCATCCTGAGAGGCGAAGTAATAGGTGCCGTCTACGCGGATTTCTTCAAAATCTGATGATCCGGAGACGTACTTGCGGTCTGCATCAGCCCGGGAGTACATTGCTTCAATCGCCCAGTTCGGCTTGAACCGATATTCCAGGCCCACGCCAAACGTGCCCGTTTCACTCAGGTCACGGTCGTCGTCAAAAAGCTGAAAAGCGGCGAAAGGGTTGATATAAACCGTTTCCTTGCGTTCAGCCAGGGCTGGGGCCGCAAAAGTACTGGCGATGGCGGCCATCGCGATCGGACGCATGATGTTCATGCAGAACCTCCTGTTCGATTATCGTTGTAAAATTGCTGAGTGATTTATCTATTAAGTGATTAGAAAGACACTTACGTGCAATTTAAGCTAAAGGATTACAAAAAACAAAGAATTGATAATAAATGTTACATTAGGAGACGTACCCGTTGCTGAAGCATTTGCCACCTGCATCTACGCCTTATTGGCGCGGAGCGCTGAAATAAAGGTGCGCGCTTTTTTTGCTGAAATTGAGTTTTTCGCCGCTGCCAAAGTGCACCTCGAATGAACTTTCGTCTTCTGCGACCACTGTCCCGGTTCCGAAAATGGCGTGATTGAGACGCGGCTGGTGCCACAAAAGCGCAGTGCTGCTATCACTTGCCTGAATGTCGCCTTCCAGGGTGATGCCTTCCCGCGCAGCGTACCGCGAGCTCACCGGCGTTATTGGTACTTCCAGCTTCAGTGAATGGTGGGTAGCCGGTGTCCGTTTGTCCAGCCAGCGCCCGAACTCATTGGCCAGCTCAAAACAGAATTCTTCCACAAACCGACTGGGACCCTGATCGCCATCCAGATGGGGCTGCCTGCTCACTGGCCGGGTGATCAGGTGCAGCGTTTTCCGGGTGCGAGTCATGGCGACATACAACAGCCGGCGTTCGCTTTCCAGAGACGCCCGGGCATCGTCCTGGGGCTTCGGGCTGTGGGGCAGATATTTTTCCTGTAGCCCCGGGATGATCACTCTTGGCCACTCCAGCCCCTTTGTGCGATGAATGGTGGAGAGTAGAACACCCCCGCTCGCCTGTTTATCGCTGGCCTGCTGCCGCAGTGCTTTGAGGTGGGCAAGGGCGTCTTTGGCACCAACGTCCAGACCTTTCAGGTACCCTCGGAACCCGTGAATGGTATCAATGCGTTCTTCTGCACTGTCATGGGTCAGCGCCAGGCTGCGCACCCCTTCATAGAGATCTGTGTGCTCCGCATAGACTGTGATCAGCCCGGCAACGGAGCCCGAATAGCCGCGCAATTGTTCCAGAACCTCACCCAGCTTGCGCAACTTGCGCGCTGCCATGGGCGCCAGTGCCCCGAAATCCAGTGCCAACAGACGCTCATGCCAGCCACTGGCAAACCCTGCAAGAAATCTCGCCAACTGCTCCAGTTCCGCCTCTTTGAGACCCACATGAGGGAAGCGTAAAAGCTGTCGTGCCAGATCCAGCCGGTCTTCCTCGGGCAGTTTTTCCAGCGTTCCGGAAACAACTTTCAACAGAGCAGTAATGGCCTGCACTTCACGACTGAACAAGGCGCCTTTGCCGGCGTCAATGCGATAGGGGATCTGCCGTGCCAGCAACTTGAGCTCAATGGGCACGCTCTGGCTCCAGACCCGGAACAGGATCGCCGTATCCGCCAGCGTTTCCTGAAGAGAGCCTTCCGTTTCCTGTTCGAGAATGTGCAGTGTGGCATCGGCGTCGTTCTCAGCCCGGTGCAGGGTAATTTCCGTGGCCGGGGTGGAAGGGTGAGAGTGGCACAGAACATCCTTGCGCCCGGTATTGTGGCAGATCAGGTGGTTGGCCAGCAGAGCCACGCGGTGGCCATAGCGGAAGGTGTAGCTCAGCGTCTGTTCCAGAGGGCTTTCAAACTCGTCGCTGAAGCGTTTGAGAATAAACTCCGGTTTCGCGCCCCGGAATTCATAAATGGTCTGATCCGGATCCCCCACCACCGTTACCCGTGCCCGGTCGCCAGCAACATAGCGCAGCAGAAGATGCTGAATCTCGTTGGTGTCCTGGTACTCATCCACCAGAATCAGATCCATTTTGTTGCTCACCAGGCGCTGCAGCGGAGGGTTCTGATGTATCGCCATTACCGGCTCGTACAGCATGTCCGCGAAACTGATGCGGCTTTGCCCTTTGCGCCACTGCTCAAAACTGTGAAACAGGTCAATCAGGTAGCGGTGTTTATCCGAGTAGCCCAGTTCTTCGAATACAATCTCGGCCGGTGACAGGGTGGTTTTCACCAGATCGATAAACCCGGTTGCTGTCTCTACAAAATCTTTCTTGTTGCGCCGGATCTCATCAGCCAGATCTTCCGGCGCCAGCCGCCGCGTTAACAGCCAGGCCTGAAAACTGATTTCCTGCTCGGTCAGGATTTTTTCGGAGAACCCCGGCAGGTAGCCTTCCCGCACAAATCGTTTATACAGTCGCAACCCCATG
Source organism: Marinobacter sp. (assembly GCF_048266785.1). Classification (GTDB taxonomy): domain Bacteria; phylum Pseudomonadota; class Gammaproteobacteria; order Pseudomonadales; family Oleiphilaceae; genus Marinobacter. The sequence goes on from NZ_JBLWYX010000005.1 coordinate 185,707, forward strand.
GCGTGATAGGTGCGTATCTCTGGCAGCGCCAGCCCGCTCTGGTGACAAATCTGTTGCAGCTTGCGTTCAAAATCAACCCGGGCACTGCGGTTGAACATAAGCACCAGCATGCGGCTCGGGTCATGGCCCTGTTGCAGCAGGTAGCGAATGCGCCATGCCAGCGTGGAGGTTTTGCCGCTGCCCGCTACAGCGGTGATCACCGAGTGCTCGTAGCCAGCGGTAATAATCGCCCGCTGCTCGTCGGTGAGAAAATCAGGCAGATCCAGGGCGGGGGATTCGGGGGTATGGGTTGGCATAGATGCTATTGTACTGGCCAACTGGTAGCGCGGGTACCTGTACCGCATAATTGCGGTCAATCTGCCGGGTTCACCTGATCAACCCATCGTTCTGGTTGAGGGGAGGGCGCAGAGCAGGGGCCTATCCAAAATACGCTGTGAATACGTCCGTGTACGCTCGGCTCCGCCATCCATGGCTCCGCACGATTTTGGATAGGCCCCTGCTCTGCTCCTTGCCTCGACAGTTGTAGGAGACAAATATGCAAACTGAAAAGTCTATTAATGTGCTAGGTGAAAAGCTGGAAACTTGCGGCACGGATCCCGAAACCGGGTTCTATCGCGATGGCTGCTGCAATACGGGGCCGGATGATCATGGGTCGCATACCGTATGCGTGGTGATGACCGACGAGTTTTTGGAGTTTTCCAAAGCCCGCGGTAATGATTTGAGCACGCCCGTGCCGGCTTTCGGATTCCCGGGCTTGAAAGCCGGAGACAACTGGTGCCTGTGTGCTGCTCGTTGGCATGAAGCTTTTGAAGCGGGCAGCGCGCCCAGAGTGCGGCTGCGTGCCACGCATCAGGCGGCGCTGGAGCATTGTGCCCTTGAAAATCTGAAAGCCCACGGTGTAGATCTTAGTTAATGAGTTCTGGAACAGTAACGCAGGCGCCGGATGTCGGTGCCTGGCGCTCACTGCAATCTGGCCTTGCGGCTGTCGGAGAACGGCGATTGGTGTTGCTGGAAGGCGCACGTGATCTCTCTATGCAGTGGCTGCAAGGGCTTCTTCCAGCTATCGCGTTGGAAGGTGGGCTCTGGGTTGGAGAGGCTGGTGAGGCTCCGGACACTCGCCTCATCAACATTGAACCGGCGAAGGCTCGGCAGTGGCTGGGTCGTGAAACACCGCTGATTGTATGGGATGGCTGGAGGGGTAATCCGCCGGATGCTTTTGCGGCGCTTTCGGGCACGCTGAAAGCGGGTGGGTTGTTGTTCTGGCTGATGCCTTCACTGGAGGAGTGGGGGCATTTTGCTGATCCGGATTACGCAAGAGCCGGTCTGGATCATGGTCAGGCTCATCCTTTCGCTGAACGCATGGCGGGTATTCTGGTAGCAGATTCTTCGGTAATCCGGGTGCGTCCTGGCTCGCCAGAGGCACTGACCCTTCCGGAATTACCTTCGCCAACCACTGAGTTCAGGGTCGCCACAACGCCCGATCAGCAGAATTTGATTCGTAAACTTGTGGCGTTCGGACTGGGGCATCGTCGCCGGCCGTTAGTGGTGACGGCGGATCGGGGGCGGGGTAAGTCTGCTGCGCTGGGCATGGCTGCCGCCCGATTGCTGCAACAGGGCCGCAGGCAGATTCTGGTAACTGCGCCCTCAAGAGAAAATGTAAGCGCCTTGTTCACGCATGCTCTGGAAAGCCTTGGTGACGAGGTGCTGGAAACGGGTGACGACCGGATAGAAACAGCCTCTGGTGCGCTACTGCGTTTTTTACCGGTCCGGGATCTGCTGCGGGAAAAACCGGAGGCTGAGGTGGTCCTGGTGGACGAAGCGGCGGCTATTCCGGTCTCCCTGCTGAAACGTGTTCTTCTGGGCTGGCCACGGGTGACTTTTGTATCAACGGTGCATGGTTATGAAGGTGCCGGGCGTGGGTTTGCCATTCGCTTCCGCCAGATTCTCGACCAGGCAACGCCGCAGTGGCAGGCACAAACGCTTTCGCAACCGGTGCGCTGGACCGAAGGAGATCCACTGGAACCTTTGATATCGGATCTGTTTCTGCTGGGTGCCGATCATGCCCCGGTTGAGTTGCCGAAAACCGCGGCGTCCGAAGTCGTGATCGAACCCTGGCGGCCTGCCCAGGCTTCGGAGGCGGAACTTGCTGATGCATTTGGCCTGTTGGTAAACGCGCATTATCGGACAACACCGGCCGACCTTCGTCAATGGATGGACGATCCTTCAGCGAAAAGCTGGCGCGCACGCATAAACGGCGAAACCGTTGGGCTCCTTTGGGGCGCCGTGGAGGGCGGATTAAGCAGTGAGTTGGCAGAACAGGTGGCCAGTGGCAAGCGCCGGGTTCGTGGTCATCTTTTGCCCCAGTCTCTTGCCAACCACAGCGGTTTTCCGGAAGCCGCCAGTCAGCGCGGTTTGAGGATTATCCGGATTGCGATTACAGCGCGCGCCAGACGCTCAGGCATTGGTCGCAGCCTGGTTGCTGCTGCGGCTGCCTTTGGGGAACAGGAGGGGCTGGACTTTACGGGTACCAGTTTTGGCGGCAGTTCTGATCTTTACGCTTTTTGGGCATCTTGCAGGCTGGGGTTTGTGCGTATCGGGCTGCAGCAGGAAGCCACCAGCGGGGAGTATCCGGTACAGATGGTTCTTGCCCACAGTGCAGGAGGGGAGTCTCTGGTTTTGCAGGTACAGGCACGGCTGGCGAGGCATTGGCTGGCTCTTGTGCCACTGAACTGGAGAGCTCTGGAGCCCGAACTGTTAATGGATATGACGTCGGATCTGTCATCAGGGGCCCCGCCAGATGCAGCGGATATCCGGGATCTGCAGAACTTTGGTGGCGGCCACCGGGGTTTCCGGCTGATGCTGCCGGTACTGCGGGATCTGAGCCAGGTGCCCGGCGTTATGAGCTGGCTTCGCGAGCACGGAGAGGCGGTAGTCTGGTGTCGTGCTGTGTTGCAGGGCTGGAGTTGGCCCGAGCTGCAAAGGGAGGGGTTGTGCGTTGGCCAGCGTGATGGTGAGGACCGTTTGCGCGGTGTGGTCCTGGATCTTCTGCAAAACGGGCCGGAGATGTGACCCGCTCGATTTAATTGTGACGGCCATCGGCTCAGAATAGACTCCACTTGCCTGACAGAGACTGTTCGTTATGGCCAAGGGAACCGGCTTCCACAGAGCTCCCGGCCAACCTGGATCAGCGGGCGCCAGAGTGAACGCTGCGGGTGCAGGTTTCCGCTCTGACGATGGTGCAACTGCACCGGATGTCGCCCGTGCCAACAATCATCGGGATCTGGAGATGTTGCTGGTACAGGCCGGGGCTGAACTTTAGAAAGGTTGTCTGCTCTTTGTTATTCCAACTGCATGGGGTCTGTTTGATCGTTCCACACGGGCAGGAAGTGGGCCTCAATAATCGCTTCCGGTACCTCCTCGAGGCGGGCGAAAGACCACTTCGGGTTCTGGTCGCGATCAATCAGCCGGGCCCGGATACCCTCGGTCAGATCGGGTCTGCGGGCGCATTCCCAGACCATAGCCAGTTCCATCCGGAACACATCTTTCAATGACATTTGCTGGGCCTTCTTGAGCTGATGCCAGATCAGCCATGCCGATACCGGGCAGCCCCCTTTTAGCGTTTTCATGCAGGTGTTCCACCACTCGCTGTCCACACGAGCCGTCAGTAGCTGATCGACGATCTCGGGCAAGCTGGTGCCCGCGCACAGCCTTGAAATATCCCGTTCGTGCACCTCCAGATGGCTGGCGGGCAATGCGCGATAATCCTGAGACTCAAGCTGATTCAGCAAGCGGAACAGGCGGCTGTCGTCGGATGCTCTTTGCCCACTCCAACGCTCTTCCTGCAGCCGTGACAAAAGACCTTGGTGATCACTGGTTGGCAGCGCCATATCCGCCAGACCCACGCGCAGCGCGTCGGTCGTGTTCAGGCGTGCACCGGTCAGGCCCATAAATAACCCCAGGCGCCCAGGCAGGCGGTTCAGAAACCAGCTTGAGCCAACGTCCGGAAACAGGCCAATGGCGATCTCTGGCATGGCCAGAGTGGCGTCTGGCGTGAGTAGCCGGAAGCGGCAGGCGGAAAACAGCCCCAGGCCGCCGCCCATGATAATACCGTGGCCGATACCCACAACCGGTTTGGGAAACCGGTGCAGGGTGTAGTCCAGTTCGTACTCATGGCTGAAAACACTGAATGCTTCTTCGGGGTTCTCCGGGTTCTTTTCGGGGCTGGTCAAGGCCATGTACAGGTCCCGGATGTCGCCGCCCGCGCAAAAGCCCTTTTCTCCGGCTCCCCGGAGGATCACAACACAGATGCGATCATCGGCAGCCCAGCGTTCGAGGCTGTCCCTGATCGTGATAATCATCCTCTCGGAGAGTGCATTCAGTGTCGCGGGGGAATTCAGAGTCAATAAGCCGATATGGCCTTCGCGACAGGGGAGTTCCTGAACCTCTACAGACATTAATGGTGTCTCCGGGCGTTAATATAATCTTTGATACGAAATTTCGTTCGTACTATCTTCTTAACGGGTCGAGAGTTGAAGAGGACGAACGTCGAATCAGGTGCATTGATCTATGGCATTTGCTCTGTGGCATGGCTGTGATATAAGTTTCTGCCAGTTACTGTCCGGTTTTGAACGCCGGTTTGAAAACTTGAAACAATGATGAGAGGTTAATCATAATGAAATTTAAACACTATGCTGTTGCAGGACTTTTTGCACTGAGTGCCGCAGTTCCGGCAGTATCCTCGGCTGCGGGCGATGCGGCAGCCGGCAAGGCGAAAGCAGCCGTTTGTGCAGCTTGCCATGGCCAGAACGGTATTGCCCAGATCCCGATGTACCCGAATCTGGCAGGCCAGCACGAGCAGTACCTGGTGTCTTCCCTGAAGGCATACAAAAACAAGCAGCGCAGCGGCGGCCAGGCGGCCATCATGCAGGGCCAGGCAGCCGCGCTGAGCGATGAGGATATCGCCAATCTGGCAGCCTACTTTGCAAGCTTGCCAGCTGGCGGCAAGTAAGCGCTACGTGCAAGCACAGCAGCTCAGGCTGCTGTGCTGCTGATATGGTAGCTCGGGCGATAAGCTGAGGTGCCAGGTAGCTTCATTCGGTTCTGGGCGACAAACTGCTCCAGCATGGCCTCGAGAGGCTTGATCAGGGTCGGATCTCCTGCGATCTCAAAAGGCCCTTTCTCCTGCACTTTCCGGATACCCCCTTCCTTTACGTTTCCGGCCACAATGCCGCTGAACGCCTTCCTCAGATTAGCGGCAATCAGGTGCGCCGGTTGATCACGATGTAATGCCAGAGCAAGCATGTTCTCGTGGTCAGGCTCGAACGGCAACTGGAACACCGGGTCGATCTTCAACACCCAGTTGAAGTAATAGGCGTCCTGCATGGCACGACGGAAGGTCTCGACCTCCTTCATACCCTTTTTCATGGTCTGCGCCACCCGCACGGGATCATCAATGATGATTTCGTATTTGTTGGCGGCTTCGTCTCCCAAGGCGTTACGGATGAACCTGTCGATCATCTCGAAATATTCGGCGTTTTCCGGCCTGCCGGTGAAAACCACCGGGAAGGGCATGTCGGCGTTATCGGGGTGCAGAAGTATGCCGAGCAGGTAGAGGATTTCCTCTGCAGTGCCTACGCCGCCAGGGAACACGACTACGCCATGACCGCATCGTACAAAGGCTTCCAGGCGCTTTTCGATATCCGGCATGATGACCAGTTCGTTCACGATGGGGTTGGGTGCTTCAGCGCCGATGATGCCCGGTTCGGTGATGCCGATGTAGCGGCCATTTTTAATCCGCTGCTTGGCGTGGGCAATAGTAGCGCCTTTCATCGGGCCCTTCATGGCGCCCGGCCCGCAACCCGTGCAAATGCTCAATTCCCGCAGGCCAAGCTGGTGGCCAACTTCCTTGCTGTACTGGTATTCCTCATGACTGATGGAATGCCCGCCCCAGCACACAATCAGGTCAGGCTGGCGACCGGGCTGCAACACCCGGGCATTACGCAGAATGTGAAACACCATGTTGGTAAGGTCATCCGGCGCATTACTTTTCAGAATCCGGGCAAATTGCGGCGTGGAGTGGGTATAAACAATATCCCGCAGCACCGAGAACAGATGCTCACGAATAGCGCGCAGCATCTCGTCATCCACAAACGCGTGCGCTGGCGCATTGATCAGGTCCAGCTTCAGGCCTCTGGGTTGTGGTATCAGGCGTATATCGAAATCCGCATGGGCTTCCATCAGGTCCTGGCAGTCATCGGTTACGACACCGGTATTCAGAACGGCCAGAGCGCATTGCCGGAACAGTCGGTACAAACCGCCTTCGCTTCTGTCTTTGAGCAGGTTAACTTCGTGATTGGATAGTATTTCCAGGCTGCCCTCAGGTGAGACAAGAGCATTGATGGTGGGTTCGGTCATGAAGAGAGAAACTCCTGAGTGTTGCGGTAATACCCGATTTTGAGGCATAGCGCCAAAGCGCTACACTAAACATCTTTCAAATCATACACCATCCGACCAAATGCCGATTTATGAAACTGCTTATTCGTCCCGCCCCCGAAGTTGCCATCAAGAGCAAGCCTGTTCGTCGTCGACAGATGCGTCATCTGCGCCAGAATATTCGTAAACTTCTGGCGCGGCTGGATCACGATATTGTTGTGGAGGGCAGTTGGGACAGAGTGGACGTTGAGGTGCCCGACGGCAGGGGCTTGGCAGGTCCGGTAGTGGAGGCGCTTTTGCGCATTTCCGGTATTTCTACTATTCAGGAGATTGCGGCGTTTCCGTTTGTCAGCCTTGATGACACTGTTCAGAAAACGGTTGCAGCCTTTGCCGACCGCCTCGACAGGAAAAGCTTTGCCGTTCGGGTCAGGCGCCATGGTGAACACGATTTTCGCTCCATTGATCTTGAGCGTCTGACAGGAAGCGCGCTGATGCAGGCTGCTTCCGATGCCCGTGTTGATTTGAGGTCGCCTGAGGTGGAGGTGCGTATTGAGGTGCGGGGTGATCAGTTCCACATTGCCCGGCGCAGACATCGAGGTCTGGGCGGCTATCCGCTGGGCAGTGTCGAGAACGTAATGTCGCTGATGTCCGGCGGGTATGATTCGTCGGTAGCAGCTTACCTGATGTTGCGCCGGGGCCTGCGCAGTCACTTCGTGTTTTTCAACCTGGGTGGCGTGGCGCACGAGGTGGGTGTGCGTCAGGTGGTTCACTATCTGTGGGAGCGCTACGGTGCCTCTCACAGCGCCAAGTTTATCTCGGTACCCTTTGACGGTGTGGTAGAAGAAATCATGGGATCGGTCGGTCACCGGCACTGGGGTGTGGTGCTCAAGCGGCAGATGCTGAAGGCGGCCAGTGAGATTGCCCGTAACAACAACGCGGTTGCTCTGGTAACCGGAGATGCTGCGGGCCAGGTGTCGAGCCAGACCCTGACCAACCTGAATGTGGTGGATAGGGCCAGCGATGAGGTGGTTCTGCGACCCCTGATTGCCATGGACAAGGAAACCATTATTGGCATTGCCCGCGACATCGGCACAGAGCCTTATGCCCGAAATATGCCAGAGTATTGTGGTGTGATATCCCAAAAACCGTCCACTCGAGCTCAACTGAGCCGGGTGGAGGCCGATGAGGCGGCAATGGATCCCCTGATTCTTGCTCGCGCCATTGAGGCCCGTGAAGATACCCCGGTCAGCGAGCTGCTGAACACCATTACGACGCCCGAAGAGGTCGATCTGGTAAAAACGCCCGCCGTCAGCGATATTATCATCGACGTGCGCCATCCGGCGGAAGGCGAGCAATCTCCTCTGCAGCTAACCGGTAACGAGATTCTGAAGATTCCGTTCTACGAATTGAATCGCCACATCGGAGAGCTTCCGTCCAATCGCCGGTATCTGCTGTATTGTGATCGCGGCACCATGAGCCGCATGCATGCCGTCCACCTGAAGGCTGAAGGGCACGAAAACATAAGGGTTTACGCGCCCGCCCTTTGATGCCTCAGCCGGCCAGCCCTTTAAAGAACTGCTGAACGTTCTCACTCAGGGTGTCCAGATCGTAGCCGCCCTCCTGAACGACCAGCGTCGGCAAACCAAGCTGGCGCATGTGGGTGCTGAGCCGGCAAAATCCTTCCGAACTTACCGATACTTTGGCCTGGGGATCGTCTTTATAGATATCAAAGCCCAGAGTCAGAATCAGTGCATCTGGTTGAAACAACCGGATGGCCGCCATGGCCTCGTCCAACTTCTCGAAAAAATCACTTTCAGATGAACCGTGCGGCATTGGCATGTTGATGTTGTAGCCGTAACCCTCGCCTTCGCCGCGTTCATTTTCGAAGCCGGTAACCACGGGATAGAAGTTGGTCGGGTCGCCGTGAATGGATATGTAGAGCACATCACTGCGATCGTAGAAAATTTCCTGAATGCCCTGGCCGTGATGCATGTCGGTGTCAAGAATGACCAGCCGGGGGAACCGGGATTTCATATGCTCCGCTGCAATGGCAGCATTGTTGAGATAGCAGAAACCACCGGCGGCATCCTTACGTGCATGGTGCCCCGGTGGCCGGCAGACAGCGTAGGCTGTGCGATCGCCTGCCATCACTGCATCCGCCGCACCGAGCGCGGTCTGGGCCGACCAATAAGCCGCGTTCCATGTGTGCTCACCAATGGGACAACTGCCGTCGGCCTGGTATCGGGCCGCTTCTGCAAGAATGCCTGTCAGGTGATTCGGGGAACGGACAAAAATATTGGAAATCACTTCCTCTCCCCAGTCGTCCATTTTCATCCAGCGGCGGTGGGCCGATTCGAGAAAGCGCAGATATCCCAGGTCGTGCACCTTGGAAATCGGGCCCGCACCATGATCGGAAGGCTGCAGCACCGGTATGCCCATTTCTTTCAGGCCTTCCAGCATCTCATTGGTGCGATCTGGTACCTCCTGGGGCTGACGCATCTGGCCCCTGGTGAAATAGGTTCGGGGCGAGTGCTTATCTTGCGCGGGATGGAAATATGCTTTCATTATCCGAACTCCTGGATTTCCGGTTCTATTGATATAGGCGCTGTCTTTGAGCATAGGCACTGGGAGTATAGGCACAGACAGAGGATGATCAAAAGTCGGGCTATCGACTTTACAGGTAGAGATTCAGCATCCACTATGGAAGACAGATTCAAACGACGCAACCGTGCACCGTCACAGGTGCAATTACTGACATAACAGGAGCCGAAATGATCGAGTCACCACTGCTGGAAAAGCTGACTGGCTACATCGGCGGTCGCTGGACTGACAACGAACAGGGCAACACCTTTGATGTTTACAACCCGGCAACGGGTGAGGTGATTGCACAGGTTGCCTCCATGCCTGAAGGCGAAGTGAAAGCGGCGGTCGAGGCGGGTAAGTCTGCGCTTCGCCTGACAAACCCCTACTCCATCGAAACCCGCAGAAAATGGCTGGAAGATATCCGCGATGCGCTCAGGGAAAACAAGGAAGAAGTCGGTCGGATTCTTTGCCTGGAACATGGCAAGCCGCTGAATGAAGCTCAGGGCGAGGTAGATTACGCTGCCGGCTTTTTTGATTACTGCTCCAAACATATCCAGGCGCTGGATGCTCACACGCTGCCGGAAACCCCCAAGGATTGCAACTGGACGGTGCACTATCGGCCAGTCGGTGTTACTGCTCTGATCACGCCCTGGAACTTCCCCATTGGCATGATCGCCAAAAAGCTCTCTGCCGCCCTGGCAGCGGGCTGCCCTTCTGTGATCAAACCGGCCAGCGAAACGCCGTTGACCATGATTGCGTTGTTCACGCTCATGGATAAGCACGTGGATCTGCCAGATGGCATGGTGAACCTGGTCATGGGCAAAGCCAGCGTGATCGGCAAGGTGTTGTGTGAAAGTCCGGATGTGCCCATGCTGAGCTTTACCGGCTCCACTGAAGTGGGCCGAAAGTTGGTTGTGGATACTGCAGATCAGATCAAGAAACTGGCCCTGGAACTGGGCGGTAATGCGCCGTTTATTGTGTTTGACGACGCCGACCTGGACGCTGCCGCCGATAACCTGATAGCCAACAAGTTTCGTGGTGGCGGGCAGACCTGTGTCTGTGCAAACCGGGTCTTTGTTCACGAAAAGGTGATGGATGCCTTTGGCAAAAAGCTCGCAGAGCGCGTGAATAAAATGACCGTGGGTGATGGTATTGCAGGCGATGTCGACATTGGGCCACTGATCAACAAAGCGGGTTTCGACAAGGTAAGGTGCCACCTGGAGGATGCTCTTAACAAAGGCGCATCGTTGATTGCCGGTAAGCAGCCTGGTGATCTGGGCGACGGTCATCTGTTCTTCCCGCCGACGGTTGTCTCCGGCGTAACGAGGGATATGTGCTGCTATCGGGAAGAAACCTTCGGGCCGCTGGTTCCGATGGCAAGCTTTCAAACGGAAGACGAAGTGATCGACGCCGGCAACGATACCGAATTTGGTCTGGCCTCCTACGTGTTCACCGCGGATGCAGAGCGCGCCCAGCGGGTTGCTGCCGGCCTCAGGTTTGGCCATGTAGGCTGGAATACGGGCACAGGGCCTACGCCTGAAGCGCCGTTTGGCGGTATGAAAGCTTCCGGCACAGGTCGCGAGGGCGGGCATGAGGGATTGTTCGAGTTTGTTGAGGCCCAGACGGTGCCCCGCGGGTTCTGATCTCTTCGCTGTGCTGGAAAAGAAGGCGAGCCACGGCTCGCCTTCTTTGTTTTCAGGGCAGGAAAGCAGGCGCCCATCACAGCTGATATACTTCCGACCTGTTCATTTAACCAGTAGCGAAAGTGTTCCCTATGGATGTCTCCCACATTATTGATTCCCTGAATGATGCCCAGCGTGAGGCGGTTACGGCACAGAACGACCATCTGCTGGTGCTGGCCGGTGCCGGCAGTGGTAAAACCCGGGTGCTGGTCCACCGGATTGCCTGGCTGATGCAGGTGGATCGGGTTCCGCCTACAGGGATTCTGGCGGTCACCTTTACCAACAAGGCCGCTAAAGAGATGCGCTACCGCATCGAAGAGATGATGAGCATTCCCTCGCGCGGCCTTTGGTTTGGCACATTCCACGGCATTGCCCACCGGCTGCTTAGGGCGCACTGGAAGGATGCCGGGCTACCGGAGAACTTTCAGGTGCTGGACAGCGATGATCAGCTCCGCATGGTGAAGCGGGTGATGCGGGAGGCGCAGATTGATGAGAGCCAATTCCCGCCCAGGCAAGCCCAGTGGTTTATCAGCAGCCAGAAAGACGAAGGCTTGCGGGCCGACCATATTCAGGAAAACCTGGGGGATCACTTCACTTCCACCATGCTGAAGGTGTACCGCCGCTACGAGCAGCTTTGCCAACAGAGCGGATTGGTGGATTTTGGCGAGTTGCTGCTGCGCTCCCACGAATTGTGGCTACATCGGCCGGAGCTGCTGGCCCATTACCAACAGCGGTTTCAGCATATTCTGGTGGACGAGTTTCAGGATACCAACACCATCCAGTACGCCTGGCTGCAGGTGTTGGCCAGTAACCGTGTTCCGCTGACGGTGGTGGGCGATGACGATCAGTCCATCTACGGCTGGCGTGGCGCAAAAATCGAGAACATCCAGCAGTACCAGCGTGACTTTCCCAACGCCCGGCTGGTGCGACTGGAGCAGAACTACCGTTCCACACAGCTGATTCTGAAAGCCGCCAACTCCGTAATTGCCAACAACCAGGGCCGGCTCGGCAAGGAACTCTGGACGGATGGCGTGGAAGGCGAGCCCATCAGCCTGTATGCCGCATTCAACGAGCAGGATGAAGCCAACTACATCGCTGACAGCATCTCCAGCTGGGTTGATGAGGGCAATCTGCGCAGCGAGTCCGCCATCCTGTACCGCTCCAACGCCCAGTCCCGGGTGCTGGAAGAGTCGCTAATGCGCCAGGGTATTCCTTATCGGGTCTATGGCGGCCTGCGCTTTTATGATCGCCAGGAAATCCGCAATGCGTTGGCTTATCTGCGGCTGGTGCATTATCGCCGGGATGATGCCGCTTTCGAACGGGTGGTGAACGTGCCGACCCGGGGTATCGGGGCCAAAAGCCTGGCGGAGCTGCGTGAATACGCAAGCAACCAGAACGTGTCCCTGTGGGAGTCAGCTGAGCGTTTGCTGGAGGCCGGGCAGGTGAAAGGCCGGGCGAAAACCGGGCTGCAAAAATTTATTGATATCATTGAAGAATTGTCCGCCATAGCAGAGGACGCGTCGCTCCACGGCCTTATGAAGGAAACGATCGAAGCCAGCGGCCTGAAGGACTACCACGCCAGCGAAAAGGGCGAAAAAGCACAGGCCAAAGTTGAGAACCTGGAGGAGCTGGTTAACGCTCTTGCAGACTTTCAAGTGGAAGAAGGCGTTGATCCGCTCTCGGAATTTATTGCCCAGGCAGCATTGGATGCCGGCGAATCCCAGGCCGGAGATCACGAAGACAGCGTACAGCTGATGACCTTGCACTCCGCCAAAGGCCTGGAGTTCCCGCTGGTGTTTCTGGCCGGCGTGGAAGAGGGGCTATTCCCCCACAGCATGTCTCTGGAAGAGCCAGGGCGCATGGAGGAAGAACGGCGGCTGGCCTATGTGGGCATCACTCGGGCCATGAAAAAGCTGGTGATTACTTACGCCGAGTCCCGCCGACTGTATGGACAGGAGAAGTTCCACGCGCTCTCACGGTTTGTGCGGGAGATCCCCAGCGACTGCCTGCAAGAAGTGCGCTTACGCAATACGGTAACCCGCCCGGCGATGGCCCAGCGGCCAAACGAAGGTTTGTTCAGTCAGGACTCTGCAAAGCAGTCCGGCTTCAGCCTGGGGCAAAGAGTTCGGCACCCGAAGTTTGGGGAAGGTGTTGTTCTGAATGCCGAAGGCAGCGGGCACCACACCCGAGTGCAGGTAAACTTTGATGAAGGTGCCAAGTGGTTAGTGCTGGCCTATGCGCCTCTGGAGGCCTGCTAGGGTTTCGGAGGGGCAGAGGCTGGGTAAGACTTTTCAAAACACGCTCCTTGCGGCACATCCATGTGACGCTTGGGCTCCGCCATCCATGGCTCCGTACAGTTTTGAAAAGTCTTACCCAGCCTCCGCTTCCGGCGCTGTGCCAGTCCTTTCCTACATCAGCACTGCGTAAATAACCCCAGCTAAGACTATCCGATAGATAACATAAGGCCACATGCCAACCGTGTTCAACCACTTCAGGAAGAAGTGGATCGCAGTAATAGCCATCAGGAACGACGTTACCCCGCCAATCAGAAAACCACTCCAGTCCACAATGACATCCGAGGTCGCTACTTCCAGCAACTTCACGGCCGCGGCCAGCACAATGATGGGAATGGCCAGCAGAAACGAAAACCGGGAAGCGGTTTCACGGCTCATACCCAGGAACAGGCCAGCAGTAATGGTGACACCGGACCGGGAGGTGCCGGGCACCAAGGCCAATGCCTGTGCTATCCCCACCAGCAGGGCATCTTTCCAGTTCAGGGAATCCAGGGTGCGCTGACGTTTGGGCAGCCAGTCGGCAAGCCCCAGCAGCAGGCCAAAAATCAGGGTGGTGAAGAAAATGACTTCCACCGCCCGCAGTTCATTGTCGATCATGTCCAGCAAGGCCAGACCGGCCAGGCCGGCCGGGATGGTGCCGATCACCAGATACCAGGCCAGTGCGCCCTGGCCGGTTATTTTGCGCTGGGCGACGGAGATCAGCCCGTCTCTGGCGATACCGAATACGTCGCGCCGGAAGTAGAGCACCACCGCCAGCAGAGTGCCAATGTGAACCGATAGATCAAAGCCTACGCCCTGATCGGCCCAGCCGAAAAACGCAGGGGTCAGGATCAGGTGGGCAGAGCTGGAGATGGGCAGGAATTCGGTCAGTCCCTGGAGGAGACCAAGGAAAAGAGCTTGGTAAAAATCCATTCTTTGGGTTCCGTTCGGGTCAGAAGTTCACGGTTCAAGGCGATGAAAAGATGGGCGGGATATTAGCAGGATGGTCGTTGGCTTAACAGTTCTCCGGCCCGCCAAAAAAGCGCGCGCCGGAGAGCAGTGGGTTATGCCGGGAATTTGTCCCGGGTGTTGTTGGCAATGCGCACCAGCACCAGCATCAGCGGCACTTCCACCAGTACGCCCACCACAGTTGCCAGGGCAGCACCGGATTGCAGGCCAAACAGTGCAATAGCCGCAGCCACGGCCAGCTCAAAGAAGTTGCTGGCGCCGATCATGGCACCGGGTGCCGCAATGCAGTGGCGCACTTTCCATAGCCGGGCCCAGCCGTAGGCCAGAAAGAAGATCAGGAAGGTCTGGATGATCAGCGGCACGGCAATCAGCACAATGTGTAGTGGGTTGTTCAGGATCACCTCACCCTGGAAGGCAAACAGCAGCACCAAGGTAATAATCAGTGCCGCTGGCGTTACCGGGCCAAGGCGCGTCATAAATACGTCGTCGTACCAGCGTTCCCCGTTGCGGGCAATCAGGGTTCGGCGGGTCAGGTAGCCGGCAGTGAGCGGTATCACGATGTACAGAACCACGGACAAGAGCACGGTATCCCAGGGCACCTGGATGTCGGAGATGCCGAGCAGGAAAACCACGATGGGTGCGAAAGCAAACAGCATGATGATGTCGTTCAGCGACACTTGCACCAGGGTATAGGCAGCATCACCTTTGGTCAGGTAACTCCACACAAACACCATGGCTGTGCAGGGCGCAGCGCCCAGAAGAATAGCGCCAGCCAGGTATTCACTGGCCAATTGCGGTGCAATAAACGGTTCAAACACCACCATCAGGAAGAACCAGGCGATGGCGAACATGGTGAACGGCTTGATCAGCCAGTTCACGACGGTGGTAATGGCCAGACCTTTCGGCTCTTTTCTCACGTTCACGATGGCGCTGAAATCAATCTGCGCCATCATCGGGAAAATCATTGCCCAGATCAGGATGGCGATAGGGATAGACACCTGGGCGTATTCGAAGCGGGACAGTGTCTCTGGCACCACCGGCGCAAGCTGGCCCAGGGCCACGCCGGCGACAATAGCCAAGGCCACCCAGACCGACAGGTATCTCCCGAACAGATCCATGCCGCCGCTGGTGCCTTCAGTTCTGGCGGTTTCTGTATTGCTGGTCATTGCTTACCCCAAAGCTTCTTGATGTCTGCATTGAGTACGACAGCCAGGTCGGTAACAGGATTGCGTTATCCTGGTGTCTTTACTTTGTAACGTTCCATGCCTATTATCGCTAAAAATGCATATATGGCAAATCGAATATACGGCAGTGTGAATAGCGGAAGACTCTATGAAAAGAAGCGTTCTGCAGCAAAAAGAAGCCGGCCTGAAACCGGCAGACTACGATCCGGTGACTATTTTCAAGGCCCTGAGTGATGAGTTGCGGCTGGCGGCACTTTTGTTGATCCGGGATCAGAACAAACTGTGTGTGTGCGAACTGACCGAGGCCTTTGAGGTGTCCCAGCCTAAAGTCAGCCGTCACCTGGCCATTCTGCGGGATTTGGGGCTGGTGGAAACGGAACGTCGTGGCCAGTGGGTCTATTATTATCTTAACCCCCGGCTCCCGGCCTGGGTGTCTCGGGTTCTGGAGGAAACCGCTCAGAACAATGGGGCATTGATCGAAACGCCCCTGGCACAGCTGCAGGCCATGGCTGAGCGCCCGGGCGAACAGTGCCCCTGATCATTAATCGGACACACGGAGTGCCAATCTCGCAAGGAGACCGCCATGAACAAGATCAAAGTAGGCATTAACGGATTTGGCCGCATTGGCCGCCTGGCACTGAGGGCTTCCTGGGGCTGGCCGGAACTGGAATTTGTGGCCATCAATGATCCCGGGGCAGACACCCATACCCTGGCACACCTGCTGAACTTCGACAGTGTTCACGGTCCCTGGAGCCATGAAGCTTTGGCCAGTGGTGGTGAGATGGTGATCGAAGGCAAGCGCATCACGGTTACCCACAACAAGGCGATTGGTGACACCGACTGGTCCGGCTGCGACGTGGTGATTGAAGCCAGTGGGGTCAACAAGAAGGTGGCGGTGCTGCAGGCATATCTGGATCAGGGCGTGAAACGCGTCGTGGCTACCGCGCCGGTGAAGGAAATTGGGGCCAAGAACATCGTATTGGGTGTCAATGAGCATATTTTCGATCCGGCCAATGACCGCATCCTTACCGCAGCTTCGTGCACAACCAACTGTCTGGCGCCCGTGGTCAAGGTCATTCACGAGAAGCTCGGTATCAAACATGGCTCTATCACCACTATTCACAGCCTGACCAATACCCAGACCATTCTCGACGCACCCCACAAGGACTTGCGCCGGGCGCGTGCCTGCGGCAGCTCGCTGATTCCCACCAGCACCGGTTCTGCCACGGCGATTATCGAGATTTTCCCGGAGTTGAAAGGGCGACTGGATGGCCATGCAGTGCGGATACCGCTCACCAACGCCTCGCTGACCGACTGTGTGTTTGAAGTGGAAGCGCCAACAGATCGCGACACCGTGAACCGGCTTTTGAAAGAAGCCGCCGAGGGCGAACTGAAGGATATTCTGGGCTATGAAGAACGCCCGCTGGTGTCCATCGACTACAAGACCGACCCGCGCTCCTCCATCATCGATGCCCTGTCCACGCTGGTGGTCAACGGCACACAGGTAAAGATCTACGCCTGGTATGACAACGAATGGGGTTACGCCAACCGGACTGCAGAACTGGTGCGCAAGGTAGGTTCTGCCTGATATGACAGCTGCCATCCGTCAGTATCTGGTGATCACCGGCAATTACTGGGCATTCACCCTGACGGACGGCGCCCTGCGCATGCTGGTGGTGCTGCATTTCCACCAGTTGGGTTATTCGCCCCTGGAAATCGCCCTGTTGTTCATCTTTTACGAGTTTTTCGGGGTGGTGACCAACCTGCTGGGCGGCTACCTGGGTGCCCGCATGGGCCTGAATCGCACCATGAATATAGGGCTGTTCCTGCAGATTGCGGCGCTGGCCATGCTGGCAGTGCCGGCAGCCATGCTGACTGTACCCTGGGTGATGGCGGCTCAGGCTTTGTCCGGCATTGCCAAGGATCTGAACAAGATGTCCGCCAAGAGCGGCATCAAATTGCTGGTGCCGGATGAGCAACAGAGCACTCTGTACCAGTGGGTGGCCATTCTGACCGGGTCGAAGAATACCCTCAAAGGCGTGGGTTTTTTCCTTGGCGGTGTATTGCTGATGTCGGTCGGTTTTACCGGCGCGGTGCTCATCATGGCGGCGGCTCTCGGGTTGGTGTGGCTGGCCAGTTTGTTTCTGCTCAAGCAGGCGCTTGGCAAGAGCAAAGCCAAGCCGAAGTTCCGCGAGATCCTGTCAAAAAGCCGCGCCATCAACGTGCTGTCCGCCGCCCGCATGTTCCTGTTCGGCGCCCGGGATGTCTGGTTTGTGGTGGCTCTGCCGGTGTATCTGCACACGGTATTTGGCTGGGATTTCTGGAAAGTCGGGGGCTTTATGGCCACCTGGGTTATTGGCTATGGTTTTATCCAGACCTTTGCGCCCCGGATTACCGGCAACCTGGAAAGCAAACAGCCGGCGGTGTTCTGGGCCGCTGCTCTGGCACTGATTCCCGCTGCCATTGCTCTTGGCCTGATGGCGGGTTGGCCGCCGCAAGTTGTGGTCATCGGTGGTCTGCTGCTGTTTGGCGTCTTGTTTGCCATTAACTCTTCTCTGCACAGCTACTTGATCGTCAGTTATGCCCGGGGCGATGGTGTGTCGCTGGATGTGGGCTTCTATTACATGTCCAACGCTGCGGGTCGGTTACTGGGGACGATCTTGTCCGGCTGGGTCTATCAGGTTTACGGCCTGGAAGCCTGCTTGTGGATTTCTGCGGGACTTGTGGCCATGGCTTCGCTGCTATCGTTGATGCTTCCCCAAAGGCATGAAACCCTGGCCTGACAGCGGGGAATGCGTCAGAAGCGCAGCACCAGACCGGCACCCTCTTCAACCTGGAGATAGCCGCTGTTGCGATATCTGAGCTCGCAGTCGTCGGAAGCAAAGCCTGGCGCCAATGCGATTAACTGCCTGAAGTTCATGGGTTTCGGGTCTCTGTTGTCGCGTTCTGGCCAGATTGAACGCTATGGTGTCACCATTACAGATACGGGCGACCTTGCCAACAGGCGGAGATCATCCAATTGAGCGATGAGACAGATCAGAATGGAGGTGTTTCTTATGTCGGAGACCAACGTAGTCGTAATCACCGGTGCCAATCGCGGCATAGGTCTGGAGCTTGCCCGCCATTATGCCGGTAAAGGGCATGAAGTGATTGGCGTGTGTCGGCAATCGTCCGAAGAACTGGCAAGCGTGGCCGCGCAAGTAATCGAAGGGGTAGATGTCACCACCAATGAGGGCGTTGCAAAACTGAAGGCCGGACTGATGGGCAAAGACATCGGCCTGCTGATTAACAATGCCGGTCTGTTGCAGGATGAGCAGTTGGGTAGCATCGATTTCGATTCCATCCGCACTCAGATGGAAATCAACGCCTACGCACCGCTGCGTGTGGCCCAGGCACTCATCCCGTTGATGAGACCGGGCAGCAAGATCGCCAATATCACCAGCCGTATGGGCTCCATCGCGGATAACGATTCCGGGGGTCGATACGGCTATCGCGCCTCCAAGGCGGCATTGAATGCTTTCGGTAAATCCATGGCGATGGACTTGAAACCCGAGGGGATTGCCGTGGCTCAGCTACACCCTGGTTATGTTAAGACCCGCATGGTGAACTTTGGCGGCCTGATCACCCCGGAAGAGTCCGCCCGGGGACTGGCGGAACGCATTACCCAACTGAGTATGGAGAATACCGGCTCCTTCTGGCACAGCAACGGTGAGGCATTGCCGTGGTGAGCCGCTTTTGACCGGCCTTTTGCTGGAAAATGTCAGCGTTGGCGCCCTGAGTGACGTGTCACTGGCGGTGCCCGGCGGGCAGGTAGTTTGCTTGTCTGGCCCCTCCGGCAGTGGCAAGAGCCGCTTGCTACGAGCTGTAGCCGACCTGGAACCCCACGGTGGCGCGATTTCCCACAATGGCGCCGACCAACTGGATATGCCCGCACACCAGTGGCGAAGCCGGGTTATTATGGTGCCGGCGGACAGCCAGTGGTGGTTTGATGACGTGGGTACTCACTTTCCCTATAAGGCCGGTGAAAACGTGCCCGAGGCACTGGGGTTTCCACCTGAGGTGATGGCTTGGTCGGTCAGTCGGTTGTCTTCCGGGGAGCGGCAGAGGCTGGCGCTATGGCGGGCTCTTGCGTTGCAACCTCAGGCGTTGTTATTGGACGAGCCTACTGCCAACCTCGATGGCGAGGCCACGAGAGCCATTGAAACCTGGCTGCTCGAAGAAATCCGGCGGCGGCAGCTCGCTACCCTATGGGTGGCCCATGACCCGGCCCAGATTCAACGTGTGGCCAACGCCCATTACCGTATTCACGGAGCCCGACTGGAGCCTGTTCATGGAAGTGATTGATCTGGCCTGGTGGAAGCTCGGGCTGGCGGCCTTGCTGGTGCTGGCTCTGGCGGCGACGGGCCATTTGAGCCGGCTTGGTATCACCCGCAGCCTGTTGATTGCCGCCATAAGGACGGTGATCCAACTGGCCCTGATCGGGCTGGTGCTGGAAGCCTTGTTTGCGTCTTCTGCGTTTTATTGGATTGCCCTGCTGGCCGTGATCATGCTGCTGGTGGCAGGCCGGGAAGTGGTCGCTCGCCAGAGCAGGCGGCTTCGAGGCTGGTGGGCCTTCGGCATCGGCACCGGGGCCATGTTTGTATCGTCCTTTACGGTCACGGTGCTGGCCTTGACGGTGGTGATCGGCCCGGAACCCTGGTATGCCCCGCAATACGCCATCCCCCTATTGGGCATGATGTTGGGTAATACCATGACCGGTGTCAGTCTGGCTCTGGACCGGTTGAATGAGTCCGTCTGGCGGCAGCGTGCGGTGATTGAAAACCGGTTGATGCTGGGACAAACCTGGCAGCAAGCTCTGGAAGACATTCGCCGGGAGGCCATGCGCAGCGGCATGATGCCGTCGATCAATGCCATGGCGGCGGCGGGTATTGTCAGCCTTCCCGGCATGATGACTGGTCAGATTCTGGCCGGTAGCCCGCCGGCGGTGGCGGTGAAATACCAGATTCTGGTGATGCTGATCATTACCGCCGGCACCGGTTTTGGTGCCCTGATGGCGGTATCCTGGGGTGGACGCCGCCTGTCCGACGAGCGCGAGCGACTGCGGCTGGACCGGCTGACAAAATCCTGATTATTGATGTTGCTCCGGCACTTCCCGAATACGCCCGTGCTCATCAATGGCCACGTATACGAACCGGCCTTCGGTTACCTTGCGTGGGTTTTTGGCCGTACGGTCAAGAGTCCACACTTCCACATGGATTTTCATGGAGCTGCGGCCGATGTCTACCAGCTCGCAGTAACAGCCGACCTGTGATCCAACCCGCAGAGGTGAGAGAAACTCCATCCCATCCATGGCCACGGTAGCGTTGCGGCCCAAGGAAATACGGCCGGCCATCGTAGCTGCAGCGATATCCATCTGCTTGACTAGCCAGCCTGCGAACACATCACCATTCGCATTGGTGTCTTGGGGCAGAGGAACAATCTGAAGGATCAGGTCGCCGTGGGGTTTGGGTTTGTCGTCATCGTACGCCGTCATGAAGATTGCCTTTTTATAAATCTCTGGAATTATTTTCTTAGCATGGTAACGACCTGTCACACCGCTGCAAGTTTATTTGCGGCTTCTGCTCACTATTTCAAAAGGTGTAATAAAGCTGTCACACAAAAACTCTAGTCTTCACTCATCAGTAAACCGGTGCTGTACACAACATAAGTGACTGACGGAGATTCAACGTGATTAAACCGAATAAAGCTTTTGCTATCGCTGCATTAACTGGCGGGTTATCTCTGGTTTCCGCCCCGGCCCTGGCTCGTGACACCGTAAACGTTGTGGGCTCTTCAACGGTTTACCCCTTCGCAACGGTTGTTGCAGAGCGCTTCGGCCGAAATACCGATTTCCCCACGCCCAAGCTGGAATCAACGGGCTCTGGCGGCGGTTTCAAGTTGTTCTGTGCGGGTATTGGTACCCAGCACCCGGACATAACTAACGCCTCCCGCCGGATGAAATCCAGCGAGTTTGAAATGTGCCAGCGCAATGGTGTAAAAGCCATCACCGAAGTGAAAATCGGCGCAGATGGCATTGTCATTGCTAACTCCAGGGAAGCGGACCAGATGAACCTGAGCCTGCGTCAGGTGTTTCTGGCTCTGGCCAAGGACGTTCCGGATCCCAAAGGCGGTGACAAGCTGGTCGCTAACCCTTACGAAAAGTGGAGCGATATCGACGCCAGCTTGCCGAACAAAGAAATCAGTGTGATGGGGCCACCTCCCACTTCTGGCACCCGTGACGCCTTCGTAGAAATTGCGATGGAAGGGGGTTGTAAGACGTTTGATTTCATCAAAGCGATGGAAAAGAAAGAAATGCGCGGTGTTTGCCACAATATGCGTGAAGACGGCGCGTTCGTTGAGGCCGGCGAAAACGATAATTTGATCGTTCAACGTCTTGCTCAGGACAAGGATACTCTGGGCATCTTCGGTTACAGCTTCCTGATGGAAAACAGTGGTGAAATCCAAGCCTCGACCATTAATGGTGTGGAGCCAACGCCAGACACCATCGCCGATGAAGAATACCCAGTAGCTCGCTCCCTGTTTTTCTACATCAAGAATGCCCACGTTGGTGTGGTTCCGGGCATAGCGGAGTATGCACAGGAATTCACCACTGAGGGCGCCTGGGGCGACAACGGCTATCTCGTGGATGTAGGGCTGATCCCTAATCCCCGTAATGTGCGGATGCAAGTGGCGAAAGCCGTCAAGGAACTCAAGCCAATGACGGGCGATGAGCTTTAGCACCCGAACGGGTAAGGCGCAGGGGCAATGAACCGAGGAGATGATAATGCAGACAGCTGATTTATTGCCCCTGGTTTTGGTGCTTGCCACGGTGGCTTACGGGTTCGCTTATATGCGCTCCCGAGCTGTGGCAGTGCCGCTGGGGGGCATCCGCAATCTCAAGGCTCTGCCGGTTTACTATGCCGCCAGAGCCGCACTCTGGTGTGCGCTCCCGGCGCTGATTATTCTGGGAGCTTGGGCGGCGTTTGAGGGTAAGGTCATTCAGGACATGGTGATGGCCTCCTTGCCCCCAGAGCTTGCCCCGCAATCGGAAGGACGCGCCAGCCTGACGCTTTCCCAGATCAGCAATCTGGCCGCCGGCAAACTGGATCCTGCCATGGTTCCGGATGGCATATCTGGTGCAGCGGCTTTGCTGCAAGAGCTGCGCGAGCAAAGCAGCCGCTTCAAGACGCTTCTGGTGGTTCTGATTGCCGTTCTTGGCGGTACCTATGCCTGGACACGGGTTGCACCGCACATCAACGCCCGCAAGAGCGTGGAGCGTACGCTGCAGCGCCTGTTTTTTGTATGTGCTGCCGTTGCAATACTTACGACGATCGGCATCGTTTTCTCGGTTATTTTTGAAACTGTCCGCTTCTTTGGCAAAGTGCCGATGAGCGAGTTTCTGTTTGGCACCAGTTGGAGCCCGCAAACCGCACTGCGGGCGGATCAGGTAGGTTCTGAGGGCGCGTTCGGCATTATTCCGTTATTTACCGGCACTCTGATGATTTCCGCCATTGCCCTGCTGATTGCTGTACCGGTTGGCCTGTTGTCGGCCGTGTACCTTTCCGAGTACGCCAGCCGGCCGGTTCGCGCGGTGGTCAAACCCCTGCTGGAAATGCTGGCGGGCGTGCCCACCGTGGTTTATGGCTTTTTTGCAGCGCTCACCGTAGCGCCGTTCATCCGTGATCTGGCTCTTATGCTTGGCCTTGAGGCCTCGTCCCAGAGTGCGCTGGCGGCGGGGCTGGTGATGGGTATCATGATCATCCCGTTTGTGTCATCGCTGTCGGACGACGTGATCAACGCGGTTCCGCGCACCCTTCGGGATGGCTCCCTGGCGCTGGGCGCCACCCAGTCTGAAACCATGAAGAACGTGATTTTCCCGGCGGCGCTGCCCGGCATTATGGGCGGCATCCTGCTCGCGGCATCCCGGGCAATTGGCGAAACCATGATTGTGGTTATGGCCGCCGGCCTGGCTGCAAACCTGACCGCCAATCCTCTGGATTCGGTGACCACCGTAACGGTACAGATTGTCACCCTGCTCACTGGTGACCAGGAATTCGACAGCGCCAAGACGCTGGCTGCATTCGCACTGGGCATGATGCTCTTCATCGTAACGCTGCTGCTGAACGTGATCGCATTGAAAGTTGTGCGTAAATACAGGGAACAATATGACTAACCCAGGCTCACAGGCGGAGCTTGTCCGCCGCTCACTCAAGCGTCGCTATCGCAAGGAACGTCGCTTCCGCTTTTATGGCATAGCCGCTATTTCGATTGCGTTGTTCTCGCTGGTGATCCTGTTTACCGACATTGTCAGCAAGGGGTACACAGGCTTCATTAAAACCACGGTTACCCTTGAGGTGCACCTGGATGGGGACCTGATGTACCTGAACGACGCCTCGGATCCGGAGCAGGTCGCCATGGCGGACTTTCAGGCGCCTATCATCAAGGCCTTGCAAGGGTATTTCCCACAGGCTACGAGCCGGGCGGATAAGCGTGAGCTCAGCCGGATGACAGGCAGCTACGCCAGCAATCAGGTGCGTGATCTGCTGACGGAGAATCCGGATTGGCTGGGCAGCACTCGCACCATTGAGTTTCCGGCCCACGATACTGTGTCGGTTTACGTAAAGCATGAGGGCGACCCCGGGTACTCCATACGCCTGACAGAACAGCAGCAGCGTTGGACGGATGAGCTACTCAGTAAAGGCGTGATCAATACCGGGTTTAACGATGTGTTTTTCACCAGTGGCGACTCCCGGGAGCCTTCTAACGCCGGCATTCTCGGCGCTTTGGTCGGCTCTTTGCTGACCATGGGCATCACCCTGGTCATCGCCTTCCCGGTGGGTGTAGCCGCGGCGGTTTATCTTGAGGAGTTTGCGCCCAGTAACCGCCTTACGGACTTTATTGAGGTCAACATCAACAACCTTGCTGCGGTGCCCTCCATCATCTTTGGGTTGCTCGGGCTGGCGGTGTTTATCGGCCTGTTCGGTATGCCCCGGTCGGTGCCGGTAGTGGGTGGCCTGGTGCTGGCGCTGATGACACTGCCCACCATCATTATCTCAAGCCGTGCGGCGATCAAGAGTGTGCCGCCGTCGATCCGCGAGGCTGCAGAGGGTATAGGCGCTTCAAAAATGCAGGTGGTACTGCATCACGTGTTGCCCCTGGCCATGCCCGGTATGCTGACCGGTTCCATTATCGGCATGGCGCAGGCTCTGGGCGAAACTGCGCCTTTGTTGCTGATTGGCATGGTGGCCTTCATTGTCGAGATTCCAGACGGGTTCTTCAGTTCAGCCACCGTATTACCTGTGCAGATTTTCATCTGGGCTGGCAGTGCTGAGCAGGGCTTCGTAGAGCTTGCTTCAGCCGGCATTATGGTATTGCTCGCCTTCCTGATCACCATGAATGCGTTCGCCATCTGGCTGCGCAAGCGTCTTGAGCGCCGTTGGTAAAGAGGCAACATTTATGAGCACTATTTCCAGCACTACTATTGGCACTATCTCCAGCACCATGAATCCAACAGCCATCAAAGAGTCAGATATGCCTGAAGCAGACCCGAAAAAAGCTCCGATTGAGCGCCCGGCAGATACGGTGATTGAAGAAGGCAAAACCGTCGGTATTCCGTTTTCGGATGATCCCAAATTCCAGCTGCGGAATGTGGAAGTGTTTTACGGTGAAACTCCGGCCATCAAAAACATCAGCCTGGATATCGTCCGCAACGAGGTTATTGCGTTTATCGGGCCTTCGGGATGTGGCAAATCAACCTTTTTGCGCTGCCTGAACCGGATGAACGACAGCATTGATAGCTGTCGGATTAAAGGTTCGCTGCAACTGGATGGGCAGGATATTTATGACCCCAAGCGTGACGTGGTGGAGCTGCGCGCCCGTGTGGGCATGGTATTCCAGAAGCCCAACCCGTTCCCGAAATCCATCTACGATAACGTTGCCTACGGCCCTCGTATTCATGGCCTGGCCAACCGCAAGTCGGATCTGGACGATATTGTGGAAAACAGCCTGCGCAAGGCGGGCCTGTGGAACGAGGCCAAGGATCGCCTTGATGCCATGGCCACCGGCATGTCTGGCGGCCAGCAACAGCGGCTGTGTATCGCAAGGGCCATTGCCGTCAGCCCGGAAGTGGTGCTGATGGATGAGCCTTGTTCGGCGTTGGATCCCATTGCGACAGCGCGGATTGAGGAGCTGATTGCCGAGCTGTCCGAGAGTTACACCATTGTGATCGTGACCCACTCGATGCAGCAGGCCGCGCGGGTTTCCAACCGCACCGCCTACTTCCACCTGGGGCATCTTGTGGAAGTAAACGACACGAGCAAGGTATTTACCATGCCGGAACATGAACTGACGGAATCCTACATTACCGGTCGTTTTGGCTGATCCGGGTGCAAAGAACAGGGGAGAGAAACACGATGGCTGCGAAAAAAGACGACGTATACGGAGATCACATTTCTAACCGATTCAACGATGAGCTTCTGGCCCTGAAAACCCGTTTCCTGAAAATGGGCGGCCTGGTGGAAACCCAGATCGACAGTGCCGTGAGGGCGTTAATTGACGGGGATGGGTATTTGGCAGAAGAAATCCGGGCCAAAGACAAGATGGTAGACCGGATGGAGATGGATATTGATGAGGAAGCCATGCTCATCATCGCCCGTCGCCAGCCCACCGCCCGGGACCTGCGGCTGGTGATTTCGGTAATTCGGATGGTGGCGGATCTGGAACGGGTGGGCGACGAAGCCAAAAAAATTGCCAAGTTTGCGATCAAGCTCACCGAGGAAGGACAGGCGCCCCAGGGCTATGTGGAAGTGCGCAATATCGGCGCCCATGTGATGGGCATGCTCCACGACTCGCTGGATGCCTTTGCGAGGCTGGATTCCGAACAGGCTCTGCGAGTAATGAAGGAAGACAAACGGGTGGATGAGGAATATCAGGCTGCCGCCCGCACGCTGCTTACCTTCATGATGGAAGATCCCCGTAATATCCCCCGCTGTATGTCGGTGATGTGGGTTTTGCGGGCGCTGGAGCGGGTAGGCGATCACGCCTGCAACATTGCAGAGAACGTGATCTTCATGGTCAAAGGTGAAGACGTCCGCCACACACCGATGGAAGAAGCGGAGCGGGTTGTGGGACGTTAAGCCCCACTTTACCCATGCGCCGGGCTACCTCAGCCCTGCTTCATTTTGTCGGTATAAGGCGGCCAACCGAACGGCTTGCCAGCCAGCAGGTGAAGGTGAATGTGGAACACAGTCTGGCCGGAGTTTTCGCCGCAGTTCATCACGGTGCGGTAGCCGTCGTCTGCAAAGCCCATCTCTTTTGCGAGCTTGGCCGCTACCCAGTAAAGGTGGCCAACCAGCTCGCGATCCATCTCTTCGATGTCATTAATGGTCGCGATCATTTTTTTCGGGATGATCAGCAAGTGCACCGGCGCCTGGGGATTGATATCGCGAAAAGCCAGACTGATATCGTCTTCATAAACGATATCCGCCGGGATTTCGCGGTTGATGATTTTGGTGAAAATGGTTTCGGACATTTTGGCTTCCTTTTATCTCTGGTTGCTCTTTATTGTTGCTCGCTGATCATTGCTGTTCAGACACTTAAGTCTGGCTCAGACCAGGCAGCCGGGCTGCTAACTGCCTGATGAAAGCCGGCAGCTCATCGTCGATTCCCATGGCATAGCTTGCCACGCGGTTACGGGCAAAGGGTAGGGCGCGGGCTGTGCCCAGGCCGATGTTCCGGAGCAGGTGGATCGGTGGAATCCGGTTGCTGAACAGATGGTAGAAGGCGTCCATGGCAAACATCATGCGCCGGTTTGCCGGCCGCCGCTGTTGTTCATAGCTGGCCAGTACTGAGGCTTCGGCCAGATCTTTGCCTGCCCGCCTTGCCTCTTTCAGAATACTTTGCAGGCACTGTGCATCCTGAAAGCCAAGGTTTACGCCCTGTCCCGCCAGGGGGTTAATGGTATGGGCGGCGTCACCCACAAGTACAATGCGACCTGCCGAGTAGTGCTTCGCGTGCTGGCGGGCTATAGGAAAGCTGGCGCGGCCTTCAATGTGGGTAAGCTGCGGTAGTTCTGTCGGAAAACACTGCTGCGCCTTCGCCATTAGTGCGTCACTGCTCAAACTTTTCAGGCGGGTGATTTCTTCTGGCGAGTCGTACCACACCAGCGAAGCGCGGCTTTCTCCCGGGTGATCTGAACCTGCGCTGTATAACGGCAGGAAGGCTCTGGGGCCAGATGGATAAAATCCTTGCCAGGTGATGTCTTGCACCGGCCCCTGGTAACGCACGGAAATAACCATGGCCTGTTGGCCGTACTGGTTCCTGGTAACGCCGATGCCGGCCATGTCCCGCACCCGCGACTGCGCACCGTCGGCGCCAATAACCAGCGTGGCGGTCAGTTCCTCACCGCTCTCAAGCGCAACTCTGGCCTGCTCACCTGTCTGATTAATGCCAGTGACGCCATTGCCGGCCAGTATGGTAACCGAGGATTCTGCTTCCGCCGCATGCCAAAGGCCGTGCTGGGTTACTGAGTTTTCGACAATATGACCAAGGTGAGAGGTGTTCAGCCCGGCGGCATCGAACACCACCTGGTTTGACGTTTTCGGCAGCAGGTTGCTCAGGGGGTGTCGGGTTTCGTCCCACACTGCGAGTCGGCGATAGGGCGTTGCGCGCATGTTGAGGATGTGATCCCAGGAGCCCAGACTCTGCAGGTAACGCTCGCTGCCTGCGCTCAGGGCTGATACGCGAATATCGGGGGCCGAGCCCGGGTCGAATTTGGGCGCAGGGGCGCGATCAACCATCGCGACACTGAAGCCCTCCCGTCCGAGGCCGGTGGCAAGTGCGGCGCCGACCATGCCGGCGCCGACAATCACAATATCAAAAGCTTGAGTCATATCGGATTCCTGTCTGATACCCACAGTTTACGCGATGGCAAGGATCAGACAAGCGGCCGGAGGCAGAGATCTTCCTTTCCGACACCGTCGCCGGTATCCCGTGATCTCCGCTAATAAGTTGGATCGCTGAATTGTGATATCAAACACATTTTCAAATTTTAATACTCAAAAATTGTCCCACCGGTAACAATCGACTGCTACGCTTAAAATAGTTAAGGCTTATAAACAGGGACGGGAATGCAGAATAATCAACCATCAGGGAAGGTGGATACCGGCCTTGCTGTGCTCGTCATGTTGGCGCGGTATCATCAGGTCGCAGCCGATTCCAGTCAGCTCCGTCACCACTTCGGAACGCATGAGAATCCTTTCCAAAAGTCGGAAATCCTCCGGGCTGCCCGACACCTCAAGCTCAAAGCCAGAGCGCTGAACGCGCGCTGGGAAAAACTCAGTTCAATCAGTCTTCCCGCGATTGCCGAAACGACCGACGGCGGCTATGTCGTGCTCGCAAAGGCGTCGGATGACGAAGTTCTGATTCAGGACCCCTTGGCCAAAGCGCCAGAGACATTAACCAAAGACCAGTTCCTGGAGCGATGGAGCGGGGGCCTCATTCTTGTTTCCAAGCGGAGTCTCCTGCCGGGAGGCAGCGACAAGTTCGATATCAGCTGGTTTATCCCCGCCATTCTCAAGTACAAACACCTCCTTCGTGACGTCATCATCGCTTCTTTTTTCATTCAGCTCTTTGCGCTAATCACACCCCTGTTTTTCCAGGTGATGATTGATAAGGTGCTGGTTCACAAAGGCCTTACTACGCTCGATGTGCTGGCCTTTGGCTTGATTGTTATCTCGATATTTGACGTTCTACTGAACGGACTTAGGAATTACGTTTTTACCCACACCACCAACCGCGTTGACGTCACCCTTGGCTCAAAGCTGTTCCATCACCTGACCCACTTGCCCATCTCGTACTTTATGAACAGGCAAGTCGGCAATACCGTCGCCCGGGTTCGGGAGCTGGACACTATCCGGAATTTCATCACCAGTTCCGCGCTTACGCTGGTGATCGACCTGTTCTTTACGTTTGTCTTTTTCGCTGTTCTTCACTTCTACAGCCCGACATTGACCTGGGTTGTGCTGGGCTCGATTCCTTTCTACATCGTTCTCTCAATCAGCATCACGCCAGTTCTCCGCAGAAGGCTTGATGAGCAATTCAAACGCGGTGCAGAAAACCAGGCTTTTCTCACTGAGTCCATGTATGGGATTGAAACGGTCAAAGCGATGGCTGTTGAGCCGCAAATGCAGCGCCGCTGGGAAGAAAATCTGGCTGCCTATGTCGCCGCATCGTTCAAGGCGACCAACCTGGGCAATATTGCAAACCAGGCAGCGCAGTTCATAAACAAGATCGTCACCGTTCTAATCCTGTGGATTGGCGCTTCACTGGTGATGGCGAATGAGATGAGCATCGGCCAGCTCATCGCGTTCAACATGATTGCTGGCCGTATCAGCGGGCCGATTCTGAAGCTGGTGCAGCTTTGGCAGGATTTTCAGCAGGCTGGCATCTCGATCAAACGATTGGGTGATATTCTCAATACCCCCGCAGAACCCGGGCACAACCCAAACCGCACCACACTGCCGCGAATCGAGGGCAATGTTCGCTTTGACAACATCAGCTTTCGCTATAACCCCAGCGCTCCCTTGGTTCTGCAGCAGCTGTCGCTAAACGTGAGCGCGGGTGAAATAGTAGGTATCGTCGGCCGCTCCGGCTCGGGTAAAAGCACGCTGACCAAGCTGGTCCAAAGGCTGTATTTGCCAGAATCAGGTCGAGTGCTGATTGATGGCATTGATCTCGCCCAAATGGAACCTGCCTGGCTGCGCAGGCAGGTGGGTGTGGTGCTTCAGGAAAACCGGCTGTTTAATGGCTCCGTCAAAGACAACATTGCGTTTGTGGATCCAAGCCTCCCGGTGGAGGAGGTTGTAAGAGCCGCAAAGCTCTCCGGAGCCCACGATTTTATCGTTGAACTGCCAGAAGGTTACGACACTCAGGTCGGCGAGCAGGGTGCCAGCCTGTCCGGGGGCCAGCGCCAACGGATAGCCATAGCCCGCGCCCTGATTACCAACCCTCGTATTCTGATTTTCGATGAAGCAACGAGTGCGCTGGACTACGAGTCTGAGCGGGTGATACAGGAAAATATGCGGGCCATGTGTGAGGGGCGCACGGTCTTTATCATTGCTCACCGGCTGACCACGGTTCGCCATGCCGACCGGATCGTTGTTGTCGAGGGCGGGGATATTGTCGAGAACGGTCCCCACGACGAGTTGATCGCCTGCAGAGGCTACTATTCAAGGCTTTCTGACTACCAGAATACGTCCATTCCGATCAAGACACGCCAGCCTCAATCCCCCAGCAACGAACCTCAGCCCCAAGACGAGCATGCCGAGAAAAAGCTCGGGTTTGCCTATGGCCCCGAAAAAGTTCAGGGAGTGAGGCTGACATGAAGGACCAGAAAGAGCCGAAGCGCAAAGCCAAAAGTGTTCTGTCAGAGCGTGATATCTACGAGTTCATGCCAGCAGCCATCGAAATCGAGAAAACGCCTGCGTCACCGGTTGGGCGTGTGATTCTTTACGCCATTGTGTTGCTGTTCGTTATCGCTGTTTTGTGGGCCACCTTCGGCAAAATTGACATTGTTGCGGTCGCGCAGGGAAAAGTTGTCCCCAGTGAGCGGGTAAAGGTAATACAGCCGATTGAAACAGCGGTCATCGAGCTGATCCACGTTCAGGACGGCCAAAGCGTGAAAGCTGGCGAGCCACTCATCACCCTGAATACCAGCATCACGCAAGCAGACGTCCGCAGGTTCAGGGAGGAGTGGCGTGGAACTGCACTTAAGCGCCTCAGATTGACCGCTCTGGCCGAGTGGTTTGAGAGCCCTGGCGAATCTGATCTATCTCTTGTTTCCGAGAACTCGGAGCTCATCCCCTACCTTGGTGCTCATCAGTCACTCCTGCACCAGGAGGTAAGGGAGATGAAGGCAAATGTCCGGAATATCCGGCAAGAATCCAACCGGTTGAAAGCAGAACAGCAAATGATCCAGGCCGAGGTTAAAAAAAACCAGCAACTGGCGGAAGTGCTTAATGAAAGAGCCGCCGTTTACGATCAGCTTCAAAGAGAGGGCACCGGCTCCCGTATGGAGTTTCTCGAAGTAAAACAGGAGCAAATCGAAGCTCAGCAAAACGTGTTTGTTCAGCTGGCGCGAGTCAACCAGCTAAACGCCAGCATTGCAGCCAATGAATCAAGACGAGACATGTTGATATCCGAGCGGTTCAAGAACGCGCTTCAAGAACTTCAGGAACTGACCGTGCAGGACGCGATTTTGCGGGAAGAGTTATCAAAGGCCGAACAGCGCAGCAGCAACTACCTGTTGACGGCGCCCATCGACGGCACGGTTCAGGAACTGGCGGTAACCACCATTGGCGGCGTTGTTACACCCGCACAAGAGCTGATGAAAATTGTTCCGAAAGGCGGTGGCGTGATGGTCGAGGCCATGTTCCTGAACAAAGACATCGGCTTCATCCACCCGGGCCAGTCAGCCGAAATCAAGGTGGATACTTTTAACTTTACCAAGTACGGCGTGATTGACGCCGAGCTGTCTGATCTTTCAAACGATGCAATTCAGGACGAGAAGCTTGGGCTGGTTTACAAGGCCCGACTCACACCCGTGAAATCAGAGCTAACCATTAACGACAAGTTGATTAATCTTTCGCCCGGCATGACGGTGACGGCTGAGGTAAAGACAGGGCAGCGGCGTGTGATTGAGTTCTTTTTGTCTCCATTGTTGCGTTATAAGTCAGAGAGTTTGGTTGAACGCTAAGCTTTAACAAATTTTATTTTTTTTGGCCAATGTTAATTTTAATTCTTTAGGTGGTCTTATGACAAATGCGTACAGTGTTCGCCCAAAAACCGTAGAAATAATTGGTGGGGCCGTATTCATTTATAGCTTTCTATTATTTCTTTTTCTTGTAATTGTTCCAGAACGCGCTGCCGATAATTTTGTTTTCTTTAAAGAAATAATTGATAGCCTTCGCCCAATTTTTGGGTTACTAGAAACCATCGAAAATCGCAGTCATTTGGGGGTTAGAGGGCAGATGGTTGTGATTTTTACATTGGTTATGGTTATACCTTTATTGATTGCCGTTGTTTGTAGTGGAATGATTCAGATTTCATTCGGATCAGAATTTTGGAAAATGTTTGTCGTGTCACACCTTTTTATTCTTGTGCCTTGTGATTTTTTCTTTTCGGATAATTCTGATGCTAGTTTTGTTGGTCCGTACGGCCGGGCAATGAAGATGATGATTAATTCGGAATTGTATTTTCCTCTTTTAATATCTTTTGGTGTTTTTATGTTTGTTTTAAGTCTTACCATAAACTTGCTGTGCTGGAAGACAATGCTCCAGCGTTTTTATATAATTCAAAATAAATAAGGGAATATTTATGTCTAGTTATAACTCTAAAGAACTTGCATCAGATGCGAACGAGTATATCCAAAAAGCCAACGAAGCTGCGTCAATTTATACAACACTGTTAAATGAGATGGCTAAGACGGCGCCGGAAGGCGTATCGCTTACTGAGCAGCAACTAAAGAGACTTGCCATTGATGCTGGTTTTCGTGACTTACGCGATATGGCGTTAAGATTTAATCAAAAGGCAATAGCCGCTGGAAGTGCCTCAGCGGCAAAAGCCTGGAAAGATGCGGCTGACAGATCTGATGGTTTAGCAAATGGGCTTATGGATAGCAGAGTAGGTAGCTGGGATACATTTGCGAGTAACACCCGCGGGGCGCTTATCGGTATGACGAAGATTGCTGCCCCGTTGGGTAACAGCATTGCTTTCGTCGATGGCACGTCCGCTGCTTTGGCAGGGGATTGGCGTAGAGTATCCGAGGTGACCGGCAATATCATAGCTGGATCTGGCATTTCTGCTATGTTGGCATACGCTATGACGCCATTTCTCGTTGCCGCTGGTCCAATCGCTATCGCTACAAGTGTCGGCTTAATAGCTGCCGCGGGCATCTTCTCTTCAAGAAAAGGGGAAAACTTAGCCGGGTTGATCTATGACCGTGTGTTCGGTGGAACAGATCCGCTATCCGGAAAACTCCCGGAGCCAAAATTAGACAGCGACGGCGAGCCGGTTTTGGTAATTTCGGGTGATTCACCAGGAGATGCCTTTCGTTACGAAGGTAAGGACGGCGAAATAGTAACCGTAACAGACACTGGTCGGGAGATTGTTCGACAAAATGGCGACCGCATATTTTACGGTGCTGATGGTGAATCGTCGATCATTACCGAGAGCGGCGATAGCCTCATTCTGTTTCCAGACGGCTCTAAGATCCAATACTCAGCGGCAGACGATTCCACCACATATGTTTTCCCAGACGGATCGGGTGAAATACATAACGCAGATGGAACCATTGAAAAGTTTGAAAGTTTACCAGCATTGCCAACTGAATTAGAGCCCGTTGATCCGGCACTCTTACCACCACCTCCACCACCGCCCACACCGCCGGTGCCGCGACGAGATCCATTGGCGTTGGATTTAAACGGGGATGGTGCCGTGGAGACGTTGGCCCGAGATCAAGGTGTGTTCTTTGACCTGGACAACAGTGGCTTCGCTGAGCAAACCAGTTGGGTTGCGCCGAGCGACGGTTTTTTGGTGTTGGATCGCAATCAAAACAATCAGATCGACGGTGGCTCAGAACTGTTTGGTACCGAAACGCTGCTCGCCTTAGGGGAATACGCTGAAA
The DNA here is from genome assembly GCF_048266785.1 of Marinobacter sp. Lineage (GTDB taxonomy): Bacteria > Pseudomonadota > Gammaproteobacteria > Pseudomonadales > Oleiphilaceae > Marinobacter. The sequence continues at coordinate 219,551 of NZ_JBLWYX010000005.1, forward strand.
ACGGTTATGAAGCGCTGGCTGAGTTCGACGAAAACGAGGATGGTCAAATCACCAGTGACGACGCTATTTTTGGCGATTTGCGAGTTTGGCAGGACGCAAACAGTGATGGCGTGGCCAGTGCTGAGGAATTAAAGGCACTTGCAGATCTGAATATCGCGTCTATCGACGTTAATTACGACATAAATCAGTTCATAGACAATAACAACGTCGAGCATCGCGAAGAAAGTAGTTTTACATTCGGTGATGGCACCTCGGGTTTAACCAACACCCTATGGTTCGATTCGGATCGCCAAAACACTGTGCCTGTCGAAATCCACAGTGGTGAAGGCATAGCTATTCCGGATGACATCTCCGGATTGCCGAACGCGGTGGGCTTCGGTAATGCCTACAGCCTGCATCAGGCGATGGCTTTGGATGTCAGTGGAGAGCTCAAGGTGCGGGTGGAAGCGTTTGTCAGCGAACAAAACGCTGCCAATCGCAAGGCCTTGGTCGGAGATATCTTGGTGTTGTGGGCACGCCAGGAAGACATTGCTCCCTCCAGTCGTGGTAGCTATGTCGATGGACAGCATGTCGGCATCCTAGAAACGTTCTGGGGCCAGCCCGCGCTGCAGGAAAATCCCAGCGGCAGATACGCGCAACTATTGAAACAGGTCTACATCGGACTTGAGAGTTCTATTTATTCCCAGCTCATGGCGGGCAGCCATGCCAGCGGGCTTGGTAGCATGCTATCCTTTGTTGAGGAAGGTGGTGTGTGGAAGGGCGATTTTTCTGTAGTCAGCGCCTATTTCGGCAGTCGTTTTACGATTGACGGTGCCGGTGCTTCCTGGGAGCTAGCTGACTTTATTGAAGTTGTGGGTGGCATTAGTCCCTACACAGGTTCAATGCATGACAATTTCGTCGCTGCTCTTGAGATACAAGCAGAAAGTTTGTCACCAGTTGCTCGTGACTCTATGTTAACTGTCGTTCGTGCTGGAGACGACCATCTATTGGGTTCTGAAGCTGAGGATTCCTTAAACGGATATGGCGGTAACGATCGTATCGAGGGGCAGGCGGGAAATGACGATCTGCGCGGCGGAGATGGCGATGACCGCGTCTACGGCGGGGACGGAGAAGATATTCTCACTGGCGACGCTGGCAATGATCAACTTTATGGCCAAGACGGCAATGATGTATTGAACGGTGGTGATGGTCGTGACCATCTCTATGGAGGCACGGGCAACGACACCTTGCGCGGTGGCGCGGGTGCCAACGACTACCTGGCGGGCGATGCTGGCAGTGACACCTATCTGTTCGAGTTAGGGGATGGCAACACCACGATCAACAACTACGACACCGGCGCGGAGCGCAACGACGTTTTGCGTTTCCTGGGTGGTGTTGATCCGAGTGATGTCAAAGCCACCCGCTCCAGCAGCAACTTGCTGTTGACGGTGTTGAGCACCGGTGAGGTGATTACGGTCCAGAGTTACTTTAACAACGATGGCGTCGGTGGTTACGCGCTTGATGCCATTGAGTTTGCTGATGGTACCTTATGGGGCCTCGGCACGGTGAAAGGGCTGGTTCAGCAGAGTACAGAGGGTGCGGATCAACTGTATGGCTACGCTGGCGCAGACACTTTGAGCGGAGCGGGCGGTAACGACACCCTCTATGGCGCGGCGGGTGACGATGTCTTGAGTGGCGGCGAAGGCAACGATCGAGTCTACGGTCAAGATGGTGACGACATAGTGAACGGCGATGCAGGCGATGACTACCTGTACGGTAACGCCGGCGATGACCTGCTCAATGGCGGTGACGGTCGTGATTACCTTTATGGTGGCGCGGGCAACGACACGTTGCGGGGTGGCGCGGGCACCAACGACTACCTGTCAGGCGATGCTGGCAGTGACACTTACTTGTTCGATGTAGGAGATGGCAACACCACCATCAACAACTACGATACCGGTGCGGAGCGCAACGACGTGTTGCGCTTCCTGGGTGGTGTTGATCCGAGTGATGTTCGAGCCACGCGATCCAGCGACAACCTGCTGCTAACGGTGCAGAGCACCGGTGAGGTGATCACGGTTCAGAGTTACTTCAATGACGATGGCACCGGTGGTTACGCCCTTGATGCCATCGAGTTCGCCGACGGTACGGTGTGGGATATCGACACGGTGAAAGACCTTGTGCAGCAAAGCACGGAGGGTGCAGACCAACTGTATGGCTACGCCGGCGAAGATATTTTGGGAGGTGCTGGCGGTAACGACACCCTCTATGGTGCAGCGGGTGACGACGTCCTGAGTGGTGGTGACGGCAATGACCGCCTCTACGGCCAAGACGGCAATGACGTCTTGAACGGCGATACGGGCGACGATGACCTATACGGCAATGCCGGCGATGACGTGCTGAATGGAGGTGGTGGTCGTGACCGTCTCTATGGGGGTGCGGGCAACGACATCTTGCGTGGTGGTGCTGGTACCAATGACTACCTGTCGGGTGATTCTGGTAACGACACCTACCTTTTCAATACAGGGGATGGCAACACCACTATCAACAACTATGACACTGGTGCGGATCGCAACGACGTGTTGCGCTTTCTGGGTGGTGTTGATCCGAGTGATATCAAAGCTACGCGCTCAAGCAGCAATCTGCTGTTGACGGTGGTGAGCACCGGTGAGGTGATCACGGTCCAGAGTTACTTTAACAACGATGGAGCCGGTGGTTACGCCCTTGATACCATCGAATTCACCGACGGCACCGTGTGGGATATCGACACGGTGAAAGATCTGGTTCAGCAAAGCACGGAGGGTGCAGACCAACTGTATGGCTACGCCGGCGAAGATACTTTGGGAGGTGCTGGCGGTAATGACACCTTACATGGTGCTGCAGGTAACGACGTTTTGAACGGTGGTGATGGCGACGACCGTCTCTACGGCCAGGACGGCAACGACCTTCTGGAAGGGGATGAGGGTCGCGACTATCTATACGGCGGTAACGGTGCTGACACCCTGTACGGTGGCCAGAGTGCCGACAATCTTTATGGTGGTGCCGGCGCGGACCTGCTGTCTGGGGGTGATGGCGATGATCGCCTCCAGGGAGAGCAAGGCGATGACGTTTATCGCTTTAGCAAGGGCGATGGTGCTGACCGCATCTACGATTCAGAGGGTCAGGACCGGATTGAGTTTGTCGATGTTGCGTCTTCCGAGGTGGTGGTTCGCCGGGAAGGTAACCACCTTCGCATAACCATTCCCGCCACTGGCGATTCGGTATTGATCGAACGCCAGTTCGACGGCACGGATGTCGGTGTCCAATCGACCAGTATTGAAACCGTGGATTTCTCCGATGGTGTTAGCTGGGATTTCGATCAGTTGATGGCCCAGGCCATTGAGGGCACGGACGCTGATGACTTGATTCACGGTTTTGACCTTGATGAGTCCATCGATGGTGGTGAGGGCGCTGACGAGATCTATGGTCATGACGGTGCCGATACAATCCAGGGTGGCGCTGGTAACGATACGCTATACGGTGGCGACGGGCAGGATACGCTCCACGGTGGCAGCGGCGATGATGAACTCAAAGGTGGCACCGGTGACGACACCCTGGCCGGTGGAAACGGCGTTGATGATTTGCATGGTGGTGCTGGCGCGGATTTGCTGTCTGGAGGTAAAGGCGATGATCGACTCCAGGGAGAGCAAGGTGACGATGTTTATCGGTTCAGTAAGGGCGATGGCGCAGATCGCGTCTACGATACGGAGGGTCAGGATCGAATTGAATTTGTCGATGTTGCCTCGTCAGAAGTGGTGGCCCGCCGGGACGGTAACCACCTCCGCATAACCATTCCCGTCACTGGCGATTCTGTACTGATTGAAAACCAATTCGATGGTACGGGCGTCGTTGCCCAATCGACCAGTATCGAAACCGTGCATTTCTCCGATGGAGTTACCTGGAATTTCGATCAGTTGATAGCTCAGTCGGTTGAGGGCACGAACGGTGATGATCTGATTCATGGCTTTAGCCAGGATGAGACCATTAACGGCGGTGAGGGTGTTGACGAGATCTATGGGTACGAAGGTGCTGATACGATCCATGGTGGTGCCGGTAATGACATGCTCACCGGTGGCACCGGTGGCGACACGCTATACGGTGATGATGGTGTCGACATACTTCGTGGTGGAGATGGCAATGATGAGCTATACGGTGGCCAGGGGGTGGATGACCTACACGGTGATTCTGGCGCAGATGTGCTCTCTGGTGGAACGGGTGATGATTACCTTCGTGGTGGACACGGCGACGATGTTTACCGATTCAGTAAAGGCGATGGTTTAGACACCATTAACGACACTGAGGGGAAGGATAAGATCGAGTTTGTTGACGTTACATCTTCGGAGGTGGTGGTTCGTCGGGAGGGTGATCATCTCAGAATAGCTATTCCCTCTACTGGGGACTCGGTGCTGGTCGAACACCAATTCGCCAACACCAGCAGCAATACACAGTCCACAAGCATCGAAACGGTTGGCTTTTCTGATGGCGTCACCTGGGATTTTGATCAGTTGATGGCTCAGGCGATTGAAGGCACTAGCGCGGACGACCTTATTCACGGTTTCGACTTTGACGAGTTGATTAATGGCGGCGCGGGTGTTGACGAGATCTATGGGTACGAAGGTGCCGATACGATCCATGGCGGGGCTGGAAACGATACGCTCATCGGTGGCACCGGTGGCGATACACTACACGGTGGCGACGGCGCAGATATCCTTCGTGGGGAACAGGGTGATGACACTCTGTACGGCGAAGTGGGTGAAGATGTGCTTCACGGCGGCGACGGATCTGACGCACTTTATGGCGGTAAGGACGCCGATGAGCTCTCTGGAGGATCGGGCGCTGATCTGTTATCAGGTGGTGAAGGTGATGATGTACTCCACGGGGGCAGCGGTGACGACACACTGAACGGTGATGAAGGCAATGATGTGCTGTTCGGCGACGGCGGCCTTGACACCCTGAGTGGTGGTTCCGGCAACGATGAGCTGTACGGTACCGGCCAGCTTTCCGGTGGCGACGGAAATGACTATCTGGAAGGCCAAGGTGTTCTTGATGGGGGCGCTGGTAACGACGAGATTCGTGGTCAAGGATCCGATACGCTGCTGGGTGGCTCAGGCGATGACATTCTGGTCGCCAATACCGATCCATGGCAGGAAACCAGTAACATCCTCGAAGGCGGCATCGGTAACGATCAGCTGTTTGGCTCTTACGGCAATGATACCTACCGTTTCAATCTGGGTGACGGACAAGACACCCTGACTGAGACTCCTGAAGGCGAGGCGTACAGCAATATTACGCCGTCCATCGACACGCTGGAATTCGGCCCGAATATTTCGGCTGGAGATCTGGCCTTCACAAGAGTTGGGCAAGACCTTCAAATCAATCATGCGAATGGTACTGACGGAGTTCTGGTCAAGAATTGGTTCCAGGAGCCTACCAATCATTACAAGGTGAACAACTTTGTATTTGCCGACGGGTCTGTATGGTCTGATCTGGATGTTGAGGAAGCTTCTATCACCCTTGGTACCGTTGGTGCGGATACGTTGCTTGGTTATCGCGACCTGAACGAAGAGGTCTTTGCCGGTGATGGTGACGATCAGGTTTGGGGGCGCGCTGGAAACGACGTGCTCAATGGCGAAGCCGGTAACGATTACCTTGATGGCGAAGAGGGTGATGATCACCTTATCGGCGGAGCCGGAGACGACAACCTGGTCGGTCATGATGGCACTGATATCCTGGAAGGTGGCATTGGAAACGACACCCTGCAGGGTGGCACAGGAGCCGACGTGCTGCTCGGCGGAGTGGGTGAAGATACGCTGTTTGGTGGTGACGGCAACGATCAGCTTGACGGCGGTGCTGACGATGACTTCCTGGAGGCCGGTGCAGGAGACGATGTGGTTAACGGTGGCGCTGGCGACGACCAGCTCAACGGCGGCATGGGGGACGATGCTCTCACCGGCGGTGCTGGAAATGACATGTACGTCTTCGCTGCCGGCTCGGGGCACGATACGATTTACAACGCGGATGGTGGTACTGACGGTGTCATGTTTACCGGAGGTGCTACCGAAGGCCGGATCAGTTTCACGCGCGATGGAGACGATCTCGTGTTGCTCATCGACGAGGGAGCCGAGGGCAGTGTCCGTGTGGTGAATCACTTCCTCGGCGGTGATCATGCTATCGACTGGGTCCAGCCTGACGGCGGCTATATGATCACGACGTCGCAGATCAATCAGCGGGTGGCCGCAGGCGAAACTAACGGAGATTATGATTCGGTCGTTACAGGAACTGCTTCTGGTGAGCAACTTGTCGGTGGCAGTGGCCGGGATCTCCTGGAAGGCCTGGCTGGTAATGACACACTGTTTGCCATGGGCGGCGACGACCAGTTAGAAGGCGGCGCCGGAGACGATCAACTCTACGGTGGTAATGGCAGTGGTTCCGGCAGTGGCAATGACGTCCTGATCGGCGGCAACGGCAATGATGTACTGGTTGGCGAAGATGGCAACGATACTCTGATGGGTGGTGCTGGCAACGACAGTTACTATTACAAGGCTGGCCAGGGCGTGGATGTTATCGACAATCAGGGCGGCGGTTCTGATGGGGTGTTCTTCCTGGATGGCCTTGACCGTAACCGCTTGAGCTATCACCAGGATGGCAACGACTTGGTGATCCTCGTTGATGGTGATCTGGAACAGCAGGTGCGGGTGACTGGTCACTTCCTTGGCGGCGATCACGCGATTACCTATGTTCAGCCAACGGATGGTGGTAACTCCATCATGGCTAGCAGCATACCCAGCATGCTGACGGCATTGCCCAGTGATGAACCTGCTCCTGATGACGGCTCAGGTGACGGTGGTACTCCAGATCCAGATCCTGGAACCATCCCGACGCCCGAACTTGGCGGCGATGATGTTCTCACCGGCGGATCGTCCGACGATATCCTGGTGGGTGGTGCAGGCAACGATACCCTCGCTGGTGGCCTTGGTAATGACCGGCTCGAGGGTGGTGTTGGAGACGATACCTACATTTTCACCGGTGGCCAGGATGTACTCAGGGAAGGTGGTGGTGGTGATGTACTGAGGTTTGGTGCTGGCATTACCTTTAACCAGGTTGCGTCCGGCTTGATGAAATCTGGCGACGATCTCGTATTGAAGGTAAATGGTGGCCCTGATCAGGTAACGCTTGAGGGTTTCTTCCTGGGTGGAGATGCCGTTGTCGAAACCATTGAATTCGAGACTGGAGGCCAGATCACTTCTGGCCAGATCTACGGTGCCTTTGGCCTGTCAGAACCGACACCGTCCGCCGGATTCTCTCAGAGTGTTGCTGGGACAGCTGGAGACGATAGTGCTTTGGCTGGTGGCGCTGACTCCGACCTGATTCAGGGCTTTAACGGTAATGACGTTCTGGACGGCGCTGGAGGTGATGACCGCCTGGAAGGCGGCAATGGCGATGATGTTCTGAAAGGTGAGCTGGGAGCCGACACGCTGATTGGCGGACGTGGCAACGATCTTTACCAATTCAGCACAGGGGATGGCCAGGATGTTATCGACAATACGGGGGGCGGTGATGACACCCTTCATTTCGAGGACATCAGCTTCAATCAGGTCGCCAGTGGGCTGATGAAGTCGGGCAACAACCTGGTGCTAGGAATCGGTGGAGGATCGGATTCCGTCACTATCCGGGACTTCTTCTCCGGTGGGGATCAGTCCATTGACCAAATCACCTTTGGGTCAGGTGGGCAGCTCACGTCAGGCCAGATCTTTGGTGCTTTCGGGGTTATTAATCCGGACCCACAGGGATCTCCGGTCTATCAGGGCTTGCCTGACGAGCGCAGCTTCGGCAACCTGGTCACCGGCACGTCAGTAGCAGAAACCATTCTGGCCTCCTCCGACGCCGACTTTATCGATGGCGGTGCCGGCGATGACACGATCACAGGCGGTCTGGGCAATGATTACCTATTGGGCGGCGAGGGTGACGATACCTATCGCTTTGCCAGCGGTGATGGGCAGGACACGATCAATAATCTGTCTAATGGAGCTGGAGACGATCAACTGCGTTTCGAACCAGGTATTGATGAGTCACAGTTGTGGTTCTCGCGCGACGGTGATGATCTGGTCACGAGCGTTCTCGGGAGCGATGACCAGGTACGTGTGCAGGATTGGTATGGTTCTGACGTCCAGAAAGTGGATAGTGTCCATACCGACGATGCCATGATCACCGCAAATCAGCTGGAACAGCTAGTGGCCGCTATGGCTGCATTTGGTGCGCCGTCAGGTGGAGAAGTCACGCTTACGCCACAGGAGGAGAATCAGGTGCAAGCGGCTATAGCCAGTTCTTGGCAGCCGGGCCTGTAAAACAGTCAGGACAGGGTATGATGTATTGCTCTGTCCTGTTCCGTGCATTCGTTGACCACTAAACAGCCCGGCCAGTTATAAGTGCGCTATCAACCTGCCACGCGAGATACCTGATGCTCTGATGCATCTCCCTGCTGGCGACGGCCTTTCAGCAGCCAGGCAGGCTTCCGGGCACCGGGTTTGATGAAGCCCCGATTGAGCACCATGGGCTGAACCAGGTTCAGGAAGTCCTGGGTTTTCATGTGCAGGGTTTCGGTATGGCTGCCTGCGGCAAAGGCGAGTTCGGGTTGTTCTGTTAGCGGCTCAGCGCAGTACACGGTCATGCCGAACAGGTTGCCGAAGGGCGGCATGGCACCGACTTCGCAGTCGGGGAAGCGATCCTGAAACTCCTGCTCGTCGGCAAGGTCGACAAAGTCGGTGTCCAGAATGCGCGAAAGGCTCTCCCAGCGAACACGCCAGGTTGCTGGCATCACCAGCATGGCCATTTTTCCATCCAGTTCGATAATGACGGTTTTGACGACCTTGTCACCCGCAATTTTTACGTGGTGAGCAAGTTGCTGAGCGGTGAACGCGGGAGGGTGAGTGAGGCACATGTATTCAACATTTGCCTCATCAAGAAACTCTTTCAACTGCTGTATCGGCACAGTGACGGCCTCCTACCAGCAATGACAGCAATCCGGAGCGGGTGATCAAGAGCTCAGCCGGCTTCGGCGACGGTCTGGCGGGGCGCATTGCCCCACCATTATTCGTAGCTTAGCTGAGGTTTTGGAGTTTGCGAGTAACCGGTTGTATCTGTGCGGTACGGATTGCTACCTCACTCGGTTTTGTACATGTGTACGTCGCGCTGAGGAAAGGGAATGGAGATACCTTCGGCATCAAACGCTTTTTTTACGCGCTCCTGCATGTCCCAGTAAAACGGCCACAGATCCCCTGATTTTGTCCAGGCGCGAACGGTAAGATCAACTGAGCTTTCACCAAGACCACCCACTACAATCAGCGGCTCCGGATCTTTGAGGGCGCGCTCATCTTCTTCGATAAGGCGTTTGCAAATGCTCTTCGCCTTGTCGATGTCGTCGCTGTACCCGATCCCGAATTTCATGTCACAGCGACGTGTGTCGTAGGCGCTGAGGTTGGTCAGGCTGGAGTTGGAGAGATCACCGTTTGGTATTACGATCCGACGGTTATCAAAGGTGTTAACGATGGTATAGAGAATGGAGATTTCGACTACGGAGCCCAGGAATCCCTGAGCCTCGATAACATCACCCACCTTGAACGGCTTGAAAATCAGAATCAGTACGCCGCCCGCGAAGTTCCCCAGACTGCCCTGAAGTGCAAGACCAACAGCCAGGCCTGCGGCACCGATAATGGCGATAAAGGAAGTGGTTGCGATGCCGACCATGGAGGCGACAGAGATGAGCAGAAGGATCTTGAGAACGGCGCCAATCAGTCCACACAGGAATTTGTTCAGCGTCGGATCTTTCTTGCCAAGCTTTGCGTCCAGCACTCTTACAAAGCGGTTGATCAGCCACATACCGATAATCAGCGTGATGATGGCCAGCAGAACTTTTGGGGCGTAGGTCATGACCAACGCAATGGCTTGGTCGATGTATTCGGCGGCACGCCCGTCAGCGCTCAGTAAGTCTTCCATAAGGGGTTCCTTGGTTAATTTCTGTTTCTTATTTATCAAGCCGTCAGCATAACTCTGGAGCGGCCGGGGGTGTTTAAGGCTTTGTATAGCAGACAAAATGATGTGGGTACATCAGAGCTACTATTGAAGCGGGTACTGTCTACGCAGGGGCCTTGTTATTGGCCCAATCGATTACAGCATCTGCGTTGCCACGGACAAGTATCCGCCCCCGCTTCTGGCTCAGCTGATAGTCATACATGGGGTCGTAATAGTCCTTCAATAGAGGTTGAATCCAGGCGTCGTGGGCGTGGACATCGCCACTGCGCTCCTGTTCTGCCAGCGCCTGTTCCATAACGCTGCGCAGTTGGCTGTGACGTTCACCGCCCAGGCGCTTGCTTATGCGACCCAGAGCCTCGAGAAGATAGCCGCTGAAATTCAGCCAGCCAGCTTCCTCGCCATCACGGTTGATATAATCGGCGGACATGGCTTCTACATAGTCTTCGCGGATGATGCGTGTGCGGTCTTCCAGAGACTGTTCAAGAACAAGCAGTGGGGCCTGGGCCATCCGCTCTTTCATTGCATCTGGTATGGCACAGCGACCGACCAGGCGGCTTTCATCTTCCAGATAAACGGGGCCATCTTTTAAATGACGGGCCTTCAACATGGCGACCGCGAGACGGTTTTCGAAATCAATCTGTGATGGCTGGGGGGTTACCTGGCGACCGAAGCTGGAGCCCCTGTGGTTTGCCAGTCCTTCCAGATCAACGGGGTTCGGGAGCCGCCGCAATACACGGGTTTTGCCGGTTCCTGTGCGCCCACTGATGATGCGGAAATCACCGGATTCAATGAGGTTGTCGAGACTGTCGATCAGGAATCTGCGCAGTGCCTTGTAGCCGCCCCTGACGAGGGGGTAGTCAATACCCGCGTCCCGGACCCACTGCTGGGTGAGCCTGGAGCGCAAACCACCGCGAAAACAGAACAGATAGCCTTCAGGATGGCGCGCTATAAACCGCTTCCAGGCTTCAATACGTTGGGCCTTGATGTCACTGCAAACCAGCTGGTGGCCTAGCCGAATGGCTTCATCCTGACCTTTTTCCTTGTAACAGATGCCTATCCGATGCCGCTCTTCGTCGTTCATCAGCGGCGCATTTTCCGCCGTCGGGAAGCTGCCTTTGGCGAACTCTACCGGTGCTCGCACATCCAGCAGGGGAGTATCGTTCAGGAACAATGACAGGTAGTTGTCGGTATCGGGTCTGCTTGCCATTTCAGGGCTCAATCGCTTGCCAGAATGAGGCGGCAGTATAACGGATGCGAGGTTTCCCTGCTTTGTGGACTTGTCTCCAGGGGAAATTGCGCAGAAATTCTAGGAAAATCCGGAATAAAAAAAGGGCAGCCCTCAGGATGCCCTTTACCGGAACATGTCGGCGCGTCCTTGCGCTGAGTGCAACAGCCGTGTTGCGAATCCTTGGCCCACTCCGTGGTGCCGGCGTCCGAGCCAGCGATCCGAATAGTTATCCCCTAAGCCAAATATCCCTGTATTCCTGCTTCTCCCTGCATTCCTTGCCGGGGTACATCCAATGCGTCGTCCTTTTCCCTGTCATCCTTGACGAAATCACTATACCAACAGGTGATGTGGAAGCGTGGGAACCATGCATGTCTGCGTGACGCGTCATTTTTTTGGGATTAATAAAGGTTAATAATATCAAGGTATTAGGGTCTAACGAGCGGGGATAATCGCTGCTGCGTACGTTAAATAACTGCAAGATCTTACAGCGATGTGCGATATATCTCACACGGATTTGGGCGAATCTCTCAAGTCTCTTCTGGCGACTTTACGTAGGCCCGGCCAAGGCATGAGTCCAACCAATATCCCTGCGCCATCGGCGGCAACGTCTGCCAGCGAGAAGTCCCGGTATGGCAGGGTGGCCTGCACAATCTCAATGCCCAGCCCGAACGCCAGAAGTGCCGGCGCATACCAGATGCTGCGCAGCTCTGGCCAGGCCAGCCGCGTAAGAATTGTGAGTTCGATAAACGCGATGAGGTGGTTCACTTTGTCGCTGGGGGCAGACGGAATGGGATAGCTGCTGCTGGTCGTTGCCAGAAAGCCAATAGCGACCACCGATATCAGAAATGCAAAGCGCCACAATGGCCGGAAGTGCAGCAAGGTTGTCAGTTGGTGTTTCAGTGTTGCCATTGGTGAAATCCGTCAGAGTTCTCTGGCTGTGTGAAGGTTTTCAACATGATATGCTTTGCGCCCCGTCACTGTCATTGAAGCGGAGGATTAAACGGCGATGCTCAGAGGTAATTTTTTCCGTGGCTTGGGCTACTTGGGTGAGGGTTTCCGCCTGATCCGTCAACCCGGCCTGAGGTTGTTTGTCGCCATTCCGCTTGTGATCAATATTCTCCTCTTTGGGCTGCTTTTCTACTTCATGGGTGAGCTGTTTGGCACCCTGATTGCCGCTGCGATGTCCTGGCTGCCCGACTGGGCCTGGTTACAGGCGCTGGACTGGCTGTTCTGGATTTTATACGGCGCCGTGATCCTGCTTATGCTGGCTTTCGGTTTTGTGATGGTCGCCAATCTGATTGGTTCCCCGTTTTACGGTTACCTTGCGGAGCTTACCGAGAAGCATCTCACCGGCCAGGAAGTCAGCCCTGATGATGGCTGGGCGATCATCATAAAAGACATCCCCCGGTCACTCTGGCGCGAAGTGCAGAAAATTGTCTATTACCTGCCGCGGGCCATTGGTCTGCTTATTATCGGTTTGATCCCGGTGGTTAACCTGGTTGCTGCGGTGCTGTGGTTTTTGTTTAACAGCTGGATGATGGCGCTGCAGTATGTTGACTACCCCGCAGACAATCACAAAGTGAGCTTCAAGGCACTGCGCCAGCTGCTTGGTGATACCCGGCTGTCTGCATTGGGTTTCGGGCTGCCGGTGGCACTGGCCGCCATGGTGCCGGTTTTGAATCTTGTTGTGGTCCCTGCTGCCGTTTGTGGCGCGACCGCCTATTGGGTGCGCGAGAACGGCGCAACACGAAATTAATGAGTCGGGAGGCTTTTTGGACGCATCGGAATTTGTTATTGGCCAGCGCTGGGTAAGCCACAGTGATACCTCGCTGGGCCTCGGCATAGTCACAGATATCTCCGGCCGCCGGGTAACCCTCGGGTTCCCCGCGGCCGACGAAGAGCGCACTTACGCCATTGATAATGCGCCGCTTTCCCGCATTGTTTACCAGATTGGCGAGGAAATCGAGACCTTCGACGGCGCAAGATATCGTGTGCGCGCGGTCGCGGACATTGGTGGCGTGCTGATGTATCACGCAGATGCTGACGAAGATGATGGCGAGCAATCTGAGGGGGGTGTTGAGCAGATATCCGAGGTAAAACTCGCCGGTTCGGTTAATTTTTCTGCACCCCATCAACGCCTTTTTGCCGGCCAATTTGATCGCAACGGCGCCTTCCGCCTGCGGTTTGCGACGGTGCAACATATGGACAGGTTGCGGGCTTCTCCCGCCCGGGGCCTGATCGGGGCCCGTACTCAACACTTGCAGCACCAGATCTACATTGCTCACGAAGTAGCCAAGCGCCATGCGCCGCGTGTGCTCCTGGCAGACGAAGTTGGCTTGGGGAAAACCATCGAGGCGGGCCTTATTCTGCATTACCAGCTGCAGGCCGGGCGAGCCCGGCGCGCCTTGATTGTGGTGCCCGATTCCCTGATTCATCAATGGCTTGTGGAAATGCTTCGGCGTTTCAATCTGCGTTTCTCCATTGTTGATCAGAGCCGGTACGACGCTCTGAAAAACAGCGAAGACGATGTTGATGCTCTGATGGATCACATCTTCGGGGGTGACTCCTCCGTTAACCCCTTTGAAAGCGACCAGTTGGTGCTGTGCAGCCTCGATTTTCTGGTGAACAGCGAGAACGCTCGCAAGGATGTCTTGAGCGCCGGTTGGGACCTGATGATCGTAGATGAGGCGCACCACCTGGCCTGGAGTAAAGAAAGTGTTAGCCCTGAGTACCAGATAGTGGAGGAGCTCTCGGCAGCCAGTGAAGGCCTGTTATTGCTCACAGCAACGCCGGAGCAGGTGGGCGTGGCCAGCCACTTTGCCCGACTCCGGCTGCTCGACCCCGCACGTTTTCATGATTTGCAGGCGTTTCAGGAAGAAGAGCAGCAGTACGAAACGATTAACGGCGTAGTGCGGCGCTTGCAGGACGAAGGGGCCGACATTCAGGAAGAAGATCGCAAAGCGCTGGAAGCCTGGCTGGGCAGCGAGCTGGCGCAGTTGCTGAAGGGCGATTCGCCGCGACAGTCCATTATTGATGCTCTGCTTGACCGTCACGGCACAGGACGCGTTTTGTTCCGGAATACCCGGGCGGCGATTCAGGGCTTCCCCGAGCGGCGTGCCAATGCGACGCCCTTGGAATGCCCCACCATGTATCAAGGGCAGGAGTTCGGTTATTCAGGGTTGGCGCCGGAGCAGTCCGTGCCTGAAGAGCAGTGGCTTACGGATGATCCGAGAGTTGCCTGGCTGGAGAAAAAGCTGGCGGGACTGCGCCCCGCTAAAGTCGTGGTGATCTGTGCCAGGGCTGAGACCGCCATGGCATTGGAGAGTTATCTTCAGCTCCGTGCGGGCATTCGTAGCGCCGCGTTCCATGAGCACTTGAGCCTCGTGGAACGTGACCGCGCCGCTGCCTACTTTGCCGACGATGAACAGGGCGCTCAGGCGTTGATTTGCTCAGAGATTGGCAGCGAAGGCCGCAACTTCCAGTTCGCTCATCATCTGGTATTGTTTGATTTACCCGCAAACCCGGACTTGCTTGAGCAGCGCATAGGGCGACTTGATCGTATTGGGCAGACTGAAACCATTGATATCCATATCCCCTATCTTCGCAATACCGCGCAAGAGGTTCAGTACCGCTGGTTCCAGGAAGGGCTGAATGCATTTTCCGAAAGCTGTGCCGTTGGTGTGGCGGTACAGGAAAAGGTCAGCGAACCGTGGGAAAGCGCGCTGGCCGGCGATATCTCCGTGCTGGATGGCCTGGTTGAGACTTCCGCCACCGAGGCTGCCCGGCTGAGAACCCTCCTGCAAAATGGCCGCGATGCGCTGATCGAGCTCAATTCCTGCCGTCGCGATATAGCCGATACACTGATTGCCGGAATTGAAGAGGAAGAGGGCTCCGTTCAGGTACGCGATTACATGATGGAAGCTTTCGATATTCTCGGCGTGGAAGTGGAGGATCATTCGGAATACGCCGATATTCTGCGCCCCGGAGAGCAATACCAAGCCGGCCACGTAGCGGAGTTGCCGGAAGACGGGATAACCGTCACCTGGGATCGCCAGCATGCGCTGGAGCGCGAAGACATTGCGTTCATGAGCTGGGAGCACCCCATGGTAACCGGGGTGATGGACTCGGTGACCAGCTCCGGGCTGGGCAAGGCGGCGCTGGCCAGTTTGTCGGTCAAGGCCCTGCCGCCGGGCACCCTGCTGATGGAAGCCTTGTTCACAGTGCATTGCCCGGCACCCGAAGCCTTGCAACTGACCCGCTATCTGCCAGTGTCGCCCTTGCGGCTGTTGGTGGATGTGAACGGCAAAGAGCTCTCTGCCGCATTGCCGCACGATCGCTTGAACGACCTTTGTTCAAATATCCGCCGGCGCACTGCGCAGGCGGTTGTACCGCAGATTCGGCCCCAGGTTGAAACCATGGTGGATCATGTGGAGCGTTTGTCTGCGCCGCATCTGGAGCCTATGAAGCAAAAGGCACTGGAGCAGCTGGAGGCAAACTTTGAGCCGGAAATTCGCAGGCTGGAGGCCCTGAAGAAAGTGAACCCGGCTATTCGCGAAGATGAAATTGACTACTTCCGAAACCAGCTTGATGCGGCCCGTGACGCAATCGGACGAGCCAGTCTGGCACTGGAAGGTATCCGGGTAATTGTCACCGCCTGAGAATGTGCGTTTTGTGAAACGGTTAACCGCCGGGTGCTGCTGCGCCCGCTGGTCAGTGATCATCTGATGAGATACCGTAAACGTAAGTATTTGTAGACTTAAACCATGGATGACAGAGAGAGCTTATGATGACTTTTATCCTGTTTCTGGTGGCGCTGACCGCCTTGTTGGTGGTCATGCGGCGTGAATCCGGTGCGAAGCCGGCTATTGGTGTAATGGTTGTGGTTGGCGTGCTGTCGATGGTGTTTGCATCCGGATGGCTGGCCCTGGTTCTCTTTATCGGCGCCGCTGTAACTGCTGCAGCCGGGTTGCCAGGACTGCGCCAGAGCTGGCTCACGCCTCGTGTTTTCGCCATATTTAAAAAGGTTGCCCCGAAGGTCTCCGATACCGAGAAGGTAGCCCTTGAGGCGGGCACGGTAGGCTGGGACGGTGAGCTGTTTACCGGCCGACCAGATTGGCACAACCTGTTGATCAACCGGCATACAGGTTTGAGTGAAGAAGAGCAGGCCTTTGTGGATAACCAGTGCGTTCAGGCCATATCCATGTGCAATGCCTGGGATATTGCTGTCGAGCGCGCCGATCTGCCGAAAGAGCTTTGGGATTTCCTCAAGAAAGAGAAGTTTTTCGGGATGATTATCCCCAAAGAGTACGGTGGGCTGGGTTTCTCCGCCAAGGCTCAGACGGCGGTACTGCAGAAAATTGCAGCTAATGAAATGCTCATGGTTTCAGTAGGCGTACCCAACTCCCTCGGCCCTGGCGAATTGCTGCTCAAGTACGGTACGGATGAACAGAAGAATCACTATTTGCCGCGCCTGGCCGATGGCCGCGAAATACCCTGTTTTGGTCTGACCGGCCCCCGTGCGGGCTCGGACGCCACCTCTTTGCCGGATGTCGGCATTGTGTGCAAGCGAAAGGTCGACGGCAAGGAAGTGGTTGGTATCAAGCTGGATTTCGAAAAGCGCTGGATTACGCTTGCGCCCATCGCAACTGTGGTTGGTTTGGCGTTCCGCATGTTTGACCCGGACGGCCTGCTCGGCGATACCGCAGACTATGGCATTACCTGTGCGTTGATACCCCGCGATACCAAGGGTATGGAAATTGGCCGCCGTCATTGTCCTATCGGTAACCCATTCCTGAATGGTCCGATCATTGGCAAGGATGTTTTTATCCCGCTGGATTACATTATCGGCGGTATGGAAATGGCCGGTCAGGGCTGGCGTATGCTGGTTGAGTGTCTCTCTGTCGGCCGTTGTATTACGTTGCCCTCTGGCGCGGCGGGTTCTGCCGCTTATGCCGTTGGCACCGCCGGTGGTTTCACCCGTATCCGTCGCCAGTTCAACACCCCGGTGGCAGATATGGAAGGTGTTCAGGAGCCTTTGGCCCGCATCGCCGCAAAAACCTATATTGCCCAGTCGGCGGTTAACCACACCGCAAACATGATCGACAAGGGCGAAAAACCCGCCGTTCCGTCCGCCATCCTCAAATACCACCTGACCGAAATGCAGCGCGAGACCCTCACCGATGCCATGGATGTTCACGGTGGTAAAACAGTGACTCTCGGCCCGCGCAACTATCTGGGTATTGGCTACAGCGGTGCAGCCGTGTCCATTACGGTGGAGGGTGCAAACATTATGACCCGCAGCCTGATGATATTTGGCCAGGGGGCTATCCGTTGTCATCCTTATGTGCTGAAAGAACTGGCTGCGAAAGATAACGACGACATCCATGCGTTTGACGATGCCTTCTTCGGCCATGCCGGCCTGATTTTCGGGAATGCTGCTCGTGCGTTCACTCAGGGGCTTGGTCTCGGTCGCGCAGACGTACCGTTTGACAGCGCCAGCCGCAAGTACGCCCAGGCGGTTGCGCGTTTCAGTGCTGCTTTTGGTCTTTGCTCGGATGCGGCCATGACCACGCTTGGCAGTGAGTTGAAAATGCGCGAGCTGATATCTGCTCGTCTCGGCGACATGCTGTCTAACCTGTATCTGGCGTCCATGGTTCTCAAGAACTGGCACGAAACCCAGCCGGTGGAGGGTGAAAAAGAAGTGATGCAGTACAGCCTTGGCCTGTTGCTGCATCGCACGGAAGAAGCTCTGGACGCATTTCTCCAGAATCTGCCTAACCGGGCGGTTGCTCTGGTTCTGCGTGCAGTTACCCTGCCTCTGGGCCGACGTTGGGGTAATCCCCATGATGATCAGGCGCGCAAGCTTGCCCGGTTTATCTCGACGGATACGCCGATTCGCCACAAGCTGCTTGCCAGTACCTGGACCACAGAGGGGGATGGCGCGGTGGAAAACCCGGTGGCCCGTTACAATGATCTGCTGAAAGACTATGACAAAGCTGAGCAGCTCTACCGCAAAGCGACCAAGGCCTACGCCAAAGGCGAGTTGCCAATGACTGCGCTGCATCCGGAAGAGCGCTTTGACGCAGCGCTGGAAGCGGGTATCTACACCAAGGAAGAAGCTGAATTCATGCGTGAGTATGAAGCTGTTGTTCTGGAAATGTTGACTGTGGACGATTTTCCGTTTGATGAGTTTGCCCGAAACAAGGAAGCCGTGATTGACCACAATCCCGCGTAAGACGGCGACCGGCTGATATGTGGCTATCTTTCATTGCGGTCAGCATTGGCGCTGTTGTCGGCGCCAATCTGCGCTGGTTGTTAGGGTTATGGCTGAACGCAAGCTATCACGTGATTCCTTTCGGAACCCTCATAGCCAACCTCAGTGGAGGTTGGCTGGTTGGGCTACTGATTGGCTACTTCAGTCATGGCAGTGCACTGGCACCTGAGTGGCGACTATTTGCCATCACCGGTCTGTGTGGCGCGCTGACGACCTTTTCCACGTTTTCTCTGGAAATGTTTGCAGCTATTCAGGAGGGTAAATGGGCAATGGCCATCACCGGTATCCTTGTCCATGTTGTTGGTTCCATTCTTATGACCGCCTTAGGCATTTACACTTTTGGCCTGGTGAAGGGCTGATTGGTAACATTACGTACAGGATTTGTTTCAAATCTACTTGGCAAGCCGGTTATTCAGTAGTAGAGTGTTTTGGAAGGAAAGATTCAGCAAAGCATTTCATGAATAAGACGTACTCCGCAGTTAGTAGTGACCGTCCTGTTTTTGATCCCGCGAGTTCTGTATTTCCGTAAAACGCTGACCAGCCACATTCAGTGAATGGCAGCAGATAATATGATTGATTTCAGGAAGTTTAAGTATGTCTACTACTACCGGTACTGTTAAGTTCTTCAACGAAGCAAAAGGCTTTGGCTTTATCACTCGTGAAGGCGGCCCGGACGTTTTTGTTCACTACAGCGCTATTCAGGGCAGCGGTTTCAAGACTCTGGCAGAAGGCCAGCAAGTCGAGTTCACCGTTACCCAGGGCCAGAAAGGTCCTCAGGCGGAGAACGTTACTCCTCTCTAATTCCATTCGGATAGAGTAGTAACCGCCAAAAAGGCAGCTTCGGCTGCCTTTTTTCGTTGGAAAGGACCTGCTTTTTGTTGGAAAGGACCTGTTAATTTTCCTGCGCCGGGGCTTTGATGTGCTACATTTCAGCCGGACACTGAGTATTACTGGGTTAGACAACCGGAGAGTTTATGAAGCTGATTGGATCGAGTACCTCGCCCTATGTTCGCCGCATCCGAATTTTGCTGGACGAAGAGCCTTACGAATTCGTTAATCTCGATATTTACGGCGCAGACCGGGACGAAATCAGACGAACCAATCCAGCGCTGAAAATACCGGTGCTGGAAAGCGATGGTCAGGAAATCTACGACTCCCGGATTATTTCCCGTTATCTCAGCGCCAAGCAAGGCAGGGACCCTCTTACCTGGGATCAGCAGAATCAGCTCACCCTGATTGATGGCGCCAATGACTCAGCCGTCATCCTGCTTCTGGCCAAACGCTCCGGGCTGGATGTCGATACCCCGGGCGTCTTGGTTTTTGATTTGCAGCGCGAGCGCATCATGACCACCATGCGCACGCTCGCAGCGCAGGTGGAAGACGGTCAGTTTGAGCATTGGAACTACCCGGCAATGTGTCTCTATTGTCTGGTGGACTGGCTGGAGTTTCGCGATCTGGTTGACTTCGCTGGAATCGAAAGCCTGCTCGCCTTCCGTGATAGCCGGAAAATCAACCCCTGGGTTGCTGAAACAGATCCGCGTCAGGCGTAAATTCCAAACCGGAGCAGGCAGCCGGCCTGGGGAGCCGACTCCCGTCTGATCGTCAGCGCAGGCCGCGGGTGATCAGCGTTGGGTCGCCGCGGCCCTCCACGGCGGCCAGCTCGGCGCTGGACAGCCACTCTCCGGGAGGCTTGTCCAGAACACTGGCGCAGGCCGCCAGCGCGTGGGCCCAGGAGCAGCGGTTGGTAAACAGCATGCCGGCCTCGTTTAATGTGCCGCCCCGGTTGATATAGCCCAGGACTCTGCTGCGGCCCGGATCCGGGAATAACGGGTGAAAGTGCCCGCGGAATACTTCAGGCCGCATATGAGTCAGCGCGACTCTCCGGTGCAGTCGATTCGGCAGCAGGCGTTCCCGCTCAAGCTCGGACATGCAGCTTTTCGCTTCCAGAATATCCCTGGGCTCTCGGAAACGCCCCGGTTCCTGCAAATAGACCAGGCGAAACGACGTGCCGGTCTCGCGCAGGCGCTCGCAGGCGCGAATGGCCTCGGATAACTGGTAGGCGCCGTTGGCGATCAGCAGTATCGGCTCTCCCCCGGACGTATCTTCATCAACAACCAATGCGCCTTGCCGAGCAAGCGCTTCCGCTTCACGAGTGTCAAAAACGCAAGGCCGTTCCCTTTTGGGAATGACCATGCAGCTGATTTTTCCGCGCCCGGTGAAGACCGACGGGAGAACCGCCAAGGTGCTGTTGTAATCGGCGGGGAAGATGACCCGCGACACATCGCCCATTTCTCCCAACAGGCTTTCGCAGAAGGTAGTGTCTTGATGGGATTGTTCGTTTTTGCCGTTTTCCCAGGTATGGGATGTGGCAATAACCGGCAGTCCAAGCCAGCGTGCCGGGCGGCCCACAGCTTTTTGGTGGCGCGAAAAAATCAGTTCCTGTCGAATGGCGCCAAGCATTTTCACGCAGAAGGCTTCGTAGCTTGCCACCAGGTTGAGCCCGGCCTTATTCGCCAGACAGGCAGAAACGACCGCTTCTTCGTTGAGCACGGTGATGATTTTTCCATGCACAGATTCCGATGAGTTTTCAGGGTCGTTCACGCGATGCTTGAGATCTTCCAGAACGCCGGTCAGACGATTGCTCGCAAGCTCGTCAGGGTTACCAACTCGGGCCCGGAGATCAGGGTTTTGCGCAACAAGAGCCCGGAAGAAGCTGTCCACTGCCAGCATCGGGGAAACCGGATCGTGGCGTGCGGGTACGGCTGGAATAACAATGTCTGGCGGATTGCGCTTTGCCAGTGGGTGGTCACGTTCCAGAGGGCGAGCCTGTTGTTCATGTTCCTTCAGGTTCAGCACACTGTGTGCAAGCTCGTCCGGAGCGACCCAGAGGCGAGCCGCATGTTCCTGAAACAGTTCTCGGGAGCGCACATCTACGCGCGGGTTGCCCGGCAGTGGTAAGTTGTGGGCGGAGTTCAGGCCAGCGCCGTAAAAGCCGAAGCCTTTGACGGTTTCCGCAATGCCATAGGGAATGCGAACCGGATAATCCACCTCGCCTTCCAGCGCACGGTCGCTCCGGTGTTGTAACGAATGCTCCATTTCCGCCAGCGCGCACACAAACGCCGCCGGGTCGCGGCCATCAAACCGGAACGGATCAAAGCCCCGGGCTGCCAGATGCGCCTCAAAGCGTTCAAGCCCTTCGCGGGTGCCGAGCTCGGTGCGCTGTTCAATGCGGCGGCCGTTGGCAATCATAACGGGCGTTACAAGGCCGCAGTCATCCGCCCGCCACCACCGGGGTATCCAGTCGCTGCCGCGCTGTTCTTCAGCAGCGCCGTCAGAAAGAAACGCTACCAGTGACTCACCGGGCAATGGCATATGGGCGTACTGCAGTTCTGCAAAGCCCAGATAACCGCCTTCGATAATGCCACCTGCTGTGTATGGGTTCACGTGGCTGCCCAATGGCGCCGCCATACTGCCGTCCGGTTTTTGCTGGTAGCTGTAAAAATCCGCTACCATTCGTGACAGCCCGCCTGTTCCTGTATAACGTTCATGCTGTTCCGGGAGCAGATTACCGGTGAGCACATTCAGCGCATCGATGGCTGCCACGCAATGTCCCTGGCCCATCAGCCAGCTCCGGGTTCGCCCGGTCAGATTATTGAGAGCCATATAAGCCGCGTAAGCGGGTACCATATTCAGTGCTCCACCGGTATGGCCTTCAGGGTTGCTTTTGAAATCCCGTGCTGCCAGCGGGTCGCCAGAGCTGTCAACGCGGTTGGCATAGGTCATATGCACAACCAGCCAAAGGCCAGCGCTGGTCAGCCGGTCCAGATCTGCAAGCTTGCGATAGACGGTTGCGATATCGGGTTGATGGCCAGCAGCAACAAGACGCGAAGCGAGAACCTGTACATGATTGCAAGTAGTTTCGGTATGCTGGATCACGCCATAACCCTGACGCCACAATTTATAATCGGGGCAAGCCTCTGATGGCGAATTGGGTGATGACATAGTGTGCCTCCACGGCCTAATTATTTCGAACGAGTGTAAAACACGCGAACATCATTCCGTTTGATGCAGGTCAGTCAGGCTGACGTCTGACACCAACTGTGGTTTGTGAACGCTTTTGATAAGGAGAGACCGATGACCGATGACAAACGCCGCCGCTATTCTGCTCCCGTGGTAGACGGTGTTGGCAAGTCCGCCAGCCGGGCCATGCTCCGGGCCGTCGGCTTTACCGATGACGATTTCCGCAAACCCCAGATTGGTATTGCTTCAACCTGGAGCAACCTTACGCCCTGCAATATGCACATCCATGAGCTGGCGGAAGCCTCCTCGGCAGGTGCTGATTCGGCCGGTGGCAAGTCACTGATCTTCAATACCATTACGGTTTCCGACGGCATTGCCAATGGTACTCTCGGGATGAAGTATTCATTGGTTTCCCGGGAGGTCATCGCAGACTCCATCGAAACCGTGGCAGGTTGTGAAGGTTTTGACGGGCTGGTTGCCATCGGCGGCTGCGACAAGAATATGCCGGGCTGCATGATGGGTCTGGCCCGCCTGAACCGGCCATCGGTGTTCGTGTATGGCGGTACCATCATGCCCGGTGAAAACCACACGGATATTGTTTCGGTTTTCGAGGCGGTGGGCGCACACGCCCGGGGCGATCTTGACCTGATCGAAGTAAAACAGATCGAGGAAACAGCCATTCCAGGCCCCGGTTCCTGCGGCGGCATGTACACCGCGAATACCATGGCATCCGCGATCGAGGCCATGGGTATGAGCCTGCCCGGTAGCTCAGCTCAGAATGCGGTATCCGACACCAAGACTGACGATTGCAGAGCCGCCGGTGCGGCGGTTCTGAACCTCCTGGACAAAGACATCAAGCCTTCGGATATCATGACACGTGAGGCGTTTGAGAACGCGATTACGGTTGTGATCGCTCTGGGCGGCTCAACCAACGCGGTTCTCCATCTTCTGGCAATGGCCAGTACAGTTGATGTTGAACTGAGCCTGGAGGATTTTGTCGAGATTGGAAAGCGCGTACCTGTGTTAGCGGATCTGCGCCCAAGCGGGCATTACATGATGTCGGAACTGGTGGCGATCGGTGGCATTCAGCCTCTGATGAAGATGCTGCTGGAGCGGGGCTTGCTGCACGGGGGCTGCCTGACAGTAACCGGGCAGACGATGGCGGAAAACCTGGAGCGTGTTGCGCCTTACCCTGAGGCACAGGACATCATTCACGCCTTCGACAATCCTATCAAGGCCGACAGCCATTTACGTATTCTCTACGGCAACCTCGCTCCGGAGGGCTCGGTGGCCAAGATTACGGGAAAGGAAGGCACTCACTTTTCCGGCCGGGCCCGGGTATTCCATTCGGAAGAAGAGGCCCAGGACAGAATTATGGATGGTACGGTCGTTGCCGGTGATGTGCTGGTTATCCGCTACGAGGGACCCAAAGGGGGCCCGGGTATGCGCGAGATGCTGACCCCGACGTCAGCGATCATGGGCAAAGGGCTTGGCAATGATGTGGCACTGATTACCGACGGTCGTTTTTCCGGCGGCAGCCACGGTTTTGTGGTTGGCCACATTACGCCGGAAGCCGCAAACGGTGGCCCCATTGCGCTGGTCGAGGATGGCGATACAATTACCATTGATGCGGTTGCCAACAGCATCGAGCTGGATATACCCGCTGAGGAACTGGAGCGTCGGCGCTCCGCTTGGGTAGCGCCCCAGCCACGCTTTACCCGAGGCGTATTGGCAAAATACGCCCGCACCGTAAGTTCTGCATCCACTGGCGCAGTTACCGATCTGCCTTGATGCCCTGACACTGCATGAACAGAGTTCAAAAAGAGCGTAATAGATGAATAGAAAGAGTATGGCGAGGATGGTGTTGTGGCTGGTCTTCAGCCTGCCGATGGTGGTTCACGCGCACCAGAAAGGTTTCGATAAAGTTGATGGTGATGCGCAGGGCCCGAGCCTGGCCTCCGTCAACGCCGCTGTGGCCCTGGTTGGCAGCAATGCTCTTGTGTATGGCAAGAACGCGGATCGGTCCGTGCCCATTGCCTCCATTACCAAAGTGATGACGGCGCTGGTGGTGCTTGAGTCCGGCGCACCTTTGAATGAATGGCTGGTCTTCCAGAAGCGTCATACGCCCGCAGCGGCCAATGCTTACAGTCGTATCCGGATTGGCTCACAGATGCGTCGTGCCGATGTGTTGCGCATTGCTCTGATGTCGTCAGAGAACTTTGCTGCCTATACGCTCGCCCGAAGTTACCCGGGAGGCTTCGTTGGGTTTGTAGAGGCCATGAACGCCAAGGCCAAAGCCCTTGGTATGACGGGCACCCGGTTTGTGGATCCGACGGGGCTTTCGGCAGAGAATCTCTCAACCGCCGGGGATCTGGTAAAGCTTGTCAATGCGGCTGCGGAATATCCAGAGATCAGGGAGTACTCCACAACCAATTATTTTCGTGGTCAGTTCCGCAAGCCCCGGTACAGTTTGTCGTTTGGCAATACCAACGCTCTGGTGCATCGTGACAGCTGGGGTGTGGGGTTGAGCAAAACTGGCTATCTGTCGGAGGCTGGGCGCTGCCTGGTGATGGTCTCCAATATGAACGGCAAACAGATGGTTACAGTTCTTCTGGACTCCCTGGGTACCCGGTCACCCATGGGTGACGCCGGGCGTATCAAGCGCTGGCTGGATACCGGTGCCCGCGGGAAGGTGGCGACTGCGGCGCGGAAATACGCGCTGGAAAAGAACGCTAGCTACAACTCTGCGGGCAACAGCACCACGGCTGCGCTGAAATAAGCTGTAATAAAACCCGTGCGAAAGCGCGCGACACCTTGAGCAGGGTAGAGGCTTCATGATCCGGATTTTTACGACGGGCGGCACCATCGACAAGGTGTATTTCGATGCCAACAGCGAGTTTGAAATCGGTGAGTCTCTGGTGCCGGAACTGCTGGTGGAATCCAACATCCACAAGGGCTATAGTCTGCAAGCGCTGTTGCGCAAGGACAGCCTGGAAATGACCGATGAGGATCGTGCACAGGTTCTTGAGGCTGTAACAAGCTGCGACAGTCATCGCATTCTGATTACCCATGGCACTGACACCATGCCTGAAACTGCCCAGACGTTGTCGTCGCTTAGTGACAAAACCATTGTTCTCACCGGGGCGATGCAGCCTGCCCGCATGCGCCGCAGTGATGCGGTTTTTAATATTGGCTTTGCCTGGGCGGCCGTGCAGCTTTTGCCGCCTGGAGTTTATATCGCCATGAACGGAGAAGTATTCGAGGCAGGTGCCGTGCGCAAAAACCTGAAAGCCCAGCGCTTCGAACGCACCTGACCTAGCCGGCTGAGGCGACTTCCTGTTCTGTCAGTTCGCGGTAATCGCCAGGTTCCAGCGCCGGGTCCAGAGTAATGCTTCCTATGCTTTGCCTGTGCAAGGCTTCCACATGATTGCCCGCAGCTGCCAGCATGCGCTTGACCTGGTGATAGCGCCCTTCTGAAATTGTTAACTCAATCAGCTTCAGCTCCAGCACCTTAACCTGCGCGGGCTTTGTCGGCTTGGGGTCGTTATGGAGCATAACCCCGGTTTCCAGATCTTTAATGGCCGACTCTGAAAGGGGCGTGCTCAGGCTGACCCGGTAGGTTTTCGGGCAGTCTACTTTCGGTGAGGTGATCCTGTGGGACCATTGGCCGTCGGTTGTCAGTAGCAGTAAGCCCGTGGTGTCTGCATCCAGCCGGCCGGCGATGTGAAGCTTGCTGGTCAGCTCTGCTGGCAGAAGATCCAGTGCTGTGGGGTGGTCGCTGTCGCGTGTTGCACTGACAACGCCTGCAGGCTTGTTGAGCATCAGATAGCGCTCACCCGGCAGTGTTAGCGGCACTCCTTCCAGCATAACCTGAGCGCCGGCTGGCAGGTGTTTGCCGGTACCTTTCCAAACCTCACCGTCTACCTCGACGTTACCAGCATGTATGGCGCGCCTGGCCTCTTTGCGCGAAAGGGTTGAGCTCGTGGCAATAAACTGATCAAGACGCATGGTTTTAACATTCCTCGCCGATGGCTGGCGTTGCAAGGCTGGCAAGGCACAGAACCGGAATGGCACCGGTCGTGCGGGCCCACAGTAGCGGCAGTGCCCCGGTATTTATGGCTGGCCGTGGCGCTCGTTCACCATCAGCCGGTGTAAGGCGGCCATCTTGTTCATAGGCCAGCACAAAAGAAAAAGGATGAGCTCCCGGGATACCCAGGCGAACATCGGTTGCGGTGATTTTGCCATTGGTTGCTCTGTAGTCGAGAAAACCGCGGGTAAACCATTCCAGACGGCGGGTTTCCGGCAATTGTGATACGGAGTTCGCGAGCTTCGGTTGGCGGGGGAAGTACTCAAGCGTTAAGGGGGCGCCGTGATCCAGAAAGCCGGTAACGATTTCTACCCGCTGCTGATCCGTGATCGCGGTGGCGCGCCAAAGCACTGTGTTGAACGGCATGGGTTGTACCAGAAGCCGGGCGTCAGAGAGGCCGGCTTCTGCGAGTGCAGGTTGCACGCGCTCGGTAATCACCTGCTGAGCTGCAAAGGACCAGCCGAGATACCCAGTGGACAGAAACAGGCCAGCCGTTATGGCACGCAACGCTGGAGGGCGCACCAGAAAGGCTAGGCAGCCAGCGAGCAGGGGAAGCGTATACAACGGGTCGATGATGAAGATACTGCTTATGGCAAGCGGCCTGCCAACCGGCCAGAACAACTGGGTACCGTAGGTGGTAAAGGTGTCCAGAAGGGGGTGCGTCATCAGCACCAGGGCTGTTAGCAGAAGCCAGCGCTGGAACCCCAAATTGGGCCTCCAGCGCCAGAGCAAGGTCGCAAACAGCAGAGAAAGCGGTGCAAGTACAAACAGTGAGTGGCTGAAACCCCGGTGCTGGGTAAAATTCGCGACGGCTGTGCCGTAATCAATCACTACATCAAGATCGGGAAGCGTGGCCAGGAGCGCACCTGTGAGCAGAACTGATCGCCCGAGAGTTTTTCCCGCCACAAGGCCTGCGATTGAGGCGCCAAGGGCAGCTTGAGTGATTGAATCCATGAAGGCAGCGGCCGGTCAGGAGCCGTTCAGCCCAAGCCGATCAAGCAATTCCTGCCCCGGAAAACCGTCAGCGATTAGTCCCTCAGCATGTTGGTACTTGCGAATAGCAGAGCGGGTCGCGGGTCCGGTAATACCGTCCGGCTTGCCAGCATCGTATCCGCGTTCATTGAGAGCAGTCTGAAGTTCAAGAACAGTGTCTCTGGAGAGCGCGGGCGTATCCACCGGTGGCGGATTCTGAAGCATTCCGGCACCGGCAATGCGGTCAGCCAGATGGCCCACTGCAATGGCGTAAAACTCCGAGCGGTTCCAGCCCATGATCACCTTGAAGTTGTGATACGCCAGAAAAGCGGGTCCTTGATGGCCGGCCGGGACAATCAATGCCGCATTGATATCTTCCCGGGCGAGCGGTTTGCCGAATGCGTCGGTAATACCCAGCTCCCGCCATTTGTCCAGCTCAAGGCGCCGGCCGTCGGCCAGAGAGTAGTCAAAGTTCTCGGGCAACAATACTTCACGACCCCAACGATAATCTCCGTCCCAGTTCATGGACTCGAGAAACCGCCCAGCGGACATCATGGCGTCTGGCAGGCTGTTCCAGAGATCACGGCGCCCGTCGTCATCGGCGTCTACGGCATGCTTCAGGAATACTGTGGGCATGAACTGTACGTGGCCCATGGCGCCGGCCCAGGACCCTTCCATCTGAGCTGCCGGTATGGCGCCTTCATCAATAATGCGCAGCGCGGCAATCAGCTGTTCGGTAAAGAACGTGCTCCGCCGGGCATCACAGGCGAGTGTTGTCAGCGAATCCGGCACGGACATTTTGCCGAAATAGCTGCCAAAGTTGGTTTCCAGCCCCCAGAAGGCAACGAGATAGGCTGCGGGCACGCCGGTTGCCTCGGTAACCCGTTCCAGCAGAGCGCTGTGCTCTTTAATCAGCTCACGGCCCTTGTTCACCCTGTCGTCGTTAACCCGACGGTTCAGGTAGTCTGCAAACGTGGTGGTGAACTCGGGCTGCTTGCGGTCCAGCTCGATCACCCGGTCTACGTGCTCGACGTTGGCCATGACTTGCTGAGCCGTTTTCGCACTGACCCCAGCCGCAATGGCTTTTTCCTGCAGTTGCAGCTTGCACTCTTCAAAGCCATCAGGTGCGTCCAGAACGGCCTCGCTGTCTGCCACTTTAGCCATTGCAGGCAGCGAGGAGATAGCCAGAAGGGCGGATACAGAGAGACGGCACGCCATATGCCGGTTGGGCAGAATCCTTGCAAGCTTGGTCAGCACGTGAAACCTCGGTCAGGGTAAACTGTGTGGATGGTGCGTGATCCCATGGTAGCGTGTTTTGGGATCAGGGAAATACTTAACGAAGCCACCAGGGGTGACAGTTCTTTAACCTGCTGCTCGGAGGGCCTTGTGAAAGAGTGCCGCTATTTGCTTTTACGTTTGAAGTTTGTGGTTTTTTGTAGTCTGTGGGTTTTCCTCGCGGGCCTTTGTTCTATAGTTGAGCGATACTTTTACAAGAGTTTGGAACATGGCAACGCTGAAAGCGCTGGTGGTTGATGACGCCAGTTTTGTAAGAGATCTTGTTAAGCGGACGATACGCCAGCGCTTTCCAGTGATAGAAACCACCGATGCGCAGAATGGCCGCAGAGCGCAGTCGCTTATGTCCCGCGCGAGTTTTGATCTGATTTTGTGTGACTGGGAGATGCCGGAGATGTCTGGCCTTGAGCTGCTGCAATGGATGCGTCAGCAGCCCCAGTACGAGAAAGTGCCTTTCATCATGATTACCAGCCGGGGTGACAAGGATCACGTGATCGAGGCAGTGAAGGAGGGTGTGTCCGAGTATCTGGGCAAACCTTTCAGCCCGGACGGCCTGAGTAAAAAAATCATCAAGGTAATGGGAGGAACCCTGACAGCTGCCATGGACCGAAGTGGCAAATCCATGGCTGGGCCGACCGAGGCGCTCAAGGAGTCGGCGGCTTTGCTTACGCAAAAACGTGAGCCCCTGTCCACCGCTGCGACTCAACTTGGGCCTGTGCCCGGAGACTCTGCACGGCCATCTGCGCAAGGCTCAAAACCGGCAGTTACAAAAGGCGGTATGAGCCTGGCTTCGATTCGCTTTGCGGACAGTACGCTGAGGTCAGCGGTCAAGGATATAAACCTGACGGAAGTACGAGTGATTGCGAAGCGGGAGCAGGCGTTTCCGGGCATTCTGGATCAGGCGGTGGTTGATATAGAGATCGGCGATGGGCAGATGGCAAGGCTGAACGGCTATGTGCACCAGTTGCAGGCGGTGGACAAACGTCAGGACACAGACTTCGTCAGCGTAACCATCCGCTTTGTGGACGAGGATCCGAAAAAGCTTGAGGATCTGTCCCGGTTTGTAGCGCGTTTCCGGGCGGGTAAGCGTTAAGCCTCGCCCACACCCGTCGTATGACTTTGAGGACTCTCAATCAGTCGTTCCGGGGGGAAGTGACAGACAAATTTGCTGCCTTCACCAAGGCGGCTGTGGATCTCCAGGCTGCCATCATGATTGATCAACACGTGCTTTACGATGGCCAGTCCCAACCCGGTGCCCCCGGTGTCTTTATGCCGGCTGGGGTCGGCACGGTAAAAGCGTTCCGTGAGCCGGGGAATATGAACCTGATCGATACCGGCGCCGGTGTCTTTCACCGAGAGGTGCCCCCCTTCCGCGTTGGTGAACCAGGCGACGGTAATCCGGCCTCCGGCGGGCGTGTATTTAACAGCGTTAAATATCAGATTGGAGAAGGCACTGCGTAGCTGGTTTCCATCGCCTTTAAGTAAATGTGGGTCGGTTGCCTCGAGGATAATCTCGTGCTGCTTTTCGCCGCTGAGTGTTTGCGCGTCCTGGCAGACCTGTCGAACCAGTCTGCCAACGTTCGTTGGTGCATCATTCACAGCCTGTTCACCGGTTTCGATCCGGGATAGCAGAATGAGATCGGTAACCAGTGTCTCCATACGAAAAGACTGGGTAGCCATTGTGTTGATGGCTCGTCGCCATTTGGCAGGCAAATCACCAGCGTTGTCTGCCAGGGTTTCCAGGTAGCCACTGATCACCGTCAATGGAGTCCGCATTTCATGGGAGACGTTACTCACGAAATCCCTGCGCATCTGCTCCAGCTGGTGCAGGCGCGTGACATCTTTGGCTACTATGAGACGGTCTTCTTCCCCGAACAGGCTGATCTGAATTTGCAGATGAATATGGGGCCTGGCGGGTGAATGCAGCTCCAGCGGCTCGCGGTAATCTTTGGCGTCGAAGTAGGCTTTGAAGGCCGGAGTCCGGATGAGGTTAAAGATGTACTGTCCCTGATCTGTGTTACGACGAAACCCCAGCAGATGTTCTGCCGAACCGTTCCACCATTCCATGGCGCCGCGGGCGTCGGTCATGATGACGCCATCGCGCATGGCGTTGGTGGATTCCTGTATGCGGTCTATCCTTGCCCGCAGTTGGTCACGGGTTTGAAGATAATTCTGGTTGAGTTTGTGCAGCCTGTCGAAGAGATCGCCCCAGATGCCCAGGCTCTGGGGGGGGTCATCTTTGGCATCCGGGTCTGCCAGCCATTGCGCCAGGCGACGGGTCTGGTTAAGCGTCCACAGCAAATACAGCCCCAGCCCGGCGGTCAGTCCATAAACCGGGTATCCCACATAAAAGCCAGCAAGAGAGGTGCCTACGAGGCCGGCAAGCGTGTAGCGCAGGTGTCGCGACCAGATCTGCTGCATGAAAACCTGCCTTGAAATATCTTCGTGGGTTGCAACAGCCTTTCAGGCTGGTTGGGTAGAGAACCGATAACCGGCGCCTCTCACGGTCTGAATCAGATAATCGTGGCGCTCTCCCAGAGCTTTGCGCAGGCGCCGGATGTGTACATCAACGGTTCGCTCTTCAACATAAACGTTGCCGCCCCACACCTGATCCAGGAGCTGTGAGCGGGTATATACGCGCTCCTGGTGCGTCATGAAGAATTGCAGCAAGCGATACTCGGTAGGCCCTACGTTCAGAAAGCTGTCGTTGGCGGCGACGCGATGGCTTGAGGGATCCAGCGTCAGCCCGTCGACCTCTATGGTCGCATCGATACCCGGAGGAGTTGCCCGGCGAAGTACGGCTTTCAGCCGTGCGACAAGTTCCCGGGGGCTGAATGGTTTGGTGATGTAATCATCAGCGCCCACTTCGAGGCCGCGGATCTTATTGTCTTCCTCGATTTTGGCGGTAAGCATGATAATGGGTATGTTTGCCGTGGTTTCTTCTTTCTTCAGGCGCCTGGCAAGCTCTATACCGCTGGTGCCGGGGAGCATCCAGTCAAGCAGAATGATATCCGGTTGCCTGTCGACAATCAGGGCGTGGGCTTCACGGGCGTCTGCGGCTTCCAGGCACTCGTAATCGGCCATCTCCAGGGCGACCGCAATCATTTCCCGGATGGCGGGTTCGTCGTCGACAATCAGGACGGTTTTTACAGACATAATCTATAACCTGTTTCAGACCTCGATTTGTTGCGGACTTATTACAACGCCCCAGTGTTACAAACATGTGACAGGCTCTGTCAGGAGAGAATCAGATCGATGACCAAACCAGAGAAAACGGCAAATCCTGCCCAGTTATTGTTCAGGAATGCTTTGAAGCAGCCATCGCGTTCGCGATCCTTGGCCAGAAACTGTTGGTAGATAAACAGGCAGGCCATGGCAACCAGCCCAAGATAGTAGAAGGTTCCCAGCTCAACGCGGTGGCCCACGATGATGAGAATGAGCACCACCATGGCCTGAAGTGCGCCAATGATGACGCGGTCGGCATCACCGAAGAGGATGGCCGTGGATTTGATACCGACCTTGAGGTCGTCGTCGCGGTCAACCATCGCGTAAAACGTATCGTAAGCGACGGTCCAGAGCACGTTGGCGGTGAACAGCAGCCATGTGATCTGGCTGAGTTCGCCGGCCTCGGCGGCCCACGCCATGGGGATGGCCCAAGAGAAGGCTGCGCCGAGAAACAGCTGTGGCAAGTGGGTATAGCGTTTGGTGAAGGGGTAAATGAACGCCAGCAGTGCGCCGCCAAAGGACAGATAGAGAGTGAGCGTGTTGGTGAACAGCACGACCATGAGAAACGAGATAATACACAGGCCGCCGAACAGGGCGACCGCTTCCCAGCCGTTTACCCGGCCGGTGGTTAACGGGCGGTCTTTGGTGCGTTTGACGTGCTTGTCCCAGTCCCGGTCGGCAAAGTCGTTGATGGCACAGCCGGCAGCGCGCATGAAGAACACGCCCAAAGTGAAGACAATGATATTGCCAATACCGGGGCTGCCGTCCCCGGCAAGCCAGAGCGCCCAGTAGGTTGGCCACAACAGGAGCAGCGTGCCAATAGGGCGGTTGATTCGCAGCAGCTGTGCGTAATCGGCAAGACGGCTCCGTATGTGTTCTGGCACGGCATCAGGCAGCATGGATCTATCCGTTTGGGGTATTTGAAAAAGAAGGTCTGAATAATGAAAGTGCAGGGATTATAGCCAGTGCTTGGGCCAGGGTGAAAGCCGCAGCGCTTTTCCGATGGGTTGTCAGTTCTGGCGGTAAAGAATCGGTAGCAGGTATTCACCTACGAGCAGAGCGCTCTTTTTGTTGTTGAACAGGGAGCGGCGTGCAATTTCAGGCATGCCGGTTTTCGAAGATCCGAGGCCCTGATGATTGCAAAGCCCGGTTTCAAGCGGCCCGCGTTGCCAGCCTCGGCTGCTGAACAAATAAGCGCCCAGGGGTTTGCTGCCAAGATGAAGAAGGCGCCTGCCCTCGCCCGTCAGGCAGGCAAGGGGAATAACCGTGCGTGCGAGAACCCAGGGTTTGCCATCTCCGCAGAGGCGTACTTCGCGGATCCATGCAAGTTGGCGCAACGGAATCCTGAGGCGCCTGGCCTCTTCAAGAGTTGGTGCAGCAAAGCCTTCCCGCTGCACTTCCACGTGAAATGAGCTTGCGCACCGGTTCTGCAGCGCCCGGGTAAAAGACCCTTCCACTTGCAGCCAATACCGCGCCGGGCCATGAACGTCCGGATTGCGGAGCCCGGCAGCGGCGAAAGACCGGTACCAATCGGTTGGCGGAATGATCAGGCTGGTGTTGTCTTCACAGGTGTCGATATCATAGACCCTTGACGGCATAGATCCCGGGCGCGTTACGCCAGTAACCTTTGTAATCCATGCCGTAACCAAACAGGAAGCGGTCTTCAACATTCAGTCCGGTGAAATCCGCCTTGAGATCCGGGCGGGCTTTGCGGTCATGTTGCTTGTCGACCAGCACGGCTGTCAGCACCTGTTTTGCACCGTGGGTCAGACAATAGTCGGCGATGGCGCACAGCGTTGTGCCTTCATCGAGAATGTCGTCAACAATCAGCACAATGCGGTCTTTCATGTCGGCGTCTGGCTGAAGCTTCCACTCAAGAATGCCGCCAGTGGTTTCCTGTCGGTAGCGAGTGGCATGAAGGTATTCTGCCTGTACCGGGAACTTGAGCCGGGGCAGCAGTTGGCCGGTAAAGATCAGTCCGCCGTTCATTACACAAAGCAGCAGAGGGTTGCTGTCTTTAAGGCGGCCGGTAATGTCGTCGGCCAGGTTACGGATGGCAGCCTGTACCTGCTGTTCGTCAACCAGGCAATCAGCTTCGGCCATAACCTGATTCATTTCGGCGACGGTATCGGTCATAACGGTCGGTCCTGTCGTAAAACCGGCGATTATACCGGAGAGGGGAGGCGGAGGGGAGGGGGTGCAAGGCGGACAATTGGCAGAAAAAGCCAGGTGGGTGCGTCTTCACCAGCATTGGTCAATCCGGATGTGCCGGGTATTATGACGCTGCAGCGCTCATAAGCGAACCGGCGCGGCAGACTTCACAGTCTGCCAACGGGAAAAGTACTTGCTTGAAGTATTGTTCGACAATTAATTAATATTGCAGCCACAAACGGGTGGTGGAGAGATTGTTTATGAAGAAGTGGCAGTGCGTGGTATGTGGACTGGTCTATGATGAAGCGGAAGGCTGGCCGGAGGATGGTATTGAGCCTGGTACCACGTGGGACGATGTACCCGAAGACTGGCTTTGCCCCGATTGTGGTGTGGGCAAGGAAGATTTTGAAATGATCGAGATCAGTTGATCCGGACGGAGTATGGTGATGACAGAGCAGACCCCCATCGTTATTGTCGGGACCGGTTTGGCGGGATATTCCCTTGCCCGGGAAATCCGCAAGCAGGACAAGGGCGTCCGGATTGTCATGGTGACCGCTGATGATGGCGTAAGCTACTCCAAGCCCATGCTGTCCACCGGATTTACCAAAGGAAAGGATGCAGAAGGTCTGGCCCAGGCTGATACGGATGCCATGGCGGAGCAACTGAATCTGGAGCTGCGCACCTATACCACGGTGACCGGTATAGACACGGAGGGCCACAGGCTATTACTGGGCGACGAGAGCCTGCCATACAGCAAACTGGTACTCGCCTGGGGTGCGGATGTCATTCGCCTGACGCTGCCGGGTGAGGGCCTGGAACGGGTTTTTTCGATCAACGATCTTGGGGATTATCGTGCGTTCCGTAAGGCGCTGAAGCCGGGAAATCGCGTGGCCATTATGGGTGCGGGCCTGATTGGCTGCGAGTTTGCGAACGATCTACGCAATGGCGACTATGAGGTAGAAGTGATTGCCCCTTCCGATGCCGTCATGCCGAGCCTGCTGCCGCCCGTCGCCGCTAATGCGGTGCAAAAAGAGCTGGAATCTCTGGGTGTGCGCTTTCATCTGGAAACGTTGGTTGAACGGATTGAGCCGGCAGAAACGGGCGTAACCTTGCATTTGGCTAACGGTGAAAAGATACCGGTGGATTTGGTTATATCGGCGGTGGGCCTGCGGCCCCGCGCGCACTTGGCACGCGCCGCAGGAATCGATACAGGCCAGGGAATCAAGGTGAATCGAGCTCTGGAAACCTCGGCTAAAGATGTCTTTGCCTTGGGCGATTGCGCAGAGGTAGATGGGCATGTACTGCTCTATGTTTTGCCTTTGATGGCCTGCGCCCGTGCTCTGGCGAAAACGCTGACCGGTGAGCGCACCGAAGTGAGCTACGGCACCATGCCTGTGATGATTAAAACACCCTGTTGCCCGGCGGCCGTCTGCCCCCCTCCGTCAGATGCCGAGGGTAGCTGGGAAACCGAGCAGGATGGCACCCATGTAAAAGCCCTGTTCAAAAACGCGGAAGGTGATGTCCTGGGCTTCGCGGTTACCGGCCGGTTTGCACTGGAAAAGCAGGCGTTGTCCAAAGTTGTGCCACCCATTCATTCGTGAACACCTTGCCTTCAGCAGGCACTTTACGTTGCGAAAACCGCCCGCTTGGGGTAGAAACTCCTTCGTGTGCTAACGAATCAACAGGAGCAGGCATGCTTGACGTTACAAAAAAACTGGTGGAACTGCTGTATCTGTCCCCCAATGGCGATGACCAATATCGGGGCGACAGCCAGGATCTTGGGTTCCCTCACGTGTTCGGAGGCCAGGTTCTCGGGCAGGCGCTTATGGCTGCAAGTCACACGGTTGAAGACCGTCTCTGCCACTCTATGCATGCCTATTTTCTGCGCCCGGGCAATCAACACATGCCTATTGATTACGAGGTTCAGCGGGTGCGCGACGGCCGAAGTTTTTCTGTTCGCAGGGTCATTGCCCGCCAGGATGGCAAGGAAATCCTGACCGGTTCCATGTCGTTTCACGTCACTGAAGAAGGTTTCGAGCACCAGGCGGAAATGCCCGATGCACCAGACCCGGAAACACTGCGCTCTGAGCAGGAGTGGGGCAAGTTGATGGCGTCGCAGGTGTCAGAGAAACTGCGGGCAATCATGACCCGTGATCGCCCCATCGAAATTCGACCGGTGAATCCGATGAACCCGCTTCAGCCTGAAAAGCGTCCGCCCCATAAGCAGAGCTGGATTCGTGCTCTGGGGCCGCTGCCGGATGATCCTGTTCTGCACCGCTGCCTGCTTACCTATGCATCGGATTTTTCGTTCCTGGGGACGTCTCTCAACCCCCACGGAGTGTCCTTTATGAACAAGGGGCTGCAGATTGCCAGCCTGGATCATGCCATCTGGTTTCACCGGGATTTTCGCATGGAGGATTGGCTGCTTTACGATAAAGACAGCCCAAGCGCTACTTCGGGGCGCGGCTTTAATCGTGGCAACTTTTTCGATCAGGCTGGCGCTCTGGTGGCGTCGACAACTCAGGAAGCACTCATTCGCCAGCGTTGAGGCTGTTAGCCAGGCACTTGTTGCAAGGCCGATTTGCGTCTTTCGGCGAGCCAAATCAGCATGTCTTCAAGCGGCAAAGGCCGGCTCAGCAGATAGCCCTGAATCATGTCGCACCCCATATCCTTAAGCATGTTCGCAGTCACCTCGTGTTCCACGCCTTCCGCTACCACCAGGTAGCCGAGGTTGTGGCACATGTCGATGGTGGTCTGGACAATAACCCGGTCTTCCTCCCGGGTAGCCAGATCGGTGATGAGTGAGCGGTCGATCTTGATTTCGCTCGCGGGCAGTTGCTTGATGTAAGAAAGTGACGAGTAACCGGATCCGAAGTCATCGATGGATATCGGAATGCCGGCATTCGCCAGTGAGTTAAGTGCTTTAAGGGCGTTGACAGGATCCTGCATCATTGATGTTTCGGTCACCTCGAAGATGATTGCGCCGCTGTGCCGTGGGTGGGCGCTCATTAGCCGTTTCACGAACAACGGGAAGTCCGGCTCCCGGAGATTGTTGGGTGAGATATTGACCGAGAGGTCGACGACGTGTCCGGTTTCAAGAAGACAGCTTCGCAGTTGCAG
Source organism: Marinobacter sp. (assembly GCF_048266785.1). GTDB lineage: Bacteria > Pseudomonadota > Gammaproteobacteria > Pseudomonadales > Oleiphilaceae > Marinobacter. The sequence goes on from NZ_JBLWYX010000005.1 coordinate 256,967, forward strand.
AGACTGCTCCAGCACCCAGCGGGTCAGCGGTTTGATCAGCCCTGTTTGCTCTGCCAGAACGATGATTTCATCCGCACCTACGGGCTGATCCCGGCCTGGCCAGCGAATCAGGGCCTCCATGCCAGCAATCCGCCCGGTGTTCAAATCCAGCTTTGGCTGCACGTGGAGCTTCAGCCCGTCGTTCGCAAGAGCTTGCTGCAACTCTGAGACCATTGTCAGCCTGCCCGCACTGTAGGAGTCGCATGAGGGTTTGTAATAGGCTATTCCGCGCTCACGGGCGCGGTCTGAACCCTCGGCTATGATCGCTCGGCGGATCAACGATGTGGAATCTGTGCCATTAACCGGGGAAATAGCAACGCCTACCTGGGCATTTAACGGCACTTGCATGCCGAGATAGTCGATTGGGCTGCGAACGGCATCCAAGGCATGCACAACAGCGCGACGTGCATTTTCAGCAACACTGGCCTCCACCACACAGGCAAAGGTCTCCGAGTCGAGAGACGCCAGAAAAAAGTTGCGCCCATTGTGTTGCCCCAAAGAGATAATACCCGGGAGCTCGCGCATGATGGCACTCATGTTCCGCGAGGCCAGCTCCAGTATGCGATCGCTGTTCTGATGCCCCAGAGTTTTGGTGACCGACTGAAGGTTGTTCATATGAATCACCACAACACCGAGCCGCGTATCCGGGGACTGGCGAATCAGGTCGCTCACTTGCATCTCAAAGCTGGCACGGTTGGGTAACCCTGTAAGGGGGTTGTGCAGTGCACTTTCGATCAGCTTGAGTTCGGCTGAACGCCTCGCAGCCATGGCCGCCAATTCCGCCTCTCGTGCCTCCACCTTGTCCTGCCGTTCCTGGTACAGTCGCGCCGCCAGAGCCAAGGCAAGCAAAATTACCTCAAAGGCTGAACCGATTTCCATGCCGTAGGTGGTGATGAAATTGTTGGGAAGTAATCCGTACTTGTTGGCCGCAGTGATGGCGCTGCCAAGGGATAGAGCGCCCCAGGCCACAGTGTAATAGCCTGCCTGAGGCTTGCCTCGAAACCACTGCAGCGGACCGATCACTGTGAGCAACAAGGTGCTGGGTATGGCCATGGCAACAATTAACCGCATGGCGGTGCTGTATTCCATAATGCCAGTGATCACCACCATGGCAGCGTTCAACGTTACGAAGCCAAGCACAACCCGGTTGAGTAGTGGCCCGGTTTGTTTGAGCCTGAGAAAAGAGCGTGAGAACAGCAGCGTGAAAATCACGGCCAGGGGAACCGTGAACAGCATGGCGCGGTTCTGTATGTCCGGGCTTCCGGGCCAGATCAGCTGAAATGCGGTGCCGTTCATGTTGCCAATGATTAGCAGGTACCCGAATGTGGATAGCACATAAAGCAGATAAACGGGTTCCCGCAGGGCAAAAAATACAAACAGGTTGAAGAAAATAACGCTGATCAGAATGCCGTAATATACGGCGTGCAGCTGTTCTTCAACGGAGGCATGTTCAAAAAATGCCTGTGTGTTCCAGAGAGTCATCGGAACCTGAAGCGTGCCTTCGGTGCGGATTTCCAGAAGAATTTTCCGGTTTCCGCTGGCGTCCGGGCTGAATGGGAACAAAAAATGGCGATTGAGAATGGGGCGCTGGGTAAAGGGATAGCGATCCCCCGTAATTATCGCTTCGGTCAGCTTGCCGTTATCGACAACATAAAACGCGACGTGATCAAGCTGGGAATGGGCAATTTCAAGCAAATCAATCTGACGATCGGCGGGCACATTCAGGCGGAACCAGACGGTGTCAAGGGTGTAGCCAAAGTTTGGGCTGCTGGTCTCAAGAGGTTGCCAGGCGCTGGAGGCCAGCGCTTCCTCTGCGGAAATCTGCACGCCTGGTGCCAAGCGTATGAATTCAACGTCGGGGAAACGAAACGTCTCGGCGCCCCGGCAGGAAAATGCCAGGGGCAGAAGTAGCATCAGCACCGCCAGACGGCGAGACCGTTGGAACCTTGTCACGATTCACTGCTCATCGTTGTTGTTGTCCGGGTGAGCATGATATATAGCCGATAGCGACTCAAGTTGTACTCATGTCAATACGGTGGATATCCAGTCGCGCACCCATGGCAAAGCCTCGTTTTCGGGCTCCAGAGTTTCCAATGCGTCAATGCAAAGCGTTTCGCCAACCTTGCGGGCCGAGGTTTCATATAACGCTTCCTCCATAAGATCACCGGCACCGCAAAAGGTATCGCCATAAGAACTGTCCCCCAGCACAATGACACCGAATGGCCGGCCTGGTTGCTGTGGCAACTGTTCTCGCAGTGCTACGTAGAAAGGCAGCAAGTTGCCGGGAACCTCGCCCTGGCCTGTCGTTGACGTGCACACGAGCAGCGGAGCTGTATCCGATGTTATATCGTCAAGCACCGGGTTCTCCAGAACGGACACCGAGTAGCCTTCAGCGTCCAGCGCCTGTTTGATCGCTCTGGCGGTCATCAGTGCGCCACCGTAGACGCTGCCTACCAGAATTCGAATGTCTGCCATGGAGATACCTGTTCATTACAAGGGCGGATTACCGGTTTCGTACAGTGCCTGATAATAGCGATCAAGGTAAATGGCCTCAAGCATCTGGCTCACTCTGAATATTTGTGCCCTGGCTGCGAACCCGAGGTGCAATCCGGTTGCGACCGGCGGCTTTTGCTTTGTAAAGCTGCAAGTCTGCCTGCCGGAGCATGCTGTCGATAGAGTCGGCTTGCGCAATAGAACAAACGCCCGCGCTCATGGTGAGGGGTAATTTGTTGTGGCCGGAATACCAGACTTTGGAGGCGATGCCGGCAAGAGACAGAATCGCCGCAAATGACAGCCATGTCATTATGCGTGAAACCTGGGCACCTTCACGTTCCTGCGCAGCCTGGTAGCCCAAGGATGAGTCTCTGGTCATAACGGCCCTGTTTGAATACGCAGCACTCATGTGCAGCATTCTGGCATTTTTGCTTATTGTGCGTCAGGCAGTGGTAGGTGTGCATCCATTGCATGTGTATCGTGTGACCGGTTCGCGTTCTCGCAGATTTGTTTCAATTTAGAGGCAAAAAATTTATAGTTGCGCGCTACACACCGGTTCGTTCTCCATTCAGACCAAATGAGACCTTTTCTGTTATGGCCCGTTCAAGCGGATTCCTGGATACTCTTCTTACCAGCAACTCTACGGAACGATACCGGATAGGGTTCAGCCTGTTGTTCCTGCTGGGCGTCTGGCTGGCTGTAGGCTCCTTCAGTGAAGGTCTGCCCAACAGTACGCTGCTGATGGCTGCTGCTGTCATCGGCGGCTATATGGCCATCAATATAGGTGCCAATGACGTTGCGAACAACGTTGGCCCTGCCGTTGGCTCGGGCGCCCTGTCTCTCGGAGCTGCCGTTATTCTCGCGGGTATTTTCGAGTCGGCAGGCGCGCTGATTGCCGGTGGCGACGTCGTGTCCACCATCAAAGGTGGCATTATTGACCCCACAAGCCTGGAAGATAGCCGCGCCTTTGTCTGGTTGATGACAGCAGCACTGCTGGCGGGTGCGCTCTGGCTCAACCTGGCAACCTGGATGGGCGCTCCGGTATCCACCACGCACTCCATCGTGGGTGGTGTGCTCGGCGCAGGCATTGCGGCGGGTGGCTGGGGCATTGCGGACTGGGCCGTTATGGGCAAGATTGCCGCGAGCTGGGTTATTTCTCCGGTACTTGGTGGTGCCCTGGCGGCTCTGTTGCTATTTACCATCAACAAGACGGTGCTGTACCGAAAAAACGTGATACCCGCCGCCCGTACGTTCGTACCCTGGCTTGTCGCCATCATGGCATGGGCGTTCGGCACTTACCTGATGATCAAGGGCGTCAAGCAAATCATCAAGGTAGACTTTCTTCAAGCCTCCCTGGTTGGTCTGGCCGCTGCTGTCATTGCATTTTTTGTTGTGCGTTCGCTGGCTGCGCGCAAGGCCGCTACGATGGAAAACAGCGTTGGCGGCGTGAATACCCTGTTCACCTGGCCGTTGATATTTGCAGCTGCTCTTTTGAGTTTCGCCCACGGTGCAAACGACGTAGCCAACGCTATTGGCCCGCTTGCGGCAATCAATGATGCGCTATCCAATGGCGCGGTAGTAACTGCCTCAAGCATTCCCTTGTGGGTCATGATGATTGGTGCTTTGGGGCTGACCGTCGGCCTTATGTTGTTCGGCCCGCGCCTGATCAAGACCGTGGGCAGCGAGATTACCGAGCTGGATAAAACCCGCGCGTTCTGTATTGCTTTGTCGGCGGCACTGACGGTTATTCTGGCTTCGCAACTGGGCTTGCCGGTGAGCTCTACCCACATTGCCATTGGCGGCGTTTTCGGCGTTGGCTTCCTGCGTGAGTACCTGAAGTCCAACTACGCGACCCAGCTGCACAAGATCATGGAGGAGCGCGACGCCGACGATCAGGAGCGCCTCAAGCCTTTCCTTGACGATTTCCGCAACGCCTCCGTTGAGGAAATGGAAAAGCTCCTGAAGCGGGCAAAGAAAAAGAAACATGTGCCTCTGACCAAGTCGGATCGCAAGCGGCTCAAGAAGATTTATAAAGAAGAGATGGTTAAGCGCTCGCACTTGGTGCGTATAGCGGCGGCCTGGATTATTACGGTACCTGCCTCAGCGATTATGGCGGCTATTCTGTTTTTCACTCTGCGCGGGCTTTTTGTCTGATGCGCTGGCTGGTTGTAACGCGCGGGTTTGGTCATACTATGCGTATGCCGTGGGAGCTGCAGGCTTCCCGAGAATTCATTTGCCCGGAGGGTGAGTTATGAGTACACCGGTTGAAAGCCGTCGTCAGGCCAGGGTGATTGATGAGCTGCGAGTGTTCATCAAGAAGGTGCTAAGTGATCCGACGATCGCGGTGAAGTCCATAGATATTGCCCGCAAGTATCGTTCAGAGGCTGATTCTGACGAATTGATCGCCCGGGAGATCAGCGCTAACACCACCATTCGCATTCCGGAAAAGTGGAGCGAGGCTGATCGTATGTTTCTGGATATCATCCACGAAGTGCTGGATGACGAAGAGGCGCTTTACTGAGTTTGGTGTCGGTGGAGTGAGCGGGACGGAGCGGTTTCTGTATCGCCCCGTCCCGCTCACCGAATATTCTGAGTTGCCTGCGCTAGGCTTGCCTTTGGCCTTGTTCGTGCTGCTTAAGCACTGCATCCGCCATCTGATGCAATATCCTTATTTCGTCCTGAATCCCTTCTTCCCCTGAAAGCTCTCTTTGCTCTTCCAGAATGTCCGCCAGAATCTTTGGTGTGGTCAGAGGGTTCGCCAGAACAACACGGAACACAATGCACGGGAACCTGTAGTAACGGGCAGGTTCCAATCGGGTTCTTGAAACAAACGCCTTGCCGCGCTCCCGCTGCGTTTTCTGGATAAACTTGGTGATTCTGTTCAGGCAGGCATTGAGTTTTTCTGCCTGAAGCGGATCCGCCAACGCCAGTGCCTGATACACATTGGAGGGGCAGTAACGGTAGGTCAGAATGTTCAGCTCGGGCCGCGTAATCAACTCAAAGTCAGGCTGCTCCTCGATCATATCGGCGAAGGTGGAAGCCTTTTCAATGCCTTGGTCAATCAGTATCTCGTAGCCTTCCCGGGCCAGGATTTTCAAGCCGGAATGTATCAGCATGGACATGCCGGGGCGTGAGCCTTCCAGCGTCGTGGAGCCCAGGTCACGGGAGCCTTTGCGGATGATGTATTGGGCATGGTGTTCAACCGCACTGGCCAGGCTCGGGTCTTTGAATACCACCAGTCCTACACCCATGGGAACGTACAGCTGTTTGTGAGCATCGAAGGTGACAGAGTCTGCCTTTTCGATGCCCCGCAGTAAATGGCGGTAGGTTCTGGAGAACAGCGTGGGCCCACCCCAGGCGGCGTCCACGTGGAAATGCGCGCCGAATTCCCGGGCAATGTCTGCCATGGCGTCCAGCGGGTCCACGTTACCGGTCTCGGTGGTGCCGGCAACGCCACAGATGGCCAAAACCTTGACTTTCTGTTTCTGCAATTCCAGGCACTTGTCGCGCAGGGCGTCGGTCTGGATCTTGTTGTTGTCATCGGTATCGACCGCTACCAGTGATTCCCTGCCCAGGCCTAACACGTCGGCGGCTTTGCTCAGAGAATAATGGCCACGGCGGGATACCACGATGGCAGCGCCTTCGTAGCCGTAATATTTCAGGGCGCGAAACAGACCTTCCTGATGCAGGCCGCGGAAGCTGCCTTCGGCCGGGAAGGCACGGTTGCGGGCAACCCAGAGTGCGGTCAGGTTGGCGACGGTGCCACCGGAGCACATGGCTCCAAGGGCGTAGCGGGGGTCGTGCATCCATTTTCGGTAAAAGGCACCGTCTTCCTGATACACCAACCGGTGAATCATACCCAGAACCTGTCGCTCCATGGGCGTAAACGCCTTGGAGGTTTCGGTTTTCACGAGGTTCTGGTTCAGGGCAATCATGATTTTCGACAGCGGCAGCATGAAGTAGGGTAGCGCTGAGGTCATGTGTCCGATAAAGGCGGGTGATGCAGTATGGACGGAGTTGGCAACCAGTTTGTCGAGCAGGAATTGAGCCTGTTCGGAAACGAACACGGGCTTTTCCGGGATGGCGTAGTCAGAGAAGTTCTTCTCGACGTCTGCAAGATCCCGTTCAACCGCAACGATATGTTCCTGCAGGAAGCCTGCAAGATTGCGGGATATGTTCTGGTCAATACGGCTGAGCGCGGACTCCGGTGCCTCAGGCACGGTGAACACGCGATACATGGCTTCAATTGAGGCCTGGGCCGTTTTTTTCTTGCCGGTCATAGATACCACACACAATCAGTGGTCATCCGCAAGGCCGGTTCCGGATGCCCGACGGATACAGCCGGGGTCTGATTCCGGCATTGGTTACTTGTCACCTGTAGCTTACAGGCACACTGGCATCCCTGAGGAGGCGTAGTATACGGCCTGCATTGATGTTGTGCCACAGCGCTTTTTCAGAGAATCTCACGGTGAATGCCGAGTATGGCTGCATCGACCTTCTCCTGGATGGCTTTCTCTACCTGATCGAGGCGCTGGGTGATCTGCTGCGAGGAGGTGCCGAGGGCCGCGATTGTCCAGGTAGCGCAATCGAGGGCTTCGAGATCGGCGGTTTCTGCTACGGCCAGGTCGGGCTCTTTGCCCCATACGGCGCGCAGTGGGGTGAACACTTTACGCTTGGCCTTGAGATCTTCGCAGCCGTAGAGCTGGAAGTGCAGGGTCAATACGCCTACGTGCGGTGTAAGCGCGGTGTTGTGTTGAGGCGCGTTGCCTTCTTTGAGTAGTTTTCTTAGTGCTTCAGACATGGGTGTTCCGGCTTTGGTGCTGAAACCGGCGGGGCAAGGCTGTTCAAAACACGCTCCTTGCGGCACGTCCATGTGGCGCTTGGGCTCCGCCATCCATGGCTCCGCACAGTTTTGAACAGCCTTGCCCCGCCGGTTCCCGAACAATTCAAGTGGAGTCCACCAAGTGGATATCTTTACGCCTTGGTGGGCATAAACACTAGCCTACTACAGGCGTTGCCCGCTTGATAATAGCCGCGGCGTCGGTGCCGGAGGGCAGGTTGCCGTAGTTCATACCACCATTGGATTGCAGCCGGGAGGCGCAGAAGGCGTCTGCCACTGCTTTGTCGCCGTTGCGTAGCAACAGGGAGACTTGCAGGGTCAACGCCATGCGGTCTACCAAATTGCGGGCGCGGTACTGGACGTCGCTGATGTCGGCGAAGTCGTTTTGCAGTTGCGCCAGGAACTGGTCGAAGCGACGGTCTGCGCCTTTTGCTTCAGCAGCTTCGCGGAAGAAGGCGTCAAGGGTTTCAGGTTCCTTGTGGATAGCTCGCAGGGTGTCAAGGCACTGGACGTTGCCGCTGCCTTCCCAGATGGCGTTCACCGGGGATTCACGGAACAGGCGGGGCATAATGCAGTCTTCCATTACGCCACTGCCGCCAATGCATTCCATGGATTCGTAGGCGTGGTTGGGTGTGCGTTTGCAGATCCAGTATTTGCCTACGGGTGTGGCAAGTCGGGCCAGCAGGCGTTCGTGTTCCTGATTCTGGTTATCAAGGGCGCGGGCGACTCGCATGGTGTAGGCGAGCGCGGCTTCGTTTTCCAGAACCAGGTCCGCAAGCACGTTCTGCATGAGGGGCTGGTCGATGAGCTGGCTACCGAAGGCGCTACGATGGCGGCAGTGATGTGTGGCCTGGGCTACGGCCTGGCGCATGCCGGCTGAGCTGCCAATCATGCAGTCGAAGCGGGTCATGGCGACCATTTCAATAATCGTGGGAACGCCACGGCCTTCTTCGCCGATCATCCAGGCCAGTGCGCCGCGCAGTTCCACTTCGCTGGATGCGTTGGCTACGTTGCCCATTTTGTTTTTCAGACGCTGTATCTGCCAGGGGTTTTTGGTGCCGTCCGGGCGCCAGCGTGGCATCAGGAAACAGGACAAGCCGCCGGGCGCTTGAGCCAATACCAAAAAGGCGTCGCACATGGGCGCTGAGACAAACCATTTGTGGCCAACCAGTTCATAAGCCTGGCCCGGGCCATTGGTACCCACGGGATAGGCCAGAGTGCTGTTGGCGCGAACGTCGCTGCCACCCTGTTTTTCGGTCATCGCCATACCGATGGTTACGGAGCTTTTCTGGCTGTCGGGGACATTGCGGGGGTCGTAGTTGTTGGCCAGTACCCGGGATTCCCAGAGCGATGCCAGTTCCGGTTGCTTGCGTATGGAAGGAATGGCGGCAAAGGTCATGGTGACCGGGCAACAGTGTGCCGCTTCCACTTGGGAGTGCATGTAGTATTTGGCCGCACGGGTAACGTGCGCGCCTTTGCCCGGGTCTGTCCAGGGGCTGCTGTGAAGGCCGTTTTCGAAAGCGAGGCGCATGAGTTCGTGGTACGAAGGGTGGAAATCCACTTCGTCGATGCGGTGGCCAAAGCGGTCGTGGGTATTGAACGTCGGTTTGTTGTTATTGGCCCGAAAACCCAGGTCGATGATTGCAGCATCACCGGCAAGGGCGCCGAAGGTTTTCAGGTCGCTTTCAGCCTTCCCGGCACCTTCGCGCTGCACAGCCTCCTGAAGTGCAATGTCCTGTTCATACAGGTTATAGTTTTCCAGCGCTGGCGGCTGATTGACGACTTCATGGGTGGCCGCCAGATAGCGATCACCCTGATTATCTGTGGGCATTCCGGGCTTGGGTTGTGGAGCGTTCATAGCTACCTCCTGGTGCCGGTCAACCCCTGTATGCAAAAGCGGATGATGGTGTTGACCAGCGGGCCTTTGTTATCGGTTTCGTCTGCGGCAGCCTGGCTGGTCTGGGTTGGTGATAGTGGGCCGACCAGGCTTTCCGCGATAGCGCCTACCAGGCAGGTACTGCTCTGGCGGGCGTCCTGATCCGGAATGCATCCTTCTTCGATGCCCTCGCGAATCGCTTGTTCAAACAGATCGGCGTAGGCTTTTCGATAAGCCAGTCGCTCTTCTTCAACTTTCGGGTCCACCGGCTCAGCAATGAGTGACCAAGCCATAACAGGGGCTTTCAATGCGCGCTCGGCAAACTGCCGCAATGCTTTTTCCAACCGCGCCGTAGCGGTTCCCGGTGTTGCCAGTACTTCCGCCACCTTGTCTACTTCCCGCTGCGTGGCCTTGCGAAATATCTCGGCAAACAAGTCCTCTTTTGACTCGTAATGACGGTAGATCGTTCCCGTGGCCACACCTGCGAGCTGTGCAACACGGGTGATTTTCGCATTGCGAAAACCGCCTTCGGCAACGCACTGATAGGTGCACTCTGCGATCCTCTGTCGCGCGGCGGCTTTTCGCTGACGCATTTTTTCCGTTTCACGATAAGCCATTTCGGCTCCTTGAATTAGTGAATCATTATTCATTCTTTGTGTCAATGCACGCGTCTCTGAGCGTCTGTATTTTGCCATTTGAATTCATCAGGTTATAGCAGGTTACAAAATTTTACAAAAAATGCATTGTTCCTAAATAGCACTGTAATCGAAAGCAGATTATAAAGACGCCAAGACGTTGCCGCAGTAGTGGCTGGTCGATACGGAGTGCGGCGCCCGGAGGGGGCGTGGCACTTGTAACGCTGTTTTCGTTGAAGGAGAAAATCATGAGTGAGCTCGACGAAAGCAATCTGGAGCAGTCCGGGAACTGGGTTAATTCAAGTAATGAGAGTGATGATACCCATTCGATTGCAGGCCGGGCACGGGTTCGGGCGCAGTTACAGCAGGATATCGAAGCGTTCCTGAGCCAAGGGGGCAGAATTCAGGAAGTTGAGACATCTTTTCGGGCTGATTACACGCGTAAGGTTGAGGCAGACTTTAACAACCGCTCTCTTTGAGCATTGTCATTACAGGCCGGGGTTGGTGAATCCCGGCCTGTTTATGCGGTCTGTCTCGGTATAACGCCTCGGTTCTGTCTATTATGGTCCGTGCACAGCCCCGTTCTTCGTCTCTCTCCCAGCGTTCGGGAGCGAAGCCAAGCCGTCATCAATCCGCCGGACCTGCCTTGTAATCATGAATTCAACTTCCAGACTCTCCTTTGCCATACCGGTGATCATAGCAGTTGTCATTGCACTCTGGCTGCTTGCCGATGGTGGCCGGGATCAGCCTGCCTCCACCCGTAACTCTGATCGCCCTGCTGATGCTACAACGGATGCGGCCGGCTTTTCGGCAGCGCGTCAGCAATCGCCTTCAAAAATGGTTGTTGAGTCGGCGGAACTCACGATGCCTGACCAGCAGCCAGCGTCTCTGGCGGGAACGTCAGAGCCGGCAGGTTGGGCAAAAACAGACCGTTTTGGCAATCTTGTCCCTACGGGCGAGTTGCGGCAGCTGTTTGAATACTATCTTTCTGCGCTGGGAGAGGAAGCTCTGCCGCAACTGGTGGTTCGAATCCGGCTTGCGCTCTCGGTTCTGGAGGAGCCCGCACGAGGCCAGGCACTCGACACTCTGGGCCGGTATCTGGATTACAAACTGGCGCTCGCAGATCTGGAGACAGCTTATGGAGAAGCGCGAGCCGGAAGCCTCGATGAAATTCAACGCCGTATGGCCGAAATTCAGGCCCTGCGAAGAACCTGGATGGATGCCGATACTGCTGAGGCCTTCTTTGCTGATGAGGAGGCGATAGATCGTTATCAGCTCCTGAAACGGAACCTTGGCAGGGACGAGAGCCTGACTGAACAACAGCGTGAAGACGCTCTTGCCGAAGCGGAAATGGCTTTACCAGAACCTGTAAGGCAAGCCCGGCTGGACACCGGCAAGTTCTCACGCTACGAAGAGGCGCGTGAAACCCTGGCTAATGATCCGGAAGCTTTGCGCGCATGGCGGCAGCAAGAGTTTGGTGATGAGGCCGCCCAAAGGCTGGAGGATCTGGATGCAGAGCAGAAGGACTGGAGCCGGCGTTGGCAATCTTATGCAAAGGAGCGTGACGCTCTGAAGGCATCCGGTCTGGCGGAGCCTGAACGTGAAGAAAGCTTGGCCCGGCTTCACGAGAGGTACTTCAGCGAAACTGAGCGTATTCGAGCCAAAGCGCTGGATTCCATTCAGTAATACGGCTATTGGGAAAGCCCCTGCTGCGGCCTCCTGGTGCCATGTTATTGTTCCGGATCTTTTCCTGTATCCAGAGGCAGCCTGCAACCAGCGGTCCCGGCGGTGTATGATGGTGCAAACGGTGCTGTCAGTGCGCCGTGATTTTCGATCCAACTCTTTGCAGTGTCGTTCAGGAGGTTTTCTGTGTCGCTCTCAACACCCCGCGTTTTCCCCGCTACCCGTCTGCGTCGCAACCGCGCCAGCGATTTTTCCCGCCGACTTGTGAGGGAAAGCCAGCTGACGCCAGACAACCTGATCTTCCCGGTTTTTGTCCTGGAAGGTGAAAATCAGCGTGAGCAGGTGCCATCGATGCCAGGCGTAGATCGCTTGAGTATTGACCTTTTGGTCGAGCAGGCTGAAGAACTGGTGCAGTTGGGCATTCCCGCGGTAGCGCTGTTCCCCGTGGTTTCGGCTGAGAAGAAAAACCTGTCTGGCTCCGGAGCCTGGGACTCTGACGGGTTGGCACAACGGGCCGTCCGGGCGCTGAAAAAAGCCTATCCGGAGCTGGGTGTGATCACCGATGTAGCGCTGGATCCGTTCACTACCCACGGCCAGGATGGCATCATCGACAACGATGGCTACGTGTTGAACGATATTACCGTAGAGGCACTGGTAAACCAGGCGCTATCCCACGCTGATGCTGGAGCAGATGTTGTTGCACCCTCCGATATGATGGATGGTCGCGTTGCGGCCATGCGTGAAGCGCTGGAGTCGGCGGGGCACGTGAACACCCGTATCCTGGCTTACTCTGCCAAGTACGCGTCGGGCTATTACGGGCCATTTCGTGATGCAGTTGGCTCCGCAGCAAATCTCGGTAAAGGCAACAAAGCCACCTATCAGATGGACCCGGCCAACAGCAACGAGGCGATTCATGAGGTGATGATGGATCTCGCCGAAGGCGCGGATATGGTGATGATCAAGCCCGGCATGCCTTACCTGGATATTGTGCATAGAGTGAAAACCGAGCTTCAGGTGCCGACTTTCGTATACCAGGTCAGTGGCGAGTACGCCATGCATATGGCTGCTGAGCAGAATGGCTGGCTTGATGGTGACACGGTTATGATAGAAAGCCTGATGTCCATGCGCCGTGCCGGTGCCGACGGCATTCTGACCTACTTTGCGGTGCGGGCAGCTCGCCTGATGCGTGATCAACAGCGCTGAAGCCGTTTGCGAACAATCCGCAGCCGATGAAGGGCTGACGGTAAACCAGACAGGAACGGAAAGGCCATGACAACGGAAATCGCCAGGAATCTGACAGCGGAAGGGGAGCAGAGTATACCTGCGCCAATGGATCTCCCGCCGGTAGGTGAAGTGATTAATCTGGACGCCAGTGAAAACTACTTCAACCGTGAGCTGAGCCAGCTTCAGTTTAATTACCGCGTGCTGAAGCAGGCGCTTGATACCACCCACCCGTTGATTAACCGGCTGATTTTCTGTTGTATTTTTAGCAGCAACATGGATGAGTTCTTTGAGATACGGGTGGCTGGCCTCCGCCAGCAGATCAAGTACGGCCGAGAGACCCTGGGTGCTGACGGCATCATGCCGGAACAGGCGCTGAGTGAGATCAGCCGTGTTGCCCATGAGTATATTGATGAGCAGTATGACATTCTGAACCATGTCCTGATCCCGGAGATGGAAAAAGAGAACATTCACTTCGTGCGGCGCCAGGAGTGGACACCGGAGCAGGCGGAGTGGGTGCGCAATTATTTCAAGGATGAGATTCTGCCTGTGGTGAGTCCCATCGGGCTGGATCCGTCACACCCGTTTCCGCGCCTGGTGAACAAAAGCCTTAACTTTATTGTTGAACTGGATGGCAAGGATGCCTTTGGCCGGGAGACGGGCATGGCGATAGTCCCGGCCCCGCGTTCTCTGCCGCGGCTGGTGCGCCTGCCGGATGAAGTCTGCAGCGGCGGCGAGAATCTCGTTTTTCTGTCTTCGATGATTCACGCCCACACCGATGAGCTGTTTCCGGGCATGGAAGTCAAGGGTTGCTATCAGTTCCGCCTAACACGTAACGCCGATCTGGAGCTGGAAGACGATCTTGAAGACCTGGCATCCGCACTGCGCGGAGAGCTGCTCAGCCGCCGTTTTGGTGACGGTGTGCGGTTGGAAGTTGCGGACAACTGCCCGCAGGAGCTGGTGCAGTTTCTGCTGACGGAATTTGGCCTTGGGCAAAGGGATCTTTACCAGGTAAACGGGCCGGTCAACCTGACTCGGCTTATGGCGGTTAAAACACTGGTAGACCGCTCTGATCTGTCGTATTCCAGTTTCTCGCCCACGATACCCAAGCAGATCCGCAGTAAAGAAACCCTGTTCGACGCAATTCGCAAACGGCCGATCCTGTTGCATCATCCTTTTCAGAACTTCAGCCCGGTCGTCGATTTGCTGCGTCAGGCCGCGAAGGATCCACACGTTCTGGCGATCCGACAGACCCTTTACCGCACCGGCGCCAATTCGGAGGTTGTTGAAGCTCTGGCAGACGCGGCCCGTCGTGGCAAAGAGGTAACCGTCGTCGTTGAGCTGCGGGCACGATTCAGCGAGGCTGAAAACCTGGAGCTGGCAAGCCGGTTGCAGGAAGCTGGTGTGATCGTGGTTTACGGCGTGGTGGGGTACAAAACCCACGCCAAAATGATCCTGATTGTGCGCCGCGAGGAAGGCCGACTGCGCCGCTATGTTCACTTGGGAACCGGCAACTACCATGCGGTCAACGCGCGCCTTTATACCGATTACAGCTTCATGACCTGTGACGAATCCATCGGCGACGACGTTAACAAGCTGTTCCAGCAGTTAACCGGAATGGGCAAGGCGCTGAAGATCAAAAAGCTGTTCCATGCGCCGTTTACGCTTCACAAAAGACTGCTCAGCCTTATTGAGCGCGAAGCCGAACTGGGGGATAAGGGCCGCATCATTATCAAGATCAATGCGTTAACAGAAATACAGCTCATCAAGGCTCTGTACCGGGCTTCGCAGGCTGGCGCGAAAGTTGACCTGATTGTGCGCGGCATCTGCAGCCTGAGACCCGAGGTGCCAGGCCTTTCAGATAACATTCGTGTGCGTTCCATTGTGGGGCGCTTTCTGGAGCACACCCGGGCTTATTATTTTGGCAACGATGGCAAGCCCGAAGTTTACTGCTCAAGCGCAGACTGCATGGAACGTAACCTGCTGAGCCGGGTTGAGACGGCGTTTCCAATTGAAGATCCGGAGCTGATTGCGCGTGTGCGCGAAGATCTGGATACTTATCTTGCCGATAACTGCCAGTCGTGGATGTTGCAGCCGGATGGCAGTTACATTCAAAATCAGCCCGCCGAGGGCGAAGAGCGTGTGGCCTCACAATTGGTATTGCTGGAGCGCCTGACCGGCAAATCCTGACATTTTCAGACGGAGAGAATTCTTGAAAACAAAGTGGATAATTGCCGGCGTCGGTGTATTGGTTGTTGCCGGCGCAATCCCCTGGGCAGTGGGTTATATAACCGAGCAGCAGTGGCAAGTGGTTACCCGTGAACTGAACCAGGCGCAGCCTTTTGTTCAACTGCAAACAGACGATTACCGCCGTGGTTTTTTCGGATCGGAGCTGGACGGTGTTGTAACGATTCTGAACCCTGAGAGCGGAGAGGTTCGCCCGATTGCGTATCGTGCAAAAGTGACTCACGGGGTGACCGGCAGCTTTATCGATTTTCAGCCTGTTGAAGGCTGGGCGCCTGAAGGTGCTGACTGGTTTCAGGAGCACCCAAGGCTGACTCTCGAAACGCGCCTTTGGGGCACCGCTGTGCTTGAGCTGGAAGCTCCTGCCATCGCGATCAATAATTCTGAAAGCGGAGAATCGTTCAGAACCAGCGGCGGAATCGCCCGAATTGAAATCAGTGACACCGGTTCCCAGGCCGAGGCTTTGGTTGTTTGGCCACAGCTGACTTTCTCCGGCCCGGATATGAGCGTTCGCGTTAATGACTTCCGTGTTGAGCACAACATGACTCACTTGCAAGGTGATGTCTGGACGGGAACCGTGGAGGCGTCGATGGCCTCCGTTGCGTTGACGGCTGCTGAGGGACCCCCGGTAACAATCGAGGGTTTGCTGGCGCGTAGCAGCACCGAGGCAAATGCTGACGGTCAGCGTCTGGATTCCCGACTATCGATTGAGGCCGAAAAAGTTCGCTATGAAGACCAGGCCTATGGCCCGCATAAAGTGGCATTCGCTCTGGAACATCTTGATGTTGCAAGTTGGAGTGCGCTGACAACCAGTATGGCAGAGCTCCAAGGTATGGCTTTGGCACCCGATACAGATAGCCAAGACGCATTTGAGCGGCAGATGGCGGCGATGGGTCAGGTGAATACGGCGCTGCGCGATTTATCGGCGGCCGGGTTTTCGGTTGGATTCCCTGAGCTGACACTGGATACGCCTGAAGGCGAGGTGACGGGCAGTCTGGTGATCAGCCATCCCGAGCTGACCGCAGATCAGAAAGCAGAAATGCTCATGGTAATGCAGCAGTTAACCGGAGAAATGAATCTGAGTGTGCCTTCGGTACTGGCGGAAGGCTACCCCGCCGTGAGGATGCAGCTTGCGCCTTTGATCAAACAGGGTTTTCTGGTGCCCGAAGGCGACAGGCTGGTGCTGACTGCAAGGCTGAGCGATATGGTTGTAGAGGTTAATGGTCAGGAGTTTCCGCTGCCGCCTTTATTCTGACGCAGCTTCAAGAATGAAAAAGCTCCGGTCGGGGCTTTTTCATTATCGGCTGTTGCTTCAGGCCTCGCTGAATTTCTCTTTCAGCGCCGCTTCTACAACAGGGTCAACGAACTCGGAAACATCGCCCCCCAGCGAAGCAATTTCCCGAATCAGGCTTGAGGAAATATAGGAAAGGTGATTGGAAGGCGTCAGAAACACGCTTTCCAGTTCCGGCGCCAGACGGCGGTTCATATCCGCAAGCTGGAACTCATACTCGAAATCGGAAACCGCCCGCAGGCCCCGGATAATCACGGTCGCACCCTGATCACGGACAAAATCAGCGAGCAGATAACTGAAGCCGGTAACGGTGACATTCGGGATGTGGGTCGTGGCCTGTCGAACCAGTTCGCAGCGCTCTTCCACGTTAAACAATGGTTTTTTCTTCGAGTTGTAGGCGACGGCAACAACAACCTCATCAAACATGCGCCCGGCACGCTCAATAAGATCCGTGTGGCCGTTAGTGATGGGATCAAAGGTGCCCGGGTAAATGACTTTAGGCATGCACAGCTCCTTTTTTAACAGGCATCCAGAGTATCAGCATTCCACGGGTTTCTGTAGGCCGACTGGCGGCGCGGAGCTGGAGCACTGTTAGCTGCCCGCCAGGAGAGTCATACTTTCAGTTGTTGCGCAAGCCGGGTGCAAGGGCGGCACTTCCAGCTTGTAGCCCACGTCTCCATCCACGCCTTTACTGAAGTTGAACTCGTCAGAATAGACAGATTGCGGCGCACCATAAAACGGATCTACCAGCTTTGGCACTTGTGCAACGCTGGCGCTCACCGGGTGAATGAATGACCGCTTGCCAACGCGCCCATAGGGGTCGGGCAACCCGGAACGTAACAGCAGGCCAGGTGATCCTATTGCGCTGGCGGCGACCACGAAATGCCTGGCTTTCAGTGTGATCTGAATGCCCGTTGGTGTAATGCCATCGCTGGCCATGGCGCTGGCCTGCAAGGAATCGATACGGTCCTGCTTCATCACCAGTCGTTCGGCGCGCAGGCCATGGAACAACCGGGCGTTATGGTCCAGGGCCCCGGGGATGGTGGTCATCAGCGCGCCTTGTTTGGCGTTGGTTGGGCAACCTACGCCGCAGTACCCGAGGTTCCAGCAACCTTTCACATTACGCGGAATAATCTGCCAGCTGTAGCCCAGCTTTTCGCAGCCCTGGCGCAAGATGTCGTTGTTGAGGTTCGGATCCATCTTCCAGGGCGATATGGAATGGCGTACTTCCCGGCCGCTGAACCAGGGCGCCATGGCTTCCGGGCTCAGCGCATCGAGGCCAAAGCGTTTGCCCCAGTAGTTGAGAGTTGCGTCTGGCGTACGGAAGCTGCTGGTCCAGTTGACGGTGGTTGAACCACCCACACATCGGCCCTGCAGAATAGCAATGGAACCGTCTTTGGTGGCTTCCTAATTTAGACCAGATACTGCAAGCTAAAGCCGCAGCCTGAAAGTCAGGCGTTGCGGAATTGTGGAAGGGCTTGTACGGCCCACTCAGGCGGCCCGGGATAACCGGAAAGATGCCAGTTCTCCTGGCAGCCGTAAAACGCCACGTTGCTGATTTTGGTGAGCGCCATATAGCCGTTATTGAATAACCCGATGCGGCTCGAGCGCCAGCGTTCCAGAAACGCATCGGCCTGCGCTGTGGAGGCGTTGCGCCAGGATGGCCAGACTCGTGCGATCGTCACCCGGGTAGGACCGAAGTTGAGCAGATCGAACAGTTGCCGGAGTTCTTTCTGGTTGGCTGGCCCGAATTTGTGAATACCGGCGTCAATGCGTTCGACCGTGCCGGCAATCATCATGCGCCGGGCGTTGGGTTGCTCCGGGAGCGCGGAGCCCAGGATGGCCGGGAGCAGGGCTTCAAACAGGTCTACATCTTCCGTTGTCAGAAAACGGAACTGGTAGCGAGCGTCCATCCGTGTTGCAACGGCGCCAAGCCGGCTGGCAGGCCCTGTCGCACAGCCACTCAGGCCGGCAGTTACACTGACAGTGCCCAGAAACAAGGCACCACCCAGCCCGGTGCGCAGAAAGAAAGCTGCGCCGGTTCAGAGACACGGAATCCTGCCCTTCGATTGAAGTGAGATCGTCCGTCATAATTCGTCCGCTCAACGGATAAAGAATTTGTAAACCATTTTGTGGAACGATGTTCCATAAGGAGGATAAACAAACTTTCCACTGTTGAATTTCTGTTTGGAAAAAATGGCGCGCTGGTGCGAGAAGGTCAGGAAGCCTTCCTTGCCATGGTAGTGGCCCATGCCGGAATCACCTACACCACCGAAAGGCAGGTCGTCCTGGGCAACGTGCATCAGTGAATCGTTAATGCACGTGCCCCCTGAGAGCGTGTTGTCGATGACCTGATGCTGCTGGCTGCGGTCGTAGCCGAAAAAGTAAAGAGCCAGCGGGCGCGGTCGATCATTAATGTATTGAATTGCCTCATCGAGATTGCCATAGCTCACGACCGGGAGGATCGGCCCGAAAATCTCTTCCTGCATGAGTTTCATGTCCGGGGTGGTTTTCAGCACCAGAGTCACCGGGATCTTGTAGGTGCCGTCGCCCATGTTTTCCTGCGCCGGGTTCATCTCGATCAGCTCGGCACCCTTGGCTCTTGCATCCTCCAGATAGCCTTGCAGGCGCTTGTACTGACGCTCATTAATGATGGCTGTGTAGTCGTCGTTGTCGCGCAACGATGGGTACATCTCCGAGAACCGGGTGCGGAACTGGTCAACAAACGCCTGCGTGCGGTCAGCAGGACAGAGCACGTAGTCTGGCGCTACACAGGTCTGACCGGCGTTGAATGCCTTCCCGAAGGCGATACGCTGAGCTGCATCGTCCAAAGGTACATCCGGGGAAACAATGGCAGGTGATTTGCCACCGAGCTCCAGAGTAACCGGTGTCAGATTTTCGGATGCGGCGCGCATCACCAGCTTGCCGACGGACGTGGAGCCGGTAAACAGCATGTGATCGAACGGACGGGCGGAAAAATCGGCGGCAACATCGGCTTCGCCATTGATAACCGCCACCAGATCTTCCGGGAAGGTGGCCTCGATAAGCTCTTTGAACAGCGCTGAGGTGTGAGGCGTGAATTCGGACATCTTGATCATCGTGCGATTACCTGCTGAAAGCGAGGCAATCAGAGGCCCGACTGCGAGGTATAGCGGGTAGTTCCACGGCACAATAATGCCCACAACACCTTTCGGCTGGTAGCAGACCCTGTTGCTGGCGGGCTGGAACAATATGGATACGTGACGGCGCGAAGGTTTCATCCAGCCTTCAAGGTTTTTCAGGGTGTAGTTGATTCCCTGGATGGACGGCATCACTTCGGCAATCAGGGACTCGTCCCTTGAGCGGCATGAAAAATCCCGGTCAATAGCATCAAGAAGGCGGTCCTGATAGGTCAGCAGGGCCTGCTTGAGGCGCTTGAGGTTTTCCTGGCGTTCGGTCAGCGACGGTGTGGGATTATCGTGAAACGCTTTTTTCTGAACTTCGAACACCCGGTGAGTATGTTGAATATGGTCTTTGCTCTCAGTGAGCTGAACAACGCTGGCACCCATGATGTCCTCCTTTCGGCGCCGTCGTTTTGCGGCGGCGGCCTGTTGTTTTGTGTAGGCGTGTGATGGCGGAAAAACGCTCAATTTGCACTTGAGAGTATTATTAGAGTATATACTCTAGGGAGTCAAGTGGAGCCCAATGGCGATTCAGGCCATCTGTGAGCTGTAAAACAACGAATGCCGATGAGCTTATGAAAACCAGAGACAAGATACTGCTGTCCAGCCTGGAGTTGTTTAATGAGCTGGGCGAACGGGACGTCACAACAAATCATATCGCCGCGTATCTGGCGATTTCGCCGGGCAATCTCTATTACCACTTCCGTAACAAGTCGGACATCATTTACGAGATATTCCAGGAATACGAAAAGCTGGTGGATTTTTATCTGGATATCCCGGAAGACCGTCCGATGACGCTGGACGACATGACGTTCTACCTGGAGTCGGTATTTGATGGGCTCTGGAGCTACCGGTTTTTCCACAGGGATCTGGAATATCTGCTGGACAGAGACCCGCGCCTGCGCAGTGACTATCGGGAGTTCACCAACCGGTGCCTCGCCGCCATAAGCCGAATATTCGAGAAGCTGGCAGATTCAGGCATCATCGAGCCGCAGCCCGAATCGCTGCGGGGAGCCATGTCGCTGAACGTCTGGCTTGTGATCACTAACTGGATGGCATATCTGAAGACAGCCCATGCGGCCAAAGCCTCCGCCAGCCTGAGCCTTCATGAACTGAAGCAGGGCATATATCAGGTGCTGACGCTTGAGATTCCATACCTTACGCCAGCTTACCGTGAACAGGTTATGGCGTTGCGGGAACAGTACCGGCCAACAATGCCGGAGCAGGAAGAGAAGCGAGAGACCTCTGTAAACTGAGCGTGCTACTTTTTTCGAGCAGAAAACGTGCAGATCAGGCTTTTTTGGAACCTTTGGCAAACGAGTCTGTCACAACAACAGGTGCTGAAAATCCGGACATTTCTGGCGCCTCCTGAGCGAGTTTTCAGGTTTTAACACGTCGCAAACCCTGACGTTCTACCGGCCTGTTTTTCACAGGCCGGCTTTTTCTGTGTTATTCCCGCGCTTTTCCATCTTCCAGCCAATTAATCAGCGCTGCCCGGCACTCATCAACGCCGAGTTTTGATGTGGACGAAAACATGATCAGGTGTTCCACACAGGTGAATGCCTCAAGCTTTCGGGTGATGTCCATCATGCTGGTTTTTGCCTGCCCGAATTTAAGTTTGTCGGCTTTGGTTGCCAAAATCATCAGTGGCAGCTTGTTATGCTCGCACCATTCCACCATCATTTGGTCAAAATCGGTAAGTGGATGGCGGATATCCATAACCAGAACAAGGCCGCGCAGACATCTGCGGTCGTTCAGGTAGTGTCCAAGGTGTTTTTGCCAGTCGTCTTTCATGTCCCGAGATACTTTCGCGTAGCCATATCCGGGCAAATCCACCAACCGGGTATGCTCGCGGTTCAGGGAGAAAAAGTTAATCAGGCGTGTGCGCCCTGGAGTTTTACTGGTGCGCGCCAGCTTTCCGTTTGCGGTAATTGTGTTCATGGCGCTGGACTTTCCCGCGTTCGAGCGCCCGGCAAAGGCGACTTCAGCGCCGGTGTCGGGCGGGCAGTCTTCCAGTCGGGGCGCGCTGACCAGGAAGCGGGCGCTGTTAAAAGAGATGCTTTTTTGAGTCAGATCAGAGTCCACAGCGGTTGGCTTTCCTTTGGATTTCAGTTATCAGGGATTAATGTATAATGCTACACCAATTCCTGGTGGTACGCTTGGCGTAACCGCTGTCAGTCCCGGTCTTGAGCCTGGCTGGTCAGCGTCTGCCGGCTGCAAACAAAGAATATTTTCGAGATGAGAGAAGCGGAGCGAGCATGAAGAAACTGATCGCAGGGTTTGTTTTCGGCGTTGGCCTTACAGCCATGGCGCACGGAGCAGGGGATCCTGAAGCGGGCAAGCAGAGTGCAGCGGCCTGTCAGGCGTGTCATGGCCAGGGTGGAGCGAAGCCGATTATGGGCGTCTATCCCAAAATATCCGGGCTGGGTGAGAGGTATTTGTATAACCAGTTGGTGGCCATTCAGGAAAATGCTCGAGCTATTCCGGAGATGACTGGGCAGCTTGATGGTAAATCCAAGCAGGATCTTGAAGATCTGGCGGCGTATTTTGCAAAGCAGGATATAGGCGTCAACCAAGCGGATCCGGAACTGGTAGAAAAAGGAGCTGCTGTATACCGTGGCGGTAATATGGCTTCCGGCGTTCCGGCCTGTGCCGGCTGTCATAACCCGCAGGGTAAGGGTAACGAACCCGCCGGGTATCCGCATCTTGGCGGTCAGAATG
This sequence comes from Marinobacter sp., assembly GCF_048266785.1. Taxonomy (GTDB): domain Bacteria; phylum Pseudomonadota; class Gammaproteobacteria; order Pseudomonadales; family Oleiphilaceae; genus Marinobacter. The sequence continues at coordinate 279,171 of NZ_JBLWYX010000005.1, forward strand.
CGGAGTATCTGGCCAAACAGCTGAATGCCTACCGTGACGGTACCCGGGCGAACGGCGCCAACGCTGCCATCATGATGGACGTTGCGTCCAGACTGACGGATGCAGAGATTGAAGCCGTCGCCAGTTACATTTCCGGCCTGAACTGATTCAGTCGTTCGGTGCCTGACAAACCCCGCCTTGCGCGGGGTTTTTTGTCTTTCGAACCTGTAATCCATGAACGATGGAACTTTTCAGGTTCGACGGGTCATAATTCACTTATAACGACATCCAAAAACCTGGAGATATTTCATGTTTCGAGCGCTCAGAACGGTCGCCCTGCTGTTGTCAGTCTTTGCTGTATTCGGCCAGGCCAACGCGGCCGACTGGAAGGAAGGTACGCATTACAAGAAACTGGACACCCCGGTACGCACAGACAGCGGCTCACGCGTTGAGGTGGTGGAGGTGTTCTGGTATGGATGCCCGCATTGCTATAACTTCAAACCCTTGGCTGAAAGCTGGGAAGCAAAAGCTCCGGACTACGTAGACTATGTGAGACTGCCCGCGGCTCTGGGTCGCTCCTGGGAGCCGCACGCCCGGGCCTTCTATGCGCTTGAGGCCATCAATGCTCTGGATAAACTGCACGATGCTCTGTTTGATGCCCTGGCAGGCGAGCGCCGGCCGCTAAATGATGGCGAGTCTCTGGCGGATTTTGTTGCTGGCTACGGTGTGGATCGCGAAGAGTTTCTTGATAGCTACAACAGCTTTGGTGTGAATGCTCGCATGCAGCAGGCGCAGGCAAAAATTCGGGGTGCGCGCATTACCGGTACACCGACTATGCTTGTAAATGGCAAGTACACAGTCAGCGCCTCCATGGCGGGTAGCCTTGAGCGGGTGCTGGAGGTTGTTGATTATCTGGTTGCCCGGGAGCACAACACCGCAGGCGAATAATCGCAGGCGTGCCGTGGGTGGGCTGAGCATTATTCCGATGGATATGGGTGGCCATGTATAAGCGTTTGCGACGTCAATGGAATGAAAGCCAGAAGGCGGCGGATGGTGCCCGTGGCAGCTCATCGGGCCTGGATCATGTTCCGGATTTTTCAGCCGTCGGTCGCATCCGTCTGCTGACGTTCAACATTCAGGTGGGCATCAGCACTTCGGCTTACCGGCATTATCTGACCCGCAGCTGGCAGCACGTGTTGCCCCATCGCAGCCGGTTTGAAAACCTGGACCGGATTGCCACCCTGCTCAGCAACTACGATGTAGTGGCGCTGCAAGAGTGTGATGGCGGCAGTTTGCGCAGCGGGCACGTCAATCAGGTGCAGTATTTGGCCGAGGCCGCTGGAATTCCGTATTGGTATCAACAGCTCAATCGCAATCTGGGGCAGTTTGCCCAGCACAGCAACGGTTTGCTGAGTCGGTTCAGGCCGCTGGAAGTAAAAGAGCACCGCTTGCCGGGGCTGATTCCCGGCCGTGGTGTGATTGTGGCCAAATACGGCAACCCGGAAGACCCGTTGGTGCTGGTGATGATGCACCTGTCATTGAGCAAGTCCGCCCAGCAGCGCCAACTTGGCTTTGTTAGTGATCTGATCAACGATTACCGCCATGTGGTGTTGATGGGCGATATGAATGCGCACGCGGAACAGCTACTGACCAACACCCCGCTGAAGCAAACCGATTTGATCCCGCTACCTGCAGATGCTCACAGCTTCCCCAGCTGGCGACCGGAGAAAGCGTTGGACCACATTCTGGTTAGTCCGAGCCTCCAGGTACATAGCTCCGGGGTTGTCAGTTATCCGATGTCGGATCACCTGCCCATCGCGCTGGACGTTACGGTGCCTGTAACGCCGTGATATTCTTTTTCGCCCATAAAAAAACCCGACCAGCGAATCGGGTTTTTTTATGGCTGCCAGATCAATTACTTGATCTTGGCTTCCTTGTACGCAACGTGCTTACGGACAACCGGATCATACTTTTTGATCTCGATTTTTTCCGGAGTGTTACGCTTGTTCTTCATGGTCGTGTAGAAGTGACCCGTGCCTGCTGAAGATACCAGCTTGATTTTTTCGCGCATGATGCGGCTCCTTATACTTTCTCGCCGCGGGCACGAAGATCGGCCAGTACAGCGTCAATACCATTTTTATCGATGATGCGCATGCCTTTGGTAGACGTGCGAAGCCTTACGAAACGCTTTTCAGACTCAACCCAAAAGCGCTTGCTTTGCAGGTTAGGCAGAAAGCGACGACGGGTGTG